>JAFDWZ010000009.1 GCA_018268195.1 Bacteroidota bacterium | reverse complement strand
GAACGCAAAGCCCCGAACCGTTGGCAGCAATGGTAACGGACGACACTACCAAGACCAAACGGACAGAAAAAACGAGCAGACAATGACACAAGACAAAGATTTAATTTTTGCCCAACACACATTTTTTTGTTTTTCTGCCACCGCACAAGTGGCACATTTGGTTTTGCCCGACACACAACGCCAACGCTTCGCAAAACCAAAAGAGCCACTTTTTTCCAACGCTTTGAATACAGCGTTTCAGAATTTTTACTAACTTTGCCACCAAATGAAGTTTTTTGCATACATATTCAGCATTTACATTTTGGCATTATCAGTAATGCCTTGTAGTGATGCGTCTAATGATTGCAGAAGTAAAACCGAAGTTGCAGAACGTGCAGATGCTCACAGCCACAAGAGCGACCATAACGATACTTGCAGTCCGTTTTGTACTTGTACTTGTTGTGGTACAACGGCAAGTACAAATCTCGGAGTTTATAAACTTTGTATAAAGAAAACCCCTGTAAGTTCAAAAATCACATTCCCAAGACGTGATTTTGTATTAGTTTCCAATTTCTACGGAAACATTTGGCAACCGCCTAAGATTAACGCTTAATTTTTTTGGTTTAATGTACTATCGGTACAAGCATAACGCTATGCGTTAGTTGCTGTATTTACCGTGCTTTCGTGCATTTACCTTTCTTTCTGTTTCCTACGGAAAGTGTTTAAATCCATTCGTGTTAATCAATAATCAAATAAATTGTGTTAGACAGTATTATAAAATTTAGTATAAAAAACAAGTTAGTCATTGGAATAATGACCTTGTTACTCATCTTATGGGGAAGTTGGAGTGCTACCAAACTGCCCATTGATGCCGTTCCTGATATTACCAATAATCAGGTGCAAATAATTACGCTTTGTCCTACATTGGCAGGACAGGAAGTAGAGCAATTAGTTACATTTCCTATTGAACAAAGCATTGCCAACCTGCCCGATTTAGAAGAAATCCGAAGTATTTCACGGTTTGGGCTTTCGGTTATTACGGTTGTATTTGATGATGATGTGGATATATATTTTGCCCGACAGCTTGTCAATGAAAAACTGAAAGAAGCCGAAGAAAAAATCCCAAAAGGCATTGGCACACCCGAACTTGCACCTGTAAGCACAGGTTTGGGCGAAGTGTACCAATACATCATACACCCCAAAAAAGGGAGTGAACATAAATACAATGCCAAAGACTTGCGTACTATGCAGGATTGGATTGTTGCCCGACAGCTAAACGGAACAAAAGGCATAGCCGAAGTAAACAGTTTTGGTGGCGAACTGAAACAATATGAAGTAGCCGTAAATCCCAACCGCTTAAAGGCAATGGGTGTAAGTGTTACCGATATTTTCAATGCTCTTGAAAAGAACAATCAGAATACAGGTGGTGCATACATTGACAAAAAACCAAATGCTTACTTCATTCGGGGTATTGGTTTGGTTACTTCGTTGGAAGATGTAAAAAACATAGCTGTAAAAAACACTAACGGAAGTATTCCGATTTTTATAAAAGATGTTGCAGAAGTTCGTTTTGGTAATGCGGTTCGCTACGGAGCATTAACCTACAATGGCGAAGTAGATGCCGTTGGCGGTGTGGTAATGATGCTCAAAGGCGAAAACAGCAACGAAGTAGTAAAACGTATCAAAGAAAAATTGCCTGTCATTCAGAAATCTTTGCCCGATGATATTGTCATTGAGCCTTATTTGGACAGAACAGATTTAGTTGGCAGAGCAATCAGCACCGTAGAAAAGAATTTAATTGAGGGAGCGTTGATTGTCATTTTCGTGTTGGTGCTGTTTTTGGGAAATTTAAGAGCAGGTTTAATTGTGGCTTCCGCTATTCCGTTGTCAATGCTGTTTGCTTTGGGAATGATGAATGTTTTCGGAGTAAGTGCCAATTTAATGAGTTTAGGAGCTATTGACTTTGGTTTGATTGTGGACGGTGCAGTTATTATTGTAGAAGCCACTTTGCACCATTTGGGTTTGCGAAAATCAATGAACAAGCTGACACAGCAGGAAATGGACAACGAAGTTTTTGTGTCCGCTTCCAAAATCAGAAACAGTGCAGCGTTTGGCGAAATCATTATTTTAATCGTGTACATTCCTATTCTCACATTGGTAGGCGTTGAGGGCAAAATGTTTACACCAATGGCTAAAACAGTAGGATTTGCCATTTTGGGAGCATTTATTTTGTCGCTTACTTATATACCAATGATGTGTGCTTTGTTTTTGTCAAAAAAAGTTTCACACAAAGAAACCATTTCAGACAAGATGATGAACTACCTGCAAAGCATTTACCAACCGCTTTTGCAGAAAGCCGTAAAAATAAAATATTGGATTGTTGCTTCGACCGCTCTACTCTTTGCCTTTTCCCTTTTGCTCTTTAAAAATTTAGGTGGCGAATTTATACCACAATTACAAGAGGGCGATTTTGCGTTTCATTGCATATTGCCACAAGGCAGTTCGTTGAGCCAAAGTATTGAAACTTCAATGCAGGCATCAAGAATTATCAAAGAGTTTGACGAAGTAAAAATGGTAGTCGGCAAAACAGGTGCAGCAGAAGTTCCTACCGACCCAATGCCACCCGAAGCCACCGATATGATGATAATTCTGAAACCGCAAAAAGAGTGGAAAACAAAAAAGAGTTATGATGAGTTAGCCGATGAAATTTTTGAAAAATTAGAAGTCATTCCGGGTATATTCTTTGAAAAAAATCAACCTATCCAAATGCGTTTCAACGAACTGATGACAGGCATACGGCAAGATGTAGCGGTTAAGATTTTCGGGGAAAATTTAGACAGTCTTGCCATTTATGCAGATAAGGTAAGTAAGGTTATTCAAACAGTAAACGGAGCGACTTCGCCACAGGTAGAACGGGTTAGCGGATTGCCACAAATCAATGTAGAATACGATAGAACACGACTTGCCAATTACGGTATCAATGTAGAAGATGTAAACAATGTAGTAAGCACCGCATTTGCAGGAAAAAGTGCAGGACAGGTTTTTGAAAACGAAAGGCGTTTTGATTTGGTTGTGCGGTTAGACAGCACTTATAGAACCGATATAGACGATGTAAGTAATTTGATGATACCGACCAATACAGGCAATCAAATACCATTATCGCAGGTAGCAACTATCAGTTACAAATTAGGTGCTGCACAAATCAGCCGTGAAAGTAGCAAACGCAGAATTGTAATCGGTTTCAATGTATCGGGTAGAGATGTACAAAGTGTGGTAGAAGATATTCAGCAGAAATTGAACGAACAGGTAAAATTGCCGACAGGTTATTATTTCACTTATGGCGGACAGTTTGAGAATTTGCAAAAAGCAAGTAAACGCCTGATGATTGCTGTACCTGTTTCGCTGTTTCTCATTTTTTCATTGCTGTACTTTACATTCCGTTCACTCAAACAGGCAAGTCTGATTTTTACCGCAATCCCAATGAGTGCCATAGGTGGCGTGTTTGCGTTGCTGTTGCGTGGTATGCCTTTCAGCATTTCGGCAGGTATCGGCTTTATTGCTTTGTTTGGTGTAGCAGTATTAAACGGAATTGTCTTAATCGGAACTTTCAACCAATTAGAAAAAGACGGAGTTAAAGACATTTTCAAACGAGTATTTGACGGCACAAAGGAAAGGTTGCGACCTGTACTAATGACGGCAACCGTAGCAAGTTTGGGCTTTTTGCCTATGGCATTAAGCACAGGTGCAGGAGCAGAAGTACAAAAACCATTGGCAACCGTTGTTATTGGCGGATTGATTACGGCTACTTTCCTTACGCTGTTTGTACTGCCTTTGCTGTATATCATTTTCAATTCAAAAATCAACATCAGAAAAAAAGGAAAAATGAAATCCGTTACAACCGTAATTGTGTTGTTGCTTTCTGTTTTAAGTTTCAATGCAAATGCTCAAAACAAAAAAATAATTGGTGTAGATGAAGCGATAAACATTGCATTGCAAAACAACGGAAATATAAAAGCGAAAGATTTTGAAATAAAATCGGCTCAAAGTCTGAAAAGAACATCGGGCGAATTACCGAAATTAGATTTTAATGCACAGTTGGGACAATACAACAGTATAAAGTTTGACCAATCTTTTCAAGTAGCACAAACGATACCGTTTCCGACTTTGTTCGGTGCTAAAAAACAACTGATAAATGCCGAAGTAAAAGGCAAAGAATTACAAAGTGAAATAACCGTATTGGAGTTAAAAAATCAAGTGCGTACTTATTTCTATCAAATTCAGTATTTGCAGAATAATCAAAAGCAGTTGTTGTATTTGGATAGTTTGTACAATGATTTTATCAAAGTGGCAGAACTGCGTTACAAAACAGGCGACACCAAAAAAGTAGAAATCAGTACAGCACAAGCCAAGCAAGGCGAAATCAATTTATTGCTGAAACAAAATGGAGTTTATCTCAATAATGCTTATCAAAATTTACAGGCATTGATGAATACAAAAGAACCGTTTGAAGTTGCCAATGATACAGATTTTAAGCCTTTGCAGGTAAGCACTTTGTTAGACAGCACAGCCATTGCAAACCACCCGACAATTAAGGCGTTGTATCAAGATATAATCATTGCAGAACAAACAAAAAAGGTAGAGAAAGCACAGGGTTTGCCCGATTTTACGATTGGTTACACTAATCAGTCTTTAATAGGTTTTCAAACTATAAACGGACAGGAGCAGTATTTTAATTCGGGCAATCGGTTCAGTTATGTAAGCGTTGGTGTTTCTATTCCATTGACTTTCGGAGCTACAAAAGCAAGGATAAAATCTTTGGACTATCAAAAACAAGCCATTGAAGCCAACACCAAGCAACAGCAAATTTTGTTGGAAACACAGTTTCAAAATGCCATACAGCAGTATCAGCAGGATTTGCAGGAGTTCAATTACTATCAGCAACAAGCCTTGCCTAATGCAAACGATATTGTTTCATCTGCTCAATTAGGTTATCGCACAGGCGATATAAGCTATGTGGAGTATTTGTATGCTTTGCAAACGGCAACAGACATTCAGTTGAATTACCTAAAAAGTATTCAGCAGGTCAATCAATCGGTCATCAATATTTATTCAATAATCAATCAATAATTCGGTATGAAATTCAATATAAAAAATTCAATCGTTTTTCCTTTGGCACTATGCACTTTGCTTGTGATAAGCAGTTGCGGTAGCAAAGACAATCATTCGCATAATGACGAAAATACAAAAGAAACAGGTACTTCTGACGGACACAACCACGAAGAAGAAACGCCAACCATTGCCACGCTTACACAAGAGCAGATAAAAGCCGTTGGCATCACGTTGGGCAAAGTAGAAAACAAGGAACTCACAGCCACTATAAAGGCAAATGGTATGCTTAAAGTTCCAAACAACAACAAAGCAAATGCCACTTCTTTGTATGGTGGAGTTATCAAAACGCTGAATGTGCAAATTGGCGATTATGTAAAGAAAGGACAGGTAATTGCTACGATTGCCAATCCGCAGTTTATACAGTTGCAGGAAGAATATTTGACTATTGGCAGTAAAATCACTTTTGCAGAACAGGAAGTACAACGCCAAAATGAACTCAATGCAGGAAACGCAGGAGCTTTGAAAAATCTGCAAAACGCAACGGCAGAACTCAATACGCTTCGCACCCGAAAAGCATCATTGCAACAGCAAATACAGCTAATGGGCATCAATCCAAATTCGGTATCAAACAGCAACTTGAAATCTGCATTGGTAGTTACAAGTCCGTTGAATGGAACAATAAGCAATTTGTTTGCAAAGATTGGCAGTTATGTAGATGTTTCTTCGCCTGTTGCCGAAATCGTAGATAACAGTTCATTGCATTTGGATTTACAAGTGTTTGAAAAAGATTTACCGCTTTTGAAAATCGGGCAAACCATTCATTTTACCTTAACCAATAATCCTACTAATGAATACGATGCAAAAGTGTTTAGCATTGGTTCATCATTTGAAAACGAGAGCAAAACCATTGCCGTGCATTGCACCGTTACAGGAAACAAAATAGGTTTGATTGACGGAATGAACATTACAGGAATTGTGAGTTTGAGCAATGCCCTAACACCTGCCGTACCCAATGAAGCCATTGTAAACGCAGACGGAAAAGACTACATTTTTGTTGTTACTGATAAAAAAGCGGAAGAACACCACGAAGAAGAAAGCGAAGAACACAACCACGAAAGTGAAGACCGTAAACACAGCAATGAAGAAAACGGCAACATCAATTTTGAAAAAATAGAAGTTGTAAAAGGCGTTTCCAATATGGGCTACACCGCAATAACTTTTGTACAGGACATTCCTGCCAATGCTCAAATTGTAATCAAAGGAGCATTTTTTGTCAATGCCAAATTATCTAACACAGGAGGACACAATCATTAAAAATTAAAAGCAATGATAAATACAGATAAAAATCACAAGCATATTTACAATGTACAAGGTAAGCAGCTTTGTTGCACACAGGAAGAAAAAATTTACACCAATGCAGGTGCAAAAGAGTTGATAAAAGAAAAGCATCAACACGACCATAGCGATGATGACGGACACGACCACAGCCACAGTGATAGCAACCTTTTCAAAGTGTTTTTGCCAAGCATTATTTCATTGGTGCTATTGCTTGTTGCCGTTTATTTAGACAATTTCCTAAAACCAGAATGGTTTACAGGTTTGGTAAGGATTGTTTGGTATGTGGTGGCTTATATTCCTGTTGGGTTTCCTGTAATCAAAGAAGCCGTTGAAAGCATTGCCAAAGGCGAGATATTTTCCGAATTTCTGTTGATGAGCATTGCCACAATCGGAGCGTTTGCCATTGGCGAATATCCGGAGGGCGTAGCCGTAATGTTGTTTTATGCTGTTGGCGAAGTGTTTCAGACATTGGCGGTAAAAAGAGCAAAAGCAAATATCAAATCTTTGCTTGACCAAAGACCCGATGAAGTAACCGTTTTGCGAAACAACCAACCCCAAACCGTAAAGGCAGAAAGCGTAAACATTGGCGAAATCATACAATTAAAATCGGGCGAAAAATTGGGATTAGACGGAGTTTTGTTATCCGAAACATCATCATTTAACACCGCAGCTTTAACAGGCGAAAGCAAACCCGATACCAAAGCCAAAGGCGAAACAGTTTTGGCAGGAATGATAAACCTAAACACCGTTGCACAGATAGAAGTTACCACAGCATACACCGATAGTAAGTTGAGTAAAATTTTAGAATTGGTACAAAATGCCACTTCACAAAAAGCACCTACGGAATTATTTATCCGCAAGTTTGCAAAAATCTACACACCAATAGTAGTGTTGTTAGCCGTTGCCATTTGTTTGCTTCCTTACTTTTTTGTGGCAGATTATCAGTTTACAGATTGGTTGTACAGGGCTTTGGTTTTCTTGGTAATTTCTTGCCCTTGTGCGTTGGTTATTTCCATTCCGTTGGGTTATTTCGGTGGCATTGGTGCAGCAAGTAAAAACGGTATTTTGTTTAAAGGAAGTAACTTTTTAGATGTACTTGCCAATATCCAAAACGTAGTAATGGATAAAACAGGAACAATGACAGAGGGCGTTTTCAAAGTGCAGGAAGTAGTTTTTGACAAAGCATTTAATCAAACAGAAATGCTACAAATGGTGGACGCTTTGGAACGATTGAGTACGCACCCCGTAGCAACTGCCATTCACGAATATGTTGGCAAAACAAATAATGAAATCAAATTAGAAAACACCGAAGAAATTGCAGGACACGGACTGAAAGCCGAAGTAAACGGAAAACAATTATTAGTAGGAAATTTCAAATTGATGAACAAGTTTAACATTCAGCACGATGTTGATGTAAGTAAAATTGTTTACACCATAATTGCCGTTGCTTACGACAACAAATTTGTAGGTTATCTTACAGTTGCCGACAGCATAAAACAAGACTCACAAAATACCATTGACAAGCTGAAAATGCTCAACGTAAAACCGACAATGTTGAGTGGCGACAAAAGTTCGGTTGTGAAATTTGTTGCCGAACAATTAGGAATTGCAAACGCTTTTGGCGACTTGTTGCCCGAAGACAAAGTAAGCAAGGTAAAAGAAATCAAAGCCAAAAATGAAACCGTTGCCTTTGTCGGAGACGGTGTAAATGATGCACCTGTTGTAGCGTTAAGTGATGTCGGTATTGCAATGGGCGGTTTAGGTAGCGATGCCACCATTGAAACAGCAGACGTAGTAATACAAGACGACAAGCCGAGTAAAATACCTATGGCAATCAATATCGGTAAACAGACAAAGAAAATTGTTTGGCAAAATATCACATTGGCATTTGTAGTAAAAGGAATTGTTTTAATACTTGGTGCAGGTGGCTTGGCAACAATGTGGGAAGCCGTTTTTGCCGATGTAGGTGTAGCATTATTGGCAATCTTAAACGCAGTACGAATACAACGAATGAAATTTTGACAAACCAACGCTAAAAGCAAGCACATTTGCAAACCGCACAAGGCGACACACAAGCCAAAGTTTGCAAAAGAGCTTGCTTTTTCCAACGCACGACAGAAAAAACAAAAAAATCTTTCCACGCTTCGCAAAAAATTAAATCTGCCGACACACCAAACCTGACAGACAAATACGAACGGACGGAAAAAACCACAGCTGCCAACATCGGTTTGGCGTTATGGCGGCTGACGTGCATAATTTGAGCTTAGTGCTACTATTAAACTTTTGTGCTAAATTTGGGCTGATGTTCCCTGATTGCCGCCACAAACGCCAAGCCGTGAACCGTTACAAGCAATGCCTTGCGACACTCTAAAACATTCGTGTTTGACTAATAAAATCATCATACCTTTTGTTTTGCTTGTTAAAATATTCTTCATCGGTTTCAAAGCCGACAAAATTTAATTGATACTTGTTTGCACTTATTCTACTGCTGCCACTTCCTAAATGTGTATCAAGTATTTTCATTCCTGTTTCTACTTTGGCAAATTGAAAACAGAAATCGTAAATTTCTATTGGCTTTTGTGTTGGATGAAATCGGTTTAAATCGGTGCTGACTTTTTTAAATATTTTGGCTGGCTTATCAAAAGAAGTCCAAACTAATTCGCAAGCCGAAAGTGTTGGCATATCTTGTTTTTTATCCCAACATATAAAACCTCTTGTTGCTGGTAGTTGGTCTAAAAAATAGTTAGCCCCAAATATTATTTGATTTTTACTGCATCTAAATAATTCAATCCAATATTCGTAAGGTGGTAAGCTATCCCATTCCTTATTCCTGTAAAGTTTTGCCATTGGTGTATCCTTTAATTTACCACCACCATCGCTTAATCTATTACCCAATCCATAGGGTGGGTCAACTATCGCCAAATCAAACCATTTATCAGGGTAATGTTTCATCCCTTGAACACAGTCCATAAGGTAAACCTCTGACGTTGGCACTGCTTGTAACATTGCATTGCCAAAAGCAGGGTTTGACGATCTACTATGAACTTTTGTATTATTATCAACTTCTATCATTCTATTTAACTTTTGTGCTTTAAATGCCCTGCCTTCGGCAATGCTTTAACGTTACCAGTAATGCTATGACGACAGTGCAGACCATCAACGACAGACAAAAAATGAATAGACGAGCCAACGCTTCAGCAAAATCAAAAGAGCTGCAACCCCACCCACAAGCGACCCACTTGCAGCACATTTGATTTTGCTCCAACGCACTATAAAATTTAGTAACCTTGTAATATGACAGATTTAGTTTTTTTAAAAGCATTAAGGGACAAACTCAAAGGTGGGAACACACGGTCAATTCATTTGAATGTGTTGCCAGGACGGTTTGCGACACGGCTTGACTTAGCTAATCTCAATTACATCCGCCCCGACTTTGCGAAAAAATTTCTTGACCAACTTTTGACCAACGCTTGTTTTGAATTCAAAATTTCTTTTGACGGAATTGATTTAAACTCCATTCAGTCAGACGAACAAAAACGACTTGGACTTTTATCAAAGCGGTTGAACTCTTTGAACATTGAGAACGAGGACAACTACAAAGAACATGGAATCAAAACCTTCGGTTTTGGTTTCCCTATTCTTATTAAACCATCAAAGCAAGACCCGAAGAAAATTATTAAAGCTCCGCTTTTCATTTGGCAGTTAGAAATTGTAAAGGCGACAAACAAAGTAAACACATGGTCAATCCTTCGCAACAAGACAAGGAATGAGAACGGAAAAATTGTTGACGAGGAAATTCACTCTGTTGGACTGAATGAAGTGCTACTCTCATTTTTAAAAACAGACGAGAATATTGTTGTGCCCCAAATCAACGAAGAACTTTTGGAAGATGCTGTAATTGACCAAAAGGAATTGATTGACGAATGTTACAAAGTGCTAAAAGCACTTAACACAAACGCAACAACCAACATCAAAGAAAGTTTGTTGGCGAAATTCAGAGAGCCACTTAACAATATTCCCGATGCAGGAAATTTGGAATCAGTTTCAGGAAATATTCCTTGGATACATTTTGGCGGAGTGTTCGGATTATTCCGAACACAAAAGGAAAGCATCATTACTGACATTGATAAAATCATTGAGAAATTTGATGATTTTGATTTTGAAAATTTAGAGGTCGAGAATTTTTCAGGAACTTCCCACAGTGCAGTTGAAACAGACCCAAGCCAACAAGAAATTCTCACAACATTGGGAATTGAACCAAAGAAAATAATTCAGGGTCCACCTGGAACGGGAAAAAGCCAATCGCTTACAGCACTTATCACAAATGCTTTAGCAAACAATTTGAAATGTCTTGTAGTTTGCGAAAAGAAAACTGCACTTGATGTGATCAAAAACAATTTGCACAAAGAGAACGACCAGTTAGGGGCATTGGCGGCAGTTATTGAAGACATCAATAAAGACAGAGACGGAATTGTAAATTCAGTTCGTGACAGGTTAGGCAATCTTTCACAATACGCAAGTTTCAATCAAACGAATTACATAACAGTTCGTGAAACAGTTGAAGCAAAAGCCGAAGAACTCAATAACCAACACAAGCAGCTTGACAAGAAAATTTATTTGGGTAAATCATGGACTGAATTAGTTGGTGAGTTTTTGAAAAGACAAAAGGTTGCGGACTTTGAAACATTGAAACCAAAACTTGATTACAAACAATTCAAGTTTGCAAATGATGAAAAAGAACTTGCTGAAATTGTCAGCAAAATAAAAACAGCGAAGAAACTTTATGCTGATGTAAAACGGCTTGACCATCCGCTTGAAATTTTGAATGATGCAATCTTCAAAGAAGATAATCCGAGAGCAGTTCAACTAAAGTTGGAAGAACTATCAAAGGAAACAGCCAAGCAACTTGAAGAAGCAAAAGCAGAACTTCAAAAGGAAATAACAGAATACCAAAAGTGGCTTGACAGCCACTTTGGTGATTATTATTTTGCGGTCAAGAAGCAAATTACCGACTACAAAGAATTTGTTGTTTCCAATCACGAAGAGTTTGGAGAATTGTTTTTCAAAAATGATGGCTTTACAAAATTCAGAATCCAAACTTTAAGTATTGTTTCCAAACGCTACAAGACATTAAAGGGAAACAGAATTACTTTAGTGAATCAGGTTGATGAAATAAAACAGGTTCATCAAACACTGAAATATTTTGAACACAGTTACATTGAAGGCAACCACACACCTACTCTAAAAGTTTTCGTTGACAACATTGATAAATTAAGCAAACACACAGAAGATTGGTTTAAGAACAACGAGAAAGTAAAGCATGATTATTTGCAAAACTTTTCTTCAACCTATTTGCATCCCCTTTTCACAGACAAAGCATGTTTGCAAAACACAGAGAGAAAGTTTGAACAAATTATTTCTAATCTCAATCAGGAGAAATTATTAAGAAGAAACTTTTCGGACTTTTCTAATCACAATCTTAAAATTTCCGAAACGGAAATTTTGCAATCAGAAATGAAGACCATTTCTGAAAACCTTGTAGATTTTAGAGAGTATTTTGATTGGAGGAAATTCTACATTGAACTTACTCCATTGCAACGAACAGTTGTAAAGTCAATCATTGAAATAAACTGCAAGAATTGGGAAACAACTTTTGAAAGTTGGTATTACCATTGGTTGCTTGCAATAGCAGAAAGTAATTTGAAAGGTTTGCCAAAGAGTGATGATAAAATTGTTGAGTTAGTTGAATCAAAAGAGCAATTGAAAAAATTTCAAATAAAAAGCATCATAAGCAACTGGTCAATCCGACAAGCACAGTCAGCAAGACAAGCACAGAGCAAGGGAGTAAATCCAATCAGTTTATTCAACAAAAGAGGAAGCAGAGGCGAAAGAAGAAACTCATTGAGAAAAATTATCACAACAGATTTTCAACTGTTCACTGATTTTTTTCCAGTTGTGATGTTAAGCCCCACAGTTTGTAGTTCTGTAATACCATTAGAGGAAGCAATTTTTGATGTTGTGATTTTTGACGAAGCAAGTCAGTTGAGATTAGAAGATACATTCCCTGCTTTGCTTAGAGGAAAAATAAAAGTTGTTTCAGGCGACAGTCAACAAATGCCACCGTCAAATTTCTTTCAAGGTGGAACAGCTTTACTTAGTCCGACAGAAGAAGATTACGAAGAAGAACAAACAGCAAGTGAATCACAAACGCCAACTTCAAATCGTAACGCAAACAATTCGCTAGAACTTGCCGACAGCGAATCACTTTTGGTTTATGCCGAGAACTGCAATTACAAACAATCGTATTTGAAGGTTCACTACCGTTCACAGCATCCACAGTTGATTGACTTTTCTAATCATGCTTTTTACGGCAAGCGACTTATTCCAATGCCTGCAAAACAGGAATACAAACCCATTCAGTTTATTGAAGTGAACGGACTTTACGAAGACCAAGTAAATAGAGATGAAGCAAGGCAAGTAGTTGACATTTTATTGAATCATATCAAGCCATTTAAGAAAGGAAAATATCCTTCCGTTGGTATTGCAACTTTCAATTTGTATCAACGAAATTTAATCCTTGAAGAAATTACAAAAGCAAGACAACAGAAACCCGAATACGATAAAAAGATTGCGGACTTAGGTTCTGATTTGTTCGTAAAGAATTTGGAGAACATTCAAGGTGATGAAAGAGACATCATAATTCTTTCAACAACTTTTGGTAAAAGAAGTGACGGTTCTTTTCGTCAGCAGTTTGGACCAATCTTGCAACGCAACGGCTACAAACTTTTGAACGTAATTGTAACAAGAGCAAAATATAAAGTTTATGTGTGCACTTCAATTCCGCAAGAGCATTACAACTCTTACTCAACTTTGTTACAGCAGATGAAGAATAATGGCAGAGCCATTTTCTATTCTTATTTGGCTTATGCCAAATCAGTAAGCGAAAATAATTTTGAAACAAGAGAGTCTTTGTTAAAGCAACTCTACGAAAATTGCGAATCAAAAACTTTTGAGATTGACCATGATGTTTACGGTTCTGAATCACCATTTGAAGAAGAAGTTTACTACCGCCTTGCAGAAAAAGTTGGACAAGACCGTCTGCAACAGCAATACAAAATCGGTGGTTTTAGAATCGACTTAGTTGTGAAATCAAAAATTACAGGCAAACCCTTTATTGCCATTGAATGTGACGGAGCAAAGTATCACAGCAGCAATGAAGCGTATGCTTGGGATATGTTCAGACAATCCCGACTTGAAGAACAAGGTTTTACTTTTTATAGAATATGGTCAACTAATTGGTGGTATTCATCAGAGAAGGAATTGAAAAAACTTGTTGCCTTCATTTCACAAATTGACAAAGATGAAAAACAAGAAGATGATCTTCCGCTTGACGAAGTTCTTAAAGTGAATGAAATAGTTCCAATCACTTTGCGACCAGAGACAAAACGAAAAGTAACTTTTACTTCAACAGTAACAGTGAAAAATCCCGAAGGAAAAATTTTAAAAGTAAAGTTCAGCAAGACACAAGCAACACAGAATGTAAAACCAGACAGCAACGGAATGATTACTGTGTATGAAAAAGCACCGTTAGCAGTTGCTATTATGAATAGAACAGAAGGAGAATCTTGTCAGTTAGGAATGTTGGAACTCTATTATGAAATCTTGAAAGTAGAATGACCCAACGCATTTGGCGGCACATTTGTATTTTTTTTCAATGCACAGACCAACGCTAAAAAAATCCAAAAGAGCCACCAAGCCAACGCACCAAGAAAGCAGTAAAATGGACAGACACAGCGACATCGGACAAGAAAGCACTACTGGTAACACGGGTTTTGCGTCAGGCGGGCTGACGTGCAAACTTGGAGCTTTGTGCTTCTAATTAACTTAAGTAAAAAATTGAAACTTTGTGCTCCGAATCCCGCCCGAACGCAAAGCCCGAAAACGTTAGTGGCAAGGCTATGACGACACAACCCGTCAGACAAAATCGGGTTCTTTTTGACATTTTATATTTTAGCAGTTGCTTAAATAAACAAATTGACTACCTTTGTGCTATGGACAACAATTCTTGTATAAGACAACAAGCGGACATTAAACAAATAAACCGCTGTAAAGACCGAGTTTCAGAACTCAACGGCTCGTTTGACTATTTATCGAACGGACTTGAATTGGCAGGAAACAACGTAAGACTGAAAATTCTATTTCTGCTCTATGAAGAAAAACGACTTTGTGTTTGTGATATAAGCGACATTCTCGGTATGACAATTTCAGCAGTTTCACAACACTTGAGAAAACTCAAAGACAGAAAACTTATTGAAACCGAACGAGAAGCACAAACCATTTTTTACTCATTGACAAAAGAGTATGAAAAAATGCTGAAACCGTTTTTCAAAATACTTGACGAAAACAAAATATTAGAAACATTATGAAAACAGACAACAAACTAATCGGAGCAGGACTTTTAACAGCAATTGCAGCTTCATTGTGTTGCATTACACCTGTCTTGGCTCTCATTGCAGGAACAAGCGGACTTGCTTCT
>JAFDWZ010000008.1 GCA_018268195.1 Bacteroidota bacterium | reverse complement strand
TGCTGATGTGGATGCCGTACATCCATTGGCATCAACAACTACAACTGTATAATTCCCCGGTGATAATCCCACAAAATTATTTGAACCCTGATAAGGTGCACCACCTGTATTACTGAATTGCAATGGTGTGGTGCCTCCACTTGCTGTTATATTTATTGTACCATTATTGGCACCATTGCATGTAGCATCAGTAACTGCTACTGCATCAACTCTTGGTCCGGGAGCATCTGTTATATTTACTCCTGAAGAAGTAGTGCAACCATTCGCATCCTGCACTACGATGGTATAAGAGCCTGTCGCTAATGATGGGAAAGTTGATGATGATTGGAAAGTGCTTCCTGCATCAATACTGTACTGATAGTTTGGTGTTCCTCCATTGGCAGTGATAGTTACTGAACCATTAGCCTGACTACAGGTGGTGTTTGCAACAACGGTGCTAAGAGATAATGCACTTGGTTCGGTTACCACCAGGCTGGAAGAAACCGTACACCCGTTATCATCTTTAACAACAACTGTATAACTGCCAGCTGCCAATGCAGAAAAATTATTTCCACTCTGAAAACTTGCACCATTGTTTATGGAAAACACTAGGATTCCTGTACCTCCGCTGGCTGAAATGTTTATGCTACCGTTATTGTTTCCATTACAATTCACATTCGTCACCATAGTATTATTGATAACAGGTGCCGGAGCATCAGGAATATTTGCCGAAACAGAAGCAGTACATCCGTTAGCATCGTGTACCACCACAGTATAATTTCCTGATGTAAGGGAATTAAAAGTTGTACCTGGCTGAAATGTTGCTCCGTTATTTATTGAATATTGTAATGTGCCGGTGCCACCTAATGCGTTTACCGTTAATGAACCGTTAGACTGTGAGCAAGTGCTGCCCGTAGCTGAAGTATTTATCTGAATTGACGGTGGGTCAGTAATAGTTACTGATGTAGAAACCTGACACCCTACTGCATCAGTAACCACAATATTGTAACTACCTGCTGTCAGAGAGTTAAACACATTTCCTGATTGAAAAGTAGAACCATTATTAATACTATACTGTAGCGCCCCTGTACCTCCGGAAGCATTAATGGTTATGGAAGCATTGGTTCCTGCATTACACAACAATGGTGTTGATGGAGCAGAGTTAATCACTGGAGCTGCTGAATTATTGATGGATGCCGTAGTGGTTGCACTACATCCGTTAGCGTCCACCACAACCACATTATAATTGGATGCAGAAAGATTGTTAAAAATGTTTGAAGACTGATATGGAGCGCCACCTGTGATACTATATTGAAGTGTTCCAATACCTCCGTTGGCATTAATAGTAAGTGAGCCATTGCTGCTTCCGCAAGTTGCATCGGATGGAACAACACTGGCAATGGTAATGGCAGGAGGTTGCACAACAGTTACATTAGCGGTAACGGTGCACCCATAATTATCGGATACTAACACAGAGTAGTTTCCTGCTGGTAACCCGCTGAAAGAATTCGCTGATTGAAAAGTTACTCCATTATCAAGACTATACTGATATGGCGAACTTCCTCCTGAAGCATTAACCGTAATACTACCATTGTTACTACCGTTGCATGTAACACCGGTTACCGTTGTGGTATTTATTACCGGCACAGTGGAAGGTGCAACGTTTACTGTTTGTGAAGTTGTACAACCATTGGCATCACGAACTACAACGGTATAACTTCCTGCTGCAAGGTTTGTATAATTTGAATTTGAACTATAGGTAGTGCCGTTATCAATACTATATTGCAAAGGAGTTGTTCCACCGCTGGCAGATATATTTATTGCTCCATCATTTCTATTGCATTTGGTAGCAACAGTTGTTGCAGAAACAACAATACTTGGTGGTGCTGCAATGGTAAAATAAGTGGTTGCTGCACATCCATTGTTATCAACAGTAGTAAGACTGTAATTGCCGGCAGCGAGATTAGGTAATGCATTTGAACTAACTACATTATTGAGTTGCATAATGATGGTGCCTGCACTGTTTTTCCAGATAAATGTCCATGGAGAAGTGCCCTGACCAGTACCTTGTGCACTGCCCATCCCACCGGGGCAATTGGGGTTGGTTACATTCACATTAGGCGGCTGGCAGCATGCCGATGTAGCAAAAAAATCTGTAATCGGGTCACCGGTACAAGCTAAGGAAGTCCATGAACCTGATTCACCATCGCCATACGTATCAATACTGATGTTCAGACTTGCACCCTGCACACATTGCGATTGCGGTTTAGTGCGTATGCTCCAACAAAATGTCCAGTCACATAAATCCAATGGGTTGTAGTCTCCAAAATTATTACCCGGATTTCCGTCAGCAACACCAAAAGGACTTCCCAATGGCGACTCATAATAAAATCCCGGGCCGTGAGAAACACCTGTAGCCGAGCTTACAACATTGGTATTGTACCAACCCCAAGTTCCATTACCGGAGCAATTATTTGGCATGGTGTAAGTAAGGGTACTCATGTCCCATCCTGAACCGAATGTGGGAACAACACCATGCAACCAGTTAGCTGATGTCTGGTTATATTCAGAAATGGTATAGCAGAAAGTCACTAATTGTCCTGCTACATAAGTTCCATTCACAGGAGGAGGATTAACGGTTAGATTGTTCACAATAACACAACCTGCACAATCGTAGTTATTCTGTAAACCGAGAGTAAAGTCACACTGATCATTGAGACTACCGCCACTTACCTGCAGATAATATGTTCCGGCAGCAAGTCCGACAAAACTTGTATTAAGAATACCACCGGCACCTATGGCACAACCTCTACCAATTAGGTTAGAGCAATTTGTTCCTGAGTAAAGTGCTACATTAGGTGTTTGAATACCTCCGGAGATTTGCACATTAAGAGTTGGTCCGGTAAGATTAAAACGATACCATACATCAGCAGCAGGGCTGGCCATATTACCCGAAGGTTTACAACCGGTAAGTGTTGTGTAAGGCATTTCAGCAGTAGCACACAGATTGGTAGTATTGGTATATTGCCATGCGCCAATTCCACTGGGACAAGCAGCAGGCACTGGTAATAAACCAAGATTCTGTGCTCCACTACAGGCATCATTAGCAGGAGCCGGTCCACCATTGCAAGTCTGCAAACAACTGCCGCCAGCAGCGCAGGTAATGCAACTGATATTTGCGACCCATCCACTTGCAGTAATAACAATATCAGAAGTGAAAACAAAGGTGAGGCATCCTGATGTTCCTATAAAAGTGCCCGGAGTAGTAGTTCCGGTGAAAGTACCTAACAAAGGAGATGCAGTGTTAGGGCCATTATAAATTCTTAAAAAATCATATCCGCTTTCAAGGTTGAAAGACGTAAAAGAAACAGAAATACATTGCCCTGCGTTACTGGAACAAAAGGTCATTGTGCTGTTCTGATTATTCCCATAATTTGAACCTGCACCTCCGCTATCATAAAAGGTGCCGCCACAAGTTGATACATTGGTATTGCTCATCAGATAGGTTTGCGCATCTGCGTAATAACAGATTACTGATAATACAATGAAGGTTAAGAGTCTCTTCATAACAGGCTTTTGAAAAGTGAAAAATAAGGTGGTTGGATCTTTTTTGTCTCGACAAGCCCTGCTCCTGTAGAAGAAGAATCGCTGATATAAAGAAAAAAACACTTGTAAAAATTCACCATCATCATACAGTTTAAGTTGAAAATAATGAGTGAGCGTGTCTGTATTCTACCGAGCCTGAAAAATTGCTTATCTAAGTCGCGGTAAATTTAATGTAATTTTCATATTAACAAATGACATGACGCAGAAATTTGAAATTTGATTATCCACCGTTAAGTATTAATTAATAAAACCTCTTGACCTATAAGGTCAATACGCTTCTTCAGTCGAAGCTTGTTGACCTTACAGGTGAATTTTAATATTCTGAAAATAAATACTTTATTAAAACGGAGAACTAAATATTAATTAGCGTGCAACTTTTAAGGCAGTACATGCTCTTACTGTCAGTTCCGAAGCCATGAAACGGAAATTTTAGCTCTGAAAATAGCTCTGAAAACAAAAGGAGGAACGCCTGTCATAATTAGAATTCGGTTTTGGTTAGTCATTTTTTTCGACAGGCTTCCTTTTTTATTCCACAATGGCTTTATGATAAGTATAACTCAAAGATTTCTTTTCTTCCTCCTCCTTATTGTGTAGGTGTTGTATGATTACCAAACTTGCGACATAAAAAGGTAACAGTGGGATTCGATATCGCACCAAACTTCCGAAATTGCTGGTAGAAATACCTACAGAAAAAGCAAAAAACAAGCTGAAGATTAACGAAAATGTAAGGAGATGATGTTTGTTAAAATATTTGAAAATTCCAAAAAAACGAACCTTTATCAGAACGTAGATTGTATACAACAGTATGAATGTGTTTTCAATTCCGGAAACCATCATCAATACATTTTTTGACTCGAAGATATAGGGTCTGAAAAGTGCAGCATTGATAGCTGCAGGAGCGTGAAGCAACATACTACCTACTGTTGGCTGTATATCTCCGATATCAAATGAATTCCCTCCATAGTAGTCCGCCTTCAAATCGTTGTTACTTGCAACGGCAACGTCCAACAAATTATCAATATTAAATTTTCCCATCTCATCACCCAACATATTCAGCAGTAAAAATCCGGAGCCTGTGAATATTATTAAAAGAAGAGGCAATGTAACACCACGAATAAAGCTACCTCTTATTTGCATAGTGTATTTACGTACGAGCCAGATTAACATTCCCGGCATAATCCCTATAAAGATATAAGACTTGATAGAGATAATAATTCCTGCAGAGGCAATCAATATGAGGAGATTTTTAAAAATTTTTTCAGGAGAAATAAAAATGTGGTAGAAACTATAAATAAAATATCCGAGAGCACTGAAAGTGATGGAGTCTTTCAGAATT
This sequence comes from Bacteroidota bacterium, assembly GCA_018268195.1. Lineage (GTDB taxonomy): Bacteria > Bacteroidota > Bacteroidia > AKYH767-A > OLB10 > OLB10. Next base: position 30,405 of record JAFDWZ010000008.1, on the reverse strand, counting down.
CCGGAGCCCCAGAAAAAAACTGACGGTAAAAAAAAGAAAGTAAGAGCGAGCGGCCTTTCAAGTTCAGGAAACTCCTTTATGAAAATCTGAAACATGCGCCACACTCCACCGAACGAAACTACTGCAAGCAAAATTACAGCTGCAACCATGGATTGTAATCCAAATAATGTAAATGGCCAGATAACACGAGGCACAAAAAAAGTTTCAGGACTACGGTAATACACAAATGTTCCTGTAGTGCTATCGAGGTAACTGAATTTTTCAATAGTAAATCCGTTAAATACCACATCAAAAAAATGTGCAGGATTTTTAAACAACAGGTTTGTCAAAGTCATGGAGTCGAAGAAAAAATACACGGTATCACCTCCTGTATAGTAAAAACTATATACAAGCACAACCATAATCCCACCTATAATTTTTATCAGCAATCCGGCCAAATAATATTTATAAGAAGGGTTGTCTACAATTCTCTTGTCTTTGATTGATTTGGCAAAATAGAAAATGAGAATAATAAGAAACAATGGATAAAAAACGTCTATACCCGAAAACTTATAGATATCGCCTCTGGCGTACAGAAATTGAAGTAACATTGTTAATGTGCCGGTTTTTCAGGGTTTACAATGCCCTCAATTTTCATGTTGAGCTTTTTTGAAAGCATATCAGCCAAAACACCTACATCAATTTTCTTAGCAATAATTTCCTTATTCGCATCCAACAAAAATATCTGAGGTGTGCTGGTAATATCAAATTCATATCTGAAGTTGTTTTGATATTTCGGGTCTCCAACATTTATCCAGTCTAATTTTTTCTCCCTGATAAATTTTTTCCATTTTTCCATTTCTGTCTCTGTGCACAAGGCATATATCTCAACACCTTTTCCTTTCACAATATCATATAGTTTTTTCACTTCGGGCACTACTTTCTGGCAATGTCCGCAATCCGGATCCCAAAACAACAGAACGGTATAAGGTGCTTTCACATTATAAAGCGCTCTGTAGTTACCGGAGGTATCTTGCAGAATTACATTCTGAACTTTTTTTCCGATTAGAATCGGTTCAAGCACTTTCACTCTTTCCTGAATTTTATAAAGCGTGGTTGAGTCAACCCATGTTGCCTGATCTTTGGTATAATAAGTCTTTGCCATGTGAACAAAAACAGCATCCATACCCATAATATTTGAAGTTTCATACGTGTTGGTAAGGTACCACACCACATATTTAAACACTTCCGGATTTGCTCTGGCTTTTGCTACCAGCATATCTGCTTCCTTATTGATACTGTCAGGAATTTGCAGTACCAATTTTTTAATGTAGGTTTCTAATTTGGTATGAAACAAAGGTGTTCGCAACAAACGTGCATCCGAGAAATCCACATTGTCAAAATAGTGTGCCTTGTAATAACGGTATGCAAAAGTTGAATCTTTATTTCCGTCAGGGAGCAAGGGTGCTTCAGGCACCTGTGGCTCCTGAGATGTTTTAAATACATTGCTTAAAAGAAAGTCAGGATAATCATCTATATATTTTGTTTTGTAGTCGGTAACTGATTTGCCCAGTGCTACCATTTTTTCCTGAGCAGCAATGCTGTCCTGCTTACTTTTGGGGTTCTTCAGTTGTGCCTGCAAATCTTCGGCTTCCTTTTGTTTATCAACTATAAACTGTAAATAGTTATAAAATTTTTGGTTGTCATCAGAGTTCTTCACTACCATGTGCTTAACCATGTCGGCAGTGTCTGTTTCCAATGAAAAATTTTGCTCCTTGTCCACAATGAGTTCGAAGTATTTCTTTGACGGGATTACAAAAAGATAAATACCACCAGGCAGCTTTTCTTTTCCTTTGAATACCACCCAACCGGAAGCATCTGCTTTGGCAGAATCCTGAATGTATTGTTTTTCGCCAAAATAATTTGCCAGATAATAAAGTGAATCTTTTTCAACAGGAGTAATCTTCACTTTAATCTGATAACCATCGGCAGCAGCTATACCTGCATAACCAAAAAGCATTGCAATGGAGAATGCAAAAAGTAATTTATATTTCATACCAATTTAATAGTTTGTAAAAGTAATTATTATTACGAATATATGCACTTGAAGTTGGTAAAACTAAAAGTCAAAACGTGAATTGAAAATGAAACTTTCTTTTATTTTTGTACAAGCAGTAATAATCTAAATCCCTCAGAGGATACAATTTAATAGTTTTTTGAAAGTTATACATGCATCTACTTAAACACACTATTTCTATGAGAGGTAAACTCGCCTTATCTGTTGCAGTAATGTTATTGTTTCCATTGTTCATTCACGCATTCACTCCGGGATTCAAAAAGGAAGAAATGCGTGATATGATTGCCATTTGCAACAGTTTTACTTTTATTGATTTGTACAAGAGCGATCAGGCTATTATTCCAGAAGGTTATCGCAAGGTTTATACTTCGGGAGCCTTTGGCATGGACAATAAATATCAGGTTTACAAAAAAGGAGATTTTGCGGTGATAAGTTTTCGTGGCTCTACCGACAAACAAGTGAGTTGGCTCGAAAATATTTATGCCTCCATGATTCCTGCTAAAGGTACCATTGTGGTTGAAGGTGAAAATTTTAAATACAACTTTGCCTCCGACACTGCCGCTGCTGTTCATAGCGGATATGCCCTGGGCGTTGCCTTTATGCATCTTGATCTGATAGACCGTATCCAGACACTTAACAACGATGGAATTTATAATATTATCATCACAGGTCACAGTCAGGGTGGTGCATTAGCCAACTTGGCAACGTGCTGGCTTAGCAGTATCAAGGGCAAAGATATTTCTGCTAAAAATAATTTTAAGACTTATGCTTTTGCCGCACCTATGGTAGGCAACAAAGCTTTTGCTGATGAGTATAACAAACGATTTTGTCAGACTGAACGTAGTTTTAACATTGTTAATGTTTCGGACCCTATCCCTACTTTTCCTATCAGCTATAACGATAGTGCTTCTCTTAAAAACAGTATCTGGGGAATGTTATTCGACCGTGAATCGGTGAGCACAAAAAAAATTGCGACCGAACAGGGAATATTGGTGTTTGAAGATAAATTAGGACAATTATTAAGAAGTGTTTCTGAATCGGCACGCAAACGTATCATCAAAAATGTAGGCAATGTGGAACTTCCTGAATACAAAAAAGAGTTCAACTACAAACCACTCTGCAACCGCATTGAATTACAGGAAGCACCTTATCCGAAAATGCTAAAAGACTCAAGTATTTTACAAAACGATTCGCTCATGAGAACTTATAAGCGCGATGCCGATGGCAATTTCTCTGATGGAACTTTGTATAAAAGTGCAGGCTGGGGATGGCAACATAAACCATATAACTACTATGTAACTATTCTGCGTACTTACTTCCCCAATGAATATGCTACTTTGCCTAAAAAATATCTTCCGGAAAATTTATAGTATCAGCGTGAATAAATCGCTACACCATTATCAGTAGCGTTACCGAGTCGTGCTGCATAGTTCAAAGTAAAAGAAGAATTACTGTGAATACCCGAACCTGACATTTGATATCCGTCATCAGTTTGCGATGGAATTACAATGCTTGTTCCACTTACAAATGCCATCACAGAGGTATTACCTCCCAGATTATAGAAATTATAAATGATAACCGTATCGGCAGTTCCTGATTTTGTAATATTCACACTGTAAAGTGGCTGAACATCACCGGTAGATTTGCTTGAATCTTTACATGTCCAGCTTCCTGTAAACAGGTCACGATCATCACCGGTAGTGTTGTTGTCTGGTGTACAGGCGGAGAAAATCAAAAGTGAAGTTACAATTGCCAAGGCAATTTTTCTGATATCTGTTTGCATTAATTTTTTCTGCAAAAATACACGTTTCTCAAAGCTTTATGTATTTGCAAAACCCTTTATCGTTGATATTGATGAAATATATTCCATTAGTCCTATCCCAAATATCAGCAGTTGCAATATAATACCTGTACAATAAGTCCGGTTGCGAAATGAACCTGTTCTGTTTGTAGCGGCAAAGTCTTCAATTTTGACATTGTTGGTTTGCTGAATTATAAATTTCTCATCACAGCTGTGCAAAACACCATTATCAGAGATAGCATTTTATTTCAACAAATAAATAATGATGAAACCTGAAACAGAAGTATTGAACCTTAAATAACTACTTCAGTCTTTCGCGGATGTTTAAACGATGTGCCCGTGCAGTATCTGCTGCAATATCATAACCGGCATCCAGATGACGAAAAACTCCCATAGCAGGATCGTTATGTAATACTCTCTTTAATCTGCGTGCCGCATCATCGGTACCGTCAGCTACTATCACCATTCCTGCATGAATACTGTAACCGATACCTACTCCGCCACCATGATGCAGGCTTACCCAACTTGCTCCTCCGGCAGTGTTGATGAGTGCATTCAGAATAGGCCAGTCGGCAATAGCGTCACTGCCATCCTTCATGGCTTCTGTTTCACGATTAGGTGATGCCACACTTCCACAGTCAAGATGATCGCGACCAATAACAATAGGTGCTGATACTTCACCTGACTTTACAAGTTCATTAAAAGCAAGTCCTGCTTTTTCACGTTCACCTTGTCCAAGCCAACAAATACGTGCAGGTAAACCTTGAAAAGCTATTCGCTCCTGCGCCATTTTTATCCAGCGGTGCAAGCCTTTGTTATCAGGAAACAACTCCAATATTTTTTTGTCTGTTTTATAAATATCTTCCGGATTTCCACTCAGTGCAGCCCAGCGGAACGGACCCTTTCCCTCGCAAAACAACGGGCGAATGTAAGCAGGAACAAATCCCGGAAAATCAAATGCATTTTTTAAGCCCATAGCAAAAGCCTGTCCACGGAGGTTATTTCCGTAATCAAAAGTTACGGCACCTTTCTTCTGCAATTCAATCATTAATTGAACATGCTTCACCATACTTTGCTTACTTCTGTTCTTATAATCTTCAGGATTGCTTTCGCGCAAAACTTTTGCCTGTTCCACCGTAAGTCCTTCGGGAAAATATCCTACCAGTTCGTCATGTGCGCTGGTTTGGTCTGTAAGCGTATCAGGAATAATGTTTCTTTCAATCAATCGTGCTAACAGGGTAATTGCATTTCCGATATATGCTATGGATACAGCTTCACCTTTATTTTTTGCTTCCACGGCTCTGTCAATTGCTTTATCCAGGTCTAAATATTTTTCATCGCAATAACGTGTGTGAATACGTTTGTCCACACGCCACTCTTCCATTTCAGCGGCAAGACACGTGCCTTCATTCATGGTGATGGCCAATGGCTGTGCCCCTCCCATTCCACCTAAACCTGCGGTAACATTCAGTGTATTTTTTAACGTACCATTAAAATGCTGGCGTGCTACTTCGGCAAAAGTTTCATATGTGCCCTGAACAATACCTTGTGAGCCTATGTAAATCCAACTCCCTGCAGTCATTTGTCCATACATGATTAATCCTTTGGCTTCCAACTCACGGAAATAATCCCATGTTGCCCAATGTCCTACTAAATTGCTGTTAGCAATAATCACGCGTGGTGCATCTTTATGCGTAGGCAAAATTCCTACCGGTTTTCCACTCTGTACCAATAACGTTTCATCATCATTCAAATCTTTGAGCGCTTTCACAATCAGATGGAAAGATTCAACATTGCGTGCTGCTTTACCGGTACCTCCGTAAACAATTAAATCTTCGGGGCGTTCGGCTACTTCGGGGTCAAGATTATTGTGCAACATTCTGAGTGCTGCTTCCTGAATCCATCCTTTGCAGGAAATTTTATTACCCGTAGGAGTTTTAAGTTTGCTGATGTCTAATTTTTCAGATACTGTTACCATGATTTACATTTTATTGGACTCACAAAAATACAATTTATACTCTGAATTCTAATTTATTTCAGAACAATGAATTGAGTATAAGGTTTATTTTATTACTCGTCCTCATCCAACAAGCCGAATAGTGTGAAATCTACAAAAATCTATTGTACATCATTTTAATAATGACGTTCTTTACCATATTATAAATTTAAAATACATGATTAAACATTTTACACTTTTTATTTTGTTGATAATAAGTTTCAGCACCTTATCAGCTCAAACAGTTACGGTAGGAACAGGAACATCCATCTCCGCATTCAGCCCCATCATTCGAAGTTATGACTATTGTCTTTATGAAGTAATTTATCAGGCTGCTGATATAAATATGAGTGGAAACATTGCTGGAATCGGATTTCAAAGAGTGGACGGAACTTATATTGATTCCATTGCGGATGTAACCATTTATATGAAACAGACTTCTAACACAACTATGACTGCAGGAACTTGTGACACTACAGGTTATACTCGTGTTTTTAATGGGAAATGGCCTAACGATGCTGGTTCAGGTTGGCGCGAACATCTTTTAGATTCAATGTTTACTTATGACAACAATTTTAATTTACAAGTTCTGATTGTCAAAGGTTATGAACCAGCTGTAGGAAGTACTCCTGTTTCTCCTCGCTGGTACTACACAACTTCTACTATCGGCACACAGGCAAGAAGGTATTATGGAAACTCTCCCATAAATTCAGGCACTAATCTCTCTACAACTAATTTTATTAGTAATATACGCATACAGTTTGATGCTGTGGGTACCATTGAAATTGCTAACCATCAAACACAGATTTATCCAAACCCATCTGAAGGTTTGGTTCAGTTTTCATTCGCTCCTGAATCTGATATTAAGAATTTAACTGTCTTCAATATAAACGGACAACAAGTATTAAATACTCCTGTGAATGGAAATTATACCCTTAATTCAAGAATTTATTCTTCCGGAATATATTTCTATCGCTTAACGGACACTCGTCAAAATATAATCAGACAGGGTAAGTTGATACTGAAATAACTTTCAACAGTTACAACAAATTACCGGCAAGATTGGCCAACTCGCTTCGCTCTCCTCTTTCGAGTGTGATATGAGCGTACAGGTGTGAGTTTTTCATCTTGTCGATAATGTTTGAAAGCCCATTGCTATGTGCATCCAGATAAGGTGTATCTATCTGAAAGATATCTCCTGTAAAAATTATTTTTGTTCCTTCACCCGCTCTGGTGATAATGGTTTTCACTTCATGTGGAGTAAGATTTTGTGCTTCGTCAATAATAAAGCAAATATTACTCAGGCTGCGTCCACGAATGTAAGCCAATGGTGTGATATGTAATTTTTCATTATCAACCATATCCGTAATTTTCTGATATTCTTTATCCGTTTCACGATACTGACTTTGAATGTACTTTAAATTATCCCACAATGGCTCCATGTAAGGATTGATTTTTGATTTTATATCGCCCGGAAGGTAACCTATATCTTTGTTGCTGAGAGGTACAATGGGGCGTGCAAGATATATCTGACGGTAATTCATTTTTTGCTGCATGGCAGATGCCAATGCTATCAGAGTTTTTCCTGTTCCTGCAACACCTTGCACAGTAACAAGCAAAACATTGGGATTCATCACAGCATGCATGGCAAAGGCCTGTTCTGCATTTCTGGGTTTTATACCATAAGCTGATTCTTTTTGAATCCGTTCTATACGTTCTGTTGAAGCATTATAAAACGCAAGTGCCGATGATGATTCAGCTTTACTTCTTAAAATAAAATAGTGGTTGGCAACAGGTTTACTACGTACCAAATCCTTATAATTACAATATCCCGTCTGATACAGCGTATCAATTACTTTTTTAGGAACATTATTGAGTTCTGTTTTTCCGGTATAAAGACCTTCAATGTCCTTAATTTTTCCGGTCATATAATCTTCTGCCTGCAGACCAAGAGATTTTGCTTTGAGCCGAAGGTTTATATCCTTTGAAACAAGAACAATATTTTTTTCGTTTGTTTCATGCTTCAGAGCAAGAGCTGCATTGATGATGTTATGATCGGCTTTACGTTCGCCAAAAACTTTATTGGCATCAATTCCGTTTCCTGTTTCATTCATCAACACACGCAACTTTCCTTTGGTAGGGCCATTCAGCGGAATCCAATCGCCAAGCGAAACTCCCTGCGACATTCTGTCGAGCTCACGGATAAATTCACGTGCTTCGAAGTTGATGACATCATTCCCTTTTTTAAAACGGTCAATCTCTTCGAGTACCGTGATAGGAATGGCTACGTTGTGTTCTTTGAAATTAGCAATTGCGTTGTGGTCGAAAAGGATGCAAGAGGTATCGAGTACGAATACTTTGCGTTCTTGTTTTTTTGCCATGCTGTCTATTTGGTTTTGTTCCTTAAAAATATGCAGTCACAGCTGCTTCCTCAACTACCTCCTCCTAGTTTAATACACATTGTTATGTTAATAATGAAGGGAGGAAAATCAGAAACATTTATCCATCCTTCACAATAATTGTTTTACCCAAAAGCGTGTGTATAATATGCGTAAACTGCACATCTTCTGCACATCATCACAAACATAAAGAGGCGGCAATGAGCACCTTCATTGCCGCCTCTTAAAATTAACTTACTCTATTTGTTAAGACAAAAGTGTCTGCTCACAAGCTTTCAAAATATCGAAAGCCTTTTCCCTGCTGCTTGATTCCGCATAAGTGCGCAACACCGGCTCAGTACCGCTGGCACGAATCATTAGCCACTCCTTGTTGTTGTCGTCAAAATAATACTTAAACCCATCAAGGTCATCTATTCTCTGCACTTTATAATTTCCAAACTGGGTGTACTTATTTCCTAAACAGTTCTGAAGAATTTTTTGTTTCACTTCTTCTTTGATGTGAAGATCGCTGCGCTCGAATGAAAACTTTCCGGTAATCTGATACACTTCTTCAATTAACTCATTGAGTGATTTACCTGATTTTGCCATAAACTCCCATAGTACAAGTCCCATCCAAATTCCATCTCTCTCAGGAATATGTCCTTTAATTGCAATTCCACCGGATTCTTCTCCACCAAGTAATACATCTTCTTTTATCATTATTTCACAGATGTATTTGAAACCAATTTTTACAACATCGAGTTCCAGTCCGTAATGTTTACATAAGGTCTGAACCTTGGGTGTGGTTGAAAATGCAGTACACACTTTTCCTTTCATTCCCTTGTACTTATAGAGATAATGTATGAGTAGCAAGATGATATGATGCGAATCCACAAAATTTCCTTTGCTATCATACAAACCAATACGGTCAGCATCACCATCTGTCACCAATCCGCAATCTATATCACCTCTGGTTTTTATCAACGTTGAAAATTCCTGCAGGTTTTTGTCAATAGGTTCAGGCGCCTGTCCCATGAATCCGGGGTTATGTTCGCAATGAAGCATTGTGATTTCAGGGAATAATTTTTTCATCACATTCTGTCCAGCACCATACATAGCATCGTAGGCCCACTTGCGACCGCAGTTTTTTATTGCTTCAAGGTCGAAGTTTGCTTTTACATGATCAATGTACATGGTTTCCAAATCTACCATCGAAAGAAGTCCTTTGCTTATATATTCGTCAAGAGAAAGATTGATAGTATCCACTGTAGAATGGTCTTTGATGATAGTCTCAATCTCTGCCACTTGTGCGGGCAACAATGGGCCTCCATAAGAGCCTTTCAGTTTAAATCCGTTGTAAGAGGGTGGATTATGACTGGCTGTAATAATGATTCCAATATCTGCTTTCTCGCGCAAGGTGCCTAATGACACCATTGGCGTTGACACAAATCCGGGAGCAAGTTTCACCTTCACACCTTTGCTGCACATCACCTTTGCTGTTGTTTCTGCAAATAAATTTCCTGCAAAGCGGCAGTCGTTACCAATTACCACACTTGCATTTTTATTTTTCGACAACAACCATTCTGCCGTTGCTTCTGCAACACGTGTTACGTTTTCAACTGTAAAGTCCTGAGCAATGATTGCTCTCCATCCATCTGTTCCAAACTTAATTTTAATAGCCATAGTTTTTATTTAAAGTTTAATAATATTTTACATATTCCGAAATCTGACTCCATTTGTACGTTTGCAATGCTTTCTGATACGTGATGGCATCGCGAATATTTATTATCTGTGAATTGATTTTTGTAATCTGATAATTGAATTTCTTATCCAACAGAAGTAGAACAAATTTCTGACCGTCAAGTTCCATATCCATCAGCGTTAGTTCGCTTATGGTTAACACATTCAGCGCACTGTCATTTACAAAAAACCGAACAGTACGCGGCTCATAATGTATTTGACCACTGGTTTTCTTCCACATCTCTGTTACTTCAATTGCGGTGACATATAACTTTTGTTTTTCACCTACAAAATTCTGCAATTTATCTCCCCCAAGGTTGTAAAACTCTTCCTTGTTTGTTGTCAGATAATCTTCAACCATTTTAAAAAGTCGTTTTGAGTTGGCTGAGTACAAAGTATCTTCTGTAGGCTTGGAACTTACACGGTATGTAATCATCTTAGCCTCTTCATCGCCTGTATTTGCTGAGGTTGTATAAAACTGTCGCTTGCCCTTAAATGTATGAAGAATGGATTGCGACTCCGAAACACTTTGCACTACCTTGCCATTAAACTGCACCATGTTAAATGCAAATCGTTTAGATGCGATATAATATCCGAACGATTCACCATAATTGCCATTTGCATTCATTTCCATCATTTTGTTCACCAGGAAAGATTGTAGTTCGCTATAGTCAACGTAACCGTAGGCAACCTCTTGCCCGCGACTATCCTTGTTAGAAAATGTTATCCCAATAGTAGTTGTCTGAACATCGCGTTTGGTTAGTGTCCATTTTTCGTAAATAAAAATCACCTCCTCATTCTTAAAAGATGTGGACGATGACCTTTCTATTTCCTGAAGTGATGATGCGGTAATCTGAATATCTTTAGATGGTGAATCCCAAAGTTTCACCTTGTTGTCAAGTATCAAGTCATAAGTTACTGCTGATAATTGCTGCACAATATTATAACCAAGTGTGTCAGGCTGCTCACTGCTACTCACCCTCAGCAATGCAGGCACTTCATCAGCAACAGCTAATGTAGCCGAATTTAAAATAAGCAAAAATATTATTAGTGGTCTGAAGGTCATATTTTGTTGCTATGGTAAAAATAATATTTTACGTTAAATCATCTTCTGATGTTACGTCTGTTGAGTTCGGCCTGGTAACGTTTGGCGTTGAGCATGTGTGTTTTTAAATCGGTTGCAAATGAATGATAACCACTCAAATCTTCTCTGGCACAAAAATACATGTAATCATGTGACGAAAAGTTTAAAACTGCATCGAGACTTGAAATTTCAGGTAAACAGATTGGCCCCGGAGGTAAACCAAAATATTTATATGTGTTATACGGTGAATCTATAGCTTTATATTCATTCAGCACTCGCTTGATGCTGAAATCATTCATGGCATAAATTAATGTAGGGTCTGCTTCCAGTTTCCAGTTTTTGCGCAAACGATTCATGTACACACCGGCAATAGTGCTTTTCTCACTGTTTCGACTTGTTTCTGACTGCACTATGGATGCCAGCACACTTACTTGTACAGGAGTAAGTCCTGCATCTTTTGCCTTTTGTAAACGGCTCTTGTTCCAGAAACTCTCATATTCGTCATCCATCTTCTTTATAAAACTTTCGGCAGACATATTCCAATACACTTCGTAAGTGTTAGGTATAAACATACTTAGAATATTATCCGTATTAAAACCCATGGTCGCTATGAAACTGCTGTCATTCAATAAATGTAAAAGTTGTGTACTGTCTGCTTCCAGTTGTTTACCTATTCTGCCTGCAAGGTCAGGTTTGGTTCTTATGTTATTAAAAATAAGTTTTACCGGCACCTGCTTTCCTGACCTCAGCAATTGCACAAGCTCACGATTGCTCATGTCGTTTCTGAGTTGATATTTTCCCGGCCTTATTTTACCGACATAACCCATCTTCTCGGCAACCCATTTAAAAGATGAAATGTTATGCACTATTCCGGAAACCTGCAGGCTATCAACCAGCTGATTAAAATTACTTCCAGTGGGAATGTAAAGAAATTCACTCTCCTTGTTGACACTTACATTAGGAGCTAAAACCTGTTGATATAAATAGTATGCTACACCTGCTGCTGCAAGTGCTACTATCAGAAAAATTATCAGAATTATTTTTTTCAAGTTGATGTTATTTCAATTGTTGTATTAACTGTTTTGCCTGTAAATTTGAAGCATCAAGTTTAACTACTTTTTCTAGAACGTTTATTGCTTCCTTTTTCTTGTTTTGAAAAACGTAAACTCCCGCCATGTTCATAAGTGCAGGCTGATAGTCGGGATCTAATTGCAAAGCTTTGTTATAATATCCGATTGCAGTTTTATCATCATGATAAGCTGAGAGATATATAAAACCCAGATTGGTAAGTGCAGAGACATGTCGGGGGTATTCCTGCAGAATTTTTTCGAAATAATACTTAGCTTCTTTAACATTACCTGTTGCTGAAAGCACAATAGCATATTTGTTGAGTACATCCAGATGATAAGGGGCCAGTTGCACTGCGCGTTGATAAAACTTCAGAGCTTCATTTAATTTATTCAACCCTTGCATTGCAGCTCCTATGCGATAACAAGTCCATGCATCTGAATTTGAATAACTCTGAGAATGGTAACGTTCAAGCAAGTCAGGATTCTCTGCGAGTAAGGAGGCAATGCTATTAAAATCACTACGCAAATACCACACATGTATTAAATCGGTAGCATTAGCCGAACGCTGCTGCACGGTATTGTGCGGAATGTATTTTAATGCTGAATCCAATACCGACTTATCGAAATCAAATTTTTCGAAGTACAATGCGAATGCTCTGGCTTTGGTAAGTGCATCTGCTGATGGATTGTTGATGCAGGCTATTCCCTTGAACACTTTTTCACTCTGTTTCAGTTCAGGATGAGGAATACTTATTTTATGATCATGTACGCTCACATGCGGTATATCTGTTGTGCCCGAAAAAGGCATATGGCAACTCACACAATTATCAGCTGCTGCAAGACGCACTTCTGTTTTTTCAGTACACTCTGTCCGCTCCGGACCATGGCAATTTTTACATACATTATTAAAGTGTTCCTTTTCTGTAACTTTCACACTCACATGCGGATTATGACAGGTAACACAGGTGAGCGCCTTGCTATAAGGTTTCAAAAGTTTTTCAAATCCCTTCTGTTGTTCTACCTGACGCGTAGTTTCAATAAAACACCTGCTCTGTTTCAGCCTTTCCACATGCGATGCCATGATATGTTCGCTGCTTCGTCCATCATAAACGGGAGTAAACACATTCATCACATCACTGAGTTTCATCCCCGGCTTAAAATCATAAAACGATTTTCCACTATTCAGCACTGCATTACCCTGCAAATGGCAACGCTGACAAACATCTAACTGCAAATTGATAGAAAGTTTTGCAGGATTTACAATGGAGTAATCAATAGCTGTGGCTGTATCCACTACCAAGCCTGACATTTTTTGTTGCACATGATATTCACCCGGACCATGGCATCGCTCACAACCTATTCCTGTTTCAACTTTTCTGAATTTATTTTCAGATCCCATCACAAAATCAGGATAGCTGTTATGGCACGACATACATTCAAGACCTATGATACGTGAGAACCTGGTATTGTGCCCGTCTTCAAATCCCGGAGGCAAATGCCACTCTCCCTTCTGGGTATAAAATGTTGCAGGAGCCTGATTGAGGTAACCGTTGGTGCTAATAATATGCGAATTGGTGTGCTGTCCTGAACCAATGATATAACTAATGGTTACATCCTGACGGTAAATCGTATCCCTTCCTTGCAAACGATATTCAAGTAAATGCAGTGAATCATCTTTCCAATAAGGATGATAATAAAAATCTCTGTACTTATCAAAAATTACCGCATGTGTAAATTCTGCCGATGATTTTTTATGTGTTGCAACATCAAATGACATCCCCATTCCTGTATGCATAAAGGATTCATATATATCAGCATGACAGCTTTGGCAGGTTTCCTTTCCTACGTACTTGACCGTATCATTCAGGCTCGCATAGCTGCTAAGTATTGGCCATGCAGGTTTTTTTTCTGTTGAACAGTAATTAAACCCCAACATAGCTCCCAACACTATTGCCAAAACCATAAACTTTTGCCGCATACTCCTAATCAACCCGTAAAAACTATTCATACAGGCAGCTAAATTCTCCTAATCTGTCCACATTTCAAAATTGAACACATCCTGTTCCTGAAAAAGAGTTCATGAAGCAGTATAATTTCCAATATTTTTTTATTAAACAGCAATAGAAATCTCTTACGCTGAGTGGAAAAAAGCTATTTTTGCAATCCAATGGAAAATATCAGAAATTTTTGCATCATCGCCCATATTGATCATGGTAAAAGCACACTTGCCGATCGCCTTTTGGAATATACCAACACACTGAGTAAACAACAAATGCAGGCGCAGGTACTGGACGACATGGACCTTGAGCGCGAAAGAGGTATTACCATAAAAAGCCACGCCATCCAGATGGATTATACGCTGGACGGAAAAAAATATACCCTCAACCTGATTGATACCCCCGGACACGTTGATTTTTCGTACGAAGTATCGCGGAGCATTGCGGCCTGCGAAGGAGCACTGTTAATTGTAGATGCCGCTCAAGGTATTCAGGCGCAAACCATCAGCAATCTTTATTTGGCTCTGGAGCATGACCTTACCATCATTCCTGTATTGAACAAGATTGACCTTCCTAGTGCCGAACCTGAACTTGTGAAGGATCAGATAGTGGATTTATTAGGATGCAAGCGCGAAGAAATCATGGCCGCAAGTGGTAAAACAGGAATGGGCGTACATGAAATCTTAAAGGAAATTGTTCATCGCATACCGGCTCCCAAAGGAAATCCTAAAGCCCCTTTAAAAGCATTAATTTTCGACTCAGTTTACAACTCTTTCAGAGGTATTATCGCCTATTTTAAAGTGATTGAAGGTGAAATAAAAAGTGGAGAACGAGTAAAGTTTGTTGCTACAGATAATGACTACATTGCTGAAGAAATAGGCATTTTGAAACTTGAAAAATTTCCTATGAAAACCATAGGCACCGGAAATGTAGGTTACATCATCACCGGTATTAAAAATGCCAAAGAAGTAAAAGTGGGTGATACCATAACTACATTGGAAAATCCATGTACGGAAGCCATAGCCGGTTTTGAAGATGTAAAACCTATGGTTTTTGCCGGAATTTATCCGGTAGATACCGAAGACTATGAAGAGCTTCGTTCGTCCATGGAGAAATTACAACTCAATGATGCTTCTTTAGTTTTTGAACCTGAATCATCAGCAGCACTTGGGTTTGGTTTCCGTTGCGGTTTCCTAGGTATGCTGCACATGGAAATTATTCAGGAGCGCCTCGAACGCGAATTTAACATGACGGTAATTACTACCGTACCCAACGTGTCATACAAAGCTTATCTGACCAATGGCGACCAATATGAAATTCACAACCCAAGTGATTTCCCCGACCCCAGTAAGATGGAGCGTATTGAAGAGCCATACATCAAAGCTCAAATTATCACCAAGTCTGAATTTATAGGCTCCATCATGACACTTTGCATCAACAAACGCGGAGTGATAACAGGTCAGAATTATCTTACCACCGATCGTGTGGAACTGATGTTTGAAATGCCACTTGCCGAAATTGTTTTCGACTTTTACGACAAACTGAAATCTGTTTCTAAAGGATATGCATCTTTTGACTATCATCCTATAGGCTATCAGACCAGCGACCTTGTTAAATTAGATATCCGACTAAATGGCGAACCGGTAGATGCTCTGTCGGCACTTATACACCGCGACCACTCATATACCTTCGGAAAAAAGATTTGCGAAAAATTAAAAGAACTCATCACACGTCAGCAATTTGAAATCATTATCCAGGCAAGTATCGGTGCAAAAATTATAGCTCGCGAAACGGTAAAGGCCATCAGAAAAGATGTTACTGCCAAATGTTACGGAGGTGATATTTCGCGAAAACGTAAACTCCTGGAAAAACAAAAAGAAGGTAAAAAACGGATGCGTCAGGTAGGAAGTGTAGAAATCCCACAACAGGCATTTCTTGCTGTGCTTAAGCTTGATTAAAGATCGTTCTGCTTTTAAATTATATAAAACGTATCTCCAAAGTAAATTTCTAAATCTTGTTTTTTATTTCCTGCAAAAATTGTTTCAGGCTTTGCAGTGATTCTTTTATCTGCACAGACGAATCGGTAGTTTCAGCGGCAATCTCAGCCTTCTTATGGCCTTTGAGGTATTGTTTTGCACCATTCAAGGTAAAACCCTTTTCTTTCACCAACTGATAAATAACTCTGAATGATTCAATATCTTTTTGAGTATAATGTCTGTCGCCCTTTGTATTTTTCCTTGGATTTAAAATTGTAAACTCTTTTTCCCAAAAGCGAAGTAGCGAAGCATTAACCTGAAACATGGCAGCCACCTCACCAATACTGTAATAGAGTTTTTCTATATTTAAATCGTCATCCTGCATTTTATCAATCCGACAGAGTTGTACGCAAATTTAATCGAATGATTGATTATATTTTGAAGAAATTTCCAACACCTGTTCATATTGTTCCGGTGAGAGGTCATTAAAGAAGTAATTAATCGGATCTATTTTATTGCCATTTCTAATAACTTCGTAGTGGCAATGCGGTCCTGTACTGCTTCCTGTGCTTCCTACAAATCCTATTATCTGGCCTCTTATAACCTTTTGTCCGGGACGTACAATAATTCTGCTCATGTGGGCGTACAATGTTTCATAGCCAAATCCATGATTAATTTCTACATTGTTACCATACCCTCGTCCTTCCCGTTCCACCTTTTCAACAACTCCATTTCCTGTAGCATATATTTCTGTTCCTGTAGGTGCAGCAAAATCTAAGCCTGTATGCAACTTACTTGTCTTATAAATAGGGTGAATTCTGTAACCAAATCCAGAGGCAATTTTGGTTAAATCTTTATTGCTAACAGGTTGAATTCCCGGTATGGATGCCAATAGTTCCTTCTTATTCTTTGCCATTTCAAATACTTCATCAAAAGATTTGGATTGAACATAAGCCTGCCTCATCAGATTATCTAATTGTTTGGTAGTTTCAATGATGAGGGAAGAATTATCATACCCTTTCAGAATTTTGTAACGTTCAACTCCACCATAACCTGCCTGCCTCACACTTTGAGGAATGGGATCGGCCTCAAAAATCACCCTATAAATATTATCATCATTCTGCTGAAGGTCTTTCATTACTTTCTCCATCATGCTCATTCGCTGCTGCAGAATTTCATACTGAAGAGACATCACACCTATTTCGCGTTTCAGTTGCTTCTCCTTAGGCGAATCTAAAAACTGATACGCCAGAGCAATAATTATGGAACTAAATACCAAAGCTGTTGCAAGCCATCCCAACACACCCAAAAACCTTCGCCTGAAAGGCACTATCACCTTTTCATATTTCAGTGAATGGGTATTAAAATAATATTTGGCTTTTGCCATCTTGTTAAAATGTATTTTTGTGACGCTGTTAGCAAATATATGCATTCATTATTTATCATACATTAATCACATTTTAATTTCACACAATATTGACCAAAAGTCATTAAGTTTTTAATTTTTAGTATCAGGTACATGACATCTTCAGAAATCCGTAAAACATTCCTTGATTTTTTTGCTTCTAAGCAACATCACATTGTTCCCTCTGCTCCTATAGTGGTAAAGAACGACCCAACCCTGATGTTTACCAATGCGGGCATGAATCAGTTTAAAGACTGGTTTTTAGGCAACCAACCTGCCAAATACAAGCGTGTTGCAGATACTCAAAAATGCCTTCGCGTTTCAGGCAAGCATAATGATCTTGAAGAAGTGGGTGTTGACACCTATCATCACACTATGTTTGAAATGTTGGGCAACTGGAGTTTTGGCGATTATTTTAAGGAGGAAGCAATTGCCTGGGCTTGGGAGTTGCTGACAGATGTCTATAAACTTCCGAAAGACAGACTATATGTAACCGTTTTTGAAGGAGATAAAAAAGAAAATCTGCCTTTGGATCAGGAAGCTTTCAACTGCTGGAAAAAACACATTCCTGAAGACCGCATTTTAATGGGGAATAAGAAAGATAACTTCTGGGAAATGGGAGATACCGGCCCTTGTGGCCCCTGCTCTGAAATACATATTGACCTGCGACAGGATGATGAAAGAAAAAAAACCGATGGAAAACAAATAGTAAACTCCGGACATCCGCTGGTGATTGAAATATGGAATAATGTATTTATGGAGTTTAACCGTAAGGCTGATGGGTCGCTCGAAAAACTTCCTGCAAAACATGTGGACACAGGTATGGGATTCGAAAGGCTGTGTATGGCAATACAACAAAAACAATCCAATTACGATACCGATGTTTTCCAGCCAACCATCAATTACATCGAATCGATTTGCGGAATAAAATACGGAAGCAATGAAAAAACAGATATAGCCATGAGGGTTATGGCCGATCACATACGAGCCATTGCGTTTACCATTGCTGACGGACAATTACCTTCCAACACCAAGGCAGGTTACGTCATTCGCAGAATATTGAGAAGAGCCGTTCGTTATGCCTTTACATTTTTAAACATTAAAGACCCTTTCCTCAACAGGCTCACACCCTTAATTGCTGATCAGTTTAAAGAAGTGTTTCCCGAACTTGATGCGCAAAGAGATTTTGTACAGAAAGTAATTCGCGAAGAAGAACTATCCTTTCTCCGAACACTTGAAACAGGAATCAAACGGTTTGATCAATATTCTAATAGAACTGTTGATGGTGCCTTTGCATTTGAACTTTACGATACCTATGGCTTTCCTATTGACCTCACACAACTCATAGCACGTGAGCGAAATATGACTGTGGACATGGATGAATTTCATAAATGTCTTGAACAACAAAAAGAACGCTCGCGCGCTGCTTCGGCTGTTGATACGGATGATTGGGTAGTACTTACAGATGATGAAACTCAGTTTATAGGATATGATTCTTTAAACTGCGAATCGCATATTGTAAAGTACAGAAAAATTAAAACAAAAAACAAAACACAATATCAGATTGTGCTCAATGTTACTCCCTTTTATGCTGAAAGTGGCGGACAGGTAGGCGACATAGGAGTTCTTGAATCCGGAGCAGAGAAAATTCCTGTAACTGACACACAAAAAGAGAACAACCTGATAATTCATATCGTTGATAAACTTCCTGCAGACTTAACTTCTACATTTAAGGCTCAGGTAAATTCAGACAGAAGAAAGTTAATCACTTCCAATCACAGTGCTACACACCTTATGCACTCTGCTCTGAAAAGAATATTAGGGCCGCATGTAGCACAGAAAGGCTCCCTGGTAAATGACCAATATACACGATTTGATTTTTCGCATTTTGCTAAGGTTACTGACGAAGAAATTCAGCAAATAGAATACCTGGTAAATGAAAAAATTCGTGAAAATATTTTATTAGACGAAAAAAGAAACATACCCATTGAACAAGCCAAAGCAATGGGAGCAACAGCTTTGTTTGGCGAAAAATATGGTGATTTTGTACGGGTAATCACCTTTGACCCGAAATACAGTATGGAACTTTGCGGTGGCACACATGTTAAGGCAACAGGGCAAATAGGTCTTTTTAAAGTTGTAAGCGAAAGTGCTGTTGCTGCAGGTGTAAGACGTATTGAAGCATTCACATCTTCGGGTGCCGAAAAATATATTGACTCACAGATTGAACAACTTAATGCAATCAAGAACACGCTGAAACATCCAAAAGACGTTGTAGTTAAAGTCAAAAGTCTGATAGATGAAAACGAACAGTTGCAAAAACAACTGAACGAAATGGTTCATGAAAAAGCACAACATCTAAAAGCGGAGTTGCTGAAGAAAGTTCAGATTAAAAACGGAATAAACGTTATAGCAGAAAAAATTGAATTAGATCATGCTGATGCGGTAAAAAACATTTCATTCGAAATGCGCAATCAATTGCAGAATGCATTTATCCTTTTAGCATTTACTTCTAAGGACAAAATCATGCTTTCTCTTATACTCTCCGACAATCTGGTTCAGGAGCGCAAATGGAATGCCGCAGATATCATCAGAAAAATATCAAAACATATTGATGGTGGTGGTGGTGGTCAGGCATTTTACGCTACTGCAGGCGGAAAAAACATTTCAGGAATTAATCAGGCCTTTGATGATGCGCTAAGTGTTATATAACGAAAGAGGCGGTCTGGAATCCAGACCGCCTCTTTACTAAATTAATTTTCCGGAATACTTAATATTCCCACATATCATGTTCGAGGTTGATGATCTGTGTTTTTATTCTGTCAGCTTCCAATAAAGCATCTAATCCTGTTTTATAATCTTCTATACGTCTGTTATAAACGTTAGATTCTTTAATGATATAACTGTTGAACATTCTCTTCTGAAAGATATCATCAAAAGTTCTGCGCTCGGAATCATTCTCACGATTAAACGCTTCAGCATTCACAAACAGTTTACGTGCTTCAGGATAGTAAATCCAGAATATTGGCTTCAGAATATTTCCTTCTCTCACATTTCCGTTCTCATCTTCAGCAAGCATCAGTGGTGCAATTCCATAAATTCTACATTCCATTACGGAGCGTTGTTTATCAAAAAACCAGTCTTCCTTGATACGATAGGCAACTACTTTATCTCTTGAAAACACACGTTCAATGGCAGAATCTCTGGTAAGATAAGGTGGATCCGGATCCACAATCTGAATCGTGTCCATACCGGCATTACCTATCTTTTTAAATTCTTCCATTGTCATAGGAGTAGTAAACTCGTCATCTGTGTAATTATATGCTGTTAAAGATCCTTCCTGAATAGCATCCATAATTACCTCAATGAGACTTTTTCTGTCCTTGGTATCACCTTCACGGGGGAAACGCAATGGCAGATTTATTTTTTGCTTCAGGTCAATTACTTCCCATACACGCTTAGCCCACATTACATCTGCCTCTCTGAGGAATGCATACGGAATCACCTGACGTGTAGGATTATGTTCTTTCACATATACTCCGTCCAATACATTCTGAGCATTCGATTTAATGCACAAGGCAATGAACATTATCGCAGTAAGAACCAGAAACTTTTTCATTTTACCCTCCTTGCTTATTGTTTTTATGATATGACTTCTTATTGTAATGTAAAGTTAATACCTGAAATGCTACGAGTTCCTCCATCAGGTCCAACAGCCTTGATATATTCAAAGTAAACCTTATCACCTGCTCTTGCTTTTCCAAGTGCAGCCTTCATTGCTGGACTAATAATGTTACTGCTGCTTTCCAATTCAACCGGGTCTTTACCTTTAGGGTATAATGACATTTTGAACTTGGTAACTTTATAGTAAATTTCGAAATCAAAATTTTCCAATTCAGCTATAATAGCACTTTGTGCCATCAGTGCATTTTTCTGCATAGGCCCTTCTTTTTTACCTGCAATTTTAGCTACAGGATCAGGAACTCTTTTTACACGAAATTTCATTGCACCCATATTGATTTTCTTTCCATCCATATCAGCTGTGATAGAAATAGTTGCTTCTCCCTGAGTGGTTACTTTTACTATATAGTCAGCACCTGTACCTTTAGGGTCTTTTGAAAGCGTTCCTCCTCCACCTGATATTGAAGCAGATACTTTATTATTGGGTACTCCGGGTACAGAAATAGATACCGGGTTGTCAGGACCAATATAAAACACGTTCATTTTGGTAGGAGAAATAACAGCTGCAGGTTTTGCAGCAATATATTCTGCTTCAAAAGGATAATCCTTTACCTTGGTAGGATCAACAGGGTCTTTCACTCTGATAACTCCACCCCATTTCTTGATACCTTCCGAACTTGGACGATCTACATATTTTCCCATTCCGTTTTCTACAGAGAGTGGTTTCCCTCCTACTAAAATTTCTGCATCAGAACTTTTATTGAAAGCTGCAAGAAATACGTCTGCTTTATAATCCTGACCTGTGAGAACATAACTGGTAGGAGCAACAACTTTAGGCTCTACATCAGTAAATTTCATATCCTTGGCATTAATCTGTGAAAGCAGATAATTGTTAACCTGCGATTCAGCTGTTTTAACGTCAGACTGTAACTTACTTAACATTGCAAGAGTTGCCACAATAGGAGTATGGTAAAATGTTGCCATTTCCCATGTTTTCTTTTTTTCTTCTGTAGCTAATTTGCTTTTCGGATCCGGATCTTTGAGGTTTATCAACTCATTGATTTGCGATTTTAAGTTTGGGTCTTCAACAAACCCGCTAAGTTTTGTCTTGAAATCTTCAAGTTTCTTCTTAAGCTCAGTTCCTTTAAAGCCTTTACCATCCTGTTTATCTCCGCACATCACCAATGTTGATATATCATAATCATCATTCTTTTTGATATCTGCAGGAGCAGGAACGGGAGCATTAGGTGCTAATCCTTCTACTTTACGTACCATTTCATCTTTCAGGTCTTCCATGTATTTATAAAGATCATCAGATGCTTTATGTACTTCCTGGGCTTTTTCCTGAAAAGGTTTTGCTTTTACTGCATCAGACTGTGCTGCTGTTGCAAAAGCATCCATTACCTGCTGATTTTTTTTGATAACGTTTTTATTAGAAGCTGTTATACCCTCATCTATTGTAAGAAACGCGTTAATAATTTCTTTCGAAACGTTAAGCGCAAGCAGAGCTGTTAACACGAGATACATCAAGTTAATCATCTTCTGCCGCGGTGTCAGTTTACCACTCGCCATAGTTTAATATTTCTAAATAAAATTGGTTGGTTAAATGAATTATTTTCTATTATTTATTTGGATTCAGGTTCATTGCAGACAGCATGTTTCCATAAACTGTATTCAATGAGCTAAGGTTCTTAGCAAGTTTCGATACTTCATCCTTATATTTCTTCGTATCGTCCAAAGATTCGTTAAGGTTAGCCATTAATTGATTAATGCCATCATAGAATTTTGAAGTCTGCTTAAGATGACTATTTGAATCCTGAAGTTGCAGTTCATATACTGCATTAAGTGCTCCTAAATTTTTGCCTGCAAGTTGTACTTGTTCATTGTACATCTTAACATCATCACTTGCTGTTGAAAGACTGCTCATTGCCTGTGATGCCTTCTGATAGGAAACTGAAAGTTCGCCTACTGACTTAGTAGCTGCACTCACATTTTTCACATACTCATTAGTTGCTACAGAAGCATTGCTAAGGTCAGACATTTTTGCGGTGTTTTCGCCTAGAGTTTTAAGACCTGTACCAAGGCTGGCAATTAAATCAGGGCCAACTTTTGCGTCAGAAAGCATTTTGTCTAAAGCCTGTGCTACAGGATCAGCTTTCTTCTTTTTATCTTTCGAGCTGCTTGGGTCGTGCATACCTGCAAGTTCAGGATATACGAGTGACCAATCTGTTTCTTCGTGAAGTGGTTCAAATGCAGAGAAAAAGAAAATAACCGCCTCGGTCAAAAGACCGATAGTAAGCATGATGCCTGCACCTTCCCAGTGCTGAATTTTAAATAATGCTCCTACAAGTACTACTGATGCTCCTAAACCATAAAGTTTGGCCATAAAGTTTTTGTACCCTTTACCTGATGTAAGTTCAGCTAATCCCATAATTGATTTTTAAATTTTAATTGGTTGTTGTTAAATTTGAATATTTGGTTTGTTAATGAAATTAAATTTTGTTTTAGAAGTCTGCCTTGTCACGTCCTAAGAATGACATCACACAACGGAATCCAACATAGCATTTTGCAGTGTCCTGATACTCGTAAGATCTGGTACCTGTCTGAAGGAAATATCCTACATCCTTCCATGATCCACCACGAATAACTTTACGTTTTAACGCTACCGGATCTGAATCTTTTGCATCGTAAGAATAATCAGGATTCAGGTCATGTGTAAAGTTATAAGCTGATTCGTCATAAGCATTGCTCGTCCATTCGGCCACGTTTCCTGACATACAGTACAAGCCATAGTCATTGGGCCAGTAAGAAGTAACTTTTACAGTGTAAAATCCTCCGTCATCCTGATAATTTCCACGCATTGGTTTAAAGTTACCAAGGAAGCAACCACGGCTGTTGCGGATATAAGGACCACCCCATGGATAAGGAGCTAAATCATGTCCTCCGCGTGCAGCATACTCCCACTCTGATTCTGTAGGGAGACGGAAATCTTGTACAAATGATTCGCCATTAGATTGAAGATAACTGTTCAGCAGTTGAGTTCTCCATACGCAAAATGCTCTTGCTTGTTTCCAAGTAACACCTACTACAGGATAATCATCATAAGCCGGATGCCAGAAATACATGTTGGTTACCGGATCATTAAACGAATAGGTGTAATCGTGTATCCAAGCTAAGGTATCAGGATATACATTGATAATATCTTTCTTGATGAATACAGAACGGTCAGTCATACCTTGTTCACGGTTTGATTTCTGAGCTGCTTCTTTCAAATCAACCCAATAGTATTCAAAGTTCAATTTACGTGAATCAATTTCTTTACGTCTGTAAAAACGCTCACTTTCAGGAAGGAATAACTCTGCTAGTGTTTCAACATTTTGTTCATCATCCCACTTAATTTTTTTCCTCCAGTTAATTCTTTCGCCATATTCTCCTTCTTCAATTAAATGGTCTCCTCCAATCAAACGATGAGCTAAAGAGTCGCGCACCCACTCTACAAACTGACGGTATTCATTATTGGTGATCTCCGTATTGTCCATATAAAATGCATGAACAGAAACGGTTTTGCTTTGCGCTACCATAGCGTAAGGCACGTCCTGATCACTTGGACCCATATTGAAGGAGCCTGATGGAATAAATACCATTCCATACGGATCAGCCTGATACCAGCGCTCACGGTCGAGTGCACCAACCAACTGGCCTTTGTTACCTCCTCCGCAACTGCTTAATAAAATAATTGCGAAGAATGGGAAGATTAATTTTCTCATTTTATACCTGTTTAGTAACTGGAGAATGCGTGGTTAAAACGTTATTATTTGGGAAATATTATCTTGATATATATGCTTAAATACTAACTTGTTTATACTCTGCTTTTCAAAGATAGGTTACTAATTAACAATAAATATCTTAAATCAGAGGAATCTTACATTTCTTAATACCGGAATCACCTTTGGTTTTATCTGATAGCAATAACCCAACATAATTTCGTGTGTTCCGCTGTGATATCCTTTCAACTTAGAGGTGGTGATGTCATAAGAATATCCCAATTTAAGGTTGTCAATAATATTGATTCCTGCCATTACAACAACGGCATCTTGTAAGCGATATGATGCACCCACCCAAACTCTGTCTTTAATATGCAGGTTTGCATTTATATCAGCCTGCGTTTCTTTAGCGTCTGATTTCACAAACAGCGATGGTACTAATTTAAGAGATGGTGTCAGGTTGAAATTAATTCCTCCCATAAAATAGTAATGGGGGTTCACTTCAACTTTTGCATTATCGGAATATTCAATTTTCCCTCCGGTGAGGTGGGTTGCTGATGCTCCGACATAAAACTTATCGGTGTTATAATATAACCCTGCACCCAAATCAAATTTTGAACCGGTACCTGATTTCACCAATGGATCATCGGGGTCTATAGCGTTAAAGTCGTTTCCATAGCCACGTTGCAAAAGTCCGGCACTAAGACCTATGCCCAATTTACCGGCACCTAAATCCAGATGGTATGAATATGATAATTTAATATCCAGATTTTTCTGATTCAGCGGATGGTCAGTCAGCACAGAAAGTCCTAAGCCACCATGTAAAACATTTACCGGTGCATCAATTCCAAAAACTGCTGTCTTTGGGCCTCCACCAAATTTATCCCATTGATCACGATATATCAGCGTACCGCAAATTGCTTCGCTGGTACCTGCATACCCTGCATTAGGGAATAGTCGGTTATACATGTTTTGTGAAAATTGCGGATCCTGTTGCGCAAAAGTTGCTGAGGCTGCAAGAGTAGCTACGACCGTTAAAAGTCTCTTCATATACTATTCAGGTTGATAATTAATTTGACGTCTGTTCAATTTTTAAGGCCGTAAAGTAAGCAAAAAAAGAAATTACTTACAAACCTAAGTTTTTTGTTTCAATAAATGCGTTAATATTCAGTACAATTAAGATAATTTTTTCAAAGCCTGCCACCATCGTTCCGGTATTTCGTTCCGGCAAGCCTTCTGATAATCGTCATAACTGCAAGGTACAAGCTGATGTCTGTCTAATTTACGTTTAGCCTTGCTCAGAGGCACTTCCATCCACCAACGACCGGTTACATTACTTTTCAGAAAGTGAATTTCATCACTATTTTCTCTCAGTGCTATCTTATAAACGGTAAATTGTGCACTGCTGCTGTCAGGTAAATCATTTTTTCTGTTGCTAAACCCTTCAATAAAATACCATATCATCTGCCCGATTAATGTGGCAGTCATTCCTTCCCTATCTTTTCCGGGCACATATTCATAAATGCCAATTCCCTCGAGTTTGTCGCTCATGCCTGAATAATACATAATCTGGCATATTGCTTCACCGTCAAGGCCATTTGGTGAAGGTTTAACAACACCTGTTGCATCGCTGTATCTTATGGCTGATAAATCAACTGTCAGCACATCAGCATTTCTTACAATAGGTTCTATTTCACGAATATCCTCGTTAACCGCACCCAGCCTATATGTATCAAAGTAGAGATTGTCCATCATATTTACAGCATAGTCGCCCACGAAATAAGTTTGGTGTGCAATATTGCTGTAATTATATAAATGGTTGGGCTGGTCCATTACAATATTTCCAAGCCAGGTGATGGAACTCAATGGTTCTGAAGGCAAACCTAAGTCAAATCGCGGATCAACTCCTACCATATTGATAATCTGATCTAATTTTTTATAGGCATTATAATGCGCAACCGTTAAATCCTGGCTACCGCCAATTATCACAGGAATAATTTTAGCCTGCACCAAGGAAATAATAATTTCTGTCAGAGCTGCATGAGTGTCTTCAAGAGTAACTCCAAGTACTATATTTCCCAGGTCAGCAATCTGCACTTTATTGCCGTGAAATTTCAACTCATACAGTTTCTTTCTGATGTTATCAGAGGCATTTGTCACATCATAATCAGAAGCTGCCCCTCTGTTTTCGTCAATACCTACAATGGCAATTTTGGTGTTATTTAAAAACGGGAAATGAGAAGCCTCTGTAAATTTTTCAGCAATAGCCCATAATGAGTCGGGAGGTGCCTGGCTAAAATTGTCAATAACCTCCTGCGAAATAGGTCTTAAAAAATCACTGATATTCATTCTTATTTCTTACTCGATTTCGATGTTTTCTTTTTTGCTGTTGGTGCAGCTTTCTTCTTTGCTACAGGGGCTTTTTTCTTTGCTACAGGAGCTTTCTTTTTTGCTGCCGTTTTTGCTTTTGTAGATGTTGCACTACTTTTCGAAGTTTTACTTCCTTTAGAAGATTTTGCAGCACCTGAGGTTGTTTTTCCACTCACTCCCGACTTTTTCTCTTCAATCAACTCTACCAGTCTGTCTAATGTTACCTCAAATGGGTCGTCCGTCTTTTTTAGTGCAACAAATAATTCACCGTATTTAATATAGGGACCAAACCTTCCTTTGGCAATAATCACTTCTACCCCATCATGTACTCCAACATTTCTTGGGAGCCTTGGTTTTTTCAGTATTTCTATAACCGTTTCCAATTCTATTTCCAAAGGATCTTCTCCCTTGGGAAGTGAAATAAAATCACTTCCATATTTAATATAAGGACCAAAGCGTCCTTTGTTAATGATAATATCCTGTCCTTGGTAGGCACCTAATGCTCTTGGCAGACGAGGCCCATCAATAATACTCTTGATGCTATCCAAATCAATTGTTACCGGATCTTCTTCTTTGGGAAGAGAAATGTACTCTTCTCCATATTTAATATAAGGTCCGTATCTGCCATTGTTAACCACAATTTCTTTGCCTTTATACTCACCCAACTGGCGTGGCAGTTTGAATAGCTCAAGTGCTTCTTCTAATGTAATCGTCTCCAGGCGTTGCCCTTTCTGAAGGCTTGAATATAACGGTGTGTCGCTTTCCTTTTCAGCAACTATTTCGGCCATAGGGCCAAATCGTCCGAGGCGCACAATAACTTTACGTTTTGTTTTAGGGTCTTTACCTAATTCACGTTCACCGGTAGCACGCTCACTTTTTTCAATGGTATTTTCTACGTTCTTATGAAATGGCTTATAAAAATCTGCAATCATTTTATTCCATTTCATTTTTCCTTCCGCTATCTCATCAAATTCCTTTTCAATTTCAGCAGTGAAATTAAAATCGAGAATATCGCCAAAATACTCAACTAAAAAGTCGTTCACCACCACACCGGTATCGGTAGGATAAATTTTATTTTTTTCTGCGCCTGTAATTTCGGTCTTAGGAATAGTTTTCAGCTTATCTGCTTTCAATTCAAGAACAATATAGGGACGCTCTTTGCCTGATCGCTCTTCTTTTATCACATAACCACGTTTTAGTATGGTTGATATGGTTGGTGCATAGGTAGAGGGTCGGCCTATACCCAATTCTTCCAGTTTTTTCACAAGACTTGCCTCGGTAAAACGTGCCGGAGGCTGAGTAAATCTTTGTGTGGCGGTGATATTTTCGTAACCTAATTTCTGACCTACAACCATCGGTGGTAATAGGGTATCATTCTCTTCTTCATTATCATCATCGGTTGACTCCATATATACTTTAAGGAATCCATCAAATATGATTACTTCACCTGTTGCCACAAATTTTTCAGATGATTTGTTGGTAACCACCTTTACGATAGTCCTTTCCAACCGGGCATCAGCCATTTGTGAAGCTATAGCTCGTTTCCAAATCAATTCATATAAACGCTGTTCACCGGGGCTTCCGCTGATTACCGAACGGCTGAAGCTGGTTGGTCGTATAGCTTCGTGTGCTTCCTGTGCTGATGCTGACTTGGTTTGATATTGCCGTTGCTGATGATAGGCACCACCGTAATTGGATTTAATTTCTTTAGCAGCATTGTCAAGTGCCTGCTCTGATAAATTTACAGAGTCAGTACGCATGTAGGTTATTTTTCCGCTTTCGTACAACTTCTGAGCAATGCTCATGGTTGTGGCTACAGCGAATCCTAATTTCCTTGAAGCTTCCTGCTGCAAAGTAGAAGTAGTAAATGGTGCAGAAGGTTTGCGTGTTGCCGGTTTCTTTTCAAGCGATTCAATGGTAAATTCGGCATCCTTTTGTTTTTCAAGAAAGGCGGATGCCTCCTTTTCTGTCTTAAATTTTTTATCC
The DNA here is from genome assembly GCA_018268195.1 of Bacteroidota bacterium. Classification (GTDB taxonomy): domain Bacteria; phylum Bacteroidota; class Bacteroidia; order AKYH767-A; family OLB10; genus OLB10. The sequence goes on along the minus strand of JAFDWZ010000008.1, from coordinate 1,101 downwards.
AGTTCAGCTTTCAAAAGGCTTACATTGCCGCTTTTATCTTTTACAATAAAGTTGGCTACCACCCTGTAAAATGAATCCACTTTAAATGCTTCAATATCACGCTCACGCTCTACTATCAACCTAACAGCAACCGACTGTACCCTACCGGCAGATAATGATGGTTTGACCTTTCTCCATAATATAGGCGAAAGCTCAAAACCCACTAAACGGTCGAGAATTCTTCGTGCTTGCTGTGCATCTACGAGATGCTTGTCAATTTTACGTGGCGATTTTATAGCATTTAATATTGCATCCTTGGTAATTTCATGAAACACAATACGGTTAGTAGCATTTTCCTTCAGCCCCAAAACTTCTGACAAGTGCCATGATATAGCTTCTCCCTCACGGTCTTCATCCGTTGCCAACCAAACCGTTTTTGCTTTTTTGGATAATTTGGTAAGTTCATTTATAACCTTTTCCTTGTCTTCACTAATCTCATAAAGTGGTTCGAAATTTTTTTCGATGATGACACCATTATTTGCCTTTGCCAAATCGCGTACATGCCCATAACTTGACTTAACAATAAAATCTTTTCCAAGGAAACCTTCTATCGTTTTTGCCTTTGCCGGTGATTCAACTATCACTAAATTATCTGCCATCGTTTTCTTTTAGAGGGCGCAAATTAAATCATTTCATTTCGTTATTTCCAAATGGTTTGTTGAAATGAACATTTGTATGCATCCGGATTTTAAAGTACTTTTGCCTGATTATTCAGAGGTAAAACGGTTGTCATAATTTCATTTTTTTTGTTAATAATAAATCTTCCGTAAAGCCAAACAAAATTTAACGATGCAAACAGGATTAAAACAAATTGACGAAAGCAGACAGGGTGAAGCCACTATCCTTGAGGGAACCATTTCTGAAGGTAAGCGAAAACTTTACCTTGAAAGTTATGGCTGCCAGATGAATTTTTCTGACAGTGAGATTGTTGCTTCCATATTGGCCAAAGAAGGATTTGTAACTACGGGAGAATTGAGCGAGGCAGATGCTGTTTTTATAAATACCTGTGCCGTAAGAGAAAACGCTGAGCAAAGGGTAAGAACAAGGCTGAAGGATTTTAAA
>JAFDWZ010000007.1 GCA_018268195.1 Bacteroidota bacterium | reverse complement strand
CATCATATCTATGTACTCGCCTAGTTTATACTCCTTGCCTTTTATTGATGCCGTTTTTTCAGGAAAATTCTTTTTAAAAAACTCAGGTGAAAAAACCTTATACGCTTCCCAATCTTTGGATTGGTCGGTAAGGATGACCGGTTTGTTGGGAATGATGTATTCATTCATAAATTCCCTGAAGGTCAGTTTACTTCTTCTTTCTATTTTTCCCATATTACCTCTGTTTTAATATTACAATTATAGTAAAAACAAACGTATTACGGCTATTTCATGGAAATGTTACTTCTGTTTAATTGGCTTGTTGTTTCAGAATTCATCACAATTAAACTTCTCAATGTTCAACTATTTCTTATTTCTCACTTACCTTTACACTCAAATTCATGAACATGAAAAAAATTCTACATTTTGTAATGATAACATTGCTCACCTGTTTATCATCATTAGTTGCTCATGCACAATCTGAAAATGCATTGGATTTTGATGGCATAAACGATCAGGTGGAAGCTGTAAATGCTTCCTCATTAATTTCGGGTTCAACTCAGATAAGTATTGCTTGTTGGGTATATCCGCGAAATGCCGCTCCTTCATTTCCTGATTATGATGGCATCATCGGTTTCAGAGATAATCAATATGCCGATTTCTATCTGTTGCAATACACTTCTTCTTCCGTTGAAGCTCGCTTTACCAATAGTTCAGGCGATCAGTTTAATATTGTTTCGCAGGGATTGCAACTTAATACCTGGCAACATTATGCAATGACTTATGACGGGTCTTATCTGCGCGTTTATCATAATGGATTAATTACCGATTCTGTTCCTGCTTCGGGTGCTATATATAACTCGTTGCAATCGTTTATGGTAGGCAATCAGGTTTATCAGAGCACCAACTACTATCTCGATGGAAAATTGGATGAAGTTGGTTTGTGGAACAGAAGTCTCACTGCAGAAGAGGTGATGTGTCTGTATAAAAACAAAATTGATATTAACTCTGCGGGTCTGCAGATTTACTACGACATGAACTTAGGCACAGCCGGAGGAAATAACACAAGTATAAGTGTGATTCCGGACAGAAAACTACACATCAACGGAGTGATGTCAGGATTTAATTTAATGGGAAACAGCTCCAACTTTATCAGTGGTATTGACAACAGTACTGTAATTACTGCTTCACTTTGTGTTGGTCAGACTTACGCTTACAACGGGCAATTCATTACTCAACCGGGAACTTATCCTTTTAATCTTACTTCGTCTGTAAACTGTGATTCCATTGTAACACTAATCCTTACCCAAAACGACACTTCTGTTACCGCGGGAGCAAATAATTTATCCGCACATCAGGGCGGTGCCGTTTATCAATGGATAAACTGTACTACCAACACTCCTGTGGCAGGAGCAGTGAATCAGACATTTGCACCCACCGCTAACGGAACTTACGCAGTAGTGATTACTGCCAACGGATGCAGTGATACTTCTTCCTGTCATCAATTTATCATCAGTGGCATCAACAATCTTGCACAAAACAACTGGACCATTTACCCCAATCCTGCTACAGATAATCTCTTAATCACGAGCAACCATTCTGTTAGCAATGCAAATATTATTATAGCTGATATTTCAGGTAAGGTAATCAGAAAAATAAATTCTTCCATATCTCAACAACTTTTGCTGGACATATCCGAGCTGAATAAAGGAATATATCAGGTTACCATTCAGACGGAAACAGAAATTATCAATCTGAAATTCCTGAAGCTATAGATATTATATACTGATATTTCTTAATGCTACGTTTTTAAGGAATGACTAAAATCATTCTGAAATTTACCTTTTCATCACAAATACTTTCGGCTTTAAGTCGTATCTTTATAAACTGAAAAAGGAAATAAATGAGCAAGGTATTAAAACAAAAAACGCATTTGCACCGAAGAGATATTAAAGGTGTTTCAACGTATGTGGTATTGCGCAATTCGCAGAAAAGTCTTAAAACCAGCGACTCATTATATGTGGAAGGATTTATTGATGACCTGGCAATTGAAGGCACATTGCTTCCTAAACAAGATGGTTCGCATTGGCTTAACATTAAAAAAGAATGGCGGCAGGCAATTGGCAAAACCATTGGCGATCCGGTAGAATTAACATTGGAGGTTAAACCCAAAACCAAGACTTCTAATAAAGAGAAGTCAATCTAAAGTCAGTTTTCGAATTTGATATCTTTAATGTTGAGCTGAAGTTCGGTATTCCCGTTAAAGGTGTTTTCTTCAACGTGGAAGCAAATATCAAACGATTCCTGTTTTTGAATTCTGGTAAGATACTCGCCTAACTGAAAAGCTATAGCACTGATAGGTTTAGTATTTCCATTCTGAATGACTGAAAGTTTCAGATGTTTATTATCCATACCTACGGTACGCAATCCATTAAGACTGGAAATGCAATTGCGTGAAACAAAAACCGGTGCCATATTGCCCGGGCCGAAAGGAGCAAACCTTTTCAGGATATTAAAAAAATTAGGAGTAATATCTTTCAGTTGCAGTTCGCAGTCAATATCAATAACAGGAATGCGCATATGCTCTTCAATAGTTGAGCTTACAACTTCTTCAAATTTTCGTTTAAAGTTTTCTAGGTTTTCATGTTTCAGAGTAAGGCCGGCAGCATACATGTGCCCTCCAAATTGCTCCAGATATTCACTGCAAGCCTCAATGGCATTATACACATCAAAATCTTTTACTGAGCGTGCTGACCCTGCAATATGACCATTACTCTCGGTAAACACCACTGTTGGTCTATAATATTTTTCTGCCAGTCGTGAAGCTACAATTCCAATTACACCTTTGTTCCATGAAGCATCATAAACAACTGTTGTAAGTTTCGTTTCAAAGGAACTATCACGATCTATTAACATCAGTGCCTCTTCTGTAATTTGTTTATCTGCATCACGCCTGTCGGAGTTATGCTGGTTTATTTTAATGCTTTTGTTATTGGCTTCGTTAACGGTATCGCTGATGAGCAATTGCACAGCAGCTTTACCATGATCCATTCTACCTGCAGCATTAATTCTTGGGGCAATGATAAACACCACATCAGAAATATTGAGCTTGCGCCTGATAGCATTAAGTTCAAGAATAGCTTTTATTCCTGTACGGGGTTTTTCATTGAGCAACTGTAACCCAAAATAAGCAAGCACGCGGTTTTCGCCTACAATAGGAACAATATCAGCAGCAATACTGATGGACACCAGGTCAATCAAATCAAGAACTTCCTGCATGGGCAGCGATTGACTGATGGCAAATGCCTGTAACAATTTAAACCCTACACCACATCCTGATAAGTCTTTACATGGATAGGCGCAATCTTGTTGTTTCGGGTCGAGCACTGCCACGGCATCAGGAATTTCATTACCCGGACGATGGTGATCACACACTATAAAATCTATTCCCAGTGAACGTGCATAAGCAATTTTATCTACAGCCTTGATACCGCAATCAAGAGCAATTACCAGATTAAATTGATGCTCTTTGGCCCATTCAATACTTTGTGTGGAAATACCATAGCCTTCCTTATAACGATCGGGAATATAAAAATCACAATTTGCAAAACGCGATTTGAAATAAGTATACACCATGGCAACGGAAGTAGTACCGTCCACATCATAATCACCGTAGATGAGTACACGTTCCTTTTTTTCAATAGCCTGCACAATACGATCCACAGCCTTTTGCATATCTTTCATCAGGAAAGGGTTGTGCAAGGTTGACAAATCAGGATTAAAAAAATTATTTGCCTGCTCATAAGTGGTAATGCCGCGTTGTATCAACAGCGTTAAAAAAACAGGATTTATATCCTTCAGTTCCTTGCCCAAAGCATTCAATGCTTCCTGCTCCACCGGAGGATTTATATCCCAACGCTTTATACTTTCTGTTGCATTCATTTTGAAAAGAGGTTTACAAAGATAGTTTTCCTGACTTAGGAGGTGGCTTTGAAAGGAAGGTTTTTCACCAAATTCTATCTAATGATTTACAAAAGAACAGAATGAAACACTTTTCACCCTTCTTTTTCTTTGTTCAGAAGACGATAAATGGTGCTTTTCCCGATACTTAATCTGTCGGCAGCCTGTTGTACATTACCATTGCATAAGCCGAGCACATGTAAGATTATTTTCTTCTCATAAAGTTCAAGCGTTAGGTCTTGCGACAGTAATTCTGTTTCAAAATTACTTTCAGAAAAAATCAGATTATCGGCTTGAATCTGCTCTGTATCCGACATCACCACTGCCAGTTCAATAACTGATTTCAATTCGCGTACATTTCCGGGAAAAGAATATGCCATGAGTTTATTCTGTGCTTCAACAGAAAGTTTTCTGGCTGCAATATTATTTTCCTTACAAAACTGCTTTATAAAATACTGCGACATGAGTAAAATATCGGTTCCGCGCTCACGCAGTGGTGGCAGATGAATCTGCAAACCATACAGTCGGAAGTATAAGTCTTCGCGGAAACGGTTTTGTTTTACCTCAGCAGCAAGGTTGCGGTGTGTGGCAGCAATAATTCTGCAATTTATTTTGATGGGTTTATTAGAACCCACACGTACCACTTCTCTCTCTTGTAGTACGCGCAGTAATTTTGCCTGAAGTGCAATATCCATGTCGGCAATTTCGTCCAAAAAAAGTGTACCGTCATTGGCTTCTTCAAACTTACCGGTACGTGATTGAATAGCTCCGGTAAATGCTCCTTTTTCATGACCAAACAATTCGCTTTCGGCTAATTCTTTTGGTATGGCCGACATATTTACCGCCACAAATGCACCTTTCTTCTGCTTGGAATGATAGTGTATAGCCTTGGCAATTTCTTCTTTTCCTGTACCTGTTTCACCACTTATCATCACGGTGATATTGGAGGAAATGGCTTTTTGCAACAATGGAAAAACTTTCTGAAACGAAGGATGTGCACCAATCAGGCGATTCTGAAAATCATATTTCTGTTCAACTTCACGTTCCAGCTCTGTTATTTTGGATTTCAGCTTTTGCTGTTCTTTGATTTTTTCAATCGTATTGAGCAGTTTATCTCTGATTTCTTTTGATTTTACGAAGTAATCATATGCCCCATTTTTCAGCAATTCAACTACGGTATCAATGCTGTGTTGTTCCGAAATAATGATGCAATCGGCATCAGGTTGTTGCTCTCTGATAACAGTAAGCAAATCTCTTCCATTTACATCAGGCAGATGATAATCAACGGTAACTATATGCGGCTGGCGGTGCAGATTAGCCAACATTTCCTTACCCGAAGCAAAGGCTGATACCTCATGGTCGGGATTCAAAGAGAGGATATAATGCAGAAACTCGCGGTACCAGTCATCGTCCTCCACAATGAAAATACGCGTTATGGCGGTGGTTTTCATACAGCGAAGTAAACAAAAAAGGCTGCTCAAATAACGAAACAGCCTATTCTTTGTTGTCCGACCAGGATTCGAACCTGGAAAGGCAGAACCAAAATCTGCAGTGTTACCATTACACCATCGGACAAACGAGGGCGCAAAAATAGAATTTTTTTGGATTTAAAAACAAGATGATAATATTTTAATTTAAGGAGCTTATTTTTACTTCCAGAGTCCTGAAATTCAGCTGCTGTATGTTTTTACTACAGCGGGCAATTGTTACCAAAAAAAACTCGGCTCAATAAAATATCCTTAACAAATCCTTCGCTAAATAATATTGTAGGTTATCTACCTTTTGTCCACACTCTTCCGCCTTCGGTACAATTAGCACAAATATCAATGCTGCTTCGCGAAGTAAGCACAGCCTGTCTGAAACGATTGTAGGTATCTCCATGCCACAGTCCACTAAAGGAATCTTTCTGTAAATCGCCCAGTTGGTGTTTAGCGTCTTTGTCAAAACAGCAGGGCACCATACCTCCATCCCAGGTTATTACAGATGAATGCCACATTTTCCAGCAATGGTTTTCCAGCGGATTTTTTATGCTGTATGTTCCGTCTTTGTTTTTTTTATAGCGCGAAAATTTGATATTGTCGGGCATCAGCACATTACCGTTTTTATAATCATAAAGCTGTGCCGTTTTATAAGCCACTTCATCAATCCCGATTTTGGCAGCAAGTTTTTTCACTTCTTCCACCTGATGTTCGTTGGGTTTTACTACCAGAAACTGAAATATAAGATGAGGTGTTTTTGATTTAAGCTGTTTTTTCCATTTAACAATAGTTTCGGCACCCTGCAACACTTTTTCTAAAGAGCCGCCTTTGCGATACTGCGAGTAAACTTCCTGTGTAGTGCCGTCAATAGAAATAATAAGTCTGTCGAGACCGGCTTCCACCGTTTTGCGGGCATTATCATCACTCAAATAATGTGCATTGGTAGAAGTGGCAGTATAAATTTTCTTGTCATGTGCATAACGAATCATGTCAAAAAGGTTCGTATTCAGATATGGTTCGCCTTGAAAATAAAGAATCAAATACAACAATTCAGGAGCAAGTTCATCTATCAAACGCTGATAAAAAGCCGGCTGCAACATTCCTGTCGGGCGGCTGAAAGCACGCAAACCACTCGGACATTCAGGGCAACGCAGGTTGCATGAGGTAGTTGGCTCAACAGAAATACTCACAGGCATGCCTCTGTGGCGTGCATTACCTGTAATCCGCGACAGATAATAACTGCTTAGCACTTTCGAAAAATTCGCAACCTTTCTTGCAGTGAGTTTACTCATCAGGTTGGAGAGGTCGCTTATATTACGGTTCACCGGTATTTTTTTTGCAAAGGTAACAAGTAGTTAAAAGTTATTGTTTTAGTCACGGCATTAAGTTTTTAAATTAGCTGATAGGTATTTAAGTCAACATTAGTACATTTACAGCCGAAAGTAATTTTTATACTTTCAGAAACCACAAGTGATATTTTTACGTACAACCTGACTTCAGAAGTTAATTGATGAAAGGAATAATTTTAGCCGGAGGCAGCGGTACTCGATTACACCCACTCACTCTGGCCATGAGTAAACAGTTGATGCCGGTTTATGACAAACCGATGATTTATTATCCGTTATCGGTGTTGATGATGGCGGGCATCAGAGAAATTCTGATTATCAGTACACCTCATGATTTACCACACTTTAAACGGCTTCTCGGTTCGGGCGAACAGATAGGCTGCAGTTTTCATTATGAAGAGCAAAAAGTGCCTAACGGTTTAGCACAGGCTTTTGTTATTGGCGAATCGTTTATAGGAAATGATTCCGTGGCATTGGTATTAGGCGACAATATTTTTTATGGACAAGGTCTTGGACGAATTCTTGCTTACAACAACAACATTCAGGGCGGTTTGGTATTTGCCTACCATGTATCGGACCCCGAGCGTTATGGTGTGGTAGAGTTTGACGGTAATTTCAATGCATTGTCAATAGAAGAAAAACCATTAAAACCTAAATCCAATTATGCAGTACCGGGATTGTATTTTTATGATAATGAAGTAGTGAGTATTGCAAAAAACCTTAAACCCAGTGCACGTGGCGAATATGAAATCACCGATGTAAATAAGCATTACCTAAAAGAAGGTAAACTCAAGGTACAACTTCTGGAACGAGGCACCGCATGGCTCGACACCGGCACTTTCAACTCGTTGTTGCAAGCCGGAAATTTTGTAAACGTAATAGAAGAACGTCAAGGGTTAAAAGTAGGTTGTATTGAAGAAGTGGCTTACCGCAATGGATTTATTGATAAAGAACAACTTCGAAAAGTTGCTGAACCATTGACAAAAAGTGGCTATGGCCAATATTTACTTAAAATAATAGATCAACATTTATAAAGATATATGACAAACAGTAAAAGAAACATTTTAGTAACAGGAGGAGCCGGATTTGTAGGAAGTGCATTAGCCGAAAAATTAGCTGACAATGCCGACAATTTCGTAGTAGTGGTTGACAACCTGCTCACAGGATCCATATCCAAGGTGCCACCCTCAAAACATAATAATGTAAAATTTATCAAAGCCGATGTAAATGATTTCAGCGATATTTCTGCCATCTTTTACGCCTATGGATTTGACTATGTGTTTCATTATGCAGCGGTAGTGGGTGTTAAACGTACACTCGATCATCCATCATGGGTATTACAAGACCTTACCGGATTAAAAAATGTTTTAGACCTTTCAAAAAACACAGGCGTGAAACGTGTTTATTTCAGCAGCAGCAGTGAGGTTTATGGCGAACCGGTAGAATATCCACAAAACGAAACTACTACTCCGCTTAACTCGCGTTTACCTTATGCTATTGTAAAAAACCTGGGCGAGGCTTATCTGCGTGCTTATAAGCAGGAGTTCGATCTCGATTTCACTATTTTTCGATTCTTCAACACCTATGGCCCCAAACAAAGTACCGACTTTGTAATGTCAAAATTTATTGATGCTGCATTAATTGATCAAGATATCACTATTTATGGTGACGGTTCGCAAACAAGAACATTCTGTTATGTGGATGACAATATTGAGGCCTGTTTAAATGCTTTCTACACTCACCGTTTTGTGAATGATGTAATCAACATTGGCAACGACAAAGAAACTACCATACTGGAGCTTGCTCAGATGGTTAAGAAAATTCTTAATTCGAAATCGAACATTGTGCATCTGCCTGCATTGAAAGAAGGTGATATGACACGCAGATGTCCTGATATTTCAAAAATGAAAATATTGCTCAACAGAGAGCTTACTCCTCTTGAAAAAGGAATGAGTAAGGTTATAGATGCCTTCCGAAACCGAAGGAAATAAAAAAATTAATTTCTTTGTAACAGCAATGCTTATTCGGCATTGCTGTTTTTGTATTTAAATATGAGCAGCATTCCGTTTCTTCAGCAGGTATTGGAAAAAGAATTTTCCTCTCTGCATTTTGGTCATGAACCTCGTCAGCTTTATGAACCTATGGATTATATGCTAACACTTGCAGGTAAGCGTTTGCGACCTTTGTTTGTTTTGGCAGGATGCGAAATGTTTGGTGGCGATTACAAAAAAGCTTTGAATGCTGCCATAGGCATTGAGCTGTTTCACAATTTCACGCTGCTGCATGACGACATAATGGACAATGCTACCAAGCGAAGAAACCGGCCGGCCGTTCATGTGAAATGGAATACCAATGTTGCCATTCTCTCCGGGGATGCTTTATTCGTTAAAGCCTGCGAAAAAATGACCATGGTTGATGATACCATTCTGCGCAAAGTGCTTAATCTTTTTTACAAAACATCAATAGAAGTGTGCGAGGGGCAACAACTCGATATGGATTTTGAGCAACTGAATGAAATTACTCTTGAAGAATATACAGGCATGATTACTCTGAAAACGGCAGTGCTGCTGGCATGCAGCCTCACCATAGGGAGTTTAATTGCCGGTGCAGATGAAAAAGATGCTGAGAGAATTTACGATTTCGGTAAAAATATAGGTATTGCCTTTCAGATTCAGGACGACCTTCTGGATGCCTACGGAGAACATCACAAGGTAGGAAAAAAACCGGGCGGTGATATTATCGAGGGGAAAAAGACCTTTTTGTTTGCCGAAACCTGCCGACAGTTAAACGGTAAAGAGCATCTGGATTTTGTAAGTCTTTACAACAACAGAACCATGAATGCCGAAGAAAAAACCATGCGTGTAAAACAAATATTCGACAAAGTAATGGTCGTAAACACCAGTCAGAAAGCTATTCACCATTATTTTGAAAGAGGATATGATCAGCTTAAAAAACTGAATTTAAATACCTCTGCAGCCATGGAGTTTAAGTTGTTTTGCGAAAAGCTTCTGAACCGCGACCATTGACTCGTGCTGCGCTGTTATGGTTCATATAAAAAAGCATAAATGTTGATAGCTTCCCGTGTTAAAGGCTGATATTCAGCATCTATTTGTTATAATTAACATAAAAAAACCTTGATATTTCATTTTTTTTTACTTTTGCCCATTCGTTCCCAAAACACGAGGTTTCAAGGTGGATAAGATGTCGAAATACAACCTGCATTATGCCGGGTTAAAAGAGGGGATACATGAATTTGATTATCTGTTAAAACAGGACTTTTTCGACATGTTTGAACACCCCTTGGTTCAGGGAGCCCATGTTCTTATACATCTTACCGTTACCAAAAGCTCAGTAATGGTGGTTTTGGATATCAAGGTTTCCGGAACAGTGCATGTGGAGTGTCACCGCTGTTTGGAAGAGTTTGAAATGCCTTTGGATATGCGCAAGACCATTATAGTAAAAACCACAGGTGAAGATACTGAAGTAGATGGAGATAACATTATCAGAGCCGACAATGCCCATGATATTCAACTTGCACAACATTTTTATGATGTTGTTTCGCTTTCCATCCCTTTAAAAATCACACATCCTGATAATGTATCAGGTGGTATGGGCTGCAACGAAGAAACGCTACGCACCATAGCGAAATATATGGTGAAAAATGAAAATCAGAATGATCCCAGATGGGACTTACTTAAAAATATCAATAATAATTAACAATTAAATAATTAGAAGTAATGCCAAATCCAAAGCACAAACATTCCAAATCGAGAAGAGATAAACGCAGAACTCACTACAAAGCAGAAGCACCAACAGTTGCCGTATGCCCTACTACCGGTGAAACCCATTTATACCACCGTGCATACTGGCATGATGGCAAAATGTACTACAAAGGCAAGGTAGTTTTAGAAAAAGCTGTTTAACCCCGCATTTCCTTTATGATAAGGATAGGTGTTGATATAATGGGAGGTGATTATGCACCTCTCGAAACTACATTGGGAGCCATAGAAGCTCTCAAGGAGTTGCCAGCCCATACCAGACTAGTGCTGATTGGCGACAGCGAAAAAATAATAGCCATACTCAAAGCGAATAATGTAGATGAATCGTCATTCGACATCATTCACACATCCGAAAATGTGGAGATGACTGATTCGGCAACAAAAGTGTTTTCGCAGAAACCCAATTCGGGAATGGCCATAGGCTTCGGTCTTTTAAAACAAAAAAAGATTGATGCATTTGCCAGTGCAGGTAATTCAGGCGCTATGCTGGTAGGAAGTATTTTCAGCGTTAAAGCTGCAAACGGTATTCTCCGCCCTGCTATTTCTACCATTCTTCCTAAAGAAGACGGCTCATTTGGAATTCTTCTTGATGTTGGTGCCAATGCCGACTGTAAACCGGAAGTACTTCAGCAATTTGGAGTATTGGGTTCACTGTTGGCAGAACATGTTTATCAGATTAAAAAACCACGTGTGGCATTGATGAATATTGGCGAAGAGGAAGAAAAAGGAAATATTCTTTCGCAGCAGGCACATCAATTGCTGAAAGCAACCAAAGAAATAAATTTCATTGGAAATGTGGAAGGCCGCGACTTGTTTAATACCAAAGCAGATGTTGTGGTTTGTGACGGATTCACAGGTAATGTGATGCTCAAAGAAGCTGAATCATTTTACACACTGATAAAAAAACGTGGTATCAGAGACGAATACTTTGACCGTTTTGACTATGAAAACTACGGAGGTACACCAGTACTCGGTGTCAACGGAAATGTAATTATGGCACATGGTATTTCCAAAGCCAAAGCCATAAAAAACATGATACTACTCTCCATACAAGTAACTCAGGCTAACCTATCGGAAAAAATCGCAACCGCTTTTCAAAGTAATGCAGTTAATCACACTTTATAACTTTTTTCGATGGAAAAACTAAGAGCTGCCATCACTGCTGTTCATGCCTGGGTGCCTGACTATGTGTTGACGAATCAGGAACTGGAAACCATGGTAGAAACCAATGATGAATGGATTCAGTCACGTACAGGAATTAAAGAACGAAGAATTTTAAAAGAACCGGGTGAGGGCACTTCCAAAATAGGTGTTGAAGCTGTAAAAGGTCTTCTTAAAAAAAGAGGTATTGGTGCTGACGAAATTGATTTGCTGATTTGCGCTACCACCACTCCTGATTTGGTTTTTCCGGCAACTGCCAATATTATTTGCGATAAGGTAGGAGCTGTAAATGCTTTCGGTTACGACCTTAGTGCAGCCTGTTCCGGATTTTTATTTGCATTAGCCACAGGTTCCAAATTTATTGAGAGTGGACAGTACAAAAAAGTAGTTATCGTAGGAGCTGATAAGATGTCGGCAATCATTGACTATACCGACCGTGCCACTTGTATAATTTTTGGCGATGGAGGAGGAGCTGTGTTATTAGAGCCCAATACAGAAGGTTATGGTATTTATGATTCAATACTAAAAAGTGACGGAAGCGGACGTCATTTCCTACATCAGAAAGCAGGAGGAAGTGTAAAGCCGCCAACACATGCTACCATTGATGCAAAAGAACATTATGTGTATCAGGAAGGGCAGACGGTTTTTAAATTTGCCGTGAAAGGTATGGCTGATGTAAGTGCCGAAATCATGGAACGCAATCATCTGAAAGCAGAAGACATTGCATGGTTAGTTCCACATCAGGCTAACAAACGTATTATTGATGCTACTGCAAACCGCATGGGTGTAGGCATGGAAAAAGTGATGTTGAATATTCAGAAGTATGGAAACACCACCAACGGCACACTTCCTTTGTGTTTATGGGAGTGGGAAAAACAACTGCATAAAGGTGATAATATCATTCTTTCGGCTTTTGGAGGAGGTTTTACCTGGGGCAGCATATATCTGAAATGGGCTTACAACAGCTGATAGCTGTAGGATTTCTCTTTCAAAAAAAATAATATTTTCAATCGCTGTCGCGAATAGCTCTGTTTTCAGATTCGCTTTTCAGGTGCAGCTCAAGGCTCTCACCTTCTTCGTTTTGCTGCTTTAAAGTCCAGTTGTCGGTAGCAGAAGTTACCAGCCACACATTACCTGATTTTCGAAACACCTGCACACTCAATCCGAATTTGCTCTGCAAACCCTGTTCAAACTCTTCAATCACCATATTGTCGTCCCAGCCAAAAATATTTTTGTCTTTACTACCTATTAATTCTCTAAACAGAACTGTTGAAGGATACATATCGCGTTTGGAGCTGCCTTGCCCCTTGCGGTGAGGTTTCTTAAAAAACTCAACCTTCAGATAAGGATAAATGCGGTTGAATTTTTTTTGAAAAACTTCAACGGTATCGTCCGGCTGAATTGTTAACTGATGTTTCATTACCACTTCTCAAATAAGGATTACAAAAAAACAGTATCTTGAAGCGACATCTTATGAACAGCGTTAGTCTAATGAATGATATTAGTCATTCTGTATCTGCTTTCGTCTTCAAAATTTTATGACTGATATGCCGGCATTGCGAAAAACAAAATCAACTTATCTTAAACAGTAAAAAACCTACCGACTTAAAAAAGTTTTTTTATGAGTTCAGATCATCATTACTATTTAAAAGCAAAAACCGGCAGCCTTTATTGCATACCGGTTCTGCATCCTAACATTAAATCAAATTACACTTTATACGTAAATAAACATCCTTATTTTCACACCATAAAAGTACTGCCTCCTACGGCTTTTATTTATGATTTTTGGCAGTGTGCAATCAAACATTTATCAGCAAACGGTTATTTTAACTACCCTTCTACTCCTCTACTTATCTGATTCTATTAATTCAGTAGTGATTTTTTTCACTGCTTCCATCCCGCCATCGAGCACTGCAACCTGCCTTATTCCATTTCTCTTTAATAGTGATGCAGCAATCATACTCTGATAGCCATTTTTGCAAGTAAGCAAATAAGGTTTACCGCCTTCAAATTCATTGATTCGATTTTGAATATCTTCCAGCGGAATACTGATGGTGTTTTTTAAATGTTCGGTTTTAAAATCGCGGCTTTTCCTGCAGTCCACAATAGTGTATTTATCCACTTCGTGCTTCTGTATAAAATCTTCTGACGAGAATACTGTCATCTGTTCAATAGGCATACCGGCAGCTGTCCATGCTTCCATTCCGCCACTAAGGAATCCTCTTACGTTTTCCAGTCCTACTCTTGCAAGTCGGGTTATTGATTCTTTTTCCATTCCTTCATCAGAAATCACAATAACGGACTGATCCATGTCAATAAGTTTTCCCACCCATGGAGCAAAAAATCCGTTCAACCCAATATTTACAACACCACCGATATGCGATTTTGCAAACACATCAGGATTGCGCGTATCTAAAGCTATTGCTCTCGGCAATTCAGCATGAAACTCTTCGGCAGTGAGCGGGTTATAATTTTTTCTGAGCACTTCCTCAAGAGGGCGATAACCCATAATATTGATGCTCATGTTTTTGAAAAAATATTCAGGAGGCATGGTAAGCTCCCTCGATACTGCTTGTTGAAAGCTGTCAATGTCATTAACTTTCATGGCATAATTTTTTTGCTTCTGCTCTCCTATGGTAGTAAACTTTTCGTCACTAATATTTTTTCCGCAATCAGAGCCGGCACCATGACCCGGATAAACGACCAAATCATCAGGAAGTGTTTTGAGCATGCTCAAAGAGTCGTATAACATCTGCGTGAGTTCATAAACACTTTTGTTTCCACTCATCAAGTCAGGTCGCCCCACATCTCCTGCAAACAAAGTATCACCGGTAAATATTGCCAATGGTTTGGAACTTTCATCACTTAACATATAGCATGTTGACTCAATACTATGACCGGGAGTATGCAGCACTTTTAGGCTATAACATCCAAAAGCAATGATTTCATTGTTACGCGCCATATATATGGGATATGCAGTGCGGGCGTTAGGTCCATAAATAATGGTAGCTCCTGAACGTTCGGCAATCTCCTGATGTCCTGAAACAAAATCAGCATGGATATGCGTTTCTAGAACGTATTTGATTTTTGCATTTCTTTCTTTGGCAAGCTCGAGATACAAATAAGGTTCCCGTATGGGGTCAATGACAATAGCTTCTCCTTCTGATTCAAGAAAGTAGCTGAACTGGGAAAGTCCGGGGATATATATCTGGCGTAAAAACATTAATAAAATTCAGAAGGTACAAATCTTAAATTTTGACTGCTACATTTTAATGACCTTTATCATCTGCAATGAAAATTTTACTCAAACATCATCCCTAAAAAACATTCTATTATTGCTTCGCGAAAAATGAACAATTCATAATATGCAGATAGCCGATAAAACAAAATGCTACCATTGCGGAGATGAATGTGAAGACACATCCATAATGCAGGATGAAAAATATTTTTGCTGTACGGGATGTAAGTTGGTTTATGAAATTCTGAATGAAAACAACCTGTGTACTTACTATGACCTGAATTCAACACCGGGATTCAAACAGTCAAATATTATTAATAAACGTTTTGCATTTCTTGATGAACCGGAGATTGCACGCAAGCTGATTACCTTTAAGAATAAAAATGAAGTTCATGTAACGTTTCATATTCCGGCTATGCATTGCAGCAGTTGCATCTGGCTGCTGGAGCATTTTAAGAAAATTGATTCGGGGGTTCTTATTTCACGAATAGATTTCCTGAAGAAAGAATTACACTTGGTGTTTGACAATACCCAAACATCACTGCGCGAAGTTGTGGAAAAACTTTCGCAAACAGGATATGAGCCATTGCTGAGCCTTGACTCGATTGAGAAAAAAGAAACAAAAAAGGCAAACCGTAACCGTATTGTGCGCATAGGGGTGGCAGGTTTTTGTGCCGGAAATATTATGATGCTGAGTTTCCCTGAATATTTTTCATCGGGAAAAAACATTGACTCCGGATTGCAATATTTCTTCAGCTATCTCAATCTGTTACTTGCCTTACCGGTGTTTTTTTACAGTGCCAACGAATTTTTTATCAAATCATGGAAAGCAATACGCCACAAAACCACTTCCATAGATATTCCTATTGCCATCGGACTGATTGCAATTTTTCTGCGCAGCACTTATGAAATTATTACGCACACAGGAGCAGGATACTTTGACAGTGGAAGCGGATTAGTGTTTTTTATGCTCATAGGCCGATGGTTTCAGGATTTTACATTCGACAGCATGTCGTTTGATCGTGATTACAAATCGTACTTCCCCATTGCTGTTACCCGACTGAAAGACGGAGAAGAAAAAGAGATTTCGGTAAATGAATTAAAAGTAAACGACCGTATTCTTATTCGCAACAATGAAATTATTCCTGTGGATGCCTTATTGCTGAAAGGACGTGCATCGGTAGATTATCACTTCGTAACCGGAGAATCCATACCCATATCGCATGAAGCGGGAGAAAATATTTATGCAGGAGGAAGACAGACGGCAGGCATCATAGAACTTCAGGTTACAAAGGAAGTTTCGCAAAGCCATCTCACTCAATTATGGAATCGTTCATCATCGCAGAATGAACTCAGTCGTTTCGAGAAATTGGTAAACAACATTAGCCGTTGGTTTATTGTTGTGGTATTGCTAATTGCATTTGGTGCCGGTGCTTACTGGTGGAATACCGATATTCATAAAGCAATAAATGCATTTACTGCGGTGTTGGTAATTACCTGTCCTTGCGCTCTGGCATTGTCGGCACCTTTTACTTATGGCAACATACTGCGCATGTTGGGAAAGAAAAAAATTTATTTGCGGAACTATAAAGCACTTGAAAAACTTGCAGATGTGGATACCGTTGTTTTTGATAAAACAGGTACTCTTACACAAAACAACAGTTCGCAAATTGAATACGAAGGTGATGAACTGAATGCAGATGACAAGAAACTGCTCTACTCACTCACACGTCAATCGTCACATCCGCTCAGCAAATTGTTGACCCGACAGTTTAAAACAGATGCTTCGTATAAGAGCACACACTTTACAGAAACCCCTGGCGAGGGTATTGAAGCTGTATTGAATGGAATAACGGTGAAAGCCGGTACTGCACATTTTGCAGGTGTAAAAAATTATACAAATGACAACCGAACAAGTGTGTTTATTAACATCAGCGATAAGAAGAAAGGACGGTTTGTGTTCTTAAACAGTTACAGAGCAGGTGTTGAACAAATGGCTGAAGGGTTGAAACGGCAATCGCTGAAAACAGCAGTGCTCACTGGCGATAAGGAACAGGAAAGAAAAAATCTTGAAAAAATATTCGGCACATGTGAGATGCAGTTCAACCAAAAACCTGAAGATAAACTAAACTATATAAATAATCTTCAAAGTCAGAATCATAAAGTGCTGATGATTGGTGACGGACTCAACGATGCCGGAGCATTGCTTGCTGCCACATCAGGAATTTCAATAACCGACAACACCAACAATTTTACACCGGCAAGTGATACCATTATGGATGCTTCGCATCTGGAAAAATTACCTCAACTGATTAATTTATCTAAATCGGCAGTAACCATTATCATCATCAGTTTTATTATTTCGCTGCTGTATAATCTGATTGGAATAAGTTATGCAGTCACCGGCACATTGTCGCCATTGTTTGCAGCCATCCTCATGCCCATAAGCACCACAACGCTTGTGTTGTTTACAACCGGAGTAAGTACTTTAAAAACTAAGCAAGCAGGATTCTGAAAATCATTTCCAGGTGAAATGTATGTCAAGCCCGGCTTTGGAAGTAGGCGATACCCACACCACTCCTCCTCGGTCTTCTACCAGTTTTTTAACAATGGCCAGACCTACCCCTGCTGATTCTTCATTATGAGAGTTAGGCAATGTCTGAAAGATTTCAAATATCATTTTTTGTTGCTGAGGTTTTATCCCCTGCCCGTTATCACTGATACTAAATTCAACTTTACTCTGACTCTTTGTAATTTTCACATTAATTTCCGGGTAGGGATTTGTATTGTGCTGAATAGCATTTTGCATCAACTCATTCAACACTATTGAAAGAGATGATTTATCGGTTTCAAAAGACTCTATTTCAGATTCAATGTTCAGAGTGGTTTCAATTTTATTATTTACTCTTCTAAAAATATCTTCTGCCAGTGTACGTGGGTTTACCATTTCAGGCTGAGTATTTTTACTTCCTGCACGTGCAAATTTGAGTAAACCATCCAGAAGCAGTTTCATTTTGCCTACTCTGTTTCGCAGTAGATTAATATTTTCAAGGCTTTCTTCTGACGCACTGCTTTTCAAATCTTCTTCAAGCCATTGCACCAGATTATCTATCGCTCTCAATGGTGCATTCAAATCATGAGAAAGGATATAAAGAAATTTATCAAAATGCTCTGTCAGTCTTTTAATTTTCTGGTCCTGTTCTTTTATCAGACTTTTATACCTGCATCCCGATTCAAAGATGGCAACCATTTTCTGTGTCTCTTCAATATCGAGAGGTTTAGGAATAAAATCATAAGATCCCGCCTCAAATTCAGCAAAACTCGGGCGCTCACTTTTGGCAATGGCTGATACAAATATGATTGGTATATGCTTCGTCTTCGGATTTGCTCTCAGCAACTGTGCCACTTCAATGCCATCCATATCCGGCATCTGAATGTCGAGAAGAATTAAGTCAATAGGCTCTTCCATAAGTAACTTCAAAGCTTCATTGCCCGAAAATGCTTTTATCAAAATTCGGTTTTCATCTTCCAGAATACTTTCTAATGTCAGCAGGTTAGCCGGAATATCATCCACTAACAACACTTTAAGAGGCGACTTGCGTTCGGCAGTTGAATCTTTTCTGACTGACTGCTCTACTGAGTTGGTTATCATCTTAATAAAATATTATGCTTCGTTGTACGATAAAGTTGTTAAAAGGTTGCCTCCACAAAGGTTTATGAAATTTTTGGTTGTATTTTTACCGCCATGCATCTGCTTACCCCATTACACTTTAACGACTACGAACTGATTGACAGCGGCCAGTTTGAAAAACTCGAACGCTTCGGTACTTACATCACCATCAGACCTGAGCCTCAGGCAGTGTGGGGGCGCAAAATGACTTTGCCCGAATGGGAAAGAATGGCACATGTGCGTTTTGTACCTAAGAACAGCTCGGCAGGAAGCTGGAAAAAATTAAAAGAAATGCCGGATCGCTGGAGAATAAAATATCAGCTTTCGGAAGATGATGAAATAATTTTGCGACTGGGGCTTACTTCATTTAAACATGTAGGTGTTTTTCCTGAGCAAGCTGTCAACTGGAACTATATTTATCGAGCCATAAAAGATATAAAAACCGAACAACCCCGTGTGTTGAATTTATTTGCCTACACCGGTGCTGCCACTCTTGCTGCTAAAGCTGCAGGTGCTGATGTTATTCACCTCGACTCAATAAAACAAGTGGTTACATGGGCTAAAGAAAACATGACTCTGAGCGGACTGGATCATGTGAGATGGCTGGTTGAAGATGCTATGACGTTTGTTAAACGTGAAGTAAAACGTGGTAAAAAATATCACGGAATTATTCTGGACCCTCCTGCCTATGGCCATGGCCCCAATGGCGAAAACTGGAAACTGGAAGATGAAATAAATGAAATGCTGAACTTGGTATCGCAGCTGCTTGACAAAAAACATTTTTTAGTACTCAACACCTATTCTCTCGGATTTTCATCGCTCATACTTGAAAACCTGATGAATCAGTATTTTGACAAATCTATTGAGCGCGAAACAGGAGAAATATATCTTCAGAGCAAAACCCAACAGAAATTACCACTCGGAGTTTTTTCACGCCACAGGTGTGGGTTTTAAACCGGTACATTATCAATAAGCCTTACCTCATTACACCATACTGCAATGCAAGCCCTCATGGGTGATGATTCAGTCCACTGTGATAGTGAAATTAACGTATCGGCATTTACAATATCCAGATATTCTACTTTAAAAGGTTGAACCGATTGAATGCTGTTTATTACTTGATTTTTTGCTGCGGAAACATCTAAGCTGCTTTTCAATTCCGTCAGCAGCGAAATGCTTTCATAAATGACACTTGCATCCTTACGCTCCTGCTCTGAGAGCCTTCGGTTTCTTGAGCTCATAGCCAGTCCATTTTTTTCGCGTAAAGTAGGACATCCTATAATCTCCATATCCGGATGCAATGCAGTGCTCATTTTTCGGATTACGGCAAGTTGCTGAAAATCTTTTTCTCCGAAGTAAGCTTTATCAGGTTTTATCCAGTTAAAAAATTTATTTACCACCGTTATCACTCCCTGAAAATGTCCGGGACGAAATTCGCCTTCCATTACTTTATCAAGCATTTCAAGGTCGAAAACCAAAGGAGCTTCATGAGCAGTGTAAACTTCGTCTGCAGAAGGTAAAAAAACAAGATGACAGCCTGCCTCACTGAGCATTGCCAAATCACTTTCAGTAGTTACGGGATACTTCTTAAAATCGTCAGCATTATTAAATTGCATCGGATTAATAAAAATACTAACTACAACTACATTGTTTTCGGCTTTAGCCCTTTGTGTGAGAGAAATATGCCCTTGGTGCAAAGCTCCCATAGTAGGCACAAATCCTACTGTCAGATGTTGTTTTTTGAAATCTGAAACGGCTTCCTGGAGATGGTGTATGGTATGAACAACTTTCATAAACAAGTTACAGAAGGCAATGATAGGCAAAACTAACCAACCCGATGAGTTGTTTATTAACCTCAAATTAAAGAAGGATGCCTATTTTCGCAGCACCAAACTTTACAATACCGTTGTGGATAAGAAATTAAGTGAGATACTACCTGGAAATATTTGCATCATACAACAATTTACTGACGAAGAAATAAAACTTAAGTTGATGGAAATGGGATGTATTCCGGGTGAAAAAGTACAAGTAGAAAGAGTGGCACCGCTTGGTGATCCCATCGCTATTGCTGTTGCAGGCTATATACTCAGTATCAGAAAATCAGAAGCTGAAACTGTTTTGGTAAGTACATTATAAATTTTCTCAGCGCAGGTGGCCGATATCAATCTTAAAGTTGCATTAGTAGGAAACCCCAACAGCGGGAAGAGTACTTTATTTAATGCACTTACAGGCCTCAATCAGAAAGTCGCCAATTTCCCGGGAGTAACAGTTGACAAACATGTTGGTCAGTTCACCGTTCGCAATGCTGCTGATGGTAATAATTATAAAATCAAAATAACGGATTTGCCGGGCACCTACAGCCTGTATCCTAAAACTATTGACGAGCAAATTCCTTATCAGGTACTGACTGATTTGAATGATGAGTCGCATCCTGACCGAGTGATTGTGATTGCAGATGCTACAAATCTGAAACGAAGTTTATTCTTATGCTCTCAGATTATTGATTTAAAAGTACCGGTAGTACTGGTACTTAATATGATGGATCTGGCATCTAAAAAAGGTTTACGAATAGACATTCCGAAACTGGAAAAAGCATTGGGGATAAAAATTATTCCTGCCATAGTTCGGCAAAACTCAGGGATTGAAGAGATAAAAAAAGCTCTTCTTGAATGCCGCCCTCAACCTGAAAGGGATATTATGCCTTCGCTATCATTAGCTCCCGAAGTTATTCATGAAATTAAAAATAATTTTCCGCTAAAAAGTGATTATGCAGCTTTTCTGCTTGCCGGAAATTTTGAAAAAGTTCAGCTATCCTTTGCAGGAGAAAAAGAAAAATCGCTGTTGAGAGCTATCACTCAAAAACACGATTTTAAAAATAACGTGATGCAGGCAGGAGAAACACTGGAACGTTACAAAACCATTTCGGTGCTTATGAAAAGTTGTGTTTCGCAGGAAGTATCACTTCGTAAATCCTTTACCCGTAGTATTGATAATCTGGTAACTCACCGCATTTGGGGTTTTATAATTTTTCTTGCCATCCTGTTTATTATATTCCAGTTTATATTCAATGTGGCACAGTTTCCAATGGATTTTATTGATGGCACTTTTGCACAACTATCGTCAAAGGTGAGTGAGTGGCTACCCAAAGGAATGCTCAATGATTTATTGGTAAATGGTGTTCTGGCCGGGCTTGGAGGAATCATCATTTTTATTCCACAGATAGCACTGCTGTTTTTATTTATCACCATTCTGGAAGATACCGGATATATGTCGCGTGTAAGTTTTATCATGGATAGGCTGATGCGTCCTTTCGGACTTAACGGGCGTTCGGTAATTCCGTTAATCAGTGGTGTAGCATGTGCAGTACCTGCCATCATGGCAACACGTACCATTCAAAGTTGGAAAGAAAGAATCATCACCATCATGGTTACTCCGCTGATGAGTTGTTCGGCACGATTGCCTGTTTACACCTTGTTGATTTCTCTCATCATTCCGCGATATTATCTTTTTGGATTTATCAATTCGCAGGGGCTGATAATGATGTTTATGTATCTGATAGGATTTGTGGCTGCAATAGTTTCTGCATGGGTTATGAAAAAGATATTAAAATCGAAAGGCCGCGATTTCTTTATTCTTGAACTTCCCGTTTACCGTTTACCTCGATGGAAAAATATTCTGATTACCATTTACGATAAAGTAAAAATATTTCTTTTTGATGCCGGAAAAATAATTATTGCCATTTCTATTGTGCTGTGGTATCTGTCGTCACGCGGTCCTGGCGATAAATATTCAACTCTTGAAAAAGAATATACCGAACAGGCATCTCAGCCGGAACCATCGCAGGAAAAACTGGCACAGTTGCAATCAGAAAAACTTGAAAATTCTTATGCTGGATGGATGGGTAGAGCACTGGAGCCTGCCATTAAACCTCTGGGATTCGACTGGAAGATTGGAATTGCTTTGGTTACTTCATTTGCAGCACGCGAAGTATTTGTTGGAACCATGTCAACCATTTACAGCGTTGGTGGTGAATCAGAGAACCAACCAATTCTCGAAAAAATGAGAGCCGAAAAAACGGAAGATGGAGCACCGCGTTATACGCTTGCTGTTGGATTATCGCTGATGTTGTTTTATGCTTTTGCCATGCAATGCATGAGCACGCTTGCCGTAGTGAAACGTGAAACAGGGTCATGGAAGTGGCCTTTCATTCAGTTTGTTTATATGGGTGCACTGGCATGGTTGGCCAGCTTCATCGCTTATCAGTTATTAAAATAATCTGTTTCTTTATCACCAATGTCGCGAGTTACTTTATTACAAATTGAAGAAGCTTTAAAAAAATATATTCCTGAAAAGGCCATACCTTATTGTTTAGATTGGATTTCAGAAAATAAAATAGGTCTGAAAATAACTCGCAGCCGTAACAGTAAGTATGGAGATTATCGCCCTCCACAGGATGGACACGGACATCGCATTTCCATTAATCACGATTTAAACCCTTATGCATTTCTGATTACGTTTATTCACGAAGTTGCCCATCTTAACCAATGGAAAATTCGTAAACGTATTACCGTGCCTCATGGCAAAGAATGGAAAAACGAATATCGTAAGCTTATGCTACCGATTCTGAGAGCTAACATTTTTCCGGATGATATTGTGCAAGCACTTCTTTCTTACATGGAAAATCCGGCAGCTACCAGCTGCTCCGATCATAACCTGCTTCGCACATTGCGAAACTATGACCGTCCGGAAGACCGATGGCTTACACTGGAGGAAATAGAAACAGGAGCGAAGTTTAAAATCCGAACCGGGCGTGTATTCATCAAGCAACAACAATTACGAAAAAATTTCTGCTGCCTTGAAGTAAAATCAAAGAGTATTTACTTCATCAACCCCGTCACCGAAGTGATGCCTCTTTAACTGAGGAAGAGATTTTTTATTTACTCAACATTTTCTTCAGCTTACAAAAAAACGTTCAGGTATAGAAACCAGATAAGCCTTTTGCTGTGCTCGTGTTAAAGCTGTATAAAGCCAACGCATATAATCTTTGTTATAACCGTCATCAGGAATAAATCCAGGATCCACAAACACGGTTTCCCACTGCCCGCCCTGTGCTTTGTGGCAGGTGATTGCATAAGCATATTTCACCTGAAGCGCATTCAGATATGGATCGCTTTTCATCTTACGCATGTTTATTTTCCCTTTGGGAGTTCTGTAATTTTCACTCAGCTGCTGAAACAGTTTTCTGTAATCGTCATGCGGCAATGCAGGAGTTTCTGTTGTGAGTGTGTTGAGCAAAAGTTTTACTCTTAAACGGGTGCTATCCTCATCCTTAAGCTCCACAACTGCGTCCATAAAATCAAAACCATTAACGGTTTCTTTACTGTAAGTCCGTATTACCTGCAACTCATCGCCATTGGCTATGAATGCATTTTTATCATCTGACTCATGCCAGAAATAATTATTTTTTACCACCATCAGTCTTTCATTTTTTTCAACTGCTTCTTCAAAGGCATAGTAACGTTTACGGATAAACTCATTGTATTTGTTAGCTTGCTTGTTACTTCTGCAGATTATCATTGAACTTCCATCCGAACGCAATGGGAAAAACTCTTCAAACACATCAGCAATTTCTGTCTGTGTGATTCGTTCCATATCATCAAATCCATCCACTTTCAGTCGTGGGAAATTTTCGTCACGCTCAATGAGCAAGCGCGTACAATGAGCATTTGCAAGAATACCGGAGTCTAACTGTTGCCTTACAACTTCCTTCAGTTCAAAATGTTTGACATCAAGATCATGCATGCGTTGCAGATATTCAGCATCCAATGCAGGACTTATTTCAATTCCAACGGGAGGTAACTGAGCGGTATCGCCAATGAAAAAAATAAAATTGTCGGTTTGCGAATACACATAATCAATACAATCAGCAAGCAGACTTGCACCTTTAAAAAGGGTTTTATCATCTTCATTCGAAATCATTGAAGCTTCGTCAATAATAAAAACCTGTCTGTGATGTTTATTCTCTTTGACTTTTGAAATCACTTCTCCGTCCTTATCACTTTTTATTTCGTAGAGATAACGATGAATGGTGGATGCTTGATTGCCTGTGTAATGAGTAATTACTTTTGCGGCTCTACCTGTTGGTGCCAATAGCACGACATCGTAATCTAATTTTCGTAGTGTTTTAATCAGTGATTTTATCAGCGTGGTTTTCCCTGTTCCGGCATATCCCTTCAATAAAAAACACTTGCGGCTAACATGTGAATCTATAAACTCTGACATAAGGCGCATCAGTTGTTTTTGCGAGCCTGTAGGATTAAAAGGAAAATGAGTCAGTAAATATTTCTCTGTTTTCGATGCCAATGAATTCGATTTTTTCAAAGGTACTTGTTTTTATTTTATCTGCAGAAGGAGATGTTTATACCTTTGCAGCATATTATACTCACCGACATGCTTACTATTGATATACACACGCACATTCTTCCCGAAAACCTTCCTGACTGGAAAAGCAAATTCGGTTATGGTGGATTTATCCAACTCGATCATCATAAATCATGCTGTGCCCGTATGTTACGCGATGACGGAACTTTTTTCAGAGAGATTGAAAGCAACTGCTGGGATGCAACTACGCGTATGCGGGAATGTGATGAGCACCAGGTGCATGTTCAGGTTTTAAGTACCGTGCCGGTGATGTTCTCGTATTGGGCAAAACCACATGATGCTTTATCCTTATCCGAATTTCTGAATGACCATATTGCAAACATCGTTCATCAATTTCCGAAACGATTTGTTGGATTGGCAACATTGCCAATGCAAGCTCCCGACCTGGCAGTTAAAGAATTAGAACGTTGCAAAAAATCAGGGCTTAGCGGAATACAAATTGGCACCCATGTTAACGATTGGAATCTGAATGACGAAAATTTATTTCCGGTTTTTCAGGCCTGCGAAGAATTGAACATGCCTGTATTTGTTCACCCCTGGGATATGATGGGACAACAACAAATGCAGCGTTACTGGCTTCCATGGCTTGTGGGTATGCCTGCTGAATCATCTCGTGCCATTTGTTCATTGATTTTTGGAGGTGTGCTGGAACGATTACCCAACCTGCGCATAGCTTTTGCTCATGGTGGCGGTAGTTTCCCTTCTACCTTTGGACGTATAAAACATGGTTTTGACTGCCGACCCGATTTAGTGGCCATTGACAACCCACATTCACCCGAAAAGTATATCGGAAAATTTTATTTCGATTCATTGGTGCATGATGAGAATATGTTACGCTATTTAATTCAGTTTGCAGGAGCCAACCGCATTGCACTTGGAAGTGATTATCCTTTTCCGTTAGGCGAAAATATTCCGGGCAAGCTGATTAAAGAAATGAATTTAGACATTAAGATTAAAGAACAACTTCTGCATGGCTCAGCTTTGGAATGGCTGGGTATGAGCAAACAGTTGTTTCAGTAAAAATCCAAAATTGTATTTTTAGTTAAAAACAGTTAAAGCCTGACCTTTTTTGTTTGGAAACTTTGAAAACTAAAATAGTTTCCTGAGTTTTGTGGCCGTTTTTAACGAAATGGACATTAAAGAAAGAATACTTACTGAATCATTAGGAATGTTTTTCCGTCAAGGAATCCGCAGGGTAACTATGGATGACATTGCAAATCATCTTGCTGTTTCCAAGAAAACGATTTATGCCTGTTTTAAAGATAAAGACGAGATTGTGCAGAAATCATGTGAAAATTTTCTGAATGAAAATCGCTGTATGCTGAAGGAATATTCGCAGGAAAGCAAGGATGCCATTCATGAAATTATTATTTCCATGCAAAAACTGCATGAAACATTTTCAAATTTAAATCCGGTTTTGTTTGATGATATGCAACGCTATTATCCCAAAACATGGAAACTTTTTTTAAAGTTTAAAGAAGAAAGTATAGCTGCCACCATCGAAAAAAATCTTAAAAAGGGAATTGCAGAACAACTTTACCGCCCGGATATCAATCTCAAGATATTGGTTAGGCTACGTCTGGAAGAAGTTGCAATGGGAATGAATGCAGAGGTTTTTCCTCCCTCACAGTTTAAAATACATGAAGTACAGTTAGCACTGCTCGATCATTTCTTACATGGAATAGTTACTGTTAAAGGACACAGGCTTATTAATAAATATAAAAACATTACAGACGAAGATTAATCGCAAAACATTATGCTGAAAAAATTTAAATTACTACCTGTTTTTGTACTGATCACCTTTCAGATTTCGGCACAGCAAACAAATAAAAACCAATATGCTTTTTCGCTGCAGCAAGCGGTTGATTTTGCCATAAAAAATCAGGTAAGCGTTAAAAATGCTGAACTCGACAAGAAAATTGCAAAAGAAAAATCGGATGAACTGCTGGGAATAGGTTTACCCCAAATCAATGGCAGTGCCGACATTACCAAATTTATTGATATTCCTACCACCTTTGTACCGGGTGAATTTTTTGGTGGAGATCCCGGCTCTTTTTACCCTGTACAGTTTGGTCAGAATTATTCTTCAACAGCAGGATTGACTGCATCACAACTATTATTTGACGGTTCTTATCTGGTTGGCTTAAAAGCTTCGCGCATGTATGTTGACCTGATGCACAAACAGGTAAATCAGACCAAAACAGATCTGGCGGCAACCGTGAGTAAAGCTTACTACAACGTATTAATTCTTCAGGAGCAAACGCAAATTCTGGATGCCAATGTCAAACGACTGAAAAAATTGCGTGATGATATGAAAGCCACTTATGATAATGGCTTTGCCGAAAAAATAGATTATGACCGGACTGTACTTGCCTACAATAACATCATAACAGAGAAAGAAAAATTAGACCGAATGGTTACTCTGTCTGTCAATCTGCTGAAATTTCAGATTGGAGCCAACGTACAGGATGAACTTACGCTTACCGACAAACTGGAAGATATCAAATCAACCACCATGATTAATCCGGCCGATACAATTGATGTAAACAACCGTATTGAAATGGATGTGTTGCAAACCACCAAACGATTGCTTCAGATAGATTTAAAATTAAAACGTGTTGCCTACTTGCCATCACTTGCTGCATTTGGTTCATACAGCGTAAATGCTTCACGCAATGACTTCGACATATTTGAAAACAAACCCTGGTATCGTACCTCATTAGTTGGATTGAAACTTACTGTACCTGTGTTTGATGGTTTTCAGAAAGCATCACGTGTAAAACAGGCTCGGTTTGCAGTTGATAAAATTGACAACACTATCCAATCCGTGTCGCAGGGATTGCAACTGGAAGTACAAACTGCACGCACATCACTTATAAATGCACTTGCTTCGCTGGATACACAAGGCGAAAACAGAAAACTTGCAGCAGATGTTGCACGCATCACCAAAAAGAAATTTGAAGAAGGTGTAGGCAGCAGCCTCGAAGTTATGGATGCAGAAACTGCATTGAAGGTTGCTGAAACAAATTATTATACAGCATTAATAGAAGCTTACATAGCAAAAGTTGACTATGCAAAAGCTACAGGAACATTGATAAAAAATTAAAACATCACTAACATAAACACAGATTATGAATAAGCTTATAGCCTCTGTCGGAATATTGATACTGCTGTCATCATGCGGAGGAGGAAACCTGGATCAGAAAAAAAGTAAGTTAGATAAGTTGAAAAAACAACAGGCAGAACTAACCGAACAAATCCGCAATTTGGAAGATGAGATTGCAGCAACAGATACTTCAAAGAGTGAGAAATATAAAAACGTTGCAGTAACAGAAATGCAACAACACACTTTTACACACTATCTGGAAGTGCAGGCCAATGTGGAAGGTGATGAAGATGTAATGTTGAATCCCATGTCGTCAGGAACAGTAACAGCCATTAATGTGAAGGCCGGTGACCATGTGAAAAAAGGACAGATACTTGCAACACTTGATGATAAAATAATGTTGCAGACAATAGGTGAGTTGCAAAGCGCTGTTGACCTTGCAACCACAGTTTATCAGCGACAAAAAAATCTTTGGGATCAACAGATAGGAAGTGAAATACAATATCTGCAAGCAAAAACTACCAAAGAAAGTGCTGAGAAACGTTTGGCAAACTATCGCGAACAGTGGGAACTTACACGCATCAAAGCTCCTTTTGACGGAACAGTGGATATTGTAAATATTAAAGCCGGTCAGGTTGTATCGCCTCAGGTGCCTGCTATTCGTATTGTAAATCTGAATATGCTGAAGATAAAAGGCGAACTTCCCGAAGCGTATATCACCCGCGTTCATAAAAATGACAATGCATTGGTACAGTTTCCTGATCTGAATAAAGAAATAAACACCAAGGTGTCTTATTCAGGCAATGCCATCAATAACATGAACCGTACTTTCAATGTGGAAGTAAGACTTAATAATAAGGAAAATATATTGAGGCCAAATATGCTTGCAGTATTAAAAATTGCTGATTACACCAATGAAAAAACTCTTTCGTTGCCGGTAAATGTAGTTCAGAAAGGACTTGATGGAGAATATGTGTTTGTTGCCGAAAACAAAAACGGCAAAATGACTGCAATGCGTAAGCAGGTGAAAACAGGTTTGACATACAACGGCACTGTTGAAATAACAGAAGGACTGAATCAGGGCGATAAAGTAATAACAACAGGATATCAGAGCCTAATTGAAGGTGATTTGATAAAATTATAATCCGGAAAATTTTATGAAGGACATTTTTAAAGAGTTTAAGCCCTCTTCGTGGTCAATAGATAACAGAACGGCTATATATGTAATAACGGTCATTATTTCGATAATGGGGATAATGGCCTATATCAGTATTCCAAAAGAAAGTTATCCTGATATTTCTCTGCCTAATATTTATGTGAGTGTGGTTTATCCGGGTACTTCACCCAAGGATATGGAGAATCTTGTTGTACGTCATATTGAAAAGCAGTGCAAAGGAATTTCAGGTGTTAAAAAAATTACCAGTAGTGCCAATCAGGATTACTGTAGCATTGTTGTTGAATTTAACAGCGAAGTAAAAATTGATGAAGCTAAACGCAAAGTCAAAGATGCTGTGGATAAAGCCCGCGGTGATTTACCGCAGGATTTACCTAATGAACCGGATATCATCGAAGTAAACTTTTCTGATTTGCCTATCATGGCTGTAAATCTTTATGGCGATTACGACCTTGCTAAACTTAAAAAATATGCTGATGATGCAAAAGATAAATTAGAAAGTCTTAAAGAAGTTAAGGAAGTAAAAATTATCGGTGCACTCGAACGCGAAATACAGATTAATGTAGATATGCTCAAGCTGCAGGCTGCAGGTTTAACTATGGGTGATATCCAAAATGCTGTTAAATATGAAAATATGACTGTGCCCGGAGGTGGAGTAAAAATGTCAGATGGCACCAGAAGGTCATTAAGCGTAACGGGTGAGTTTACCAATGTTGATCAGATAAAAAATCTGGTTGTAAAAACCATGACGGGTGTACCTGTTTATCTGAAAGATGTTGCTGAAGTAGTTGACTCTTTCAAAGAGCAGGAAAGTTATGCGCGACTGAATCATAAAAACGTAATCACGCTAAGTATTGTAAAACGCTCAGGCGAAAACCTGATTGAAGCATCTGACAAAATTGTAGATGTAGTAAATGAGATTAAAGCTAATGACTGGCCTAAAGATTTGAATGTGGTGTTAACCGGTGATCAGAGTGAACGTACACGTATTCAGCTTCACGACTTAATCAATACCATTATTATTGGTTTTATTCTGGTATTGCTTGTTCTGATGTTTTTCATGGGTGTGAGCAATGCATTCTTCGTAGCATTGTCGGTTCCGCTATCCATGTGTGTGGCATTTCTTGTATTGCCGATGATTGGTTTCACCATCAACTTTATCGTTTTATTTTCATTCCTTCTTGCACTTGGAATTGTTGTGGATGATGCCATTGTGGTTATTGAAAACACCCATCGTATTTTCGAAAATGGCAAAATGGATATTGTGAGAGCAGCAAAGATGGCTACAGGAGAGGTTTTTCTTCCTGTATTATCCGGAACGCTCACAACGCTTGCACCATTTGTGCCTCTGGCTTTCTGGAAAGGTATTATCGGAAAGTTTATGTTTTTCCTTCCTATCACTCTTATCATCACCTTACTTGCATCTCTGGTGGTAGCTTATATCATTAACCCGGTGTTTGCAGTAAGTTTTATGAAAAAACATGAGGAACGACATGATCCCTATAAAGGCCTGAAGATAACATCCGTAATTTTTATTGCTTTTGCGGCACTGTTCTATATTACAGGAGTTTATGGCATGGGAAATTTCATAGTGTTTATTTTCCTGATACATCTGATGCATCGTTTCTGGTTGCACAAAGTCATCCTTGCTTTTCAAACCAAAATATGGCCTGCTATTCAACAAGCCTATTCTCGACTTCTCGAAAAAGCATTGCACCGTACCGGCTGGATGATGGGTGGCACCATAGCACTGCTGATATTATCATTCATTGCTATCAGTCTTCGCAATGGCGGAATGAGTTTCTTCCCGTCAAGCGACCCTAACTTTATTTATGTTTTCACCTCTTTGCCTGTTGGTACCGATCAGGCATATACCGATTCTGTTACCAAGGTTCTTGAGTCAAAAGTATATGCAGTGATTGGCGAAAAAAATGATGCAGTAAAATCTGTCATCGCCAGTGTGGGCGAAAATGTAACCGACCCATCCGACCAGGATCAGGGGTATTATGCCAATAAAAGTAAGATTGAAGTTGCTTTTGTGGAATTCAGCAAGCGCCATGGTGCATCAACAGTGAAATATCTTGATCAAATTCGAGAAGCAGTAAAAAATGTTGTGCCGGGTGCTGAAATTACCGTTTCACAAGAGCAAGGTGGACCTCCGGTAGGTAAACCAATTAGTATTGAAATTACAGGTGATGACCTTACGGCTATTGCACAAACATCAAAAAATCTGAAACGCTATCTCGACTCATTACGGATTGATGGTGTAGAAGAATTAAAATCCGACTTACAGGACAGTAAGCCTCAAATTACTTTTGACATTGACCGCGAACACATGAATCGTCTCGGAATCTTTACGGGTTCGGTAGGTAGCGAAATTAATATGGCTGTTCTGGGGCGTGAGGTTTCAAAATACCGCGACCTTAATGATGAATACAAAATCATGTTGCGCTATAAACAAGATCAGCGTTACGATGTAAGTCTGTTAAACAGCATCAGAGTGGTGTATCGTGATATGGGTATGGGAGGTATTATACGCAGTGTGCCGATAGCATCCTTTGCCTCTATAAAGTACGACAACACCTACGGAGTTATTAAACGAAAAAATCAGAAAAGAATAGTCACCATTTCGTCTAACCTGCTTACCGACTATCAAAGTCGTGAAGCAGAAGTAGTAAGCAATGTGATGACTGCCGTAAAACAGTTTCCAAAAACAGATGGTGTAGATATTAAGTTCGGTGGTTCTCAGGAAGAGCAGGCTGAAACAACTTCATTCCTCGGAAATGCCTTATTGATTTCATTAGGGCTGATATTTATTATTCTCGTTATTCAATTTAACTCAATAGGTAAACCGATAATAATTCTCTCAGAAATACTTTTCAGTATCATAGGAGTGTTGTTGGGATTTGCATTATTCAAAATGAGCTTCTCTATCGTGATGACGGGTATCGGAATTGTAGCTCTTGCAGGTATTGTGGTGCGAAACGGAATTTTGTTGATTGAGTTTGCAGAGATGCTGCGCGAACAAGGTGTCGGACCTTATGAAGCTATTGTTGAAGCAGGCCGCACACGTATGACTCCGGTGTTGCTTACAGCTACTGCTACTTCCTTAGGTTTGATTCCTCTTGCTATCGGTCTGAATTTAGATTTCGTAACGCTCTTCACCGAATTCAATCCGCACATTTTCATTGGTGGTGACAGTACTTCCTTCTGGGGTCCGCTCTCCTGGACAATGATATTCGGGTTGATGTTTGCTACATTCCTTACATTATTTTTGGTACCGGTAATGTATCTCATGTCCGAAAATCTGAAAGCACGAATTTTTAAAAAAGGTAAGCACGCTTCCGGTCCGGAGAACGAATTGATTGCCTGATGTGATACGCTGAGTTTATCAACATAGTATTTTCTTATTTTTGAAGCCAAAACACTTACGTATATTATCACGTTAAGTTAACCAACAAATTCAAACCATAAAATTAAATGGAAAATACTACGCCTTCTTTATTTGATAAACTCAGCAACTGGCTTAAAAATTCAGTGATGGTAAAACTCCTTAGCATGGGAATACTTATTCTCTTGCTGATGATTCCATCAAACATGGTGGAGAGCCTGATAAGGGAAAGGCAGAACACACATGAAGATGCCGTCAACGAAATTTCAGACAAATGGGGTAATGCACAAACCATCAGTGGCCCAATCATTAATGTGCCTTACAACACCGTTTTTACCAATGATGAAGGTAAACGCATTTCCGAAGTTCGTTATGCACATTTTCTTCCTGATGAATTAAATATTTCAGGAGACTTTGACCCTGAGATAAGACACAGGAGTATTTACGAAGCAGTAGTTTACAAATCGAATATTGCTATTGAAGGAAGTTTTTCATATCCTGATTTTTCAGAGTGGAACATTTCTGAAAATGATATTCTTTGGAAAGAAGCAACCATTACTCTTGGAATATCAGACCTCAGAGGTGTGAAACAACGATTGACATTAAATCTGAACGGACAAACCATTGAATTCAACCCCGGCCTTGACAATCACGATATACAACCGTCAGGAGTAAGTGTGAGATTGCCTTTGGCAGAATCAACAAAACAAGATTCCGGAAAAATGAGCTTTTCGATGTCGCTCAAACTGAACGGCAGCAAGGAAATGTACTTTCTTCCTTTTGGAAAAGAAACTCGAGTTTCGCTTAAATCAAAATGGAAAGACCCCAGTTTTGACGGAGCATTTCTTCCCGACAGTCATCACGTAAGCAATAAAGGCTTTGATGCGCAATGGAAAGTTTTTCATCTCAACCGCAACTATAGTCAGAAATTCCGAGGAGTACCTGCCGGTATAAGTGAATCTGCGTTTGGATTAAAATTTCTTATCCCCGTTGATAATTATCAAAAAACCTATCGCAGTGCCAAATATGCTATTCTGCTAATCACCCTTTCATTCACACTTTTCTTTTTTATAGAAGTACTAAACCGTAAACGTATTCATCCGTTTCAGTACATACTGGTGGGCGTAGCATTATGCCTGTTCTACACATTGTTGCTTTCGCTGAGTGAATATATGAGCTTCAACAAAGCTTATGTTCTCTCTTCGCTTGCAATTATTGCCATGATTGGTTTATATACCAAAACAATTTTCAGCAGCACAAAGCTTACGCTGCTGTTCACTCTTTCGTTAGTAATACTATACACATTTATCTTCTCTATTATTCAGATGCAGGATTATGCACTGTTACTTGGCAGTATCGGTTTATTTATTGTTCTGGCATTAGTGATGTACCTGTCGCGAAAGATTAACTGGTATGGATCAGAAAAATAATGTAAGTGCACAATTAGGCCGTGAAGGAGAGAATCTGGCCGTAGCGTATCTCGAAAAAAACGGCTATGAGATTGCAGAACGTAACTGGAGGTTTGGCAAACTCGAGATTGATATTATTGCACGCAAAGGCAACCTATTGTGTATTGTCGAAGTTAAAACACGATCAGGTGATTATTTCGGTGAGCCTGAAGACGGAGTAACAAAATCAAAAGAACGTTTTCTGGCAACTGCTGCCGACCATTACATTATTTCAAATAATCTGGATGTAGAAGTACGGTATGACATCATCTCCATTGTAATTCACAACGGCCGCTCAGAACTGAAGATGATTGAAGATGCCTTTTATCCATACATGTAATTTCAGTCCGATAAATTAAAAAATCAAAACACCAACTTCCAATGAACTCCATTATCGCAATTGCCAACAAATGGTTTGATGCATTTAATGAACACAATCTTGATAAACTGCTGAGTTTATATGATGAGCATGCTGAACATTTCAGCCCTAAATTAAAAATCAGACACCCTGAAACGATGGGGCTTGTAAAAGGTAAGGCAGCCTTACACACATGGTGGCAGGATGCTTTTGAACGCTTACCAACCCTGCACTATCAGGTACAAACTCTCACTGCTAATGAAAATCGTGTGTTTATGGAATATATCCGTAAGGTGCAGGGCGAGGAAGATATGCGCGTGGCGGAAGTGTTGGAAATAGGTAAAAATGGCTTAATTAAAGCTTCTCGCGTATATCATGGTTAAGCCTAAATTCAACTTAAAAAACATCCTAAACTGTTCATTTTTCATTAAAAAGTGTGATTTTACCACATTTATGTGACATTTTGCGTAATTTCTGATTTGTTAATTTAAATTTTTTATAATTTTAGGATTGAATTTTAAATTATCCATTATGATTAGAACAATAACTCTAGCTGCAATCTTATGTTCAAGTATACTAAGCCTGCAGGCACAAACCACAATTGTTTTACAACCCGGACCGGCAGATGGTAAAGACGCTGAAATTTTCAGTTGTGTTCCCTGCGGATATAACAATCACAATTATGGCACTAAGCGGGATTTCAATGCCATTGCATGGACTAAGAATGGTAACACTTCACTTGTTCGCTCACTCATAGAATTTGACTTGAGTCAGATTCCTCAAAGTGCCATTATTCACAGTGCAACACTTTCTCTTTACTTTAATCCCACCAGTGAAGAAGGAAGCCATGCTCAGTATCTCGGATGCAATGACAGTTATATTCAACGTATAACATCACCATGGAGTGAAAGCACTGTGACGTGGGATAATCAACCTACAACTACTCCACTTAACAGAATATCCTTACCTCCTACAACTTACTCATCTCAGAGCTTTACTAATATTAATGTGAAAAAACTGATTCTTGACTCACGAAGATTTTCTACTTCAAGTTTTGGGTTTATGTTAAGTCTGCAAAATGAATGTGTTTTCAAAAAACTGATTTTTGCTTCGAGCGACAATCCAAATCCTGCCATCAGACCTAAACTTACAATAACTTACACTCACATTCAAACCGCAAGATTAGGCAACGATGATGATATCTCAAATCCCGTTATCTATCCCAATCCTGTAGTTGGTGCTGCTACTATTGCATTGCCTGCTGATGTGGCCAATGGTTTAATAAAAATTGAAGTTTATAATATGTTGGGAAAACTTTGCTCTCAAACCGAAGCTTATGCTGACGATGATAAACTCATAGGCTTTGATGCATCATCACTTTCTCCCGGAATTTATATTCTGAATCTTCAGGCAGAAAACACAAAATATACTCAGCGTATGGTGGTGAAGTAAAATTTACATCACCTGATACTTAAAAAAGACTGCACAATATGCAGTCTTTTTTATTTAAACAATTCTTTTACTTCCTGTTTCAGAATTTTTCCCATTGCATTTCGTGGGAGATGTTTTACAAAAACAAAATGACGCGGCTGTTTATAAACTGCCAGTTTATCTTTCATCCATTCATGCAGTTCACTTTGCAGCACGGTGCCAACAATTGCTACAGCAATTGTTTCGCCCCAAACCACATCAGGTAATGCTACCACGGCACATTCGCTTATTCGCTCATGTGTGAGCAGCACGTTTTCAATTGCCAGAGCTGATATTTTGTATCCTCCCGATTTGATGATATCACTGGATTTTCGCCCTAAAATTTTAAAATAACCATCATTGCTTTTTTCTACCACATCTCCGGTTTTAAACCAACCGTCAGCAAATGCTGCTGCAGTTTCTTCGGATTTGTTCCAATAATGTTTAAAAACGGTTTTTCCTCTCACATACAATTCTCCGGCAATATCAGTTTCGCTTATTTCTTCTCCGTTATCATCTACAATTTTCACTTCCACAAAAGGCAAAGGAAAGCCCACAGAACCTACCCTGCGCTCACCATGCAATGGGTTGGATAATGCCATACCTATCTCTGTCATTCCATAACGCTCCAGGAGGGTATGCCCACTCACCACTTTCCAGCGATCAAAAGTTGGTATCGGCAAAGCAGCAGAACCACTTACCATCAATCTCATAGATTTCATTCCTTTCTGCCATTGATGTCTTTCTTCGCGATTCAGCTTTTCGAAATGCTGTATCAGTTTGTGATATACAGTAGGCACAGCCATAAACAAAGTAAGCTCACCACTTGCCATACGTTCTGCAACATAAGCAGGCTCAAAACGCGATTGCATCTCAAGTACAGCACCGTTGTAAAGCGCACAACAGGTAATATTTACAACTCCGTGTACATGATGCATAGGTAACACATTCAGTATTCTGTCAGACCTTTTCCACTCCCATGCCTCACTCAACGACAGTATTTGTGTATCTAATTGTTCATGACTTATTACAACACCTTTGGGATTACCTGTGGTGCCACTGGTATAAATCATCAGTGCATTGTCTTTAAGTGAAACACCGGGTAATTTATTCGAAGAGTGTGCAGGCGTTGTCAACTCCTCTTCTTCTATTAGTTGAATGGATTGATTTTGCAGATATTCTATCTGCGACTTTAACGATTGGTGATAAATAAACAAAGAAGCACCGGTATCTTTTATCAGATAATCAATTTCATGCCTGGTATAAGCAGTATGCAACGGAACGGCCATATTACCACTGAGCCATATTCCCCATTGTACGGCCACATAGCTAAACCCTGAGTGGAAAAGATAAAGAATGGGTTGCCCTGTAACACCTCTGCTGCAAATGGCATGAGCAATTTCTCGTGCCTGCCGGTTTAAGGCAGCATAAGAATGTGAGCCATCACTGTCAATGATAGCAATAGCATCACCAAATTTACTGCTGTTCTGAACAATTGGAATCATTAATCTGTTACAAAGTAAACCTAACCAGTCCAAAAAGAAAAATTTTATCAATTGCGAATCAAAAATTTGTCTAATTGTGGTTACTTTGCACTGCTTTTCTAAAGCGTTTTTAAAACTAAAATAAAAACATCAGATATATGAGTTACTCTAAAGCACAAGCTGTAAAGGAGATTTCAGTAAACGGAAAAAAATACAAATACAGTTCGCTGAAGGACCTAAAGGTGAATGTAGAGCATTTGCCCTTCAGCATTCGTATTTTGCTCGAAAATGTATTGCGCAACTATGATGGTTTCAGCATTACCGATGAGCATTTAGAAACATTGTTAAAATGGACCCCGGCAGAAATTGATAAGGAAATTCCATTCATGCCTGCACGTATTCTGATGCAGGATTTTACGGGTGTTCCTGCTGTGGTAGATATGGCTTCGCTGCGTGCTGAATATGTGCGCCATGGAAAAGATGGTCAGAAAATAAATCCTGCCATACCTGTTGACTTGGTTATTGACCACTCTGTTCAGGTAGATTATTACGGAACCGATTACTCTTACGACAAAAATGTTGAGCTGGAGTTTCACCGCAACAAAGAGCGATATGAGCTTTTGAAATGGGCGCAGAAAGGTTTGAAAAACTTCACGGTAGTTCCTCCGGGAATGGGTATTTGCCATCAGGTAAATCTGGAGTATTTATCCAAAGGTGTTATTGCCAGAGACGGATGGCTTTTCCCTGATACCCTTGTAGGTACCGACTCGCACACTCCTATGGTAAACGGTATTGGCGTAATTGCCTGGGGTGTGGGTGGCATTGAAGCCGAAGCAGCAATGCTCGGACAACCAATTTTCTTTACATGCCCTCAGGTAGTAGGGCTTAAACTTACCGGAAAAATTCCAAACCAATGCACCGCTACCGACTTGGTATTATCCATTGCAAACCTGCTTCGCAAAACCGGTGTTGTAGGAAAATTTGTTGAAGTTTTTGGTGACGGACTGGAACACTTAACTGTTACCGACCGCGCAACTATTGGCAACATGTCGCCTGAATTTGGTTGTACAGTAACCTATTTCCCTATAGATGACCGCACGTTGGAATACATGCGTTCTACCAACCGCAGTGAAGAACAGATAAAAATTGTAGAGTCTTACTGCAAAGACAATCTTCTGTGGAGAACAGGAAATGAAAAAATAAATTATTCAACTGTTGTTGAGCTCGACTTATCAACTTTAGAGCCAACCGTATCAGGACCAAAACGTCCGCAAGACAAAATTCTGGTTAATGACTTAGGAAATAAATTCTGCGAAGTTCTTAAAGGCGAATTCAACCGCGAATATCAACCGCAGCAAGACCGCCTTGAATCAGCATGGTTGAAAGAAGGTGGTTCGGGAACGGAATTCACTTTTGGAAAAGTGCCTCTTCATGGAGAAGCAAAATCAGAAGTGGAAGTGGACAAAATGCACCACTCGGTAAGAATAAAACAACCGCATAAAGAATTTGTGGTGAGTGACGGAAGTATTGTGATAGCTGCCATTACAAGTTGTACTAATACCTCTAACCCTGCTGTGATGGTGGGAGCAGGTTTGCTTGCAAGAAATGCAGTAGAGAAAGGTTTAAGAACAAAAGCCTGGGTAAAAACATCATTGGCACCGGGTTCGAAAGTGGTAACTAAATACTTAGAGCGCTCAGGGCTGAATGTAGATTTGGATGCGTTGCGTTTTCACACCGTTGGTTATGGTTGCACTTCCTGTATTGGTAACTCAGGGCCATTGCCTCCTGCCATTGCAACAGCTGTTGACAAAGGTGAGTTGGTAGTAGCTTCTGTATTATCAGGAAACAGAAATTTTGAAGCTCGTGTGCACCCTCAGGTAAAAATGAACTTCCTCATGTCGCCTATGCTGGTTGTAGCTTATGCTCTTACGGGACGTGTGGACATTGATTTAATACATGACCCGATTGATTTCGACCCGAATGGCGAACCGGTATATCTGAAAGATATTTGGCCTACAAGAGAAGATATTCAGAACACAATAAATGATTGTTTGAAACAAGATGATTTCAAAGAAGTTTATGATGTGATTTTTGATGGATCTACCGATTGGCAGACCTTAGAGGTAAATCTCGACCAAAATTTTGAATGGGACAAAAATTCGACCTACATACGTGAAGCACCTTTCTTTGAAAACCTGAATGCCACTCCTGATCCTATTACAGATATAAAAGGCGCCAAGGTGTTGCTTTACTTAGGCGATTCGGTAACTACCGATCACATTTCACCAGCAGGCTCGTTCAAAGAAACTTCTGCAGCAGGGGCTTATCTCAGCAGCAAAGGAATTGCAAAAGAAGAATTCAACTCGTATGGTTCACGCAGAGGAAATCATGAAGTGATGATGCGCGGAACATTTGCCAATGTGCGTATTAAAAATAAAATTTCAGACAAAGAAGGTGGTTACAGCCGTTACATGCCGACAGGCGAAGTAAAATCGGTTTATGATGTAGCCATGCAGTATCAGAAAGATAAAACACCACTGATTATTCTTGCAGGAAAAGAATATGGTTCAGGATCATCACGCGACTGGGCTGCAAAAGGAACCTTCCTGCTTGGTGTGAAAGCCGTAATTGCCGAAAGCTACGAGCGTATTCACCGAAGCAACCTGGTGGGCATGGGTGTTGCTCCACTGGTATTTTCCAATGGACAAAATGCTGCATCACTTGGGCTTGACGGAACTGAAACATATACCATCAGTGGTCTTGAAAAAGATTTGACACCACATAAAATGCTTGATGTAAAAGCGGTTCATTCTTCAGGTAAAGAAACCACCTTTAAAGTAGAAGCCCGCTTGGATTCCGCTATTGAAATTGAGTATTACAAAAATCAGGGAATACTTCAGTATGTGCTCAGAGATTATCTGAAGAAAAATTAATGTAAATAACATTCAACAAAAAAGGCTGTCCGATGGACAGCCTTTTTTTATGTTATAAAACTTTTATTAAAACATCACTCCTAAATCAATAGCAATGAAATTGGATGTTGCTTTCTGTTCTTTTGCCTTTACCACATCCATAAATCCATTGTTGAATGTAACTCCCGCCAACAAAGCGGTTTTACCTCCCAAAGAATATTGTCCGCCAAGCCCTACTACCAAAGCAAGGTTGAAAGGATAAATTTGAGATTTACTAAAGTCACCATCCGTTCTGATATTGAATCCGGGAGCAAAACCAACCTTACCGAAATAAGTCATATATCCAATTTCGTTGGTTTTTAATTTTAAAGTTATCGGCACCTCCACATACTGCAGTATCGTTTTAACTTTAATGGTATCATTTTTCTTCATCTTTCCTCCGCGATAGGTTACATCCACTCCGGTAGCCAATGCGTAATTGTTTGTGAAATTAATATCAGCCATCAAGCCATAAGCAAAACCAATACGGCTACCGTCATTTGACAGGTCGCCACTGGCTTTAAACCAGGCAATGGTAGGTGATACCTTCAGTCCGAAGTTAAATTTATTGTCTTGCGCATTCAGCGTCTGGGCTGCAGCTACTAAAGCTAATGCAATTAATGATACTTTTGCTCTCATTATTTAATGTTTTTTTCTTCGGCAAAAATACTAATAAAATTGAAAACTGAATTCCGCCACAAATATCTGCTGGCTTTGTTTTTCATGGTAATTGCAGCATGTACACAACATGACCCTGTTTCTGAAAGCAATGCAGTGCACACTACACACATCCGCTTTGATTCAATACTTTTTGCTGATACCATCACCATTGAAAAAATTAAAAGTTTTCAGTCGGCCCATCCTGACTTTTTTGACCTTTATGTAAAGCGTATTATTCATCTTCCTCCTTCCGATTCGGTTACAGAAGTAAAAAACATGAATGCCTTTGTTAATGACAGAGATGTGCAGGATATTTACAAGCGCACAAAAAAAATATTCACTCCTGAAGAAACCGAAAAAGTTTTTACCGGAATTGATGATTTTCTGAAACATTACCAATATTATTTCAACAAACAACCGGTTAAAGATGTTGTCACTTTTATTTCTGCATTCAACTACAGCGTCATCACTACCGATAGTCTGATAGGTGTTGGGTTAGACATGTATTTGGGCAGCGACTGTGAATTCTATCCGTCTATTGGAGTGCCTACTTATGCATATCGCAAGTTTTCAAAAGAATATATAGTGAATGACGTTATCAAAGGATGGTTTCAAAGTGAATATGATATAGACCATGTTAAAAAAGAATTGTTGAGTCAGATGATTTACTATGGCAAACAATTATATTTTACCGACCTGATGGCACCTGATTTACAAGACTCCGTTAAGATAGGTTATACAACAAAACAACTGCAGTGGTGCAAGGACAACAGCAAACAGACATGGGCATTTTTTATTGAAAAGAAATTATTTTATGTCACCAACGAAATGGAATACATGAAATATGTAGGCGATGGCAATACAACTCCCGGTTTTCCTGAAGGCGCACCGGCTAAAACCGCCCAATGGCTCGGCTGGCAGATTGTGCGTTCCTATATGAAAAACAACAAAACCACATTACCTGAATTATTAGCAGAGAATGATGCTCAAAAAATTCTTGAAAAATCCGGATTTAAACCGTGAGAGAAGACTGAACATTTACAACACAAATAATTAAGAATGAAAAAATCTGAAATAAAATTTATCGTATCACTTGATGATAACAACCTTCCCGTACAGTTGCACTGGAATGCAGAAGACAGCGGAATGGAAAGCGAAAAAGAATGTAAGGCACTGATGCTTGCTCTGTTTGATAAAAAAGAGCAGACAACTATGCGTATAGATCTATGGACGAATGAAATGCTGATAGAAGAAATGCAACAATTCTTTTTTGAAATGTATATGAGCATGGCCGACACATATATGAATGCCACCAACAACAAAGAACAGGCAGATAAAATGAAAGCCTTTGCCCGTGAATTTGGCAAGGAAGTGAATATTATAAAATAACACTATCGCAGAAAAACAAACCGCTAAATCTCTCAGAAGCTTGCTTTAATTTCAAGGTAGAAATTTCTCCCGGGCACAATCCATGCCGAAGCATACCTATGCTCGGTCAATTTAATTTACAGTGATAACCTGAGCATAAAAACTACCTATTACACCCATCATTACAATAAAAGTAAGTAGTGTTTTTTTCATCCGTATTAAAATTAATTTATAAATATCACTATTGTTAATTCAATTGTCCTTATCCGTTTATATTTCGAAATAACTTATTCGATTCATTGATATAATTCAGCAATTCCTCCTTACCTTTTTTATTTTCGGACGATGTTATAAAATATGGAGGAAGACTCTCCCATGTTTTTAATAACCTATCAGTAAACTGTTTTACGGAAAACTCATTTTTGATGCGTGTTTGTTTATCGCTTTTGGTAAAAATTATTCCAAAAGGAATGGACTGCTCTCCGAGCCAGTTAATAAAATCAAGGTCTTTCTCTTGTGGCGGAATACGAATGTCAATCAATACAAAAACCGACATCAGATTTTTCCGATGCTGCATATAGCTTCGAATCATCAGATCCCATTT
Source organism: Bacteroidota bacterium (assembly GCA_018268195.1). Classification (GTDB taxonomy): domain Bacteria; phylum Bacteroidota; class Bacteroidia; order AKYH767-A; family OLB10; genus OLB10. Next base: position 8,486 of record JAFDWZ010000007.1, on the reverse strand, counting down.
TTCGCGTTCGGTACGCGATGTTTTTGCATATCCGTAGCCGGGAAGATCAACCAGATACCACTGATTGTTTATAACAAAATGATTAATCAGTTGCGTTTTACCGGGAGTTGCTGAAGTTTTTGCTAATCCTTTTTTTCCGCACAGCATATTAATGAGTGACGATTTTCCAACGTTACTTCTTCCTATGAATGCATATTCAGGTTTATCCTCAGCGGGGCACTTTTTAAAATCCGAATTACTCTGTAAGAATTCAGCAGTAAGAATTTCCATATTCATCTTTGTGAAGACAAAAGTAAATTTTAAACTTACACAGCTATGATGTAGTTTCGCAGCATGTTTTTAAAACCCCTTCACAAGTATATTCTCTTCTTTGTTACACTTCTCGGTGTTGGACTTACTTCTTGCCATCACGATAAAAGCTCTGATAATCCTCCCTGCCCTGAAATGGTACTTAATGTATCTGCTGATACATCTGTGGTAGCTGGCGACACTATCAGCCTTTTGGCAACCCTATTTACAGGAGCCACCTATACCTGGACGGGGCCTAATGGTTTTGTTGCAACAAATTACAATCCGGTTATTTACCAATCGTCATCACTCAACCAAGGGTATTATTATGCCTCTGCTGATATTCAGGGACTCTGCCAGAGCAATGTTGATTCTTTTTACGTAACCGTATTGTGCGACCGACCTGAAGATGTGATGGCGAACTACAACAGCCCGGTAGCAGTAGGCAACACCATTCATCTTTATGCTGCAAGTTTGACTGACAGTGTGCAATATATCTGGTACGGCCCGTCAGGTTTCACTTCTAATTTGCAAAATCCTGTAATCCCGGCAACAACCTACGGAAATGAAGGTGTGTATGTAGTGTATGCTTATAAAAACAACTGTTATAGCAAACCAGATAGTGTAACCATCAAATTCAATCAGTGCCATCCGTCAAAAAACTCATTCGTAAACACTTTAGGTCAGAATTATTTTCTTTACTCCTATGGTGCTGCGAGCCTGTATCCTAATACACATTCCATAACAGGGACAGGATGGGGCGGAGCATTCAATCTGCGCGCTACCTTCTACAGCGTAAATCCCCCCCCCGGTGTTTATACCATCAATCCGGCACATTGCCCTGCTTCAGGCAGCGGCCCATTGACTGCTGGCGAAGTGTGTGTGGAATTTACTGACTCTATAGGAGTATATCAGGGCGTATCGGGAAGTGTAAAACTTACCAACGCCAATACATTTGAATTTTGTTCAGCACCATTTCGTTTGCAATACACCACAACAACACTTTTCAGTGCAAGCGGAAAAGTGCAGTTTTGAATTAAGGCTGATAGGAATTGATGTGTCGTGCTTTTTTGCTCTCGTAAATATCTGCCAGCGTAATAAGAATTCCTGTTTCTTCCACATCACCAAATTCAGGATTTAAAGAAGTACCAAACGTTTTCATGGTTGGCGAAATATTCATGTAGCTGTTAAATAATGGAGGAATATTTTCTCCAAGCGCACGCACATTCCTGTTCAATATATGGTGACCATCCTTATAAGGCAATCCTTTAATTTCATTCAGAAAATCATCAACCGGATTATCCAAACCTAATGGGTGATAAGGATAAACCAATTTCTCTTTATCAGGGAAATAGTAATGCATAAAAGCAAGAATCAAATCTCTTGCTACACGGTTGAAACGAAGATACATGGTAACTTTTCCGAAAAAATACTTGGTATCGGGGTTGTCAACAGCAATTGCTCCGAGGCCATCCCATAAATTATCGAGTGAAAACAGTCCTTTACGGTTTTCAGCCGAAGGCTGATATTGTGGCTGAACAAAGGAGCGGCCTAACTCTATAGTATATGGAAAATACTCAGAAATAAACTTATCTGAAAAGCGAAACAACTCTGTTGTTGCCAGCTTATACTGATGATTGCTATCAGGAGCGGCTTCGGAGCAACGGATAAAACGATAGCCACCCACAATTTCCTGATCGGTAGGATTCCATACCACAAGTTGGCGGTAGCAGTTTTCAATCAAATCAAATTCATCGAGGTCAATTTCCTTTCCTGTTCCTCCTCCTGCGGCACGAAAAGTCAACTCACGTACTCTGCCAATTTCTCTCAGCACATTGGGCGAATCGTGAATGGTAACTATATAAATCTGATTGCGACCATTATTGGTATTACGTACCAACCTGTCTGAATTCAACTCTTCAGCCAGTAATTTTCTGTCAACCGGATTTATGATATTTTGCATACTTCACGAAAGTAGAAAAAAGAAAATTGAACAGGCCACAATCTTTTAAAAGTTTTTTGAGGTTTAGCGGAAGGAATGTATCTGCTTTAAAATATTAGTTTTGCGCCCTTAATGTATTTTAATACCATCAACAATGAAAAACGGTTTATTGGTTTATTGCCTGTTGCTTACGGTAGCGGTAGGTTATTTGTTTTATAAAGTAAACAAAAACACAACTACTGCATCCAAAGAAGAAGTAGTAGTTCCCGAAGGTGCCGGAGGGAATATTGTTTTTATTAACGTAGATACCCTTCTGGAGCATTATAATTTTTACAAAGACCTGAGAGAAATACTCACCAAAAAGCAAGACAGTATTGATGACATCTTAAAAAAGCGCGGTCGTGATTTGGAAGGCGAGATTGCTATGTACCAGAAACTTGCCGGAAATATGACAGAAGAGCAACGTGCTAAGGAAGAAGATCGTTTGGGCAAGAAGCAACAGCAGTTAATGCAGTTTAAGGATGATTTAGTTCATAAACTATCGGCACAGGAAGATGCTTTACAAGATAGCCTGCATAAACATCTGACTTCCTATCTGAAAGATCTGAACAACAAAATCAACTACCATTTTATACTCGGCTATCAGAGAGGCAGTGGTATTTTACTTGCCAACGATTCGTTGGACATTACTGGTTCGGTAATAGAGGGTTTGAACAAGAGAAAGTAATTTCAGCAATATCAGAATTTTACTCCAAAAGTCATCATAAAACGATTGGCTTTAGAAGTAATTGCTGCTGTTGGTTGATCACCGTTATATAAAGTATAAGGTGTATAATTTCCGCTTGTTTTGGTAAAGGCATAACCAAAGTCAACGAAAAAATTGTCGCCTTTAATTCCAATTCCACCGGTATAACTTAAAGCACTGAGGTTTCCGTCTTTGTAAGAAAGTGAGCCATCATAAGGACTCGATTGCAAAACTGCTCCTGCTCTGAAGGCAAATATCTGATAACGGTATTCACCCCCTATTTTAAGATTGGAAGCACTTGAGAAACGATTGGCAATATCCGTATTTTCTGAACTGAAATTATATGAATCACGAGTGTCAAGATGGGCTGCGCTGTAGTTGATGTATTCATAATCAACACTGATAATTCCCTGCGAAAGAAATACCAGACCTACGCTTGCAATTGCTTTGAAAGGGGTTGTGAGCTGATAAGAAAATTTTCCGTCAGGCGATTTGGATTCGAGATAACCTTCCTGAAAGTTGGCATACACGGTAGAAGAATACTGGTCATTGAGTTCATAAAAACTAGGTGTATGAATAGCCAAGCCTAAGCGAACCATATCTACGGGTTTATAAATAACACCCAATTTCAGATTGATCCCATTTCCCTGCGTTGATACTTTCTGAGTGTATTTAGAGTTTTTAAATGTTTTGCCGCTGATGGAATCCTTGAGTGTATTCTGCAGAGCATATTCTTCGTAAACTTCATTGGTAGTGTAACGAAGGTAAGGAATTCCCAGAGTAGCACCGAGAAAAACTTTATCGTTATAGTTGGCGGCAAAGGCAATATCTATTTCGCCTTGAGAACCGCTGCGTGTTATTAATCCTTTCTGCAACAGATTACTATTGTACATGGTACCCTGATACTGGTCAACAGAAGCTGAGTTAGTTACCGGATTGATAAGATAACTGTTGAATGCCAAGCCTGCATCAAACTGATACTGATCTTCGTTAGCCAGAGAGTTTTGACTGATGCCGTTGCTCAAATCTGCAAAATAATCATTGATAGAATTTTTTGTGTTAGTTCCTTCAAAAGAGAACCTATTGCTGAAGGAATTGATACGGTTATACCCGAAACCAAAGGAAGTTCCTTTCCATCCTGAAACTTTCTTCTCGCGCGGAAATGCCAGTACGAAACCAATATTTCCCACACCTAAATTTGCGTTTGAATTTGTTGAAGCACTGCCAAGGTAAGTAGAGTTGGCATTGTTAAACTGCAACACCGGAGAGAAGGTAAACTCACTTCTGCGATACACAGCAATACCGGCAGGATTGGAACTGAGGCTTGAGAAATCTGCTCCGAGTGCTCCAAAAGCACCTCCCATACTCATGGAGCGGGCAGTGGTTCCAAAACTCTGCATACTGTAACGTAATGCATCATTGGCATTTTGCGCAAAGGCTGCTCCTGTTGACATAAAGCATGCCCCCAGTATAATTTTATACTTTACTTTCATTTGTAATTACGTGTTTTTAACGGGTTTGTTATCCGATTATCTTCTTCCCCCGCGTGAACCATTTGAATTATTGGATGGTGCTGACCTTTCAGGGCTGCTTTGCGGAGCCGATGGCTGGCTGAAGCTACGTTCCTGACGAGGAGCTGACTCATAACGCTGCTGACGTGATTCAGAAGGTGCTACTCTTACCGGTCTGTCATTGCGTGGTGCATTCTCATAATTACTTCGTGGTGTAGCATTCAAATTTCTTTGTGGTCTGCTCTCTGAAGGAACTGTGTTACGCGGATTGTTTGACGGAGTCGGAGTGTTATACTCAGGAGTTGTATTTCTGGGAGTGTTGTACTCTGGAGTAGTGTTTCTGTTATCATTATTACGCACAGGAGGGTTGTAAGGAGTATTTTCCATAATCTCATTATTTCCTCTTGGATTCACAGTATTATTTCTGTCGTTACGAGGAGTAGAATACTCATCTGTACGATTATTTTTAACAGGAGCCGTTTCACTATTGTTACGATCGTTTCTTACAGGAGAAGAATATTCGTTTGCAGGAGTGTTCTTAACAGGCGCTGTTTCTGCATTACGGCTGTCCTTCACAGGTGATGAGAATTCATCAGCACGAGGATTCTTAACCGGAGAATTAGCCGGATTGGTAGTGTTACGCGGATGAATAACTTCACCATTGTTGGTATTATTTCGTCCTGAGTTGGTAGCAGGAGTCGCCACATCGGTGTTTATACTGTTGTTACGTGCAGGCAGATTCATGTTGCTTGAATAAGCATTACTCACGGGCAAAGTAGTTTTTACATCACCTGTCAATGCTCTGTTGTAAGAGTCGGCAACACTTCGCGGATTGGTGTAATGATGTCCTGAGCCTGAGCCGCCATTGCGTCTTGGGCCATAATAGGTATTGCTGTTATAGCTGTAATAATCATAACTGTTGAAATAATATGGGTTGTTACCATAATATCCGTTATAATATCCGTCCATATAGCCATTCCAGTAGCCATTGTTATAACCATTCCAGTAACCGTAGTTATAGTTATTCCATCCGTAGTAATAACTTGGATAGTATCCATAGCTTGGATAACTCCACCAGTAGTTGTAAGGGTTATATCCCCAGGTGAAATAAGTATAAGTTGGAGCATACCAGAAAGATGGAGCCCACCAGTTATAACCACAGTAAATACTTACTCCCCAACTAGAAGGATTGTAATCATACCAGTAAGAGTTGGTATAATAGGTATCGTAATAACCATAGCCCGACATCGGACGGTAAAATCTTCTTAATCTGGCAGTATAAGCATAGTCATAATAATCATCATCATTGTAATAATTATTGGTGGTATAGCTGTTGCCGCCCTGAGAAGCCGAACTTCCGTCAGAAGAATAATCAAATCGACCATCTTTTGAGGTGGCAGCACCTTGGTTATTGGCAGAATAATCACTGCTATTTGTTGTAGCCTGAGTATTATTCACTGCTGCAGGGGCTTCAGCTTTGGGTGCTTTGGCAGAGTAATATACATCATCTGAATAGGATGCATTTGCCGTTTGCTGCGATGAAGAGCAGGAGCTTAACAATGCTGCTGCAAGCGTTGTGATACTAATTACCATTGTTCTCATCGTATGTTGTTTTTAATGTTTGACAATTTTATTATATAAAAGTTTAACATCATTGTATATGTAATGTTTGTTTTACAATTTTGCTGCCAATGCTTTTTCTTCGCAAATCTTAATTAAAACATTCATAGCAATTTCACCTCAAAGATAAAAAATGGCAAAAGATTTTCCAACTCGCGAACAGAATTATTCCGAATGGTACAACCAACTTGTTGTTAAAGCCGGACTGGCTGAAACTTCATCAGTAAGAGGTTGTATGGTTATAAAACCCTATGGCTACGCTATTTGGGAAAAAATGCAACAACAACTCGACAGCATGTTCAAAGCAACAGGCCATACCAATGCTTACTTCCCTCTCTTCATACCAAAATCATTCTTTAGCAAAGAAGCCAACCATGTAGAAGGTTTTGCGAAGGAATGTGCAGTAGTGACACATTATCGCCTCAAACAATCTGACGATGGCAAAAGTGTCATTGTAGATCCTGAAGCTAAACTCGAAGAAGAGTTAATTGTACGACCTACTTCCGAAACCATTATCTGGAATACCTATCGCAACTGGATACAATCCTATCGTGATTTACCGATACTCATCAATCAATGGGCAAATGTTGTGAGATGGGAAATGCGTACACGCCTGTTTTTACGCACTGCTGAATTTCTGTGGCAGGAAGGACATACTGCTCATGCCACTCCCGAAGAAGCTATTGAAGAAACACGAAAAATGCTCGATGTATATGCTGAATTTGCAGAGCAGTGGCTGGCTATTCCGGTGATAAAAGGAGTTAAAACAGCCAATGAACGTTTTGCAGGAGCACTGGACACGTATTGCATTGAAGCCCTCATGCAGGATGGGAAAGCTTTGCAGGCGGGTACTTCACATTTTCTGGGGCAAAATTTTGCAAAAGCTTTCGATGTAAAATTTACTACCAAACAAGGTGTGCAGGATTTTGTGTGGGCAACTTCCTGGGGCGTATCCACACGACTCATGGGTGCTTTGGTGATGGCACACTCCGATGATGACGGACTAGTGCTTCCTCCCAAACTTGCTCCTATTCAGGTGGTGATTGTGCCTATTTACAAAAACGATGAACAGTTTAAACTGGTTTCGGAATATGCTCTGAAAATTAAAAATGCTATTGCTTCACGAGGAATCTCTGTAGTGTTTGATGATGATGAACAGGCTAAACCGGGATGGAAGTTTGCTGAATATGAAATGAAAGGTGTTCCTCTCCGCCTGGCCATTGGCCCGCGTGATGTAGAAAACTCTACTATAGAACTGGCCAGACGCGATACCAAAGAAAAATTCATTGTTCACACTACCGATATCGAGCTGAAAATTGAAAACCTTCTCAGCCAAATTCAGGAAAATATTTTCAAAAAAGCAATGGACTTCCGTGATAATCATACCCGTGCAGCCAACAATATGGAAGAGTTTGTTCAGATACTCGACACCACAGGTGGTTTTGTATCGGCACATTGGGACGGCACTCCTGAAACAGAAGAAAAAATAAAGGAACTTACCAAAGCTACCATCAGATGTATTCCGCTTAACAACAAACAGGAAAGCGGAAAATGTGTTTTAACAGGTAATCCAAGCACGCAGCGGGTGTTATTTGCACGTGCCTATTAAATTTTGAAACATGACGGATACTGACAATAAAATTTTACAACTTATACAAAAGCGGTTTCCGCTAAATTGTCAGGCTACGGATTATGCAGAGAAAACTTTTGCTTTCATAAAATCATGGCTTGCTGCATTTGCTGATGACATCAGTAAAAAATATCAGCCAACAAACAAACGCTATCGAGTTAAATTTTATGATACCGACAACAACCAATGCGAGCTGCAATTAGGCGAAGATACTTTGTGGTTTCACCTGCACCCTAATTTATTTCGTATCACACCCGAAAATCCCGCTTACCGTTTTTCATATCTGCGCGATGACGAATACCGCTCGCAATGTGCCATCATCAATGTGTATAATTTTTTGTCGGATTCACTAGCCGAAAAACGAGATGACGATTACGGCATTCTCATAGCACGCATTTTTATCAACTACGAAAATCATTTCATGGTTGAAGGCAAAAGACAAATAGGGATGTTGTATAACAATATTACCAATGATATTATGGATACTGAAAAAACAGGAAATTTACTCGAGCAGATTATTGTTTTCTGTATTGAACATGATTTGTTTGCACAACCTTTTGATCAGGTTCCTGCCATGAGTTATCATGAAATTTCTTCCGGCTCCTTTGGTTCCAATATTTCGGGAAGCAAACAATTAGGATTCCGGTTGAAAACAGATGACAGTACCGGTGATTGAAGAGTATTTTTTCAGACTGAAATTTTTGCTGTCAATCTTTAAAAAGTAAGATCCAGTTCTATCGGGCAATGGTC
>JAFDWZ010000071.1 GCA_018268195.1 Bacteroidota bacterium | reverse complement strand
TGCCGAGTATTTAAGCGGGAAACATACATAACAGGAACTTGGATTAAAGTATGGTATAGATTATCGCAGTATTTGCGATTGGGTATTGGAATATCAAGACAGAAAACCACCCTAGCGGGAATAGATTAAGCACCAAGAAGAATCGCAGACATGGTAACGTGCTCTACACAAAACAACATTTGTCCTATTCTTGCACTTGTTTTAGTTGCTTTTGTTGTCCAATAAATCACAATTGCTTTAAAATCTTTTTTTGCAAAATCATTATAGAATTTGCATCGGCAAATAAAACGCCTACTTTACCTTTCTAAAATTATAAATGCTGAATGCAATGTAGGTGATGAGAGCTGCTATTAATCCTGCTGCAACTGCGAGTATGCATGCACCGGTGGCATATTGTATAAAATTGGCGTGGATGCTTTCCAATGTAATTTCTGCAAGGCTTTGGAAGCGCATTTTTTCTTCTACAAAAAATCCTCCGGTATAATAGCTTGCAAAAATGATAAAGGGAATCATAGGAGGAATGCTGATGTTGGCTGCTGCAATAAAAAGAACTTTGTTCATCCTGAACAGCACTGCCAACGGAATACCTACCAGCAACTGAAAACCCCAGATGGGAACGATACCCATAAAAACACCAAAGCCTACGGATGTTGCCTTTTTTAAACTGCTTTCGTCAGTGCGAAATATTTCTTCTTTGAGAAGTGTAAAAATTCCTTTGCGATAGAGGTATAAAATCAGCCGCTTGGGTAGATAATAAAACAAGGTAAGGATAACCAGATAGGTGTTGAGTATGCTGATGCGCGTGAAATCTTTAAAAGGTCTGAAGTGTGAAACTCTTTCTTCAGGATCGTAAAGTACTTTTACCGGTACAGGAATAATTTTTACTTCACGCCATGCCAGCCGTACTATAACTTCAATTTCAGTTTCAAATTTTGTGGTAAACAAACGAATTTGTTTTACCTCATCCAGCGGATACAACCTGAATCCTGTTTGTGTATCGGGAAGTTTCTGCCCGGTTTCAATCCAAAACCAAAAATTAGAAAATTTATTCCCAAAGGAACTTTTTCCTGGAACGTTTTCCTGATTCATATTGCGTGAACCCATCAGCAATGCTCCCGGATGCAGCTGTGCATTTTCAATCATTACCTGAAGATCGTCAGGGTAATGCTGTCCGTCACTGTCAATGGTTATGGCATACTTAAATCCTCTGCCGATACTTTCTTTAAATCCTTTTCGTAATGAAAATCCTTTACCCTGATTTTTTTCGTTTTCAAGCAGAATAATCTTGTCTTTAAATTTATCAAGTATTGCTGTTGTGTTGTCCGTTGAGCCGTCATTTACCACAATTATGTCGTTGCCATTACTGTACTCAAGAACTCCTGTTAAAACTCTTTCAAGTGTCTTGTCGTTGTTGTAGGTAGGAACAATGACACAGGCATTAATTACATTCAGTGGAGTCATTTATACACCGCAGCAATTTTACAAAAGAGTACATCTTCTTCGGCCACCTGTGCACTTACCTGAACGTTTTCATCAGCAGCAGAAGTTTTAAGAATAAAATTGACAAAAGGAAATTCAAAGGGGTTCAATGTTTTTGAAAACTTACAGGAAGAAACAGAAATAAGTCTGACTCCTTTTTCGCAATGTATGTTCATCAGTTCTGTAAGCATTTGTATCATTACAACTCCTGGTGTTACCGGATTTTCAGGGAAATGTCCTTTGAAAATATCATGATCGACATTCAGCCGGATACGATAAACACCTTGCTCATGATTTTGAATAAAGAAAAATGAATCCTTCAGCATAATTAGAAATTTGTGAATAAGGTATCAGGTAATGGAATGTTGACATGCTGATTGCTGAATTTCATTACGTTTTTATCTCCTGATTTTTCAAAAAACGAGAGTTCATCCAACAGCATATTTTTTTTGTTAAAACAAAGTTGAATATATTCAAAGGAGTTGCTCATTCTTTTATTCTTAGGTTTTAATTTTACGATATACAATTGCGGAGTTTGAAAATAACTCGGTTCAAATTGTTTGCTGTCGCTAAAATTTCCATTCACCAAAGTAAGCATCAGGTCTTTAATTCTACCGATTACCTGATTAAAGGATGAAACATCTTTAACCTTATCGCTTTCACGTACTTTCACTTTATTGTCGGCACTGATAAATATGTAGGAAGACGGAGCCGTTTTTTCCCAACGCAGCATATCCTCTTTTTTGAAATAGAAAATACCGGTTGATTTCTGAGGTTCTTTAAGAACTGACATATACCTTTCTTCCGTAAAATCAGCTTTTATCGTTTTATTCTGTTTGCTTTGCTCCTGCAATTTCGCTATGAACTCTTTGTTGTCAGTAAGCGGTTCGGGATTTTGCGCTATCACCAATGATGATAATAACAGGAATGAAAGCAGAATAGTGAAGTGTATTTTCATTGTTCAGTAAGTACGTTAATCGGTTTTACAGGTAAATTATTCTGGTTGCAATAGTTGATAAGAGCGGGTAACATTCTAATGGTAGTTGTGCTGGTATCATGTAAAAGTACGATACTTCCTGCTTTTAATTGTGAAGTTATCCGGTTATATAGTTTTTTTTCATTTTCAATGGTTGTGTCATAACTTCTGATAGTCCAACCAATAGATTTTAATCCTGTTGTTTGGAGTAAATAAGCATACCTCGGATTGGTAACACCAAATGGAGGACGAAAAATCGTAGGGCGCACTCCGGTAATTTTTTCTATCGTATCAGAGCAGCGGTTTACATCATCCACCAATTTTTGTCGGGAGTAAATACCAATACCTGAATTGTGAGAATAAGAATGGTTGCCTATGATATGACCATCAGCATTAATTGCTTTTATCAGTTCAGGATATTTCTCTGCATTTTTCCCGATGATAAAGAAAGTTGCTTTCAGATTAGCGAGTTTCAGTATTTCAAGAATCTGAGGAGTAGTTGCCGGATCGGGGCCATCATCAAAAGTGAGTGCAATGCTATCGTCAGCAGTATGGTTAAGAGAGTTTATGTAGTAGTTGAGTTTTATCTGATATGAACCTATTGCCGTTATGGCAAGATATAGAACAATGATAATCGTAAGAAAAAGTATCAGGTCAGGATGGTTGTAATACAAAATGCCCACCAGAAGAAGTGCAGCAATAAATATTCCGGTAACAATTTTATGCTTCATAATTTTTGATTAGCAGGAGTCCCGTGCGACCCGGTAAAAGTTGATTAACGATGAGTGCTGACTGATGTTTTCTGATTTGAACACCTGACAGTTCTGATGTTTTTTCGTTCATTAAATCCATAGCCAGATGCAATGCAAATGCGGAGTTGGTGGCATACATTCCGCAATATTGCGAATAAGAAATAACGGGGGTACCGTTAAATAAATTTCTAACATTTTCAAATCTGTCAGCATTGAAACCGTCAGCAAGAATCATGTCGGGTACAGAAATATTGTTTCTGTTAAGAAAGTTTAACACGTTATCTTGACTTGAATCATAGTCGGCAGAAACATCTGCCAGAATAGCTTTGGTTTGTGTGGAAGCTTTATCAGAAAGAATAAAAAATCCCACTCCAGATGTCAAAGGCAATTGGTTTAATTCAAAATATTTAGCAACAGGATTTAATGGTTCTATATATTCATCGGCAGCACCCACAAGAATATTTCCACTATTCTCATCCAGCATCAGCATAGCATCTTTTAACGCATATTCAAACGACAAGCTGTTTTGCGTATGGGTCATATTATATCCATGATTCGAAAGTGCTAATGAAAGCTGTCCTGCAATGGTATTATGAGTTGACTGTATGAATGAAGTAGGAGGGAGCATTCCTCCCTGAATGGTAATGCAGTTGTTTAAAAACTTTTCTGTATCCATCAGGCAGCCGAGCCCGGTACCTGCAATTATTGCATCGGCATTGTTGATGCACGCATCCTGAACAGCAGCACTTCCACATGTAACCGACATACGTAGTATTTCGCTCATCCTTCGGATTAATGATGGATTGATAAACGGTTTGTAATCCGGTTTTATCAATGCAGAAATTTCGGCAGTAAGCTGCTTGGAAAAACCGTTGTTGCGGAAAGTAGGTTGGTGGCAAATAGTGGCTGCTGATTGAATATAGTACATCGCTCAGAGTTTTTTAAAAAGTAATGAACTGTTGTTGCCACCAAAACCGAAAGAGTTTGACAGTACTGCATTCACCGGATACGATTGATATTCGGTTACAGGAGTTAGTCCGGTCTCTGACATAATGGTCTGATAATTCAATCCCGGCAATATGGCCTGATGAATGATTGATAACACAGAGAAAACAGCTTCAATGGCTCCTGCAGCAGCAAGCGTATGCCCAGTAAATGCTTTAGTAGAACTAAACGGTGGAAGGTTGTTTCCAAAAATATTCTTCAAAGCTACAGACTCGCTCAGGTCGTTATTCTTCGTTCCTGTACCGTGTGCGTTGATGTAGGAAATATCTTTCAATGCCACTCCGGAAATATCTATTGCCCGCTGCATAGCCAGTGTTGCGCCTTTACCTTCAGGTGACGAAGCCGTCTGATGATAAGCATCTGCTGCATTGTTCCATCCTTTTAACAGACAGAGTGGTTTGTTTCCTGTTTCTGCAAGACTTTTTTCGTTTTCAAGTACGAGGTATGCAGCGCCTTCGCCAAGGTTCAGTCCATTTCTGTTTTCATCAAAAGGTTTACACCATTCCTGATCATAAATCATCAGCGACTGAAATCCATTGATGGTAAAACCGGTGAGTGGGTCAGCACCTCCTGAAACCATACGGTCAGCATGTCCTTGTTGCAACATGCGAGCTGCAAGCATCAACGCATTAGCTGCCGATGAACAGGCAGTAGAGATGGTGTTTACATACCCGGTAATTCCCAGATGCTTTGCAATTTTTTCAGAAGTATTACCACTGTCATGTGTTTGCACGAGAGAAAAATCAGCAGGCTGCCCTGCGAGCACCTGGCGGTAATAAGATTCTGTTTTGTCCATTCCACCTACAGATGTAGAACCAATGAAACCGGTACGCACATTGGGTAAATGTGTGTTTTTGCCCCAAGCTTCAGTAGCTGCGGCAATGCCCAGCAGGGAGGTTCGGGAATGTGGCTGACGAATTTGATATTGCGTCTTCAAATCATCATCTGTGAGAGCAACAGGTGCTGCAAATATTTCCTGCGTATGACAGGCTAACGTTGTTTTACGGATACCACTTTTCTTTCTCTGAAGAGAAGAAAGATTTTCAGCTACATTATTTCCTATAGCTGAAATGATGCCCATACCTGTTACATACACATTCATCAGTGATTTTATTTTTTTGAATTGATGTAATCGGCCATTGAGTTAATGGATTGAAAAACCGTTTTTCCTTCCTCCGGATTTGAAAGTTTGATGTGATAGTGCTTGTCGAGCAGCACGATGAGTTCAAGTGCATCTATAGAATCAAGTCCCAGTCCACTGTCGCCAAATAAGGGTGCATCATCAGCAATATCTGAAGGCTTTTTGTCTTCCAGATTTAAGTGTTCAATCAGTTGTTTTTTCAGTTCTTCTTTCAGAGTGTCCATCTTTATAATGAATAATATGCTTGTGAAATTTGTTCAGTTGAAATAGTACCTTTTTCGGTTTTTTCTGCAAAGTAAATAAAAGCATCGGTTTGTGGAATCAACTGCAGCCAGCCTGCTATAATGGCTTTACTTTGATTAGCAGCCAACATGGTCTGACTGTAAAAGAAGTCAGCATCAAACTCAGGCAATATGTAAACTGCCGATTCGCCATACCATTTGTTGCGAATTGAAATTTCACCGGCTACAATATTGGGGAGAGTATAAACAAATAGTGCAGGTGAAGGGGCTTTTTCTTCGAGATAGGAGTGTTCAAATTTTTGATCGGTCTCACTGCACGAATGGTCGTTGGCAAAAAGCATTGCTATTTCATGGTCGGCAAATCGGCCGGTGTTTGCTTTGGTTTTAATAATTTCAGAAAGAAGAAATCCTGTTTTACTTAACAAGTCCATCTTGTGAAATTTAGGATATTCAATTTTCAGAAAACGATAAAGTTGCAATGCTGCATCATCCGGATGATTTTTATCGGCTTCAAAAAACAAATTGCCATTGAGCAGAATTCTGTTGCCTTTCCAGCGGCACCATGTTGTCAGTTGCATCATACTTTTTGAATTATTAACGAAGCATTGCATCCTCCGAAACCGGAAGCAGTTTTTAATACTGTATCTATTTTTGCTGATGAGCTCTTTTCTATCACATGAATAGGTACTGTGGTGCCGGGTTCATCGTACCCAACACTTTTAAGCAGTGTGTTTTTCTTCATCGAGAGCATACACATTGCAGTTTCAATAATTCCTGCTGCACCCAATGTATGCCCGAAAAATCCTTTAAAACTATTTAAGGGAATATGCTGAATATTCAATCTGTTGAAGGCAATCGCTTCCATCTCATCATTGAAAATAGTAGCGGTGCCATGTGCTGATATATAATCTATTTCTTTTGATGAAACTCCTGCATGATTTAATGTCATTAAAACACTTCGATAAAGTCCTTCGCCTGTGCGTGATGGCCCCGAAATATGATTGGCATCATTGGCAGAGCTTCCTCCGAGCCAATGAAAGTAATGGTTTTTAAATGCTGATGATTCTTTGGAAATGATTATGGCAGCAGCGCCTTCGCCAAGATTTATGCCTTTACGGTTTTTATCAAATGGTTTGGCAGGCTCATCACTTAATGCATAGAGCGACTGAAAGCCATAAAGAATAAAATCGGATATGAGGTCAATGCCGGCAACAATGATATGCTCAAATTTTTTTTGCACAATCAGATTTGCAGCAACATTTATGGCCATTACTCCTGATGCGCATGCGTTGGATATAATCAGAGGGAAATTTTTCAATTGCAATTCGTTCTGCAGCACTTTTGCAGGAGCGGTTAGCGCATGAGCATATCCTTTGCTAAAATCGCCTTTGGTAGAACTTATTACGACAAGTGTTTTTTCCGAGGTGAGAATGTCTTTATCATACTTGTTTACCGATTGCTGAATAACATCTTTCAGCAGTTGCGAGAAAGATGAATTGCGATGTTCAAATGCAGAAAGAAAAAAATCTTCTTTATTGAATCCTCTCGCTGAAAACTTCTTTACACCAGATTCACCGTTTTGCAGTTTTAAAAAACATGTTTCGGCATCTCCGGAAGGACTGATGATGGATTCTGCTCCTAAATAAACTTTCACCATTCAGACTTTTATTCCAAGTTTATTTTCCCATTCCACATAAAAGGAAGGTTTAATTAATTCCATTTCTCTGGTTTCAACACCTAAAAACACCTGTGTGGTATGCCCCGTTGCACTTAACTTACCTGTTGATTTATTAATAATTTCAAAATCAAAAATTATTTTAGCAGAAGGAGTAGGGTGTAGTTTAGCAATAGCTATTACTTCTTCGCCATAATTGATTGGTGATTTATGTTCAACAGATGACTTTACTATAGGTGTAAAAAAACCTTTATTGTAAACATCCAGATAGGTGAGTCCAAATTTTATTCCGAAAGCTTCACGGGCATCTTCAAAAAACCGAAGATAATTACCATGCCACACCACACCCATGGCGTCCGTATCACTGAATCGTATTTTAATAGGTATTTCTGATTGTAAAATCTTTTTCATGCAAGTGCTATTTTCATTTCACAATCAATTAATTTTTTCCCGTCACACTCGTTTTCTCCTCTTACCAAAAAAATGGAATCGAGTTTGTGTAATACAGTTACAGTAGTTTT
>JAFDWZ010000070.1 GCA_018268195.1 Bacteroidota bacterium | reverse complement strand
TGTATTAGGCCTGCCGCTAGCGTTAATCCTGAGCCAGGATCAAACTCTTCGTTGTAGTTTGTCTTTTAATTCTTCTTACAGATAAATCTATAGTTAAGAATATAATGCTCTGGGATTTTACTCAATTCCTGATTTGTGCTTATTAAATCAGGTCAGGCTTGTTATTTCCTATTAAATCTTCAAAGAACGTTTAAATATGTTTTGGTAAAACTAAATTCTGTTTTTCAAAACGGGAGCGCAAAAGTAGAACTTGTTTTTCAATTGCGCAAATATTTTTTAAACTTTTTTTATTTTATTTTTAACTCCGTTGAGTTAAACCCTTTTTTGATTATTTTGGGGCTGCAAAGGTACATCTCTTTTCTTATGCTCCAAATATTATTGAATCTTTTTTATTCACAATGGCGTTTAAATGGGTAATGTGCTGAATGTAAGGAGAATATGTTACATGTAAGAGGTTAATTTATGGACGATAAAGGTCAATCGCTATTTTATTTTAGGAGATTTGAGGTAAAACAAGGGCAATGTGCTATGAAAGTGGGGACAGATGGCGTGTTATTAGGTGCTTGGGTAGACTGTGAAAATTCAAAGTATGTATTAGATATAGGTACAGGTACAGGCTTACTGGCACTTATGGTGGCTCAAAGAAGTGATGCAGTGATTGATGCTATAGATATAGATGAGAATGCTTTTTTGCAGGCACAAGAAAATTTTGCTGCTTCTCAATGGAGCGCACGGTTAAAAGCTATGCGAAGTTCTATTCAAGAATATGCGGAATTTACAGAGAGAAAATATGATTTAATCATTAGCAATCCTCCATTTTTTTTGAATGCTCATAAGTCAAATTTTGCACAAAGGAATGTAGCTCGTCATTTTAATGAATCATTAAGCATGGTTGATTTGATTACTGCAGTGTTGAAGTTGCTTGCAGAGGAAGGTAGTTTTTCTCTTATTTTGCCTTTAAAGGAAGGCGGTGTGTTGATTGATACAGGTGAACGAATGGGGCTATTTTTGAATGAGATTACGAGAGTGAGAACAAAATATGGTAAGGATGAAAAGAGAATGCTTCTAAGCTTCAGCAGACGGAGAACTGCAATTAAGAATAGTGTATTATGTATTCAGACAGTTGAAGGAAAATATACAGATGAGTATATTAACCTGACAAAGGATTATTATACACATCTACCGGTAAGATAGAGATACAGCTAAAGAGCTATAGAATGAGACTCGGAAGTTTTTACTTTAGCTGTTGGTCTTTTACTTATTCTGCAAGGTTAAAGCTATTTACTTAGCGAAAGAAGGCAGCACGCACGTCATATTTATATGTAATGATTATATGATTGCTCAGGGTTTCTTTTTATGAGATTTTCAATTAGAGAGGGAGCAGTCAATATAGTATGGAGTTTTAACTCTGAAAGGTTACTCCATGTAGTTCAAGTTCATCAAGTATAGGATTGTAAATTTCGGAGCTAACAGGGATGATTACACCTTTGGTTGAAATATTTCCATTGAGAATATGTTTTGCAGCAATAGCCATTGGCAGGCCAACGGTTTTTGACATTGCAGTTGCTGTTTCATTTTCGCCTTTTACACTGAGAGAAGATGTGTGTTTAAGGCTTTTGCCATTAAGTGTATATTCAAATGAGTGTTGCATGACTACTAAATCTAAATCGCCCTGTTTCATTTTCCATTTGGACTGAAGGAGATTTAAAAGTATTTCGGCAGGTGTGCCACTTGAAAGTGGAATAGGAGTTTTGTCGAGTATTCCGGTCCAGATAATACGATCCCAATCCTGGGGTGTAAGATGGAGATAGTGAAATAGTTCTTTTAGTGTTGGTAAAAGTGGTTTGTTAAGGCTCGGGAGGTAAGATGTAATCCAATCGTGATAGGTGAGGGTTGAGAGATTGTTGATTTTGTAAGTGTCGTCAGTAATGCCTAAGTGCACAAAGAGATTCCATGCAGAACAATATCCGGAATATCGCAGCGTGCCACGCAGTAAGGTGTCAATGTTGTGTAAGTTATAAGTATGAATATAGGAGTTAGAATTTCTATTAGCATAGCCTTCGAATTCACCTGTTCCTATAATTTCTATTTTTTCGATTTGTGAAAACAAACGGTGGTAGGGAATAAACTTATCTCTGTGATTTTCCCGGTAAGTGGCAGTACCCTGTCCTGCAAGAATTACATTCTTAGGGTTCCATGTGAATTTGTATCCCCATGGATTGTCGTTGGACTCGGGGGAGATTAGACCTCCGGTATAGGATTTAAACGAAGTTATTTCTGCACCATCAGTTTGGAGTTGATGAATTATTCGCATTGCAGACATGTGATCAATACCGGGATCGAGTCCGCATTCGTTGAGAAAGATGAGTCCTTTATTAAATGCTTCGTTATGTAATGCCGACATTTCCGGAGAAACATAAGATGCGGTAACGAGATTTTTATTGTTATGCAGGCAAGTGAGTGCAGCAAGGTAATGTAGGGAGGGAGGAAGAAGAGAGATTATTATGTCGTGAGAGGAAACATAGGAGTTCCGTTCATCTTCATTATTAATATCAAAACTTACTGCTTTGGCTGCAGGGTGGTTATTGGTTTTTGACTTGGCTAATTCAAGTGAAGCATCAGCAACCGTGATTTGCCAGTTTTGAGTAGAAGCGTTGTGGAGGAAATAATTAATCAGATGAAAGGATGATTTTCCGGCACCGAGAACTAAAATTTTACGCATTTGAAAAATAGCTAAATAATGATTTGCGAAATTATTAAAAGTTGTGGAGAAAGGCTATAGGTAAGAAGGAGATTAAATTTTTGATGATTGTGTGTAACTATTGAAAAAATAAGCATAAGTGAATGGCGTTACTTTTATAACTTTGAGGCTTAGATTAAATTAAAATTTTATATAAACTATGTTAAAAAAATCATTAATAGTATGCGCTGTATTGAGTTTTATGTTTGCAGGACCAATACGAGCTTTGAATCCATCTAAAGAGTATAAAGTGCTTCCTGATAAGTATGGAATGACCTATAAGGAAGAAAAGATTAAAACACCTGATGGTGCAATACTGAATGCTTGGATGTTTGAATTACCAAAGAAAACGACCAATTGGATAATTATGAGTGGAAGTGGGGATGGTAATATGGCAGATAATATAGAAATAGCCAATTCGTTTTTGAGTGCGGGATATAATGTTGCTATGTATGATTATCGCGGATATGGATTGAGCAGTGATTTTAAGATAGATCCTGATTTGTTTATTTACCCTCAGTTTATTGTAGATATGAATGCGGTATTGGATTATATGCGTAAATCAAGAGCAATAACAAAATTTAATTTATACGGAAAAGGAATTGGTGCAGGGTTGTCAATAGGAGTAGGCGCAAATAGAGCTGAAACATTGAAGGTGATTGCTGATGGTCCGTGGGTAGGGCTTGAAGTGATGAAGAAGAAGATAAAAGAAAAATTAGGAAAGGATGTTGTAATGCCATTTGGGTTTGATAAGAATTATGAGCCCATGTATGCTATGGAAAAACCTAAGGGGATGAAGGGCTTGATGGTGATAGTTTCGCCACAGGATGAGTTGATTAATCCTACAGACATCAAACAGATTAAAGGAGTAAGTGAAACTTATGTGGTGAAGAATTCGGCTAAGAATGATGACAACTTTATCACCGATAAGAATTTATATTTCGAGAAGATTTCGAAGTTCTTAGGTAAATAAGATATTCAGTAAAAAGTAATCAGGGAGGCGTAAGCCTCCTTTTTTGTTATGAGTTAGGCTTGTTGCCTGATAACATTTCGAGGATGGAAGTGGTAATGCTGAGTAAAATTGAAAACACTAATGCAACACCAAAATTTTTGACAGAGAATCCATCAACAAGTTTTTCTGTAAGAAGAATGATGAGAGCATTGATTACGAGTAGGAACAAGCCCAGAGTTATAATAGTTAATGGTAATGTAAAAAGTACAAGAAGGGGTTTGATAATAGAATTAAGAAACGCAAGCACACATGCTACAATGAGTGCAGTCATAATGTTTTGGACATGAACTCCCGGCAAGATGTATGCAACAAGCAGGACGGCTAA
This sequence comes from Bacteroidota bacterium, assembly GCA_018268195.1. GTDB lineage: Bacteria > Bacteroidota > Bacteroidia > AKYH767-A > OLB10 > OLB10. The sequence continues at coordinate 1,969 of JAFDWZ010000070.1, read as the reverse complement.
AGTGGTGATAATAAGTTTAAGTATAAAGTTCATTATTTAAGTTTTTATTGTTGTTTTTTTGATTCAGGAGATAACCATGAGTTTTCAATATTTATAAGCCAATAATCATCAAGGCTTGATTTTAACTCAATCAGATTATTAAATATTTTAAAATCGGAAGGCAAATCAGAGTTTGTTATTTTTTCTTTTAGTATGGAGTAGTCATACATTAAAAGTGAGCCGTTTGAATAAGTGAGAATATTAAGTCTGTTGAAGAAGTCAATAGCATATTTTTTTCCAAGAAATTTAATGAACTGAACTGATTGGTCGATGGAACAACCACTTGCGATGGAGTAAGTGTTGTCGACAGCAATGATGAGGAAGTAATTGTATTTAAATGTGAAAGATGCGTTGAGTGTGTTGTTATGCGATGTCCAGTCCTCAATAAATGGAATGAGGTGACCTGTCATTTCTTGTTGTTCGTTTTCAGAAATTATCCGATCAGCCTGATAAATCCAGATTTTTGATGCGGGGGACATTTGTTCAAAAGGGATATACATAGTACGGCTAATTAATACGAGTTACACTTAAAATACCTTTAAGGTTTGATAGTTTTTTCATCAGTTTGGTAAGGTGTTCGGTATCATGGACAAAGAGCATTATGGTTCCTTCGAACAGACCTTCATTGCTATCAATGGATATGGAACGCATGTTTACCTTAAGTCCGCTTGAAATGATTTTTGTAATGTTGTTTACCACACCAACATCGTCCATTCCTGTTATTCGAATTCCAACAAGAAAGGATAATTGTTCCTGACCTGTCCATTTGGCTTTAACAATTCGGTAGGCATAATTGCTCATCAGTTGCATCGCATTAGGGCAATTGATTCTGTGAATTTTTATGCCGTCATTAATAGTAATAAAACCAAATACATCATCACCGGGAATAGGGTTGCAGCAAGGTGATAGTTTATAATCTATTTTGCTGAGGTTTTCGCCAATGACCAGCATATCGGAAGAGCCTCTGATGTTGTGGACGATTTCTTCGAGAGATGGTTCTCTACGTTCGTTTCGTACGCGTTGGTCTTTGTAGTTAACAGCTTCACGCAATTGTTTCAGGTCAACTGCATCCATTGCAACTCTGTAAAAAAACTCCAATGCGCTTGGAAGTTTGTAGAATAGAAGGATGTCATTCAAGTTAACTTCAGAGTCAGGTATTTTTAGATGCCTGAGTTTTCTTTGGAAAATTTCTTTTCCCTGATCGGCAAGATTTTTTTTCTCTTCTTTAAGCGTTGCTTTGATTCTGCCTTTTGCTTTAGCCGTGACAACGAAGTTTAACCAATCTTCTTTAGGGTATTGTTTATCGGATGTTAGAATTTCGACCTGGTCACCACTGTTCAGTTTGTGGGATATAGGAACAAGTTTGTGATTTATTTTGGCTCCAATGCAATGGCTTCCGATGTCAGAATGGATTTCATATGCAAAATCGAGAGCGGTACTGTTTACCGGTAGAGTTTTTAATTCGCCTTTAGGAGTAAAAATGAAAATTTCGTCAGCAAAAAGGTTCAATTTAAAATCATCCACAAAATCGAGTGCATTGCTTTCAGGATTTTCGAGTAATTCACGTATTCGAGTGAGCCATTCATCCAAAGCAGTTTCTTGGGAGGACTCTTTATATTTCCAATGAGCAGCAAATCCTTTTTCAGCAACTTCGTTCATGCGCTGCGAACGGATTTGTACTTCGACCCATTTACCTTTATCACTCATTACAGTGGTATGTAAAGATTCGTATCCGTTGGATTTAGGTGTTGATATCCAGTCGCGCAGGCGATCGGGATTAGGCACGTAGGAGTCGGTTACAATAGAATATACTTTCCAGCAATCGGCTTTTTCGTGTTCGGGAGGAGTGTCAATGATAATTCTTACTGCAAACAAGTCATAAATCTCATCAAAGGTTACTCCTTGTTTTTTCATTTTTGTCCAGATGGAA
>JAFDWZ010000006.1 GCA_018268195.1 Bacteroidota bacterium | reverse complement strand
GAATCCCTCCGGGACCACGATAGCGAACCAAATAGGTTCGCTATTTTTATTTAATGAAAGAGATGCATTACGTATATATTCTTTACAGCGAAACGGGCAGGCGAAGATATGTGGGCATGACTGCAGATGCAGAACAGCGACTTGCCATGCATAATGCAGGGAAAGTGCGTTCTACAAAAGCATACCGGCCATGGCGAAGAATATGGCTGGAGGAATTTCAGACTGTGGAAGAAGCCCGCAAGCGGGAGTTATTCTTGAAGACGGGAAATGGAAGATATGGTCTTTGCCACAAGGGCCTGAATCATTTTTTACCCCAAAGGGGTAACTCGTTTATAACAACTAACGAATGCAATCAAATCCGACCCTGAAAGGGTCGTACAAAAACAGGACACATTCTTTTTCGCAGCAAGATGTTCGACTACCTTCGGGGTCATCGTTTCATATTAGTGAGTTTTACATTTATAAACTTTATGCAAAAGCACTTGAGAATTTTAATTTCAATATTCCTTGTTTCTTGTTTATTATTCAAACCGTAACCATAAGCTTCTTTAACATTCAACAACTTCGCTAAAAGTGTGTAGGCATTTCATCCCGGCAGGTTGCGAAGTTCCTGCCGGGATTATTAAAAAAAATTAAACCGTTTAAAACTTATATAACCCTTGTTTTGCATATCTCAAGAAATTGTTTTATACATTTACACAATGAAAACTACATCAAAAAATCTCCCTATACTTTTTGCGGTTTGTGCACTTATAATTAAAAAAAAATATCATGTTAAACACTATAACAAAAATAAAAACGCATTTACTCCTGCTTATTATTTTCTTGTTTGGTGGCGGAGCTTTTGGGCAAATAAATCTTGTGCCCAATCCGTCTTTTGAAGATACTGTAAGTTGTCCTACAACTGCCAATCAAATAGATAAAGCCGTTGGCTGGCATACCGGCAGAGGAACTCCTGATTATTTTAATGAATGTGACTTTATTACCGGCAATACATCTGTGCCTTCTAATTTTATGGGATTTCAGTATCCATTTCATGGTAATGCTTATGCAGGGTTTATTGCTTACGGCAAAGCCTCACCTAATATCAGAGAATATATAACTTGCCAATTAATAGCTCCGCTTAATATCGGTAAAAAATATAACATAAGGTTTTATGTTAGTCTTTCAGGCGGTCTTGTACAACGGATGGGGAGTAATAAAACAGGGCTGCTATTCAGCACTGTTAATTATGATTATAACAACCCCGCTCCGATTGGAAATTATTCTCAATTTTATACCGACAGCATTATTACTGATACATTAAACTGGACATTGGTAGAGGGAAGTTTTATAGCTGATTCGGCATATCGTTATATGTCTGTTGGGAATTATTTTGATGATATGAATACTGACACAATTATGCTTGCTCAATCATCTTATGCTTATTATTACATAGATTCCATATCCGTTACAGAAGATGTTACGTCATCCATTAATGAAATAAAATCTCATAGTTTTATTGTTTATCCAAACTCCTTCAGTAATAAAATAAGAGTACAGACAGAAAATATCAGAATAGAAACACTACAAGTATTTAACATGAACGGGCAACCAATTTATTTCAGAAAAGAATCTGTTAATGATTCAACCATTGATTTATATTTCAACACTCTGGAACAAGGAATTTACATATTAATAATTAATGATTTATCTTATTTTAAAATCATAAAAATGTGAAAAAACATACAATTTTAATCGGAGTAAGCTTTATATGTATATTCACTACCCAAAACGTAATCGGACAAATTACTATTCCGTCAAATACTTTTGGTAATCCGACTGATTATGTCGGTTGGAATGCTACAGCAGGTAGCCCACCTTTAAACATTAAAACGGAACTTGACCAACCCATTCACTTTTACACCAATGCAGGTAACGGCACGTTCAACAACATAAAAATGAGTATAATGAGGCGAACTATAAACGGCATAGAGCGTACGGGCATTGGCATACATGAGCGCGGCACAAACCCTGTAACCTTTCCGTGCAGCATACTGCATCTTGGTAACAATTATTTTGTAGGAGGTGTTGCAGGCTGGCGCACATGGATGGATGTGGGTACATTCAGTGCATTACAAAATGATTTTGCTTTTTTCGGAATTATTCGTGCCAATGGAGATACTACTGACATTAATGACAACCATAATGATGCGGCAGTAGTGTGGGGCGATAATATAAATCCTGCCGTTGACGGGGCGGATAATTTACGTTTTATTTTTTCGGGTCCCATGACACAAAATGCAAATGACTGGTCAACTCAGTATTCATCACTTGAAGTAGCTCGGTTTGACCCCATAGGCAGGTTAGGCATCGGTAATTTTACAGACAATGTCTTTGGCGGAGGTTCGGGCATTCAGCCATTGCGCAGACTTGAAATATATGATGAGGGTCTTAATCCTTCATTAAATTCTGCACCGCAGCTTCGGTTAACATTTACCCCTGATGCCAATGTAAATAATGGCACATGGACAGATTTTCAAACCACTGCCAATGGCGATTTATTCATTCACCCTTCTGACAGTAATGTTAACAGGTTTGTGGGCATTAACATTGCTTCGCCAATAAACACGCTTGAAATAAATTCCACAGCAGGTGTTTCACCGCGCCCTTCAGGCTTAAGGTTTACAGACCTGAATGCTGCATCTAACATAGATATTCAGCCTTACGGCAAAGTGCTAACAGTAGATACCGTAGGGCATGTAGTGCTTACAAATGATGTGGGAGGGGGAAATGTGAACAGTAATTGCATTGGCTCGCCTAATATAGTTGCACGGTTTGACAATTCGGGTATTTTAATGCAATGCAGCGATATTTATAATAATACCAATTCCGTGCCTAATAACCGCATAGGATTTTTTACAACTAATCCTCGATTTAAATTTCAGTGCGATTCAACGGCTTTTTTTACTAAAAACCAAGTAACTCCAAGTACGCCCAATTACGGACTGTATCATCCTAATTCCGCTGTTATAATTGATTCAAAAGATGATGAAGCATTATCTATTCTCCATAGTGGCAGTAACGGCAATAAAGATTTGTTCAGAATTTATGGAGATAATAATATTCAGTATCACCTACGTATAAAAGGAACACCCACAGGTTCAGCAATACCCAACAGCGTTACATTTGACCATGAAGACAATGGCACTGGAGTAACCAGTTGGATGGGGTATAATGCATTGCTAAGAGTAACTATAATAAAAGATGATTTTAATACCAATCCTGATCCGGTGAGTCCCACAGGAATTTCATTGCCGTACGCTCTTTCATACAGTAAAATGTTCGTAGAAGCACAAACGCCAACGTACGGAAACAACATGACATACGGTTTAGTTGCAGGAAATACTAATTCTGGTGCTAATACAGGGCCTTATCATGCAGGTATATTTGCATACAGCACCGGAGCAAGAACAGGAATAACCGGTGAACATCCGAGAAATGTAGCCGGTGATTTTCGGGTAACAGGTGTTTCAGGCTCTTCAACCGAAGAAACTGATTTGGGAAATAACATAGCCGTAAGGGGAATATCATTCGGCACAGGTGATTATTCAAAGAACATAGGGGGATGGTTTTCCGCTCAAAATACGGGAACAAAAAATTATGGAGTATATGCAGAATCAAGCGGTGGAAAAAACATAAATTATGCCTTATACGCCCAAGTTCTTGCCAGTACGTGCACAACCGGAACATGCTCCCATGCAGCAGGATATTTTAACGGTGCGGTTTACACTACTAATAGTTATTGGAGCACAAGTGATGCCACTCTTAAAACCAACATTCAGCCTTATGCAACAGACAGTAATCCGTTGCGTAATATTCCTGTTTATACTTATGATTACCTGACTCAAAATAATTTTGGATTAACATTATCGGAAGGTAATCATTACGGAGTGCTTTCGCAGGATGTTGAACAGGTATTGCCCAATCTTGTAAAAACATTTATTCAACCTGAGCAAATTGATACAGCTGGAAATATAATTTCACAACAAAAAGATATTAAAGCGGTAAATTATAATGAGTTTATTCCATTGCTTATAGCAGGCTATCAAAAACAGCAACAACAGTTGGATTCTTTAATGGCATTGTTACAGCCTGCAACGCCTTCATTGCGTACCCCTAATAACACTTCCCAGCTTACTGTTGAGTTGGAAAATACTCCTGCAATATTTCTCAATCAAAACGACCCTAATCCGTTCAGCGAGAACACTACCGTAACATGGAACATTCCACCACAGGAAAACAGCACGTTTAATGCCATGCTTATATTTTACAACATGGACGGTACGGTTTTAAAAACCGTTAAAATAAATGAAGACGGCAATGGTTCATTGTTGGTTTACGGCAGTAAGTTGTCATCTGGTATTTACAGTTACTCATTAGTTGTAAATGGCAAAACCATTGAAACAAAACGCATGATGAGGCTTAAATAAGCAGCATCTGTCCTATTCGTTTTTAAATCATCACACTGCCGCATCCGAAATTAAAGGAAGGGGCAGTGTTTTAATGAACAGTAGTCACCTGTTAAGCAGCTTTGAGTTTGCTGAGATTCGATTTTTCGATTTTCTCCTTAGCAAAATCAAGCGTTACAGTAAATTCTTTTTTGTTTTTTGCCTGCGGAAGATCATACATTAAATCGAGCATGATAGCCTCACAGATGGAACGCAATCCACGTGCCCCCAATTTAAATTCTATTGCTTTTTCAACAATAAAATCCAGAACATCCTCTGCAAAATGCAATTGTATGCCTTCCATCTCAAACAATCGCTGATACTGTTTCACCAGTGCATTTTTCGGCTCCGTTAAAATTTGTCGCAAGGCAGCACCATCTAAAGGCTGCAGATAGCTGATTGCCGGCAGGCGACCAATCAGTTCAGGAATAAGTCCGTATTTTTTGAAATCCGCAGGAGCCACATACTGATACATATTGCCTTTGTCAAAATCATGCTGCCCCTGATGCATACTGTAACCAATGGCTTGCGATTGAAGTCTGCGTTCGATAATTTTTTCAATACCATCAAAAGCACCTCCGCAAATAAACAGGATGTTCTGTGTGTTCACAGCAATCATCTTTTGATCGGGATGCTTTCTGCCTCCTTGTGGAGGAACATTGATGATGGTGTTTTCAAGCATTTTAAGCAGTGCCTGTTGAACACCTTCTCCGCTCACATCGCGTGTAATGGATGGGTTGTCGCTCTTACGGGCAATTTTATCTATTTCATCAATATAAACGATGCCATGTTCGGCAGCGGCCACGTTGTAATCAGCAGCCTGCAGCAATCGTGTAAGTACACTTTCCACATCTTCGCCCACATATCCTGCTTCGGTAAGCACAGTGGCATCGGCAATACAAAACGGAACTTTCAGTATTCGTGCTATGGTACGTGCAAGCAAGGTTTTTCCTGTGCCTGTTTCGCCTACCATAATGATGTTTGATTTTTCAATCTCTACATCATTTTCATTTTTGCCGATGTTGGATATACGTTTGTAATGATTGTAAACAGCTACACTCATCACTTTTTTTGCATAATCCTGACCAATTACATACTCATCCAAATGCTTTTTTATTTCAGCCGGTTTAAGTAGTGTAAGCGCTGTATTGTACTTTCCTTTAATCTGTTCGGTAGATTCCTGAGAGATAATTTCCATAGCCTGCGTAACACACTGATCGCAGATGTGTCCGTTAAGGCCGGCAATGAGCACTTGTGTGGCACTTTTATCTCGTCCACAGAATGAACATTTTACTTCGTTTTGTTTTTTCACGATGAAAAAGTAGCTGTTATTTTGATTGTTTGTTGCGAAGCAATACTTCGTCAATCATTCCGTATTCTTTTGCTTCTTCAGCAGTCATCCAGTAGTCGCGGTCCGAATCTTTCCATACAGTGTCATAATCTTTTCCGCTGTGCAGCGAAATAATTTCATACAACTCCTTTTTAAGTTTTTGTATTTCACGTGCTGTAATTTCTATATCAGAAGCCTGACCTTCGGCACCACCCATTGGCTGATGTATCATTACACGGGCATGCTTCAATGCCGTACGTTTGCCTTTGGCACCCGCACACAATAAAACTGCTGCCATTGACGCTGCCATTCCGGTGCAGATGGTTGCTACATCGGGGTTGATGTATTGCATGGTATCATAAATTCCTAAACCTGCATAAACCGAACCTCCGGGACTATTCATATAAATCTGAATATCTTTTTTGGCATCCGTTGATTCAAGAAACAACAGCTGGGCCTGAACAATATTGGCTACATAATCATTAATTCCCACTCCCAGAAAAATAATTCTGTCCATCATCAGTCGTGAAAAAACGTCCATGCTGGCAACATTCATCTGGCGCTCTTCAATAATGGTAGGTGATATATATCCTTCGGCACGAATGGCTGATTCAATATAATTCTCAACTGCAGTGCTATTGATGCGATGATGCTTGGTAGCGTACTTGTAAAATTCGTTTTTATAGTTCATAATAAATTCCGTTGGTTGTTAAATATTGTTTTTCTGATAATTGATACGTTAAAATCAATGTTTATGTTCCCTTACGATGGTCATAAATTCATCATAAGTAACCTGCTTAACATTTTTAGGAACCGTTTGGTTCAGATAATCGAAAACCTTTTTGCTTTTTACCGCTTCGGCAGCTTTATTCACGTTTTCCTGTTTCTGTAAATAGCGTTTTGCAAAATCTTCAATCATATCTGCTCCCAATGAGTACTGTCCAAATTGTTGCATAACAACAGACATTGCATAGTGGTTAAGGTCTTGCTCTTCCACCTTGATATTTTGTTTCACGGCAATGTCATTTTCTATCATGCGCCACTGCATTTCTCTGGAGTATGAAGGGTATTCAGATTCCAGCTGCTCGTTAGTGATGGGTTTTTCATTCATGGTCATAATCCATTTTTTCAGAAACTCATCAGGCAACTTAAGGTTCATCTGTTTCAGAATGGCATCTTCCGTATCGTGGTTAAACTTATGGATAGTTTCCTGATGGAACATGGCCGAAATATCTGCTTTTACACGGTCTCTGAAATCCTGCTCGGTAGTAACGGCATTTTCTCCAAAAACTTTATCAAATAACTCCTGGTTGATGTCAGCTTTTTCAACCTTGTTAACCGATAGAATTTTATACTGAAAATCAGAAGTCAGTTTTTCTGCTTTGTCTTTTTCTATGCGAAGCATATAAGCCACTTCAGTTGCATCCTGCATAGCTTTGGCAGGATTTATAACTACGGTGTCATCCTTTTTTATTCCAATCAGTTTCTTTTTGGTGTCAGCCTCTTTCACCAGTTCAACCGAAAGGGTGGTAGTGCTGGTGATTCCTCCTTCTTTCACATTTCCGTTTTCGTCCAGTTCGGAGAGTTCGCCATAAAGAATACTGTTCTCTTCAGCCTGTTCGGGATTAGAGAATTTTCCATGCTTTCTGCGGAGATCGTCAATGTAGGTCTCTACACGTTTTTCGTCCACTTCAATTTCATAGAAGTCCACTGCAGCAACGGAGGATGCATCAAAATTGATAGCGGGAGCAAGACCAATTTCAAATAAAAATTCAAAATCCGTAGGGTCTTCAAAATTATTGCTGTGGTCGCTGTCTTTTGGCAATGGGTCGCCAAGCACCATCAGGTTATTTTCTTTTAAATATTCATGCAACGATTTTGACACGATGCGGTTCAACTCATCGGCAAGGAATGATTTACCATACATTTTGCGTATCATTCCTTCGGGAACATGTCCGGCACGGAAGCCCGGCATAGTGGCCGATTTGCGAAATTTTTTAATGGCTGTGTCCACATCATTTTTATAATCAGAGGGTGTAAGTTTAATTCTGATCAGTGAATTGAGTTGCGAAACGTCTTCTTTTGTAATGTCCATAGTAACTGATAATTATCGTCTTTGAAAAATTTTTAACAAAATAAGCTGAAACACCAAGGTTTCAGCTTATTTTAGTGGTGCGCATGGAGGGACTCGAACCCCCACGGGTTTCCCCGCCAGATCCTAAGTCTGGTGCGGCTACCAATTACGCCACATGCGCGAGAAGATTTTTTCATTTTAAGGTCTGATGTTTTTCAGCCGGTCAATTAAAAATCGCTGGCAAATGTACATCTTTTTTCCACATAACTTAAAACTATTGTTAAGCAAAAATGAATCAGTATCAGAGCTTTCGCGAAAACATCTGAATCAGAAACCATCCCATGATAACAATGGCAGCGATGGTGATTATCTTTTTCGCCTGATGAACACTTGGGTTGGCCGATTGCCCCCGTGTTGCCTGAACGCCTCCGTTTTTTATTTCTATTCCGGCAGGTGTGAGTCTGTATTCCATAGCAATGGCTAAGGAGTATGGAATGGCCTGATTGTTTTTTATGGCAGGTCGCCATTGGGGCATACTGTCAAAAATCCGCCTGAATTCTTTTTCGGTAAGGTTATCTACATTAATATTTCTGCCGGGAGCGTTGTTTTCTATTGAATAAAAATTTACCGTGCCTGTAGTATCAATGGCGAGATTGCAGATAATTTTTCTCCATCCTTCACCGGTTTCATCATACAGCTGATGGTTGTACCTGAAATGATCGGCAATATATTTCCACAAATCTTCTTCGTCATTTCCAAAATGTGGCAACGTATCCGCTCCACTGTTAAAGTATCGCACATTGTATAACTGCTGAATGGTATCTTGCTGAGCACAAACATGGCTGCTGATGAAAACACCTGTTAAAAAAATCAACCATTTGTTTTTTATAATGCCGCAATCCCACATCGGTTTTATCAATTTGACACTATAAATGTACGAAATGTGTTGGTGACAACGCTGTTGATAGTATTTTGCGGGCACTTGTCACTGAAAATTAAAATGAGTAGTTTTGTGCTTCACATTTTAGTAATTCAATTTTCGGGGGCGGGGCTAACATCTCAATCAGATTAATGGAAATACCAAAAGGAATACTCATCCCCATAGGTGGCAATGAGGATAAAGGAACAGAAGCAGAACCTAATTTTGCTCAGAAAAACAATCTTAACTTTTTTGCATTGCAGATTCTCAGTCGGATCAAACAAGAGATGGGAGGAGCAGATGCTCATATTGAAATTATCACCAGCGCAAGCAGTATTCCCGTTGAAGTAGGCGAAGGTTATATGGATGCATTCGGAAAGTTAGGTTGCAGCAATGTGCATGTAATGGATATCAGAAACCGTGAAGATGCAACCAAAAAGGAATTTATAGAGCGAATAAAGAAATGTGATGGTGTGATGTTTACCGGAGGTAATCAGTTGCGACTGAGTACTATTTTCGGAGGAACAGAAATACTGCGAATCATTTCCGACCGGTATATGAATGAAGAATTTGTGGTTGCCGGAACCAGTGCTGGTGCTATGGCTATGAGCAATACCATGATTTATCAAGGAAGCAGTTCAGGAGCTTTAATAAAAGGAGAAGTAAAAATTACTACGGGACTTGCACTTTTGCGTGATGTGATAATTGACTCACACTTTGACAAACGCGGTAGGTTTGGAAGACTTACACAGGCTGTTGCCAGCAACCCAAGTTGTATAGGAATTGGTTTGGGTGAAGACACAGGATTGCTGATTACGGAAGGACATCAGATGGAAGTAATCGGTTCGGGGTTGGTTATTATTTTTGACGGACATCAGATCAAGCACAATGATATTGCCGACTTGCAAGACGGTATGCCTATAAGCATTGAAAATATGATTATACACATACTGACCAAAGGCAATTGTTATGATATCAGCACCAGAAAGTTTTACTCAGCACTGGAAAACAGCAATGTGCAGCGTTGAGTAATTAAATACTTTTAATTTTCTTACAACTATCTTACATCAGCTACATTGTGGCACGCTGGTTGCAACAGTATGCATACAACTGTAATTTTATTTTGCCTATGGTCTGAAACAAAAGTGAACCACGCAAGAAGCAACCGGAGCGTATCAGCATCGGTTGCTTTTTTTTTAGGTGCAGTGTAAAAATATCAACCCCCAAAAAGTGAATATAAATCACTCAGATTTTTCAGGGCGTAGCTGTGAAGATTTTAAAGCCCAATAACTTGTTGAATAATGGCATGCGATTGCGATAATGCACAATAAAATATATCTTAGTTGCGGATATTAGAATGATATAGTGTAAGTATATTAAGACAACGATTCGACAAACGAAAGAGTGACAAAAAAAACAAACCATTTTGACAGGTGAACAAAGACGTAAAAACAATATTGAAACTGGACAATGAGTAAGTCAATCCCGAGAGCCATCGGGATGTTAAAATCATCCACTTCGCCAATCCGCAAACTGTCAAACAGTCAAAAAAACTCCGAATGTATTTGTTAAGTACTTTTTAAAAGAATGGAAACATTAATGTATGTGTTGATGTGCATTTGATTCGTGCAATACATACAAGGAACACACCGAGGTTTTTCACAACTCACTTTGCACTTCCGAACCACAGATTAGGCGTAAGTGTGACACTTGGCTCTACAAGGGTGGGAGTTTAGTCATCCTGATGTTTAAGTTAAACTCAGCGAAGATTTTAGAAACTGAATTGATTTTATACTTTATTTTTAATTAACATGATGGAGTTGGTACGCTAAATAACGGCCTCATCATAGGTTACCTGATTGAATTTCATATTGCATAGAAATGTTATTAACAGCATGAAAAATGCGGCTTGCAAATGTTATTTTTACAGTCTGAAATTCCGGTTGAGGAATTCATTGAATCACACTTCATAATTATCCTGCCAATGCCTCGTTTCTCACATCTGCATGTGCACACTCAGTATTCGTTATTAGATGGTGCAGCTGATATATCATCACTTTATAAAAAAGCGGTTAAAGATAATATGCCTGCTTTGGCCATCACCGATCATGGTAATATGTTTGGTGTTTTCAATTTTGTTGCCGAAGCAGCTAAATATAATACCAAAGAAAATCCTAATCTGATTAAGCCTGTTGTAGGCTGTGAATTTTATCTCGTTGAAAACCGTCATAAGCGAGCTTTTACAAAAGATGACAAGGACGTAAGATACCATCAGCTTTTTTTGGCAAAAAATGCCGAAGGTTATAAGAATCTGGTGAAGCTTACCTCTCTCGGGTATATGGAAGGTTTGTATGGTAAGTATCCGAGAATTGATAAGGAATTGGTGCTTCAATATCATCAGGGGCTTATTGCCACAACTTGTTGTCTTGGAGCCAGCGTACCCAAAACTATTTTGAAGAAAGGCGAAGCCGAAGGAGAGAAGGAATTTAAATGGTGGCTCGATTTGTTTGGCGATGATTATTATATCGAATTGCAAAGGCATGATATTCAGGAACAGAATAAAGTAAATGAAGTGTTGCTTGGATTTGCCTTGAAGTATAACGTGAAAATTATTGCGTCCAACGACTCACATTATGTAAACCGCTCCGATTACAATGCACATGATATTCTACTTTGCATCAACACAGGCGAAAAACAGAGTACTGAGAAATTTAAAGATGGCGAGGAAGATGCCTCAGTAAGAGGCAAACGTTTTGCTTTTTACAACGATGAGTTTTACTTCAAGGAAACCGGTGAAATGAGCGAACTGTTCAGCGATATTCCTGAGGCAATTGACAACACCAATGAAATTGTGGATAAAATTGAGGTGCTGAAATTAAAGCAGGACATTTTACTTCCACATTATCAGATTCCTCAGGGATTTACTGATCAGGATGAATATCTCAAGCATCTTACATTTGAAGGTGCACGCACTCGCTATAAAGAATTAACTGCTGATATTGAAGAACGATTGAATTTCGAACTTTTTACCATCAGGACAATGGGCTTTGCAGGATACTTCCTTATCGTTGCCGACTTCATAAACCATGGTAAAGATATAGGTGTGCTTGTTGGCCCCGGCAGAGGAAGTGCAGCAGGCTCGGCAGTGGCTTACTGTATTGGTATCACCAACATTGACCCAATAAAATATAATTTACTTTTTGAAAGGTTTTTGAATCCCGACAGAAAATCAATGCCTGATATTGATACCGATTTTGATGACGAAGGCAGGCAGAAGGTGATTAACTATGTGGTAGGAAAATACGGAAAAAATCAGGTAGCACAGATTATTACTTACGGCACAATGGCTGCGAAAATGAGTATCAAAGATGTGGCACGTGTGCTTGATTTGCCTTTGCCGGAATCTAATGCCTTAGCCAAGTTAGTTCCTGAACGACCCGGGATTTCACTGAACAGAGTTCTTACAGCACCTATTGACGGAGAGAAGAGCCTGAAGACAAAAGAAAATCTTGGATCTGATGAATTGGAAAATGTAAAAAAACTTCGCGAGATACTAAATGATACAAATAGTGAGCAGTCTGCAGTGCTCAAAGAGGCTCTCGTACTGGAAGGAAGTGTGCGCAACACCGGTATTCATGCAGCAGGAATTATTATTGCACCAAAAGACCTAACGGAAATTATTCCCGTATCTACCTCCAAAGAAACAGATTTACTCATCACCCAGTTTGAAGGGAAAGTGATAGAAGATGCAGGGGTTATAAAAATGGATTTTCTTGGACTGAAAACACTAACCATTCTAAGAGATGCCGTGCATTTGGTGGAGCAAAATCATGGTCGGAAAATTATACTTGACGATATTCCTTTGGATGACACCAAAACTTTTGAATTATATCAGCGAGGCGAAACCAATGGTACGTTTCAGTTTGAAAGTGCCGGAATGCAGAAATACCTTAAGGAATTAAAGCCTGATAAGTTTGAAGATCTTATCGCCATGAATGCATTGTACCGTCCGGGACCAATGGAATACATTCCCAATTTTATTTCGCGCAAGCAAGGCCGCGAAGCAGTAACGTATGATTTGCCTGCAATGGAAGAACATCTGAAGGAAACTTATGGTATTACGGTGTATCAGGAACAGGTGATGTTGCTTTCGCAAAAACTTGCAGGATTTACCAAGGGCGATGCCGATACCTTGCGCAAAGCAATGGGTAAGAAACAACTTGAGGTGCTCAACAAAATGAAAAGTAAATTCATGGAAGGAGCACAAGCCAACGGACATCCTAAAGAAAAGCTGGAAAAAATCTGGACTGACTGGGAATCGTTTGCAAGTTATGCTTTTAATAAATCGCACTCCACTTGTTATGCTTTTGTGGCTTTTCAAACAGCTTATCTGAAAACACATTACCCCAGTGAGTACATGGCTGCCGTGTTGACGAATAATCTGAGCAACCTCGAAAAGATTACTTTCTTTATGGATGAATGTCGTCACATGGGAATTTCTGTGTTAGGGCCTGATGTAAATGAGTCGGAACAAAAATTCAGTGTCAATAAAAAAGGGGAAATCAGATTTGGCTTAGGTGCCATAAAAGGTGTTGGTGAAGCAGCTGCTGAATGTATTATTGCGGAACGAAAAGAGAACGGACCTTATACTTCGGTATTTGACCTTGTAAGCAGGGTTAATCTGCGTGCAGTGAATAAAAAAAGTTTGGAAAACCTTGCTATGGCAGGAGCACTTGACTTTGATAAAAGTATGCATCGCGCACAGTATTTCTTTGTTGACTCAAAAGACAATCAGTCGCAGCTGGAAAAACTGGTACGCTATGGAAATGCGCAGCAGGAAAGCAAAAACATGTCGCAACAAACCCTGTTTGGCGACCTGGGAAGTATGGAAGCGCCCTTGCCTAAAATATTGCCTGCTGAAGCTTGGAGCAACCTCGAACAGTTGAAGAAAGAAAAGGAAATTATAGGTATTTATCTTTCAGGACACCCTTTGGATGATTACAAAGTAGAGATTGAAAATTTCTGCTCGGTAACACTTGAACAGTTAGCGGAGCTAAAGAAGTTAAACGGTCGTGATGTTTCATTCGCAGGAATAATTACAACTGCCAATCATCGCATCAGCAAAAACGGAAAACCCTTCGGCACATTTGTTATTGAAGACTATCAGAGTTCATTCACTTTTTCGGTTTTCTCAGAGGAGTATGCCAAAAATAAACATCTTTTGCAACAGGATGCTTTTGTGTTTATAAGAGGCAGAGTGCAGACACGTTACAACAATGCAGACGATTTTGAACTGAAAATTTCATCGGTGCAGTATTTGGATGAGATAGTGAACAAGATGGCTAAGTCTATAACCTTATGCATTGATGTCAATTCATTTGATGAGGGGAAAATGATTAAACTGAAAGAAATATCAGGGAATCATTCAGGCAGCTTACAGCTTCATTTTAATCTGCGCGACAAAGAACAAAAGCATATTGTAGAAACGTATTCGCAAAAAGTCAGACTCAGATACAGCAAAGCGCTTTTTGAGGAGTTGAGCAGCATTGCAGATGAAGTAAAATTCAAATAGAAAAATTTACTGACAATCAACTTTCTACCGGAATAGGGGAGACATCAATTTCTCGAAAACTTTCTTTATTTTTGAGCGTTATAGATTATTCAAAAAAAATCATTTTATGGCAATAGAAATTACAGACGGCAACTTTGAAACAGTTGTGATGAAATCAGACAAACCTGTATTGGTTGACTTTTGGGCAGAGTGGTGCGGACCATGCCGCATGGTGGGACCCATTGTAGATGAACTTGCAAAAGACTATGAAGGTAAAGTAGTGGTAGGCAAGGTAGATGTGGATAATAATCCTAATGTGTCTATGCAATTTGGAGTACGCAATATACCTACCTTGTTGATTTTTAAAGACGGACAAATTGTTGACAAACAAGTTGGCGCAGTTCCTAAAAATATTCTGGCAAAAAAGCTGGACGCACAGTTAGGATAATAAAAAACACGAGGTCCCTTGCCCGTAAATTATAACGAAGTACAATCCCTCTCTCATCTTGAATTGCTTGCAAGGCAGGTGGTAGAGGGATTTATTACGGGTTTACACAAAAGCCCTTTTCATGGATTTAGTGTGGAGTTTGCAGAACATCGCCTTTATAACACCGGTGAATCTACCAGGCATATTGACTGGAAACTTTTCGGCAGAACTGATAAACTTTTTGTAAAACGCTATGAAGAAGAAACCAATCTGAGATGTCACTTGGTGGTTGATAATTCTTCGTCTATGCACTATCCTGATGTAAAGGCATCCAAAGGAATACAGAATAAAATTACTTTCTCTGTTCATTGTGCTGCAGCACTTATCTATATGATGAAACAACAGCGCGATGCAGTAGGTCTTACTGTTTTTTCAGATAAAATTGATTTGCAAACGCAGGTACGCTCCAGCAGTTTGCATCAGAAAATGTTGTTTTCTAAACTGGAAGAACTGCTCGAAGAAGGAGAAAAACAAGAAAGAAAAACTTCCGCAGCATCAGCTATTGATTTTTTGGCAGAAAGTATTCATAAACGATCACTGGTTATTATTTTCAGTGATATGTTTGATAATATGAATGAGCAGGAAGCTCTTTTTAAATCGTTGCAGCACCTTAAACATAATAAGCATGAAGTAATTCTCTTTCATGTGACTGATAAAAAACATGAGCTTGATTTCAAGTTTGAAAGCCGACCTTATCGTTTTGTTGATGTAGAAACAGGTGAGGAGGTGAAAGTACACAGCCATCTGGTAAGAGAAAAATACCTTGAATCAATTGCTGCTTATAAAAAATTACTGACCGAAAAATGTGCTCAGTATAAGATAGACTTTGTAGAGGCTGATATCAACTTGGGTTATCAGCAAATACTATTGCCCTATCTTTTGAAAAGACAAAAACTGTATTAAATATTCAGTGCGATTGTTTTTATCAGGCCATAGTTACTTCCGTTTGCTGTGGTTAAGTTAATCCAAAAAAGTTATTCTCACATTTGATGTTTTTGGGAAATGCCGGTTTGCCGATAACCCATTTAAAATTTTTTTTAAGCAAAAACAGCAAAAATCTTACATCGGAAAATCGTTTTTCTAAATAATTGAATGGAGAGAGTGATACTTGAAATGTTATTGGAACAAGTGTGTACAATACAGGTAAATTTACCCAGCTTCAGGTAATAACTGTGAAATAAAACCGACACCTTACATGGAATTTTTTATAATTTTTGCTTTCGGCATAAATAAATTAATGATGGCACGGTAAATGCAAAACATAAGTGACAGAAATAAAAATGACAATGCACAGGTGACATATTAAAACAGACAAGAATAATTTACTCACACCCAATAGTGAAAATTTAAACCTAAGAAAATTAATAATATTAATATAATTTTTACTTTTATGACCGAAGAAATAATTAAAATGACCGCAATTACTAAAGAAAATCCTACGCAAAATGGGCCACTCATGGATGTGTTCCCGATTAATTATAATGAAAAACATATTGCTGAGCTGGTTCATGAAATCAGACGAAGAGTTTTTGTGGTGGAGCAACACATTGATCCAATGATTGAGTTTGACACCCATGAAAATCACAGTCAGCATTATCTTGCTTATTATAAGAATAAAGCTGCAGGCACTGCCCGTTGGCGCGAAACCGAGCATGGTATTAAGCTGGAACGTTTTAGTGTGTTAAAAGAATTCCGAAACAGTGGTATCGGAAAAATGCTGGTTGAAAGAATTCTTGCTGATGTAGTTCCTGCAGGAAAGAGAGTGTATTTGCATGCACAAACCACTACGGTTCGTTTCTATGAAAAAGCCGGATTTAAAATTGCCGGAGAGCTGTTTTACGAAGCAGATATTCCTCATTACAAAATGGAGTTATGCTCATAAATGACAGTTTCTTTTACTGCTGACTCTTTACTTTTCTTCCCCGGTCATATAACTCAGTGTGGTTAAGAGAGCCATCACGGTTATAAAATTTCCATATTCCCGTCCAGTAAAAATGTAATGTGCTGTCATTTTCAATCACAAGACAGGCTTTACCAATGCTTTCAGTTTTACCCTCAGGATAATAATTCTTTATTAAAATAGTATCGCGGTTTTTGTTGTATTTTTCTTTTTTAACCAAATCACCGTTTAGGTCATAATATTTCCAGGTTCTTATTTCCTCCCCATGCTTATAGTGTCCTTTGCGCTGAATGTGTTTTTCTTCATCCCAATAATGTTTCCATAGCCCTTTCCTGTTGCCTTTCTTATCGTATTTATTGATAAACCATTTTCCGCAGGAAGATAGCATCAGGCTTAAGAGGAGAAGTATGTAAACAGATTTTCTGATGACGTTTGATTTTATTTTTCTTTAAAGATTAATTCAATTGCATCGTCCACACTTTTTACAGGGAGTAAACATGAATTATTTCGACAAATATAAATGTAGGAATCATCATCAGTCTGAGTACGGGCAAGCGGAAGCAGCGAATCTTTTTTATAACGCGCAGTGAGGTAGTTTGCAAATACCTTACTCTTAAAATCGCTATTGTTTTCACAAGATTTTTCTCCGGTGAAAACAACTTCATAAAATGGATGCGATGTACGAATCATGAGGTTTGCCCAGTTGGCGTAGGCGCCACCATAAGCCATTATTTCTTCGGTCAGTCGTTCAACCATTTTTTGCGACCGATCAATCATTTCCTGATGATCAAAATATTTTCCCAAGAGGAATAAATTGTTTGCCATGACTGAATTGCCGGAGGGTGTAACGTTATCTTCTACATCCGTTTTGCGAACAAATAATCTCTTATCTCTTCCGGCATCTGCATAATAAAACACTCCATCCTCATGTGAGAATAATTTATTTGTGTGCTGCAGCAATTTCCGGGCTTTTAACAGGTTGGTTTCTTCCCAGGTGTGTTCGTACAGCCTGATGTAGGCAGCAATGATGTTTGCATAATCTTCCAGATGAAGGTTGTAATCCTCAGATGCATTATTGGAATGTAATAAATCTACCTCGTTGTTGAACAAGTTGTTTTCAATAAAAGACATTGCCTGCACGGCAAGTTTAAAATAATGTTCATTGTTTAGTACTTCTGCACACTCTGCCAATGCGTAAATCGTTAAAGCATTCCATGAAGTAAGTAATTTTTTATCGGTTACAGGAGGTTTGCGTTTACTTCGGTATTGCAGCATTTGTTTCACAGCAGAGGAGATAATCAGGTTGAACTCATCATCTGTGAGATGGTATTTATTGAGAATTTCTTTTTCGTCAGCAAATCGGTTCAGCACATAATTTCCTTCTGCAGTTATTTCATTTTCATTTACAGAAAAATAGTCGCAAACCAAGTCGGCAACAGAAATATTTTTCGATTGAAGAGGATTGTCAAACAGCATATTTTTTATTTCATGCTTTTCCCATGTGTAATATTTTCCCTCCTCGCCATCCACATCGGCATCTATGGCACTGTAAAAATATCCCGTTGCATCCATCATTTCTCTTTGTAAAAATTCAACAGTTGACACGATGATATTTTTAAAATATTCATCCTTAAAAATATTATAAGCCAAACAATATGCTGAAAGCAGCTGTGCATTGTCATACAACATTTTTTCAAAATGCGGTACTTTCCAGAAGGCATCCACGGAGTAACGGGCAAACCCTCCTGCAAGTTGGTCGTGAATACCGCCACGGCTCATCTGAGTAAGTGTGAGCCTGCAATGGTCAAGAATCTGTTTATCGTTATGAAGCCATCCATATCGCATCAGAAACATCAGGTTTTCAGGCATCGGAAATTTGGGTGCTCTGTTAGGTCCCCCATGAATTGGGTCAAATAATTTTTTCCAATTTGTCACCACGGTGTGCAGTGAATCTCTGTCAAAGGATTTTGGAGCTCGCTCGGTTTCAAGCTTCATCATACCGGATTTCAGATTTTCAGCATAAGCATAAAATTTTCCTGGTTCTTTCTTATACATGGAGGATAGCTGTGAAAGAATGTTATTCCAGTCTGCATTACGAAAATAAGTTCCACCATAAATCGGTCTGCCGTCAGGTAGTACAAAACAATTTAGCGGCCATCCGCCATGACCTGTCATTAATTGCACGGCACTCATGTACACGGCATCAATGTCGGGTCGTTCCTCGCGGTCAACTTTTACGCATACAAAATTTTTATTCATCACTTCAGCGGTAACGGCATCATTGAAACTCTCTTCTTCCATGACATGACACCAGTGGCAGCTTGAATAGCCTATGCTTATCAGCAATAGTTTGCCTTCTTGTTTTGCTTTATCAAATGCGACCTCGCCCCACGGCATCCATAGCACAGGATTATGTGCATGCTGTTGCAGATAAAGGCTTTTTTCGCTGATTAAAGCATTGGGTTGGTTTTTCTGAATATTCATAATTCAAAAATATAGAAGAGTTAATTAAGTTTTTACTCATCATAGAATTTATAAAATTAATGCATTAAAAAACTTTAATAGACTACCTTTGTTCCGCTTTAAATAAGGATGTTACGAATTTTAATATTTACGGGCGTTATTTTATTGCTCGACTGGTATGTTTTTCAAGCCATACGTTTGGTTACACGCGATTTGTCATTGCCTACCACCAGAGTTGTTTATTTTATTTACTGGAGTATCACTGCCATTACACTGCTGATAATATTCAGCAGCACTCTGACCGATTGGCATAGTTGGCCTAAGGTAGTACGGGTTTATAGTTTTGCTTTCATAGTATTGTTTTTTATTAGTAAACTGTTTGTGCTTATTTTTCTTTTGGCAGATGACTTAGGGAGAGCCGTTAGATGGGGTTATTCATATTTTCAAAATCATAATAGTGCAACATTAGTAACTGCTACTTCAGAACCTGCCGCAGGTATTTCGCGCTCACAATTCATAGTGCGATTAGGCCTTTTTATTTCGGCCATTCCTTTTTTATCACTCATTTATGGTATGGTAAAAGGCAAGTACGATTATCAGATAAAAAGAAGAAAGATTCGTATTAAAAATCTTCCGAAGGAATTTGAAGGATTTAAAATTGCACAGATATCAGATATTCATACGGGTAGTTTTTTCGATACCCAACCTACTAAAGATGCTGTTGCCCTTGTAAATTCATTGAATGCAGATGTGATTTTTTTCACAGGTGATTTGGTGAATGACAGGTCAGACGAAGCCGTGCCACACATGGACAATCTAAAACAGTTGACTGCGCCTTATGGAGTTTATTCTATTCTCGGAAATCATGATTATGGGGATTATGTTTCATGGCCTTCTGTTCAAGCAAAAGCCGATAATCTGCAGCAATTAAAAGACATTCATAAACAGTTGGGATGGAAGTTGCTGTTAGATGAACATACTTTTATTGAACGCAATAATCAACGTATGGGTATTATTGGTGTGCAAAACTGGAGCACACATCTTCATTTCCCGAAATATGGCAATCTGCAGAAAGCAATACAAGGAATGGATTTTGCTCCCGTAAATGTGTTGCTCTCTCACGACCCTTCGCACTGGCGAGCAGAAGTATTGAATTATCAAAAAGACATTCATCTTACCCTGTCGGGTCATACACACGGTTTTCAGTTTGGTGTAGAAATTCCTGCTCTCAAATTTAAGTGGAGCCCGGTACAGTATGTTTATAAAGAATGGGCTGACCTCTACAGTGGTAATGCCAATCAGTTCCTCTATGTAAATCGCGGTCTTGGATATTTGGGTTATCCGGGCAGAGTAGGAATACTTCCTGAGATTACCTTGCTGGAGCTGACTAAAGCGTAATCACTACTCCTGATAGTAAATTCTTTTTACGCGTTGCGAAATGGTAGATAAAATTTCATAAGGAATAGTATCTGTTTTTTTCGCAAGCTCTGAAACAGGTTGGCTGTTACCGAAAATTATTACTTCATCGCCTTCGCGCGCCTGACAGTTTGTAATGTCGAGCATACACATATCCATACAAATGTTTCCAATGGTAGGAGCTTGTCTGCCGTTCACTTCAAAACTTACATTGCCATTACCCATTCTTCGGCTTATGCCATCTGCATAACCAATTCCTATGGTTGCAATAATTTTATCGTGCTCCACTTTTCCTCTGCGGCTGTAGCCAATGGTATCGCCTTTTTTTACAGTGCGTATTTGCGATATAGTAGTTTTTAGTGTTGCTACATTCAGCAGCTGTCGTTGTTCAGCAGGTGATGATGCAATACCATGCAAGCCAATGCCAAGACGCACCATGTTCAGTTGCATTTCAGGAAATCGGCTGATGCCTGAAGAGTTTAAAACATGCCGCAACGAATCGTATTGCAAATGTTTAGTCAGAGAATCTGCCATCTGTATAAAGTGGTCGTACTGTTCCTTAGTAAATGCATCAAGTGTAGGTTCGTCAGTGCCTGCAAGATGAGTAAAGACAGATTCAACCTTGATGTGTTTGTTATTTTTTAATCTTACAATAAGTTCATTCAAATCATTTTGTTCAAATCCCAACCGGTGCATTCCGGTATCTAATTTAAGATGAATGGGGAATGGAGTTGGTTCCGAAGGGCGAACCCGTTTTACGGTTTCACTGAATTTGCTCAGCACTCTGAAACTGTAAATCTCCGGTTCGAGATTATGCTGAATGAGGTTTTCAAAAGATTGCTCCTGAGGATTCATAACCATGATGGGAACCTGTATGCCGCTCTTTCGCAATTCAACGCCTTCATCGGTATATGCTACTGCCAAATAATTCACCCGGTGAAACTGAAGTGTATTGGCAATTTCAAAACTGCCGCTGCCGTAAGCAAATGCTTTCACCATGCACATCATTTTTGTTTCAGGGCGCAGTCGTGCTTTGTAGTAATTGAAATTATGTATTAATGCGTTGAGGTTTATTTCAAGAACAGTTTCATGACCTTTTTGCTGAAGGAGTTTTGAAATTCGTTCGAAACCAAATAATCGTGCACCTTTCAACAGGATTACTTCATTGGCAAAAAGTGCAGTGGAATATTGCTGAATAAAATCATCCGTATCCCGGAAGAAACTTTTATTTACTTTGAATAAATCGCTTTGCTTACTGATGGATTCTCCAATCCCTATCAGCCTGTCAATTTTATTGGCGTGAATAAGGTCAGCTACTTCAGAATAAAGTTGTGCTTCGTCTTTTCCGCTTTGAAGAATATCGGAAAGGATGATTGTTTTTTTGTTTTGTGCCAGTGCATTGGCAGAATTTTTCTGACTCGTAAAGCGGCTTAAAAACTCCAGTGCTACCTGCAATGAACCAAGGTCGGAATTGTAGCTGTCGTTAATTACAGAACAGTTGTTGATACCTTGTTTCATCTCCAGCCTCATGGCAACAGGACTTAACAACTCCATTCTTTTACTGATGGTGTCCTGCTCATATCCGAGAAACAACATGCTTGCCCAGCAGTGTATGGCATTTTCAATGGAAGCATCATCAGTAAAGGGTATGGTAATACGGATAAACTGATGGTTGAATACTGCCTGAATAGAAGTTTCAGATTGTTTTTTTTCTATTCTGCCAATCATCAAATCTGCTTTCAGCCTTCGCGACCAGGTAAAAGGTTTCAGTCCGTTTTCAATATAGCCTGATTGAGTAAGTGCATCATGAATGCCTGAATAATCACGGCAATAAATCAGGGTAGAGGAGTGTTGAAACAGCTTGAGTTTTTCATTGATTTTTTCTCCCAGAGAGCTAAAATTTTCGCTGTGCGCTTCGCCAATATTACTGAAGATGCCAATAGTAGGTTTTATGATGGCTTCCAGTTTTTGCATTTCACCGGGAGTTGAAATTCCACCTTCAAAAATTGCCAGCGTATGACTTTCTTCAATCTGCCAAACCGAAAGCGGAACTCCCGTTTGCGAATTGAAACTCTTAGGACTTCTTACAATATGATTTTCGTTATGCAGAAGCTGATAAAGCCACTCTTTGATGATTGTTTTTCCGTTGCTGCCGGTAATGCCTATAACAGGCAGCGTAAATTTTGAACGGTGGTAAGCAGCAATTTTTTGCAAGGCATCCAGCGTGTTGTCAACTTTAATAAAGTTGGCATCGTGATGTTGCTCATATACATCGGTGCTTACAATAAAATTCTTTACACCTGAGCGAATCAGGTCACCTATAAATTTATGACCGTCATGCCTGTCGCCTTTGATTGCAAAAAACAATGATTCGGCAGCCATTCCGCTGTTGCGACTATCAGTGAGTAAATACCTGAAAAGTTGTGAAGAGGGGTCGTTTAAATACAGCTGACCATTAATAACTGTAGAAATATCAGAAAGAGAATATTGCATGTGGCACTTAAAATAACTATGCAAAGTTATCCGTAATAGTCTGAACGGTGAATGTTATTTTCGCTTATTATAACAAGTTCTGCACAGTGGAATGTAACTTTCTTTTTCGCCTAAAACAATAAGTGATTCATCGGCAATGGTACGGTAAGAGAACAAAGCCAGGTCGCCACAATCCATACAAATTGCATGTACCTTGGTAACAAAATCGGCAATGGCCATCAAATGTGGGATAGGACCGAAGGGCACTCCTTTAAAGTCCATATCCAAACCGGCAACAATAACCCGCATACCCTGATTGGCAAGGTTGACACATACATTGGGAAGTTCGTTGTCGAAAAACTGTGCTTCGTCAATGCCCACAACATCCACATCATTGGTAAGCAAAAGTATCTGCGAGGAGGATTGTACAGGAGATGAAGGAATATAATTCGAGTCGTGTGAAACAACATTGGTTTCGTGATATCGTTGGTCAACGGAGGGTTTGAAAATTTCAACTTTAAGGCGTGCAATACGGGCGCGTTTCAGCCTGCGAATAAGTTCTTCGGTTTTTCCGCTGAACATACTGCCGCAGATAACTTCAATAGCTCCTCGCTTCTTTTCTATAACGTCTGTTGGTCTATGGTTCATAATTGTCGGGCTGCTAAAATATGTAAAAACCACCATAACCTTCAAGCCGAAGATTGTTAAAAATAGTTTTTTAAACAGAATTGTTTTTGATGTACATACAGTAATTTTACCGGGCTGTTTTTATCATGATTTCCATATCCGTCATTATTCCTACTTACAACAGGCTTGGTTTCCTTACCAAAACTATTCAGTCGCT
The DNA here is from genome assembly GCA_018268195.1 of Bacteroidota bacterium. Classification (GTDB taxonomy): domain Bacteria; phylum Bacteroidota; class Bacteroidia; order AKYH767-A; family OLB10; genus OLB10. Next base: position 19,374 of record JAFDWZ010000006.1, on the reverse strand, counting down.
GCTGAAACAGAAGACGGATGACTATGAAATTATTGTTGTGGACGATGGCAGTACTGACGGAACCGAAGATTATTTTAAGACGTTCCAGCATCCCAAAGTTACCTATCAGCGAATTAAAAACAGTGAGCGCGGATATGCAAGAAACCACGGTGCACGATGTGCAAAAGGGAACTATGTGAATTTTTTTGACTCCGATGACCTGGCCTATGAAAATCATATTTCTAATGCCATTTCAGCTATTGATCGCCTTAAGAGCCCTGAGATTTTTCACATGAATTATAATCATCAGAATACCGAAGGTGATGAACTTGATTACACCAAAATCTATAGCGACAACATCAATGAAATGCTGATCAGGATGGGTAATGTGCTGAGTTGTAACGGTGTTTTTATTAAGCGCGACATTGCTTTGCAATATCCTTTCTGCGAAAGCAGGGTATTGTCGGGAACGGAAGATTATGCTTTATGGCTGGCTATGTCATCTCGGTTCAGGATACATTTTATTCCTGAAATTACTCATGTGGTTATTGACCATGAACAAAGAAGTATGGCATCGCATGATACCATCAAAATGATTAACAGAAATATGTTTCTGCTCGATTATTTGCAGACCGATAAACACTTCATGCAGTATGCAGGCGATAATTTCAGATTTATTGAATGCGAATGTTATTCCTTTATTTCATTGCACCTCATTCTTGAAGGAAGAAACAGCGAAGGTTTATATTTCCTATCTAAAGCGATAAAAGCGGATAAGTTATTCCCTTTCAGAAGGGTGAGGTTTATGGCAATAATAAAACACCTGTTACGGACTTCTTTTCGCCCTAAATCATCGCCAACAACCGAAACTACCTGAGTAATTTCAGTTATTTTCGCAGCCATAATATTTTACCGGTCATGACAAAGGGATTTTTTCTGCTCACACTTTTTTTAATATTGTTTTTGAATCTGAATGCACAGTCTGTAATTACAGGAAATGTTACCGATTCCAAAGGTGATAAAATTGCTTATGCCAGTGTGTATGTAAAGCCATCGTTTGCCGGTACAACCACCAACACGGAAGGGTATTATAAGTTGGAAACAACTCCGGGAAAACATACGTTGATATGTCAGTATCTGGGGTACAAACTTTTTAAAAAAGAAATTGAACTGAGTACCACACCTTTGAAAATAGACATCCGGTTAGAGCCGGAATCATTTGCGCTAAACGAAGTAGTGATAAAAGAAGGTGCAGAGGATCCTGCATATCCTATCATCAGAAAAACTATTGCCAAACGAAAATATTATCTCCATGAAGTAGATGGTTACACCTGTGGAGTTTACATTAAAGGGTTGCAGAAACTCACCAAGTATCCTGAGAAATTTATGGGGCAGGTAGTAGATTTTGGAGGCCTTGTAGATTCTACCACAGGAATTTTTTATCTCAGCGAATCTGTTTCAGAATTTAGTTTCCGCCAGCCTGATAAGATTAAGGAAGAAATGATTTCTTCACGCATCAGCGGCAACAGCAGAGCCTTCAGCTATAATAAGGCATCGGATATGTTGTTTAATTTTTATGAAAACCGACTGATGGCCGAAGGTGTTTCTGCCAAAGGATTTGTATCGCCCATAGCCTCTGATGCATTGTTTTATTATCGCTATAAACTGTTAGGTTCAGTGATTGAAAATGATAGGCTGATACACAAAATAGAAGTTACACCTAAAAGAAATGCCGATCCGGTTTTCAGAGGAGTAATTTATATTGCTGATGATTTGTGGCGTTTGCAAAATGTGGATTTATACTTAACCCGTGATGCAGGAATAGAGTTTATTGATACGCTTAGAGTGCGACAGACTTTTGTACCGGTAAGTAATACCGTTTGGATGACATCTACCAATCGTTTTGATTTTTCCTTTCGTATATTGGGGTTTGTCGGTGGTGGAAATTATGTAGGATATTTTTCAGATTACAAAATAAACCCCGATTTTGCCAGGAGAACTTTTACATCAGAAATATTGCGCATAAACAATGATGCGAATAAAATGAATGTTGCCTACTGGGACAGTGTAAGACCCATTCCGCTTACCGTTGATGAAGAAGATGATTATAGGAAGAAAGATAGCCTGCAGATGATTCGTGAGAGTAAACATTATCTCGACAGCATTGATAAACGAGTAAATAAATTCTCTGTACAGAATTTTTTCCTGTTGGGATATACCTATCAACGCTCTTATAATAAAATGACATATTCGATTAAGCCTATTTTTAATACCATTGCATACAACACAGTTGAAGGGTGGAACGTAGCTCTTAATACCGATTACACTAAATACTTTGAGAATAAAAAACGAATAGATGCTGATGGAGAAGTGCGGTATGGGTTATCGAATAAACACTGGAATGCAAATGCTTCTTTTCGATACTTGTTCAACCGTTTTAACGAAAGCAGTATAAAAGTTCAGGGAGGTACTACGGTTATTCAGCTTAATTCCGAAAATCCAATCTCTCCTTTAGTGAATTCGCTTTATACACTCTGGGGCGAAAAGAATTACATGAAACTTTATGAAAAACAATTCGGAAAAGTTGAATACGGCAAAGAGTGGTTTAACGGTTTTAATGCCGATATAAGTGCTGAATACGGAAGAAGAAATGCATTGAATAACACTTCGGAAACACACTGGAAAGATTACAAAAATTTGAGTTACACTTCCAATAATCCATTGTTGCCCGGAGAGAATACCCTTTTGTTTGAACCTCACAATTATGCTCTGATGACCTTGGATATGACTTATTCTCCGGGAGTTAAATTCATCACACGCCCCGACAGAAAAATCCGGCAGGAGTCGGCATGGCCTAAGTTTAATGTTACTCTGAGAAAAGCATTTCCAAATTTGCTTCAGAGCAAAACAGACTTTTTATCATTTGCCGCAGGAATGCGCCATCAGATTGATTTCGGGATGCTGGGCTATCTGGATTACAGAGGAGATTTTTTTACCTTCATTGACAAGAAACAGGTTTATTTTCCTGACAATTTCCATTTCAACGGAAACCTCACCTGGTTTACCAATTTTAATTTAAGCACCTTCGGATATTTGGATTATTATGCGTATTCTACAGTGAACAATGCTTCTGCACTCCATGCCGAATACCATTTAAACAGGTTTATCACAAATAAGATTCCCTACTTCCGTAAGTTAAAACTTAATGAAATTGTAGGTTTTCACTTCTTGCATGTCAAAGGCTTGCCTGAGCATTACGAACTCACCATTGGCCTTGAAAAATTTGGTATTGCCAGGGTTGATTTTGTGCAATCTTATTCCGGTAGGAGTAAGCCCTGGTTCTCTTTCAGATGCGGATTGATGATTATTGGTCGCCAATAGTATAGGTTGTTTATATTGAATAATAAATTGCTACATTTGGCTGTGGTAAAAATGAAAAAGCTGTCACTGACATGCTGCATGATGTTGCTATCATGCTTGCTGACCCATGCACAAAGCAACAGTGTTTTTAAATCGGTATTTGATAACGATAAGATTGCACTTTTTCCGCGACCATTCTTTTATGATGGTGGCAGTATGACCAAGCAACTCGAATCGGAAGAAGTATTGTTGAATAAAGCTAAAGCAAAGACTGACAATAGCGAAATTCTGATGCATGCCAACAATGCGGGATATTATAGTTTATTGTCAGGTGATTTGATTCAGGCAATTAAATATTTTTTATTGGCAGTAAGTACTCCTACAAACGATTATGACACAAAACTCCTTGTAAAAGCACATCTTGCATTTGCCAATGATATTGCCTGCCGTGATACTCAGGCGCTGAGACTATACTCTGAAATTGTAAATGATGAATCATTCCGTAGAGTAAGTAGTAAAATTCAATCTTATATTAATGGCCTTGCCGGAGTTATTTACCTTCAGGAAAAAGACGATGTCAAAGCAAAGGCACTGTTAAACGAAGCAGAAAAACAATTATCACAAGCGCGATTGTCCATTCCTATGATAGATTTATCGGAACGTGAGGGAGAAATTTATCTTGCATTTAACAGATATAACGATGCATTGACAAAATATAATCAGCAATTAAAATATTCTTCTTCTGATATAAGTAAATCTGCTGTTGCAAACAGAAATATCGGAATGGTGTATTTCAAAAAAGGGGATTATGAAAAAGCGGAACAGTATCTTAAACAAAGCCTGAAACAAAAACAAAATGAGCTGACGGAGAAATTACTGAAAGATACCTATCTTAAGATAGTAACGGTAAGTAGTTTTAATCACGACTTTGATAAAGCCGACAGATATCATGAGTTATACCGTGCATTGAAGAAGAACGAAACCGTATCAAAGGAGTCTCCTCAGGAAAAGGCTGAAAAAGATAAAATCATTAGTCTGTTAAGTGCACAATCAGCCGATCAGGTGAATGTGCTTACAAAGCAGGAGTATGAGTTGAGCCAGCAACTCACAGCATTGGATATTGAAAGACAGAATAAAGAAAAAGCACTAGAGGAACTCACACTTGCCGAAGCACAAAAGAAAGTTAAGGAGCTGGAGTTGGAAAAAGTTTCGGCAGAAAAGCTAAAACAGGAAGCTGAATTGGCTAAAAAAGAATTGCAACTGAATAAGCAAAAAGAATTCAGGAATATTTTGCTATTTGTTGCAGGCATAGTTTTAATCGGATTGTTTTTCCTCTATAGTCGTTATAGTTTAAAAAAACAATCGCTTGCACAGGTTAATAAGGCGCATGAAGAGTTGAGTCTGGCACATGAAAAATTAAAGCAAACACAGGAGCAGTTAATTCAATCTGAAAAAATGGCATCCTTAGGGCAGCTCACGGCAGGAATAGCACATGAAATACAAAATCCTCTGAACTTTGTCACCAATTTTTCTTCTACAACCATTGAGTTGCTTGAAGAATACAAAAATGAGAGAGATGAAACCATACTCGATGATATAGAGTCCAATCTGGAACGTATCCAACATCATGGACAAAGAGTTTCGTCTATAGTTAAAGGAATGTTGCTGCACAGCAGAGGTAGCTCTGAACAAATGGAACAGGTGAATTTTAATCAACTTGTGGACGAATCGCTGTCACTTGCCTATCATGGCAAACGATCATCAGATGCAGATTTTAATTGTAACATTATTAAGCAATTTTCTGAAGTGCCTTCTGTTTATGTGCTGACACAGGATCTCAGGAGAGTATTGATTAACTTGTTTAACAATGCATTTTATGCAGTAAAGGAAAAAGAGAAAAAACTGCTGAATGAAAAGGAATCTGCAGTACCCTATTTACCTCAACTTGTGGTTACCACCAAAACAGAAAATGATTTTCTGGAGTTGATAATAGCTGATAATGGCACAGGAATTCCTGATAAAATCAAAGAAAAGGTATTCAACCCATTTTTTACATCAAAACCTACCGGTGAAGGTACAGGGTTGGGGCTTTCAGTGAGTTATGACATCATCAAACAGCATGGAGGAAAAATCAACTTTGAATCAGAAGCCGGCACAGGAACGTCATTTTACATTTTTTTACCTTTGAACAATTTATCCAACGAAATTAAACATGCCAATACGAAGGATACACATACTGCTTAACCTGAGTTTAATGCTTATAACAGGTATGGCATTTGCGCAGGCAGATGTTTCAGGTTACACCTCTAAATCTACAGGGTGTATAAGTGGCAATTGTGAAAACGACAGTGGTGTTTACGTGTTCAGAAACGGAAATCGCTATGAAGGTTTTTTTAAGCAAAAAGAACCTGACGGTAAAGGCAAAATGATATATAAAGACGGAAGTGTTTATGAAGGAGATTTTGCACACGGAAAAATGGAGGGGAAAGGTAAATTGTCTTACAAGAATGGAAATTCCTATACCGGTGATTTTAAGAATAACCGAATGAATGGAAGAGGCATATTTTTATACAGCAGCGGCAATCAGTATGTAGGCGATTTTTTGGATGACAGCAAACATGGCAACGGCACCTTTACTTTTAATGATGGCAGTATTTATTCAGGGCAGTTTGTTGACGATATAGTGCAAGGAAAAGGAACATGGAGATATGCTAATGGCGATTGGTATGAAGGTGAGTTTACCAATGCACATAAAAATGGAAAGGGCATTTACCATTATCAGGATGGCAGCAGCTATGAAGGCGATTTTATAAACGACATTTACAACGGTCGAGGTAAATTTGTTTTCAGCGACAGCAGTATTTATTTGGGAGAGTTCAGAAATGATTTGTTTAATGGATATGGAACTTGTTATTATTCAAACGGAGATATATATTCGGGAAACTTCAGAGATGGATTATACTCCGGACAAGGAACTTATGCCTATAATACCGGTGATCGCTATAGTGGTACATTTCTTAACAATATGTTTAACGGAGAAGGTGTTTACACAGATGATAACGGTGTTGAAACAATTACCATGTATGAAAATGGCAGAGCAATAGGCGATTCAAAGGTTGTTGACAAAACTCCGGTTGAGCCTACCACCGAAATTAAAAACTCCGGGAAAGAAAATGAAGAACAGAAACCAAGTCAAATAACAAAAGTTGTGTGTACCTTTTGCAATGGGAAGGGAAAAATTTATCAGCCGGAAGTAAAAAGAAGCCGGTCAGTAGTGAAGGACATAAGCAATGGAATCGGCCCCAGAAACTTCGTAACTTATTCAGTAATGGAAGTGGTAAAGCCTGCCGCTTATGCATCTTGTAAATTTTGTGGAGGAAACGGATATAAATAAGAAATGTGTATTTTTGATACCTATGCCTAAAAGGAAATACTTAAGACCTATCCTGATTATTTTTCTAGCGGTTTTTACGTTTATAGAAGTACATGGTCAGAAGAGTGATGTGTTCAGACATTTGAATACATCACAAGGACTTTCCCACAACCGAATTACATGTGTATTGCAGGATAGCAAAGGGTTTGTATGGATAGGCTCTGAAGACGGATTGAATAGGTACGATGGTTACCACATTGATGTTTATAAACATGACCCCGGAGATGCATCCACAGTAACCAGCAGCAGTATTCGCTGTCTTTTTGAAGATCATAACAAAAGACTATGGATAGGGACAGATGATGGCCTATCGATGTTTGACAATGAGATTGAAAAATTTATCGCATATAAAATAAATGGAACAGCAAATTCAATCAGCAGTAATCAGGTAACATGCATTGAGGAAGATGCCAATGGCAATCTTTGGATTGGAACTGCAGGAGGAGGTCTGAATATATTTAATACTGCTACTTCGAAATGGACAGTCTATAAAACATCCGCTGATGCAGGTGTCATAAGCAGTAATAATATTACTTCTATTATTAAAGATAAAGGCGGAGTAATGTACGTAGGTACTGACCGTGGAATTTGTATTGCTGAAAAAGGCTCTCCCGGTAAATTTACTGTACTCAAAGCCGAAGCAGGAAATAAGAACTCAATACCTGAAAATGATATTACTTGCCTCTATGCCGATTTTCAAAACAAATTATGGATAGGCACCTTAAACAGTGGGCTTAGTGTGATGGATATGACCAACCGAAGTTTTACACATTTTGCTAACCTCGGAAGCAATCAAAGCAATGCAGTTTTTGGGATAAGTAAAGATCTGGATGGAAGTATCATTGTTGGAACAATTGGTAGCGGGCTGTTAATATTTTCACCGGATGGAACATCTTATGAAAATTATGTGCATAGCAAGACTGACCCCTTTTCCGTTAGCAGCAACAATGTTTGGTCAGTTTACAGAGACAAAGCCGGAATCATCTGGATAGGTACCGATAACGGATTGGATTATTATAAGGAGGACTTAATGCGTTTTAAAACACTTACTCCTCTTAAAGATGAAATACAATCATCCGTAATTCCTAATAAAAATTGTTATGCATTTTTAGCTGACGGTAATAATGTATGGATGAGTGTTATTGGCACAGGTTTATTGCTTAAAGATGAAAAGGGTAATCTCTTGAAATCTTATTCAATTGCAGACGGTCTTGCCGGTAATAATGTTTTCAGCCTTTTTAAAGACAGAGATGGAATAATTTGGGCAGGAACCTATAATGGATTAAGTGCTATTGATGTTAAAAGCAATCATATTAAATCTTATTATGCAAGCACTTCCAATCCGCAATCGCTCAGCTCCAATAATATCCGCGCTCTGTGTGAAGACGAAAATGGTAACTTGTACATAGGTACGTATGGTGGTGGTTTATGTGTGAAGCCGAAAAATTCTGAAACTTTTAAAACTTATAAAAAGGACGGCAACAGCAATCTTACCAGTAACATTATCACAACCCTTTATTATGATGGGCATAGTAATCTGTATATAGGAACCTACGGTGGAGGCCTTTGCGTAATGAATACCTCATCAGGAAAAGTTACCAGTTATACCTCTTCTACTGCGAAAAACAATTCCATCAGCAGCAATTATATTAATTGCATCTATGCTTTTTCGCCTGATAAAATTATCATAGGAACTTACAGTGGGGGGATGAATATTTTTCATACATCATCACAAACATTTACTGTATTAACCGAGCGAAACGGTTTGCCGAATAATAATATTACCAACATTGTTGCTGATGCTGAAAAAAACATCTGGTTCACAACGGGAGGACAGATATGTAAAGTGAAACTTAATGACAAAGACTCTCTGTTATTTGTACGAAACTATGATGAACAGGATGGAGTGTTTAACAGGTTTAATGCAGGAGCATCTTTACTTACTTCAGATGGAAGAATATATTTTGGCGGAAGTAGTGGTTTCAACCGCTTTAAGCCATCAGCTATAAAAGACAATCCGTACATCCCTCCGGTGGTAATAACTAAGTTTTTCCTTTTTGAGAAACCCTATTACATGGACACCATTATAATGTCTAAGAATGTAATTGAACTTACTTACAACCAAAACTTTTTTGCCTTTGAATACGCAGCACTGAATTATATTTTGCCTGAGAAAAATCAATATGCTTATATGCTGGAAGGTTTGGAAAAGGACTGGATATATTGTGGAACAAGACGTGACCGACAATATACCGATTTGGATCCCGGAACCTATAAATTCAGAGTAAAGGCATGTAATAACGATGGTGTTTGGAACAATGAAGGAACATACATAATGATTATTATTAAGCCCCCATTCTGGCGCACATGGTGGTTTTACTTACTATCGGCAATAACTTTTATTGGGTTGACAGTGGCCTATGTTCGTCTTCGAACACGTACACTCATGAAACAATATGAGGTGCTTGAACAGAAAGTACAGGAGAGAACTTCGGAGTTGCGTGACGAGAAAGAAAAGTCGGAACAAAAATCATTTGAACTTGAAAAGGCTTTTAAAAATCTGCGCGAAACACAGTCGCAACTGATACATGCAGAAAAGATGGCTTCTCTGGGACAGTTAACAGCAGGCATAGCACACGAAATACAAAATCCTCTCAATTTTGTAAATAATTTCTCTGAACTTTCACAAGAAATGGTTGACGAAATTGAACAAGCCAAAACGGATGAAGAGCGAAAAGAGATTTGCAATGACATTAAAGTTAACCTCAATAAAATACACGAGCATGGAAAACGAGCGGAGCGAATAGTTAAAAGTATGTTGATGCATAGCCGTACTCAAACAGCTGAAAAAGTTTCTGCTGATATTAATAAACTGGCTGAAGATGCAATGCATCTCGCCTACACCGGAATACGTGCAAAAGATAATAATTTCGGTTGTGAAAATATTTTAGAGAAGGATGAGTCTTTACCTGAAATTAATATCGTGCAGCAGGACATTAGCAGGGTGTTGCTGAATATTTTTAATAATGCATTCTATGCAGTGAATCAGTTAAGAAAAACCAGTACCAATGATTATAAACCATGGGTGAAGCTGAAAACAGAAATTGTAAATAAAAAAGTAGTTATCCATATCAGCGATAATGGTGGTGGTATTCCTGATCATATCGTAGATAAAATATTTCAGCCATTCTTTACAACCAAACCAACAGGTGAGGGAACCGGACTTGGATTGTCGCTGAGTTATGATATCATCACCAAAGGTCATTATGGGTCATTAAAAGTGAAGGTTAATAAAGGTGTTGGAACAGAGTTTATTATTGAATTACCTATAGTTCAAAGTTAAAATCATAAGCTATGATACCGAAAATATTAGTTGTAGATGATGAAAAAGATGTCGAATTATTGTTCAGGCAGAGATTCAGAAGTGAACTGAAAACGCAAAAAATATTGTTGCATTTCGCTTTCAGCGGAGAGGATGCACTTCGTTATCTTCAATCGCAAACCGCAAACGATGTACTAATGGTTTTGTCAGACATTAATATGCCCGGCATGAATGGCCTACAGTTAGCTGAAGAAGTTAAATCAAAATTTCCACAGCTTAAATTAATTATGGTGTCAGCTTATGGCGATGACAACAACCGCCACGAGGCAGAAAAAAAAGGAGTAGATGATTTTGTAACAAAACCTGTAGAGTTTGATGTTCTTAAATCAAGAATGAACAGATTGTTAAATTTGGAGTAACATGGCCAGCCGTATTTTAGTAGTTGATGATGAAGCTGATCTGGAATTATTAATCAGGCAGCGATTCAGGTCGCGTATTAAGAGCGAAGAGTTGGACTTTGTCTTTGCCCGAAACGGTGAGGAAGCATTAAATAAGTTAAAAAATGACTCAACCATAGACCTGGTAATTACAGATATAAATATGCCTGTAATGGATGGTCTCACTCTATTACGAAGGATTAAAGAAGAAAATATTCAATCAAAGGCTGTAGTAATATCAGCGTATGGCGATATGGATAATATCCGTAAAGCCATGAATAGCGGAGCATTTGATTTTATTACCAAACCAATAGATATGACGGACCTGGATACAACCATGTATAAAGGATTATCCGAAGTAGAAGTAATAAAGCAGGGTATAAGGGCTAAAGAAGATCTTAAACATACTTTGATAGAAAAGGAAGTAGCCGTATTAGAAAAAGAAAAGGCAGAAGAATCAAAAAGACTTAAACAACAGTTTCTTGCAAACATGAGTCATGAGATACGCACTCCAATGAATGCAATTATCGGAACAGTTAATTTGTTAGAAAAATCTCAGTTGGATGGGAAACAGAATAAGTATATCAACATAATAAAGACAAGTGCAGATAATCTTTTAGTTATCATTAATGATATTCTGGATATTTCAAAAATTGAATCGGGTAAATTTACTATTGAAAAAATCAATTTCAATTTAAAGGAAAAGGTGATGCATGTATATGAATCGCTAAAAGTAAAGTCAGAAGAGAAAGGATTGGAGTTAAATATTGTTTACAGCCCGTCATTATCTGAGTTTTACAAAGGTGATCCTGTAAGAATTACTCAGGTACTTATTAATTTAACCGGTAATGCAATAAAATTTACGGATAAGGGATCTGTAACTATAGATGTGAAACAATGTAGTGAAAAGGAAGGTGGAGTTTGTTTCAGTGTGATTGATACCGGTATTGGTATTGCGGAAGATAAAATGAAATTTATTTTCGAAAGTTTCACACAGGAAAGCTCGGACACAACACGTAAATTCGGTGGAACAGGTTTAGGACTCACCATTAGCAAACAGTTAGTTGAGTTAATGGGAGGTGAGTTGAAATTAAAAAGTCAGCAAGGGAAGGGTTCTGTTTTTATGTTTACATTACCAATGGAAGTTGCTACTGCCTGTACTGATGAGAATAAAACTGATTCAGGTAAGAAAGAATTAAAGGCAAGACCCGGATTGCGAATATTACTTGCTGAGGATAATAAGTTTAATCAGATGGTAGCTGAGGACACCCTGAATACGCTATTACCTGAACTTACAATGGTTATGGTTGAAAATGGAAAGGAGGCCATTGCGAAACTGAAAAGCGAAAAATTCGATTTGGTAATTATGGATATACACATGCCCGAGATGGATGGGTATGAAGCTACACAATTTATTCGGACGCAACTACCTTCTCCTCTCAATGGCGTACCTATTATGGCTATGACTGCTAATGTAATTGCTGAAGAAATTGATAAATGTTTTGTTGCTGGAATGAATGCCTATGTCAGCAAGCCTTTTAATCAGGACGATTTACTGAGAAAAATTATTGCCCTGACACAAGCTAGCCACTAACAAAATAATTTTAACAGGCCGGTCACATAAGCTATTCGAAAAGTATTTTAAGTAAAAGGCCCTTATGAGTTAGGGATTTAAAGTCATATATTTTATTTCAGTCCTGATGTTAATCTGATGATCTTCTTCCAGACACAACACTCCTTTTCTGCAATTATTTAGCAACCTCAGCGAACCAAAACCTACAGCAACAATTCTGTCTTTGGAAATACCTTTCTCAATGAGATAGGCCGCTGCATTATCTGCACGTGCTTGCGATAATATCAGGTTGTCTCTGTCATTTCCCCTTGAATCTGTGTGACAACTTAATTCAATTTTTATTCCTTTGTTTTCGGTGAGAATGTTGAAGAGTTTGTTCAGCTCAAGTTTTGTTGCGGGTATTAATTCTGTCGAGCCTTTGTCAAAGGCGATACCCCTCCAGATAATTGATTTATTAAATTGTAATTTCTCTATCGCAATATCCTGATTAATGGTTGCCGAACGTCTGTAGCCATTGGTATTAAAGCTAACTGATGCCGTGAAATAATTTTTGTCTTCGGCACGCAAAGTATACTTCATGTTATTGTCAACGGTTATGCTGAAATTGCCATTGGCATCAGGAGTGATGATGGTATCCCGAACTCCATTGGATAAAACAAGCTTGATATTTTTCACAGGCTTTCCTGTTCCTTTGTCGGTAATTTGTCCTTGTAATGTCAATATAGGAGCATTTCTTGTGAAGGAAAATATCTGATCTCTTTCATTAATTCTATTACTGCTGAAAAAACCTTCCAACTCATCACTTTTACAGATGAATCCAAAGTCGTCTTTGGAACTATTAATGGGATATCCCATATTTTCAGGTTCCGTCCATGAGTTGTCTTTGAATTCGCTTCGATAGATATCTAGTCCGCCAATACCAATCTTTCCATCACTTGAAAAATATAATACGGAATCATTCAGTAGGAAAGGAAACATTTCATTTCCGGGGCTATTTATCACTCTTCCCAAACTTACCGGTTGTTTCCATGCTCCATTGATATATTCTGTTTTATACAAATCGGTTCCGCCATAACCCCATGGCATATCCGAAACAAATACCATGACGTTGCCACTGGGGGAGAGTGTTGGATGCCCGATGCTGTAATCGTTACTGTTGAAAGACATTTCGCCTGTAATATTCCATTCTCCTTCAGAGGTTGTGCCATGATAAATTTTCAGCACGTTTTGATTTTGACGATTGGTGACAATTTTTTTTCCTTCATTATTATTTCGTGTTATATAAATTGAAGTGAAATCTTTATTAAAAGTACATGGCCCTTCAGTAAAAATTGAATTAACTGTTCCTCTCAATGGTTCAGAATCTAACCAGTTGCCACCTTCAGTTTGTTGGGCATAAAACAAGTTGTAATCTTCACTAACGGCATTCGCGTTCGAAGGCGTTGAGTGAGGATTGCGGTTGGAAACATAAACAATACCCGATCGATAATATACCGGAGAGAAATTACTTGCTTCAGCACCATTAATTTTAAGTAATTGAATATTGAATAGCAGTGAATCTTTGAATAGTGTTTCAATCGAATCACAAGATGCCAGCATATTTATTGCTTTGGTATCCGAGCGATTCGTGAGCAGATATTCATTCAGCCATTTACGGGCTTCTTTATACTTCCCGTTTTGCATGAGAGCTTCAGCATAATAATACTTATACAAGGGGTCCGTATCATAAGTAATTATTTTAGCATATAGTTTCTCTGTATTCTTAAAGTTTCTGGTATTGCGATAACAATCTGCCAGTTTAATAAGAGTGTTAACATCTAATTTTTTGTTGAGCACCTCTTCGTAATACGGTATCGCTTTTTCATAAATATTCTGATCGTAATAATCATCAGCTGTACGAAGTTTTACAGTTGTACAGGAACTAAGAATTGCAGCAACGAACAGAAAAACGTACGTTTTTATTTTCATGGTATTAAAAATAACGGGGCGTTTTTATTTTGGACACTTTATATCCAAAGTCATAACCTAACATAAATTCATGTGATCCTGCTGAATAGTTTCGCAGAACCGATAGTGTATAATCAAATGAATATCCTAATCGCAATTTTTTTGTAAGCTGATACTCTCCTATAATTGCAATGGCATCTTTTGTTCGATAGGAAGCACCTATCCATATTATATTATTCAATAGAAGATTGGCATTGATGTCGAACTGCACAGGCGCTCCGGCAACATATTTTACCATTACGGATGGTTTAAGTTTTACTTGTTCACTCAGGGAAAACACATACCCTGAAGTAAAGAAGTAATGTCTTCTTACTCTGTGAACATCATCCATTTCAACTGATAATGTCTTAAGTGGATCATAGCTGATAAGTAATGGTGCTGATAGTCCTGCATAAAAAATATCAGTATAATAATAAACTCCAAAACCTACATTGGGTAAAACGTTGTTCACCGTATTATTCTGATACACCGGATCGTTATTGTCGTTATATACCAAATCAGAGATGGTGGATTTTAAATAGGTCAATCCTGCCTGAAGACCGAAGGCAAGTTTTGCTTCGCCAAATTCTACTCGGTAAGAATAACTTCCAAATAGTTCTGTACGATTGGTTATTCCTGCATGATCATTACTGATGTATAATCCTAAGCCAACTTTTTTCTCATCAAGTGCACCATGAATACTTGCCGTTTCAGTTGTGGGAGAGCCTTTGAATCCTGCCCATTGTTTACGTACCATCATCGTGGCACTTGTAAATGGTTTACTTCCTGCATAGGCTGGATTAATCAATAAACCATTGAACATATACTGCGAATAGACTGGGGTTTGCTGACCGTAGGAAGCGGCCGCAATAAATAAAAACAACAATTGTAAATAGGTTCTCATGATGTTATCTCCTTAGGTCAATAAAGGTTTTTAATACAATGTTTCTTGCAGGAATGCGAAAGATGGCGTAATAAGTCCCATCAGGTAAAATCTGATTGGAGTTGCTTTTGCCATTCCAATTATTCTGATAATTTTTCTTCTCATATACAAGGTCGCCCCAACGGTTAAAAACAGTAAATGTGTTTTCGTTATTATCTAACCCTCTTATTTCGTATAAATCATTATATCCATCTTCATTGGGCGTAAATCCTGTAGGAAGTACTACATCCGTATAGCATTGCTCAGGAGGTAATACTCTTACAAATATAGTGTCGGAGGCAGAACAATTTCCATTGGTTATTGTCCAAATAAATCCATTTAAGCCCGATACCAGATTATCTGCTTTCGTTTGTGCCGTATTGATGTTTTCAATACTCGCAGAACCATTAATGAGCGACCAAATACCGCTGCCCGATTGAGGTGGAACTGCAGACAAAAACACATAGTTTTCGCAAACATCCTGGTCAATACCTGCATCGGCAATTATTTTTTCTTTCTTGTTTATAATATAAATTGCTGTATCTGAACATTTACTATCATAAACGACCCAAGCGAATACATTTAAGCCATTGCCGATAGAGTTAATGTGTGTAGTTACAGAATCAGGATGTTCAATGATTGCATTTCCTGATTTTAATATCCATTTCCCTGAACCATAAATAGGAACACTTGCCGCTAATGTAAAAGTGTCAACACCGCATATTGAAACTGTGAAATCGTTACCGGCAATTAATGCTGGCGGTTCTGTTAATGTAAATGTTCTTGTTATAAAACATCCTGCAGAGTCAGTAACAGTTACGGTGTATGGGCCGGCCGACAATGAACTTGCTGTGGACCCTGTTACTCCGCTGATACTCCAGTGATACGAATATGGATTACCTACGTCAAAAGGTGTTCCTCCTGTAACAAACAGATTTATTTCACCATCATTTGCAGCGTTACATGAAATGTTATAAGGTGGATTTTTCTGTGAAATTACTTCTGTAAGAAGTATTGCCTGAGGTTGTGTGATAACAAAGTTTCTTACCGTAACACAATGGTTAGCGTCTGTAGCTGTGAATGTATAATTTCCCGGAGGAAGATTGCTTCTGGTTAACGATACAACACTGTCATTCCACATGTAGGTTATTGGCTGAGCAGAACCCGTTACATTCAATACGATGGATCCGTCATTGCTTCCGAAACAACTTACATTGGAGAAGTTAACAACATTTATCTGTGGACCTTGCACGTTACTTATAGTGGCAAACATCGTTATCACACATCCTGAATTATCTTTAACTCTAATGGTGTCAATTCCAGGAGCAAGATTTGTAAACACCGAGTCTGTTCCAAATGCATTATTATTAAATGAAAAGACCAAACCTCCACTTCCTCCTGTTGCCGTAATGGCTATTTGTCCGTTGCTGTTTCCACAACTTGCATCGCTTATCGTGATGACCGGTTGAATGGCAGGATTGAGATGATTAATTGTTACTGGTGCTGAAGCTGTACACCCGTTTATATCCGTTATGATACAAGTATAACTTCCTTGATGCAGATTCACAGCAGTAGCCGTAGTTTGTACAGGAGATGTGCCTATCCATTGGTAGTTAATTGGCGCAGCGCCTCCTGAAATCTGAACTGTTGCAGTACCTGAACTGTCGCCAAAGCAAACAATGTCCGTTTTTGTTACAGATACAATCTGTGGCCCGTTGGTTGAAGGAATGCTGAATGATGTATCACGATGACAACCGGAGTTGTCGGATATGGTTAACGTAAATAATGTGCCTGCAATTCCCTGTACCACGTTACCGGTTGAACCATTAGACCAGAGTATTGTTGGTGTTGATGATCCACCGGAAGGTGAGGCAATGGCTGTTCCTGAAGTACCACCGTTACATGGCCCGGGAATGAGAGTGAGACCAAATTGCAATTTTGGATTTGTAGAAATAATCTGTGTCAGGGTTGTTGTACATTGCACAGCATCAGTGATAGTAAGCGTGTAGGTTCCTGCAGTAAGTTGTGCAATATTTGGTGATGTAGTACCATTGCTCCATAAATAATTCAGAGGCGAAGTGCCACCACTTGCAGTAATACTAATTGATCCGCTGGAATCTCCATAACAGGTAACATTTTGAAATGATGAAACAGCTGCGCTTATTGGCGATGTTGCCGGAATGTTTACAGTAGCTGATGAAGTACAGTTATGTTGATCGGTAACGGTAACGGTATAGTTTTGATGGGATAGATTGGAGGCTGAAGCACCTGTTGAACCATTTGACCATTGATAGGTATAAGGTGATGTTCCTCCAATAACTTGTGCTGTTGCACTTCCTGTTGGGCCACTGCATCCTGTGGGAGTTGTTGTAAAGGTGATTACTAACGAATCCGGATCCTTTATATTGATGTCAGGCATGGTATAACTGCATCCTGCACCATCTGTAACTGTTACAGTATAAGTTCCTCCGGGAATATTGGTAAGGTCCTGGGTAGTTATATTGTTATAACTCCATTGATAGGTATAATTCCCGATTCCTCCTGATGGTGTGATAAATATATTTCCGTCTGACAAACCATGGCAGCTTACATTAAAAGCACTGTCAAGCTGAACAGTTGTGGCAGGAGTTCGGTTTATATTCACTGTGTCGCGTTTAACACAACCATTACCATCCGTTACAGTAATGGTAAATATACCATTTGACAAGGTGTTTTGAGTGTTTGTTCCGGTAGCACCATTACTCCATTGATAACTGTAAGGAATAGCTCCGCCTGTTACGTTAAATGTTGCCACCCCATTATTCAACGCACATGATGCATTGGTTGATGTATGTGTAATAATTAAAACTGGTGGATTGAACAGGGTGTCTTTTGATGTTACTGAACATCCGTTGATATCTGTAACGGTTACTGTATATACTCCTGCAGGTATGTTGTTGTTTATTGAACTACTAGCTCCTGAAGGGGCACTCCATTGATAGGTATATGTAGGTGTTCCTCCTGAAACATTTACTGTAAGTGTTCCTGTGCTGTCACCGTTGCATTTAGGGTTATTACGTGTGAATCCCGTTATTGATGGGCCATTGATTGTTGGGATAAACACAGAGTCTTTTTTCGTACACAAATTAGCATCTGTAACGGTAACAACGTACCATCCGCTTGCCTTATTTATCAATGAATCGTTCGAAACACCCGTATTCCATAGATAACTATAAGGGCCGGTTCCTCCTGATGCACTTGCTATAGCAATACCGTTTACCTTATTGCATTTTTCTGCAACGGCACTCATCGAAGTACTTATTGCAGAAGGTTGGGTTACGATAATGTTTTTTGTTGCAGTGCAAGCATTGGTGTCAGCTACAGTTAGCGTGTAGGTCCCTGCTGTTAATCCTGTGATGAAAGAAGTTGTTTGCCCGCCCGCAGACCACAGATAAGTGTAGGTGCCATTACCACCTGAAACATTGGTGTATATAGCACCATTGTTGCCTCCAAAGCATTTTACATTTACAACACTGTCCTGTATAGATGGGCCACCAAGTGAATCCACAATAAAAGCATGTGTTGCCGTACACAATTTGGAGTCGGTAACTGTGACGGTATAGGTTCCTTTCGATAAATTGAATATGGTGTCGTTAACAGAACCGGTACTCCAAAGATAGCTATATGGAGGTGTTCCGCCTGTTACGGTTGCCCATGCCGAGCCATTGTTGTTAATGCAAACTTCCGGCAAGGCTGATCCATTAACAATAATTTGTGTAACCGGATTAATGGTAACGGTGATGGAATCTGCGCAGTTAGCACCGTCACGCACCACAAGTTTGTAAGTGCCGGGGCCCAGATTGAATATAGAATCATTGTTGGGCTGAGTTGGTGTCCATGTATAAGTTAATGTTCCCGAACCTCCCGTAGCATGTGTATAAACAGCTCCGGTATTTTGTCCGTAGCATTTTAACTGAATAATACTGTCAATTACTATCTGAACTGAGGATGTTGAACCAATGGTAACAGTTCTTGATGCTGTACAAGCTTTACTGTCAGTAACAGTTACTGTGTAAATCCCTCCGGAAACATTTGATAATGTTGATGTAGTCTGTCCTGTATTCCACAAGTAAGTGTAGTTAGGTGTTCCTCCGGTAACTACAATTGTCGCGCTACCATTGGCACTTCCGCATCCTGCAGGAGTTGTGGTTGCAGAAATATTCAAAGCTGATGCCGGTTGAGTAATGGCTTGCGTTTTATTGGCAACACATCCTGAAGAATCAGTAACGGTAACAGTGTAATTCCCTGCAATAACGTTAAGCAGATTTTTAGAAACAGCTCCTGTGTTCCACAGATAAGTAACAGGCCCGTTGTTGCCTGCAA
>JAFDWZ010000069.1 GCA_018268195.1 Bacteroidota bacterium | reverse complement strand
AATGCGGTAAACAGTACAGCCTGTGTTCGGTTTGTTCCTTGTATGTATTGCATGCAATAAATATACATCAATACGTACGTTCGTGGTTACCTTCCTTTTAAAAAGTATTCAACAAATACATGCAGAGTTTTTAGACAGTTTGACGGTTATGGAATTGGCGAAGTGAATGTAGTAGAATTCCGTCCACCCAGGCTAACTGATGCTGAATTAACATAAAATGTAGAGGGCATATTCTAATGCTAAAGTGAAAAACAAAAGTTGAAACACGGCTTCTGTCTGTCCCAAATTTAGCAAACCCCATGTTGGTGGTAAACCTTTATTCTTTTGTGAATTTGATAATCTTAATCAAACCATTTTTATTTTGGATTTTAATAAGATACATTCCGGCATGTAGATGATTAATATTAACCTTTGTTTCTTCCTTAGCTATATGAGCCTCTTCAATATATTTTTGACCTAACATATCATATATAGTAAATGAAGAGTTAAGGCAATTAATGCAATGGATATTTAAAATGCTGGAACTAGGGTTTGGGTATATATTTATATAGCTTTCTGCATTAATGGAATGAATGCCGTTGGGAAATAATGTTGTATCACAAATAGGATTTGTTGTTATTAATGGTGCAAAAAAGCTTGCCAAATTATTTTCCCTTAGAGTTGAATTATCAT
This sequence comes from Bacteroidota bacterium, assembly GCA_018268195.1. Lineage (GTDB taxonomy): Bacteria > Bacteroidota > Bacteroidia > AKYH767-A > OLB10 > OLB10. The sequence continues at coordinate 2,752 of JAFDWZ010000069.1, read as the reverse complement.
ACGCATGACAAGGATTACTTACTTGGTCTAAACAGCTAGCTGTTCCGAAAATAAAACTGTAAGGAAAATTGGTTGTGGTAAATTCGTTGTGAATATTATAACCATATCCATAATTAATATTCCAATTACTAAAAGCCCTGCTACCATATATTTTCGCAGTATTATGTATTCCATAGCAATTGTATCCATTTGTCATACACCACGACAAACCGGCAAAAACCTGACCACTGTCAATAGGAACAATTAAATCACAAGGCTGATGAAAGGAGTATATTGCAGGCTTAGCTGAATTTGCCTTGTGACTTTTGAGTAAGTCACTCAACATACCGCCAAACATATTTCCAATGCCTTTTATTGTGAAATTTATATTTGTAGGTTCAATAGTTCCTTCAATATCTCCTAAATCTGGTCGTGCTACATCAACACCATTAAATAATTCACCAAGACAATATTGACAACCTAATGCATTACTATTGGGGTTAGGCGCATTTGAAATTGCATTTGCTTGAATTGGTTTTTCACTAATAGTATCTAGTAATCCTATACCCAGCGCAATGAAACCACCCGCGCTTTCTCCTGCTACAAAAATGTTATTTGTATCAATTTTTAAAGCCGCATTTCTATTAATTAGATATCGCAAGGCTCCTTTACCGTCTTGTATTGCTCTGTAATACGCCCGATACCATTCAGCACTATCAGTTGCAAAAACACAAGAATAATTCGGGTAATTACAATTCCAAGCTACATCATCCGGTATAAAACCTAATCTATAATTAATTGTTGCAGTTATGTAACCTCTTTTAGAAAATTGTATACATAATTTTTTCATTTCATTTTTATCTCCTGCAAGAAATGCACCTCCATGTATCCATAATAATAGCGGTTTTCTTGAAACATGGTTTATATCATCGCAAATAGGTGTATATATATCCATTGTTAAAGTATCAATGCTTCCATTAAAGTTTACCGCAGTGCCATACGGAACATTTAATGTACTGTCATAGTCGTATTTTTTATCTATCCATTGTTGCGCATTTAAGTTTAAATGTAAAACGCATAAAAACAGTAATGTTAATTTGTTTGCCATTTTCTTATTTTTTATTGGTTTAACTTTATTGGTTTGCTGCACAAAGTCAGTCCGTCTAAAAACTCCCATCGCCCTTCAAAAGTAATTATTTTCCGGTTGGCGAAAGACGCCAGGGCGGTTTAAAGTAGGTTTTAAAAATATTATTTCCGGGAGGGGAAAGGAGAGTTGCAAAAAATTTAGTGCAGCATTTCTGGGTTAAACGCGGTTAACAATACAGATTGTGTACGGTTTGTTCCTAGTATGTATTGCATGCAATAAATATACATCAACACATGCGTTCGTGGTTACTTTCCATTAAAAAGTATTCAACAAATACATTCAGAGTTTTTAGACAGTTTGACGGTTCGGGGCTTGGCGAAGTGGGGGCATTTGAAAAACGTCAGCTTGGATTTTGCACAAATGTTCAATAGAATTACAAATGTTGAGGTTTGCACTTCTGCCCCTATTTTGCCAAACCCTTGTTACCGGCTGCTCTATTTCTGTCGATGTCAATGAAAATCATACTTTGTAAATGTGTTTCCATTGAATTTACAAATTGCTTCACCGTCTGTTACAAACCAAAGCTCCCCTTTTTTGTCTTTGTATATTGTCCATATTGCGTTGCCAGCAAGTCCGTCTTTGGCGGTATAATTTGTCAAATTAGTTCCATCATACTTCCATACTCCTGCATCAATGGTTCCAATCCAAAGATTTCCTTTGTCGTCCTCATTTATTGTCCAAGGTCTGGCTAATGTTCCTTCTTTTCCTGGAAGTTTTTTTAGGAAGTCACGATTAGCTAAACCTTTTTCGTCAGTGAAATTTATAAACTCTTTTCCATTGAATTTGAACAAACCAGCTCCATTGTTTCCTGCCCAAATATTTCCTGCTTTGTCCTGAAATAAAGTCCTTACTGCTGCTTTGTCCAATCCGTGCTCAGTAAAAAATGTAAATGAAGTTCCGTCATAACGGCAAACGCCTTTTTCCTGTGTCCCAAACCAAACATTTTTTGCGTTGTCAGTAAGTGTAGAGTAAACACTGTAAGGTCTGTTCATATCAGAAGGAGATGGGCTATATGTGTCGGGATGAATAGCAAAACTTGTAAATGATTTACCATCATAAAAGCATAAACTGTTTAACTGTCCGAAGAAAAGTCCGCCTATTGTATAGTTAAGTTTGCCAGTTGGAGCATTGTTGATTTTGTCGGTATAGTTAGTAAATGAAACTCCGTTAAAACTACAAACACCATCCCGCGTAGAAAACCATAAATCACCATTTGCGTCTTTCTCAATTTTCAAAACAAAATTGCTTAACAAACCGTGCTTGTCGGTAATATGTGTAAGCGTTTTGCCGTCATAATGATAAACACCATCACCATTGCTTGCAAACCAGTAGTTATCGTTTTTGTCTTGAAAAATACAGTCAATGTTTTTGCCAAGGTCTGAAACGGTGTCTCCAATATTTACAGATATTTTCTGTTCAGTTTTACTCTCACTTTCCTTTTGGTTTTGTCCTTTGCAAGAACTAAACGATGTCAAAACGCTTAAAAGTAATATTGTGTTTAAAATCATTTTTATAAATCTCATTTGTCCCTGTTGCTTATTTTGTCGGTTGGTATTTGCACTGTCGTCCAGAGTTGCCGCTAACGGCAGTCCGTCTAAAAACTTCCATTGCCCTTCAAAAGTAATT
>JAFDWZ010000068.1 GCA_018268195.1 Bacteroidota bacterium | reverse complement strand
GTAAGGCAAAACACCTCCTGAAACGGTTGTAGTTACCGAGCCGTTGCATGCACCAAAGGAGCTTACATTAAATCCGTTGGCATATCTATAAGCATCAAGTTCTTTCATTGCCAAAGGCTCAGGTTCTGTGAGGGTAATTTGCAGCGTAGTGTCGTTGGTGAGGCTGTCGGTAATGTGTACGGAATAGAAACCGGCTGGCAGATTATTGATAGAAGAAACTTTTTCATCATTGCTCCATGCAAAAATGTAAGGGGGTGTTCCGCCACTCACGTTCAAGGCGATGTTTCCGTCTTTCATACAAAACAACTGATGTTGTATCCGTAATAATCAGATTTGGTGAGCGAGATGTTTAATTGTGCATTAGCTACGGAAGCTACAAAAATCAGCAATACGACAATCGCTGCGGGGGGGGGAGAGATACTTTTTCATTGGTACAGGAATTTTAATTTGCTTGTAAATATAATGTGTTAGATTGAAAAAGACTAATATTCTGTAATAAAAATTTTTAAGCAGGCAGGATTTCTGCAAAAAATGGAATAAGATGAAAAAGAGGTAACTTCGCACCTTTTATTTACATTAGAGAAAATGAAAATTGGAATTTTAAGAGAAGAGAAAGTACCGCATGATATGAGGGTTCCGTTTACGCCTGAACAGTGTAAGCAAATTAAGGAAACCTATCCCGAAGTAGAATTGGTGATACAACCATGTGATTACCGTTCCATAAAAAATGATGAATACAGACGTGAAGGTGTGGTATTGCAGGAAGATTTGTCTGACTGCGATTTTCTCATTGGCATTAAAGAAGTTCCTAAGGACAAACTGATTCCCGGAAAAAAATACATGTACTTTTCGCATATAATAAAAAAACAACCGCATAACCGCGAAATGCTGAAACGGATTATCAAAGATAAAATTACCCTGATTGATTATGAGTGCTTGGTTGATGACCACGAAAACCGCATAATTGGTTTTGGTAGATATGCAGGAATTGTGGGTGCTTACAATGGCCTGATGGCTTATGGTTTGAAGTATGGCCTTTTTCAACTGAAGCCCGCACATCAAAGTTTTGGATTGAAGGAATTGCATGAGGGGCTGGACAAAATAAAATTACCCAACATCAAAATAGTCATCACAGGTGGAGGGCGTGTTGCCAATGGTGCAATTGAAACCATGGGTATGCTGAACATAAGAAAAGTAACTCCATTCGAATTTCTGAATTATTCTTTCCGTGAGCCGGTATATGTACAGTTACATTCAGAGTCGTATCACGAGAGAAAAGACGGAACTGATTTTACCAAATCCGATTTTTATCATCATCCCGAAAACTACCGATGTACCTTTTGCGATCCGGGATCGTTTGCATCATTTTGCGATTTGCTGATACATTGTGCTTATTGGAACCCGCAGGCTCCTGTATTGTTTACCAAACAGGATATGCGCGACCCTTCGTTCCGCATCAGCGTTATTGCCGACATTACCTGCGATATTGACGGAAGCATTCCATCTACACACAGAGCCACAACCATTGATGATAAGTTTTACGGATATAACCCCGTAACAGAAAAAGAAGATGAAGCTTTCAGCCCGAATACAATAACGGTGATGTCAGTAGACAATTTGCCATGCGAATTGCCTCGTGATGCGTCTGAAGGTTTTGGCAAACATCTTTTGGAGCGTGTGCTGCCACTGATACTGGGTGATGATAAAGGGAAAGTAATTTATCGTGCTACTATTGCTCAGAATGGAGAACTTACACCGAGATTTGCTTACCTCACGGATTACATCAGTTAATTAAGAAAATTATTTTTTAAGCAATGCAATTGTTTCAGTAGGATTATCCGAACTGAAAACAGTATTGCCTGCTACCAGTACATCAGCCCCTGTATCAATTAGCTTCCGATAGTTTTTCAGGTCAACACCTCCGTCAATTTCTATAAGTGTTTTTGCATTGCATTTTAAAATCAGCTCCTTAAGCTGACTGATTTTGCTGTAGGTATGCTCAATAAATTTTTGCCCGCCAAAACCGGGATTCACACTCATCATGCAAACAAGATCAATATCAGTGATAATGTCAGCCAGGGTTGAAACAGGAGTATGTGGATTGATAGCTACACCTGCTTTCATTCCTTCTGCTTTTATCATCTGCAAAGTGCGATGTAAATGTGTAGATGCTTCAATATGCACGGAAAGATGATCAGCTCCGGCTTCTTTAAACTGTTTAATATACCTTTCCGGTTGAACTATCATCAGATGCACATCAAGGGGTTTGGCAGCATACTTTTTTATGGCCTTTATCACCGGAAAACCAAAGGAAATATTCGGAACAAACACTCCGTCCATCACATCAACATGAAACCAATCGGCCTCACTTTTGTTGATGAGTTCTATATCTTTTTGCAGATTAGAAAAATCTGCCGATAGGATGGAGGGTGCTACAATATGCATATCACAAATATTTGCAGCAAAATTATGGAATATAACCTATAAATGTGGCACTGTTAAATTTAACATGCATCCCCTGTACTTTCATACTCTCCCACCATTTCGTGAGGACTATGAAAGATAAAACCATTCCGGCAATCTTTTTTGTTTCATAGTCCCCCCCAAAAAACGGGGAGACTATGTAAATACGAAATGAAGAGGAAAGAAAATAACCGGAAGAATGTTCGCACATCAGTAATAAAAAAACTGCTCCGGGTGTGGAGCAGTTTTTTTAAAATTCAAACCAAATAATAATTTAAAAAATCAATTCAATTTAGATGGGACTATCATTTTAAATTCCGGTATTTTCACATAAAACAGTTTGTTATCACTTTCACGTTCCATCAGGTAGGTTCCAAACATTTTTCCTATCTCCGTGTTCAGGTTGCATCCTGAAACGTAGCGGTATTGTCCACCTGGATGAATCACCGGTTGTTCGCCCACAACTCCTTTGCCTTCCACTTCACGTTTGGCATTATCGCTGTCAATAATATACCAATGTCTTCTTTTAAGTTTTATAACTTCTTCGCTTTCATTAGCAATGGTTATTCTATAAGAGAACACAAAATAATTTTGTCCGGGGTTGGAGTGTGTTGGTTGGTAAAAAGTCTCCACGGTTACTTTTATTCCCGCTGTAACTTCTGTTGACATATTATGCATGGTAGGTTTGTTGTTCTTAAAGGAAGTAAAAATAATGGGGTGAATAAATGAATTATGTACTTTTTGACAAATGGCCTGTTTTGTAGGGTGAAGGTTTAAAAAAGTAAGGGTTTTCGGTTCATGTTTCAGGGGTTTTATTAAGTTGACAATAAGAGCTTAAGATTCATTTCTCATCATGTTGATGGTGCGAAAATGATAGATTTTAAAAAACTCTTATTGCATGTTAAAAGCAACAGGTAGAGCTTATCTTTTATCGTAAAAAAAATTAAAACAACCTGCAATAATTGAGTATTTAACCGGTGATGTGGAGGTTAGCTGAAGGGGATGTTAGGTTAGATTCAAGGCAACAAAGCACCATCCGTCAGAAGCAATATTATATTTTTCACTCAATGGTTAGCAACGTCAATATTATTGTTCGCAAGATGCAAACAAATAAGTAGGCGCTCGCGCTTATTCGAGCCTTTCAATAGCTTTTTCAACGACTAAACGATAATTGTAAATCGGGCAAACAAACATTAATTGCAGTAATGAGCAAACTCCTGAAACAAATATTTGCAGTGGTTAAAA
>JAFDWZ010000067.1 GCA_018268195.1 Bacteroidota bacterium | reverse complement strand
GACCATTGCCCGATAGAACTGGATGCATCGTTTTAAATCATACTCCTTTAAAAAAAAGTAAAAACGCAGGTGGTTAGCCTGCGCTTTTCGGGGTTAGGTTGGAACTCTAATAAACAAAAAAATTATTGCTTGACAATAGTGCTGCGGTAAATTTTATTTTGCTCCGCCCAAATGAAAACTGTGTATGCGCCAAGCGCTAAATCCTGTGTGTTTAATAGTGTGCTTTCGGTAATTATCTTATCCACCACTAATTGCCCGCTTTCGCTGTAAAGAATCAAACGCATTTTTTGATTTTGCTTTGGCGTAACGGTAATCTGATTGGTAAACGGATTGGGATAAATGTTGATTCCTGAATTGTCTGACATTTCATTTATTCCAACTGTAACATTCGGATTATAATTTACATGACTCCAGTGCCCTCCGTTATCCCTGCTTCTTAAAAACAATGTATGCGTTCCCTGTGAAAGTGTGGAAGGAACATACACATTCATTATTTCATTTGAAAGATCGCTTACTATTTGCGAAGGCGTGTAAGGCATATAATAATAAAAACCTGAATCAACATCCCAAAAATATTCAATGGATTCTATGACATAATTAGAAGTATCATTAATCAGGAACGGAAAAAAGTTGGTATGACTCCATTTTCCGTCAGCATCTTTGGAACGAACGCCAACGGTATGTATCCCTTGAGCAAGTCCCGCAATAGGAATTGAAAATGCAAGGTTCTGCACATTCTGTTGTGGACTGAATCCTGTAACAGGTATTCCAGTTCCCGAGCCGCCATCCGTGTCAACAAAAAATTCAATGCTGTCAATATTAGTAGTTGGAACAGGCGTAAAAACTAATGCCGAAAACATATTGCTGTGACTCCAAATATTATTTACATCTTTACTTCTTACCCCTATGGTGTGTATGCCTGTGCCAATAGTTGAGGGCACATTAAAAGCGTAAGCTGAAACATTGGCTGAAGGTGTAAATCCCGGAATGTTTATTCCAGCTCCAAAGCCCGGATCAACATCTGCCCAATATTCCATTTGTGTTATGTTTTGTGCATTAGTTAATGTAACACATACAAGAAACCATGCAGTTAAAATTATTCTTTTCATTATTCTGTGTCTTTAAAATGATTTAAAAAAAATAATTTTAATTATTACTGCGAGTGCTTATAGTGGTTTGCAAATTGCCTCCCGCAGGAGCATTAGCGGGCGCCTGAAGATTGTATATGGCAGGTATTGGCGGAATGCCGCTTGCTTTGTAAGGATCACTGCCGCCAAACATTCCAATTTCAACTGTGCCGGGATAGCCCTGATAACATTGCGGACAAATTGTTGACGCATTCGGATCATACTTTAAATCCGAAGACGCTACCCCTGTTGGAAAAATGGTATTATAACCTGTTCCAAAAAAATTGTTTCCACCTGTAAGCCATGAAGGTTGTGCCACAGTAAAAATATTGTGATGAATGTTTGATGCACCATTGTTGTTTTGTGTAATGGTATTACCCGTAACAATATTGTTATAAAACTGAATATTTGATTGAATATTCAAATCTCCCGTTGTAACATTTTGGGCTACCGTACCATTAAAATTAGCCCCAGGAAAAAAAATACCTCCTGTTCCAACAAAATTGTTAGTGAAAATTAGTCCTGTAAAAGTCGCCTGATTTTGAAAGCCGTGATTAATACCACCATTTATAAAATTTTGGGTAATAATAATGTTGTTATAAATATTATTGTTGAATTCCAAAACTGCTTCAATATAACATCTTGTTACTGTAATATTACTTAACGCTACGTTGTCAAAATGGATACTTGACAGAAAAGCATCAGCTATTCTTAATCCTATAACTTTTGAGCCACTTGAACCTGACTGAAAATAAAGATGCCCTAATGTGGCAGATGTTTGATTGTGCTGCAAATCCTGATTATCCGCTAAAAAATAACCTGTGCCGATTAACGTCAACGGTCTGTTCAGGTTTACTACACCATTTGCATCACCATAGCTTGTACCTGATGCTTCCACATACAATGTATCACCTGAATTTACATCAGGGCTGTAAATGGCTGCTTGAAGATCATTGAACACCTGATGATTTGCCCATTGGTTGTAAGCGGCTGTGTTATTCACGCGCCACACTGTTGCGTTGCTTTTAACGGTTGCAACCGATAAAACTGCCATAGCAGTTAGTGATAAGAGTACACTTTTATTTTTCATTTTTTTGATTTTTAGTTGTTATAATTTATTCATTTTACTACAAACATAACCCACAGCCAAATTTGTGCAAGCTGCATTTATTATTTGCAATATTTCATTGAGTGGATGCAGGGGGTCACTTATTATCTGTAACTCTTGAAGTACATTCAAGTAGCAAGAACACTGCAAGACAGAGTCAGAAAAATCGTTGTGAATTTTTTTGCAACATGATAAAGCAAAGCACAGGCAGTTCATTTGCGGTGATTACAACACAG
>JAFDWZ010000066.1 GCA_018268195.1 Bacteroidota bacterium | reverse complement strand
AATACAGTTTAAATAATAAACAAGCATCAACGAATTCTTAATTTAAAATTTTGAAACGAAGGCCATCCCGGCAGGCTCGCAATCTGTGCGACCTGCGCGGTTGAAATAATACCGGGTTGATAACAGAACTCCGTAGGAGTGACACACAACAGAAACTATTTATTTCCTTCCGAAATCAGCAGGGTTCTCACCCCACAATTTTGTTTCCCATTTCAGCACGGGGTTGCTGTAGGTGTTTTCCTTTAGCCATTTTTCCGCACGGTCTATAAGGTCAAATAACTCTGTATTGTTGTTTGATGATTCGAGTTTGGTTTTAGCATGTTTATCGCGTACCCATTTCATAGCGGTAACGCTGTCAGAATAAATCGGAACATGAAGCTGATGTTTTTTACAATAAGCAAGAGCATGCACCAGTGCCAGAAACTCCATGATGTTGTTAGTTCCTTCGGCAAAAGGCCCTTTGATAAAAAGCTGTTTGCCTGTGTTCACATCTACTCCACGATATTCGCTGTCTAACGTTTTGGTGTTCCATGCTCCATCCACTGCAATACTTTGCCTGATGGGTTGTTTGGATACATGTTGTTTAACGTCAAAGAGTTTTTTCTGACCGGTTTTGCTGTTCAATGCAGAAGCTCCTTTAGCGAATGCTTCCTGCGCTGCCGCTGCAGTTTCAAAACTTTTATACAATGCTCCCGTAAATCCTTCCACCTGCTTGCGACAATCGTCCCATGATTCATAAACGCCACTCTTGCGACCTTTCCACACTACATAATATTTTTTCTTCGCCACAATCAGAAGTGCAGATTGTTTCTGAATAATTTCACTGCAATAGCGAGTAGGATAAATCCAAATACCTTGCGCACTATAGCAATACCTACAGGGCCGAGAATTCGCTCAATAAATCCAAGATTTTTCAGACTCAGATATACAAAAATCATATTCAGCAATACGCCAATGATAATAGTAAGCATGTCGTATTCACTGCGTAAGGTAAGCAATGTAGTCATAGTACCGCTTCCGGCAATAAGCGGAAATGCTATGGGTACAATACTTGCCGATTCCGGCAAGTCGTCTTTATAAAGTTTGATGCCGAGTATCATTTCCAGTGCAAGAAAAAACAACACCAGCGAACCTGCAATTGCAAATGACGATACATCCAGACCGATGAGATTTAAAATATTTTCTCCAAGAAAAAGAAAAACAATCATAATCATCAATGCAACTACAGAAGATTTTTCAGGATGTATGGAGCCTACATTTTTTCGTATGCTGATAATCACAGGCACAGAGCCAATGATGTCTATTACCGAAAACAGTATCATGGAAACGGTAATGATTTCTTTGATTTTCATTTCAGGATATTATTTGTTCATATATGAATGGCGCGGTTATCGGTAGCTGCAAGACAAGCTTCTTTCACTGCTTCGGTAAAAGTAGGATGCGCATGGCTCATACGAGCAATATCTTCTGCCGATGCACGATATTCCATTGCTACTACTGCTTCGGCAATAATATCGGCAGCACGTGGCCCAATGATATGCACTCCGAGAATTTCATCAGTAGCAGCATCGGCAAGTACTTTTACAAAACCATCCGTGTCCATACTTGCCCTTGCTCTACCACTGGCTTTAAATGGAAAACTTCCTGTTTTGTATTTCACCGCTCCGACTTTCAGTTCTTCTTCAGTAAATCCTACCGATGCAACTTCCGGCCAGGTATAAACTACTCCCGGAATCAATCGGTAATTGATATGTGGCTGCTGACCTGCAATAATTTCAGCTGCCAGTACTCCTTCTTCACTTGCTTTATGTGCGAGCATAGCTCCCTTCACTACATCGCCTATTGCGTAAATGCCGGGCACGTTGGTTTGCAAATGCTCGTCCGTGATAATTCGTCCACGCTCATCAGTCTGCACTCCGGCCTTCTCCAGATCTAATTCTTCAGTATAAGGTTTACGCCCAACCGCTACCAGGCAATAATCACCTTTTATTTTTATTTTTTCGCCTTTACTGTTTTCCGCTTCTACATTCACTTCTTTAGCTCCTCCTTTTACGGAAGTAACTTTATGACTCAGTAAAAATTCAAATCCTTCCTTAGTGAGTACTTTCTGCAATTCTTTTCCTAAAGAGCGATCCATATTTGCAATGATGGAATCTAAAAATTCTACTACCGTAACTTTGGCTCCCAGCCTTGCATAAACCGAACCCAGCTCTAGACCAATTACTCCTCCTCCTATGATGATCAAGTGCTTTGGAATTTCATTCAGCTCCAATGCTTCGGTAGAAGTGATAATCCTTTTCTTATCAATAGTTATTCCGGGCAAAACAGATGGCTTTGATCCTGTAGCAATGATGGTGTGTTTAGTTTCAATCTCTGTAATTTTATCATCAGCACCTTTTATGGAAACTATTGTTGCATTTTTAAAAGATGCATGACCGGTGATGACAGTTACTTTATTTTTTTTCATCAGGAAACTTACACCGTCACAAGTTTGTTTCACCACAGCTGCTTTTCTTTTAATCATCTGCGGCAGGTTGGCTTTTAAATCATTTAATTCAATACCATGTTCGCTGAAATGTGTTTTGGCATTGTAAAAATGCTCAGATGAGTCGAGCAATGCTTTTGAAGGAATACATCCCACATTCAGACAGGTACCTCCCAGCGTATTATATTTTTCTATCAGTGCTGTTTTAAATCCGAGTTGAGCACATCTTATTGCGGCAACATATCCACCGGGTCCTGAACCTATAACGGTTACATCAAATGAATCCATCTTTCAAAATTTTAATACTGCAAAATTCCGAAAAAAACTATACGTTTTTTCGTGGCTTCAGAAAAGCTGTTAACAACACCGGAAGAACTAACCATGCTGCTGCCAACCCAAGATAATCTCCAAACCGTGCATAAATTGTTTCGCTGCTGTTCAACGTTATTTGCTCACGAATCACAGCTTCTTTCCAGTAAGCAGTTTGTTGCAACACATCACCACGTTGATTGATGAAACCACTCATGCCTGTATTAGCCGATCGTGCAACATCTCTGCGCAGTTCTATGGCATGTATGCGCGCATACTGAAAATGTTGACGGTAACCGGGTGTATTGCCCCACCAACCGTCATTGGTTATTACGGCTATCCACTGCGCCCCCTTGCGGACATACTCTGCAAGATAATCACCATAGATAGATTCATAACAAATTACCGGTGCGGTAATTACTGAATCAGTTCCTTTAAACACAGTTGGTTCAGGCTGCACGCCAAGGCTTCCCGAAGTGCCTCCCATATTTATGGATAACTTTTCGAGAAAGCCAAAAATCTTTGGATAAGGCATTCGCTCTACTCCAGGCACAAGTTTCGACTTATGAAAAATCTGCAGCGGCTGATTGTTTTCCACAAACAAAGCGGTATTGTATGAATCATAATATCCATCCTGCTGTGTAAATTTTCGTGCAGTAGAAGAAAGTTTTTCGCCTGCTCCGTAAAGTTTATCTGTTGACGCGCCAATAATCATCCTCACATGGGGATAAGCACTGATATATTTACGCAATAATTTTATTTCGGAATAATTTTCAAGTTCCGACTCCCACAATGAGTTGGCAATAGCAGTTTCCGGTGCAAGTATGTAATCGGCTGAATCTGGTGATTCAAGATTTGCCAATTGTAATACACGTATTATCTGTTCTTCATTACTCATTCCCGAAAATTTTTCATTGTAAGGGTCAATGTTGGGTTGAGTAGAGATGACTCTTATGGTTTTTCCGCTTTCATTATAGGTAGTATAACGAATTAAAGAAACTACAACAGGCACTGCAAGCAACATCAGTACAGCAAACATTTTCCTTTTGCGTTTCAATTCACTGCTCAGCAGCCACTGTGCTATCAGAATGTTCACAGCCAGTACCCACAGCGAACCTCCGAGTGAGCCCGTCCATTCATACCATTGTATCCATACCGGTTGAGTAGCAAAAACATTTCCTAATGTGAGCCAGGGCCAGCTAAGTTCCCAGTGCAGATGCAGATACTCAAATGCGAGCCAGAATATAATCAGCGAAAGATATCCGATAAAATCACCTGACCTGCGATGTACAATATGAAACAGCTGAAATACCAAAGCCATAAAAAGTGCATTGCAGAAAATGGCAAACAGCCCTCCACCTATTGTGGCATTACAAACCCACCATGTAGAAGCAATATTCCAGAGTAAAAAAGTTAGATATACATATCCGAATATGGAGCGTTTGTTTCCTGCAGGTGCATGAGTTGCGTAATATTCCATCAGCAATACCGGCACTAAACTGATAAACACCAATGCAGTAACTCCACCGGCCGGCCAACAAATCCAAAGCAACAGTGCTGATAATATGGACAGAAAAAGTTTTTTATTCCCCGACATTCAATCAATAATTCTTTTGCAAAGTAAATACAATTTAATGATTGGGGTTTATTCAATATTCCGAATAAACTCTATAGAAATAACAGGCAGTTAACTCCATTTTACTCGATACAAAAAAAACCGGAAGGTTAACCGTTTGCACGAATAGCTTCTACGGGGTCGAGTTGTGAAGCGGAATAGGCCGGAATAAACCCTGAAATAAGCCCGATTGCTGCTGAAATGATAATGCCAAGGCTTATGTTTTTCATGGTAAGCACCAGTGTAAAATCTGCTGCATAGGATATAATCAATGTAAGAATATAAATAATCAACAATCCCACCAAACCACCTATCACACAAAGCACTATGGCTTCAGACAAAAACTGCATGAGAATAAAATAATTTTTTGCACCCAGTGATTTTTGTATTCCTATCTGATGAGTGCGTTCACGTACCGATACAAACATAATATTGGCAATGCTGAATCCACCTACCAGAATTGAAAATCCTCCTATAATCATTCCTGCAATGTCCAACGTACTGAACAGGCTGGTGATGTTGTTACTTAATAAGCTCGGCTGGTTGATGGCAAAATTATCTTCTTCAATAGGTCTGAGCCTTCTCAAACTCCGCATAATACTCTTCACTTCATCGCTGGCGTATTGCATGGATATACCGTCTTTGATTTTCACCTTGATATAGGGGTCAATCCTGTCGCTGCGGATATTGATAATATTTCTGCCGAAGTTCAGAGGTATCACAACATTATTATCGATCTCCGATTCCATCAGGCTTTTTCCTTCTTCTTTAAAAACACCTATAACTTCCAACTTGCGCCCCAATACATTCACATCCTTACCAATAGCCTGATTATAGTCGCCATACAGCCCACTGGCTACACTGCTGCCTAAAATTGCTACAGGCCTGCCGGAGTTCGACTCAGATTCAGAAAAATAACGTCCTGCTGACAGTTCAAAAGATTTGATTTTATCAAAATCGTGTGAAACCATCATTACTGTTGCATTCTCAATATTGTTGTTCAGATATTTTATGGCCTGACCGGAAACGGAGGCTTCAAACGATAATGCTTCTGCGCTATTGATGCGGCTTGCTAATTGTTGCATTTCCTTTATTGACGGTAGTGGTCTTTGCCAATATTTCCACCAGGGGTAATCTCCCCCAAAAATCCAGGGCCATTTCTGCACGTAAACAGTCCTGTCGCCCAGCGACTCCACGCTGCTTCTTACGTTTTTTTCCATGGCATCCACCACGGTAAACACGCTGATTATGGCAAATATTCCTATGGTAACGCCAAGCAATGAGAGGAAGGTCCGCAGTTTGTTTGCTCTCAGAGCATGCATAGCAAAGGCTATACTCTCGTTCAACAGTTTTACAAAAATCCCTAATCGTTTCACCAGAACAAAAGTAACGACTTACCTCAAGCATTATTGGGCTTCAAGCCACAATTATTTTCACTTTAACAAATTTTAAATGATTCACTTCCCTATTTTTGCCCCTTCTCCTGTTGGAATCATAACATTTACTGATAGTGAAAATTAAAAGTGCACTCATCTCCGTTTATTACAAAACCGGCCTCGAAGCGGTATTAAAGTTATTGCATGAGCATGGCGTGAGTCTGTATGCTACAGGAGGCACTTTTGATTTTATTCGCAATCTGGGTTATGAAGTTACCGCTGTAGAAGATATCACACATTATCCTTCCATTCTTGGTGGACGTGTAAAAACGCTTCACCCGAAAATTTTCGGAGGCATTCTGCATCGCAGAAATGTTTCAACCGATCTGGAAGAAATTTCAACCTATGACATTCCTGCTGTTGACCTGGTGATGGTGGATTTATATCCTTTTGAAGAAACGGTAAAATCAGGAGCTGCCGAAGAAGCTGTGATTGAAAAAATTGACATTGGCGGTGTTTCACTCATTCGTGCTGCAGCAAAAAATTTTAATGATGTTACCATTGTAAGCAGCCCTTCCGACAGGGAATTATTTATAAACCATTATGCTGAAAATGGCGAAACTTCTCTTCAACTCCGAAAAACATTAGCGTCAAATGCTTTTCGTCTTACAAGTAATTACGACCATGCCATTCAACAATATTTCAGTGGCGACAGGAATAATTTTACGGAGGAACTGAACCTACACCTCAGCAACGGTAAAAAACTGCGCTATGGCGAAAACCCACATCAGCAGGCTACATTTTTTGGTGAGCTAAGCGATATTTTAATTCAACTTTCAGGCAAAGAACTTTCATATAACAATTTGCTGGATTGCGATGCTGCTCTGAATTTGATTTCTGAATTTGATGAAAAAGACGGAGTCACTATAGGGATTATCAAGCACAACAATGCATGTGGCCTGGCCACACGAAGCTCGTCACTTCAGGCTTGGAAGGATGCTCTGGCTGGAGACCCTGTATCTGCTTTCGGAGGAATAATAGTTTGTAATACCACTGTGGATATTTCATTGGCAACGGAAATGAAAAATTTATTTTTCGAAGTACTGATTGCAAAAGGTATTCATGACGATGCACTGGCACTGTTGAGCGAAAAGAAAAACCGCATCATCTTAAAATTAAAGCCTGATGCTACCAGCCCGTTTACCATTCGTACTGCATTAAACGGATATCTTGTTCAAACCAAAGACTGTGAAGCAATGACATCAGCAGACTGGAATCATATCACCAACAGAAAGCCTTCGGCAGTAGAGATGAAAGATTTGCTGTTTGCCAATAAAATTGTGCGCAATCTGAAAAGCAATGCCATTGTGCTGGCAAAAAATCAACAACTGATTGGAACCGGTGCAGGTGAAACTTCGCGCATTGATGCACTGCAACATGCAATAGCGAAAGCTTTACATTTTGGATTTAATCTGAAAAATGCAGTAATGGCAAGTGATGCTTTCTTTCCGTTCCCCGATTGTGTTGAAATTGCTTTTAATTCGGGAATTGAAGCTGTTGTTCAGCCGGGAGGATCTATTAAGGATAAAGACTCTGTTGAATTTTGTAATAAAAATAACATGACTATGGTATTAACCGGTAAAAGACATTTTAAGCATTAAGTAGATAGAGAGAAGTGATTGAGTGAATAAACAAAATGAAACTATACTGTTTATCATAGCAAAAAAATAATTTAATAACCACTAACAAAAAAAATAAAATGGGATTATTTGATTTTCTGACTCAGGAAATAGCCATTGACCTTGGAACTGCAAACACCCTGATCATCCACAACGATAAAGTGGTGGTTGATGAACCGAGTATTGTTGCTATTGACCGCACTTCAGGCAAAGTGCTTGCCGTAGGCAAACAAGCTATGATGATGCATGGAAAAACACATGAAAACATTAAAACCATTCGTCCGCTGAAAGATGGTGTGATTGCTGATTTTGATGCAGCAGAACACATGATTCGCGGAATGATAAAAATGATAAACCCGGGCCGTAGGTTTTTTCAACCTTCATTAAAAATGGTTATTTGTATTCCTTCAGGAATTACGGAAGTAGAAAAAAGAGCGGTGCGCGACAGTGCAGAACATGCAGGAGCAAAAGAAGTATATCTCATTCATGAACCTATGGCAGCAGCCATCGGTATTGGCATTGACGTGGAAGAACCTATGGGTAATATGATAATTGACATTGGTGGTGGTACCAGCGAAATTGCAGTTATTGCATTAGGAGGTATTGTTTGCGATCAGTCAATCCGTGTTGCAGGTGATGGTTTCACAATGGATATTTGGGATTATATGCGCAGGCAGCATAACATTCTCATAGGAGAAAGAAGTGCTGAGATGATTAAAATTGAAGTAGGATCTGCATTGCCCGAGTTGGACAATCCTCCTACCGATTACGCAGTTCATGGCCGCGACCTTATGACAGGTATCCCCAAAGAAATTACCGTAACATACTCTGAAATTGCTCATGCGCTCGACAAAAGTATCAGCAAAATAGAGGAAGCTATTCTTAAAGCTTTAGAGATGACACCTCCGGAACTTTCTGCCGATATTTATCGCACAGGTATTTATCTTACCGGTGGCGGTGCTTTACTTCGTGGTTTAGATAAAAGGATTTCAATGAAAACGAAATTACCTGTGCATATTGCAGAAGACCCGTTGCGCGCTGTAGTTCGCGGAACCGGAATTGCACTGAAAAATATTGATCGTTTTAAATTCCTGATACCGTAATTCTTTAAAATCATTTTTTTGAAGCGTTCGTAAAATGAATGAACGCAGCATCATTCACGAATCTGTTTTTCCTTTCACCAACGCAGTAATGAGAAATTATTTTTCTCCTTACACTAAAACATCTTAGATGCTTTTTTGTCCTATTGCATGCAGCTTTCTGTTGATATGTAATTACAATCTCTTTTTATTTGTGCTCTCAATTTTAATTCCACACAGGTATGTTACGCCATTTACTTCTTTTGATTTGCACCATCACCTTTTCTTTCAATCTGCATGCTTCAAAACTGCAATCAGGCTACGATGCCAAAGAGTACATTGAAATTATGAGCTTTCAGCTCGGGCAAATACTGCACTCTGATTCTGTTTACCCCGAAAGTGTTCAGATGCATCGCTTCCGCGAAGTTTACAAATCGCCTGAAACAGGTTTGCAAAATCAATGGTCGTTATGGGTGGGAAGTGATTCTGTTGCTGTCATTAAAATAAGAGGTACTGTGGGTACCAGCGAAAGTTGGTTAGCCAATTTATATGCAGGAATGATTGCCGCCAAAGGATATTTGGTATTGGCACCCGGTGACACTTTTAATTACCATTTTGCTTCTGATGAAAAAGCTGCAGTACATGTAGGATGGACATTATCTACTGCATATCTTATTCGGGATATTCTTCCGCGTTTAGATTCATGTTATCGCTCAGGCATTAAAGATTTTATAATAACAGGTCACAGTCAAGGTGGTGCCATTGCATATCTGATTACGGCATTTCTCTACAATTACAGAAGCGAGCATAAAATTCCTGATGATATTACTTTCAAAACATATTGTAGTGCAGCACCTAAACCCGGCAACCTGTATTTTGCTTATGAATATGAAAATAAGACCCGTAACGGATGGGCATTTAATGTGGTGAATTCAGCCGACTGGGTTCCTGAGGCACCTCTTTCCATTCAAACGGTTAACGATTTTAACAAAACCAATCCTTTGGTAAATGCACGTAAAGGCATTCGCAAACAAAAATTTCCAACACGCCTGGTGATGATGTATGTGTTTAACCGGTTAAGAAAAACGCCCATTAAAGCTATGCATCAGTATAAAAAATATCTGGGTAACTATGCCGGAAAACTTGTAATACGTGATTTACCTAATTTACAACCCCCGAAGTATGCTGATTGTAATGCTTATGTGCGAACCGGAACTACCATAGTTCTGTTTGCTGATGAACAGTATTTCAAACGATTTCCTGAAAACAATTCGAATATTTTTGCTCATCATCTGTTTGCACCCTATTTATATCTGGCCAATAAAAGGAAATAAGAGCTGCATATAATTTATTTCGCATTGTATTATTCTTTAACCATAAAACAAGCGAGCCTGTCCCGATTGCTCGGGACAGGCTCGCTCTTTTCTGTCAGTCTCCTGACCGAAAAATTATTCCACTACTATTCTCA
>JAFDWZ010000065.1:867-7226 GCA_018268195.1 Bacteroidota bacterium | reverse complement strand
GTTTTTAGACGGACTGCCGTTGGTCGTAATTTTGGAACATAGCGAAACAAACAAAACAACTTAATAATAGCAAAAATTGTGAGATTAACAATAATACTACTCGTATTCAATATTACAGCAAATAGACTTTACGCACAAACAACTGACTCTTTGAAAAATGACTGGTTTTCTATTCACGCCCAGACAACTGTTATAAATCAATTTAAACCTGCATTTAGTGCAAAGTATTCAGGCGAAAACAGTTTAATTACCCAATGTGAAAACAAAGAGTCCATCACTTCGACACTTTTTGCGGGTCTAAAACTTTGGCGTGGTGCTTGTATTTTTATCAACCCTGAAATGGCAGGTGGTGAAGGGCTTAGCGGAGCAAAAGGCATTGCTGCCGCCACCAACGGAGAGTCGTTTAGGATTGGAGACCCTGCACCACAAATCTATTTAGCCCGAATTTTTTACAGGCAACTGTTTTCTCTCAACAAAAAAACACTTTATCAGCAAAACGACCTCAACCAATTGGGCGAAAGCATACCGACTAAATATATAGCTTTTACAATTGGAAAAATCGGAGCTACCGACTATTTTGATGACAACAAATTCAGCCATGACCCACGAACTCAATTTATGAGCTGGGCACTTATGGACAACGGAGCGTGGGATTATCCCGCCAACACAAGAGGTTACACACCAAGCTTTGTATTGGAATATGTTTCGCCACAACACGAAGTTCGTTATCAAGTGTCGTTAGTGCCATTGGAAGCTAACGGAAACACCATGAATTGGAACATTTCAAAAGCAAGTTCGCATACCATTGAGTACACACACCGATACAAACTAAAAAATCAAGAAGGTGCATTTCGCCTTTTGGCTTTTTACACAACCTGTAATATGGGAAACTATCAACAAAGCATTGCTCTAAATCCAACAGCTCCGGTCATTGAAAATAGCAGAAAATATGGCAATAGTAAATTTGGATTTGGTGTTAATGCCGAACAACAGATAATGGATGATTTGGGTTGCTTTTTCAGAGCTAGTTGGAATAACGGAAAATCTGAAACCTGGGCTTTTACTGAAATAGATCAAAGTTTAAGTGCCGGATTTTCAATAACAGGATTGCGCTGGAAAAGAACAGCTGACAATATTGGTCTGGCTTATGTAGCTTCGGGGATTTCTAATGCTCACAAAGATTATTTAAAAGCGGGTGGATATGGTTTTATACTTGGTGACGGAAAACTAAATTACGCTTGCGAACACTTATTAGAAATATATTATTCGGCAGATTTGTACAATGGGCATATCTTCCTGACAGGAGCATATCAACTTGTTGTAAACCCGGGGTACAACAAAGACCGACAAGGGCCGGTAAACGTGTTTTCGGTAAGACTGCATGCAAGTATTTGACATCATAAAAAACAAAACTTTAGCAACATGTTGGCAAAAGCTGAGTTGAAATGCCGGCAATCATTATTTTTACCAACGCTGAAGAATTCGCTATTTTTTGACAGTAATTTTAATGTTCAGTTAAAAAATATCATTGCTGTTGATATTGATAATGATGGCGACAATGAAACTCTTTGATATAGGCTTAATTCCGGTGCAGGCACAAAATAAATCGGTTTTATCTAAAACAACATTAGTTCCCCTGGCAACAATAATAAAATTAAGTCGTTACCAATAAATTTTTATCCCACCCCTGTTTCTTAATTACTGAATATTGAATTGAAAGAAAAAAATCATGTGTTGAAATTTATTCAATTACTGGAAATAAAACAGCAACGTACTACACCGGTAAAATTGATATTTCCAAATTTTTCAAGAGGCGTTTATCTTTTGAAAATAACAACAGTAAACAAT
The DNA here is from genome assembly GCA_018268195.1 of Bacteroidota bacterium. Lineage (GTDB taxonomy): Bacteria > Bacteroidota > Bacteroidia > AKYH767-A > OLB10 > OLB10. The sequence goes on along the minus strand of JAFDWZ010000065.1, from coordinate 5,378 downwards.
ACAACAACAATTGTAAAAAAATAAAATTCATTGCATGGCTAACGGGCTTGGGGTGCAACAGAGCGCGCATAGCTTTGATTGACGTTAAAAAAACAACTCCGTTCGTACCAATCAATAGCACCTATGTCTGACTGAAACGCAATTTATGGGCACATACATCGCCAATGTGGCTATTTGTCTGAAAAATCAACGCCCCTTTTTTACCCATCTCTGAACCCTTAGAAGCATTACTTTTGAAGGGTGATGAAAGTTTTAAGACGGACTGCCGTTGTGCCTCATTCAATGACAAAACGTGCAATTATCAAATGACTGGAATAAAATGAATTTTAAAATAATCAAATTATCGTGGTATAAACCTAAAAGATTCGAATTCGTTAAGGACAAAACGATTTATGATTTCATAGGCATTCGGTTATTCAAAAAATATTTACCCACATCAGGGGATATTGTAAGAAAAAGAAGAAACATTATTCAAATTAATACAAAGGATAAAATAAATGAACTATACCGTTACGAAAAGAAAACACGAAATTATGAGTGGCGACACATTATAGGAGTCTTTATTTTTTGTGGATTAACCTTAATGCTTGACCGGAAATTAACTATTTTCGATTGGATTTTTTTGCCCCTTTTTAATCTATATATCAACATCTATCCGATTTTTCTACAACGCTATAACAGAATTAGAATTATCAATCTTTTGAACAAAAATGGTTATCCGAGCCCTTATCAACACAAAACCATTTGATATATCACCCAACAGACTCAAGTTGGGGCTTGTGTCTTACTGAAAACTCAACTACCTTTTTTTACTCTTCTCTGAAACCTTAGAAGTATTACTTTTGAAAGGTGATTGGAGTTTTCAGAAGGACAGAAATTGTATGATATTTTCCGAAATAAAAAAGAAATGAAAACAATAGATGAATTTAATGGGTGGCTTTCTTTCATTGCTGACAATACGAATCAACTAAAACATAATCTTCCACATTTGTTTGCAAACGAATTAGACGGCTCTTTAAACTCATTAAATAAGTTGGAATCATATCTTATAGAAAACTATACTTGCGAACAAATAACCCTTCCAAAGAACAGTAAACTGCTTGAGCAACTGGCAAGCTATGTTGGAAACATTGCTCAACAAGAATTACCGGGAAGTTACTGGACCATTAACCTTGAAGATAAAAAAGATGTAGATTTCGGCTTTCCGATTTTAAAGTTTACAGATAATCGGGCAAGTTTTAACCCCTTTACTTACATAACCACTGCACTAGATAGAAAAAGAGGTACATTAATAAGCAAGGCTATTGAAAACAGAAAACATCCATAAACATTTAAGTTTAAACAAATAGAAAATGAAGAAATTACTTTCAGCAATATTTGCATTATTGTATTTCGGTCATGTGGCCTACAGTCAAACTGAAAACCTCTCACAAACAGAAATTATTAAAACGATAGATTCACTGTGTGTTGTTTTGGAACAAAACTATTTTGATACAACACAATGTAAGGGGCTTATTTCAGTACTTAAAGAAGATGTAAGACGAGGTTCATTCGACAAAATAACTTCACCTATCAATTTTGAAATAACGCTGGACAGTATCATCAGAAGTTATACCAAAGACAACCACTTTAAAGTAATTTATGATGAGCAATGGGTGGCCGAAAATTCAAAACCAAAATCGGAAAAGCAATTTCAGGAATTACTTGAAATTGAAAGACAGGAATCAAAAAATATAAATTATGGATTTCAGGAGGTGAAGATATTAGGCGGAAATATTGGCTATCTCAAATTAACCTCCTTTGAAAACCCGGAATTTGCTGCCAACACGTTAACCAATGCCATGTATTTTCTTCAAAATACTGACGCTCTTATATTGGATTTAAGAAATAACACCGGTGGTTATTCAGAAATGATGGCTTTGCTATGCAGTTATTTTTTCAATACCACAACAGATGATTTTTATCTCCCTCTTACAGAAGCAAGGCTGAGAAAAAATGGAAAAAATATTGTTGTTCAAAATAATATATCAGGTGCTGTAGGTGCGCCAAAAATGTTTAATTCAAAACTATATGTGCTAACAAACTATCGCACTTTCTCAGCTGCTGAATGGACTGCGTTTGTTCTTAAAAACAGAAAAAGAGCCGTAATTGTAGGAGAAAAAACTGCCGGTGGTTCACACCCGGCCAATCAAATTGCTATTTCAAACAAGTTTTCAATTAATGTCCCTATCGGCATTATGGTTGATGCTGCCACACAATCACAATTTGAAGGTATAGGTGTTATTCCCGACATTCAGGTTTCGGCAAATGATGCTCTTGTTTATGCTCAGATAGATTTTTTAGAAAAAGCTTCTCAAGACTCAAGTAATAAATATCAACATGAATGGCATTTATTAGGTTTGAGGTCAGAGTTAAACCCCATCACTATTTCAATGAAGACTTTAGCTGCCTACGAAGGCAATTATGGCAATATTGAGTTGAAATTAATTGGATCAAAACTTTATTCTATCAGAGAAGGGATTAAAACAGAACTATTACCCTTAACAGAAAAAATATTTAAACTAAAAGGCAGAGATGATTTGCGGATAAAAATTATTACCAATAACAAATCAATCATTGCCATTGAACGTATGTTGGAAGACGGAACAGTAATAAGAACTAACAAACAATAAAACGAACACACAACAAGGTGTTGCCAATGGTCTTGTCCCGATTAATAGGGAGTCGGTGCAGAACACTTTCCCCACCTGCCACACGGGTAGGGAGTGGGCATATCCGGTGAATATGGGACAAATAATGCAGGGTTCAATCCTGATTGCAACGGGATACTAAAACTCAGCCACTTCGCAAATCCCCAAACCGTCTAAAAACTATGAATGTATTTGTTGAATACTTTTAAAAAGAAGGAAACCATTAACGTATGTATTGATGTGTATTTACTTCACGCTATACATACAACGAACAAACCGTGCACAGGCCGTATAGTTTATCGCATAGGAATAACAAGAATATTCAACGATTAAGGAGTTAAATCTGAAAATCTTTATTCCTTAATTTGTTTTATTTGGATAAAATATGGATATGATATAGATATTCCATATCTTTGTATAATTCTCTTTTGGATAAAATACAGATAAGATATGGATAGATTTGTTCAGAAGCTCAATTTTGATTTTGTTACCAATCAACGTGTTTTACAACTCATTGGCTACATTGACAGTTTCAAAGGTAAATGGGATATTGCCGAAAAGCAGGAAAACCGTTATTTGAAAGAATTGCGAAAAATTGCCACTATTGAAAGTATTGGCTCATCTACGAGAATTGAAGGTGCAACGCTTACAGACCAGGAAGTAAAGCAACTTTTGAAAGATGTTAAAATCACAAAACTAAAAACCCGTGATGAACAGGAAGTAATCGGTTATTACGAAGTTTTAGAATTGATTTACGACAATTATTCCGACATCAAGCTTTCGGAAATTTATATCAAACAACTACATCAAATATTGCTGAAATACAGCAATAAAGATGAGCGACACAGAGGAACTTACAAGCTTCTTTCGAACAAAGTCGTGGCAACTTATCCAACAGGCGAACAGCGAACGATTTTTGCCACTACCGAACCCGCATTAGTAGCAACAGAAATGCAGGAATTAGTTGAATGGACAAACGAAACTTTGGAACAAAAAACCATTCATCAACTCATTGTTATTGCTAGTTTCATCTATGATTTTTTGAGCATACACCCTTTTCAAGATGGAAACGGCAGACTTTCGAGATTACTTACAACGCTTTGTTTGCTACAAAACGATTATTCGTTTATTCAATATATTTCGTTTGAAAATCATATTGAGCAGAATAAAAAAACCTATTACGAGGCTTTGATGAGCGGACAGAAAAATAGGGGAACAGTCAACGAACGTATAGACTTGTGGCTGATTTTCTTTTTGGAAAGTTTGAAAACACTTACAGAAAAATTGGAACAGAAATATGACGTTTTTAAATCCAAGGGCGGTTACTTAAACGACAGACAAAAATTAATCAAAAATTATATTTCAAAAAATCAGCCTATCAAAGTAAGTGATTTGGCAAAACAATTTCCGGAAATTGGATTAAGCACCTTGAAAAAAGATTTGCAATACTTACGAGATGAACAAGTGCTGACAATGATTGGAAAAGGTAAAGGGAGTGTGTATGTATTGACTGAAAAATAGTAACCTGCAACCCTTTCCGAAACGCTAACAAGGTATTACCAACACTTGTCCTGGTTAATCGGGAAGCGGGGCGAACGGCTTCCCTGCCTGACGGGCAGGGATTGGACATTTGTGCATGGTTCAATCCCGATTGCTATCGGGATTCTTCGATTAAATCCCGCGTGGAGCGGGATGCTAAAATACCGCCCGAACGCAAAGCCAAAATCCGTCAAACCGTTTAAAATCTCCGAATTAATTAGTTGAATACTTTTTAATGGAAAGTAACCACGAACGTATGTATTGATGTATATTTATTGCATG
>JAFDWZ010000065.1:0-852 GCA_018268195.1 Bacteroidota bacterium | reverse complement strand
TGCAATACAAACAAGGAACAAACCTAAGACAGGATGTATTGTTTACCTCATTTAATTCAAAAATACCATACTATATTTTTCTCATCTCACTTTGCACTTCTCAAATTTACTTTTTTAAAAGCTGCTTAAAGCCTACTAATGACTTTCTGAATCCGGAAAATAATTACTTTTGAAGGGCGATGGAAGTTTTTAGACGGACTGCCGTTATAGCCAATTGTATAACGACAGCAAACCAAGATAAAACTATGGAAACATTATTAGGTTTTTTAGGCGGACTTTTAATAGCAATAGTTCCGTTACTTTGGAAACGATATATTTCAAGACCAGAAGTAACAATTGAAATTATTAAGGATGGAGGTTCAAGTACTCCAAGATGATTAAGTCATAAAAATGTGGTTACCGAAGAAGGTTACATTGACGGTAACACAGCTATCAGAGTTTTTGAATTGACTTGGCGATTTCAAATTAAAATAACCAATAATTCAGAGTTGACTGCCTTTTATCCTGAGTTGAGTTTTAATCCTAATGGACCCAAGTTTACTTTAATCGACAAATTGAATTCACTTCAACCAATTAAACCGACTGAAACAATTATCTTGAAAGCGGAATACAGGAAATTTGAAGAAAAGATTGGACAAGAAAGAACAGATGTAGGACGACAAATGCCTGAAGAATTCGAAGATTTAGGTCTTTTACTGGCATATCAAAGTCCTCAGAAGAGCAAGTTTTACACATTATTTGACTTCAATGAAAAACAAATAAGTTCGTAAAAAGAAAACCTAATGAATATAAGAACAACTAGCACCTAACACGTTTCGTGCCTCACGGGGCGGGCAGTGCAATCTTGGAGCT
>JAFDWZ010000064.1 GCA_018268195.1 Bacteroidota bacterium | reverse complement strand
ACGCCTTCGGGTAATGATTTTTGAATTTTTTCAATTTGTGCTTTAATATCTTTGATGACCACATTGCTATTCGCTCCTTTCAGCATCATTACTACTGCTCCAGAAACTTCTTGTTCACCATTGTAGGTCATTGCTCCGTATCTTGGTGCGTTGCCTAGTCGAACTTCGCCCACATCACGAATGAGTAGCGGCATTCCATTAGGCAGGTTTTTTACCACAATATTATTTATATCGTCCAATGTTCCCACCAATCCTTCACTTCGGATAAATAAAATGGTAGGACCTTTTTCAATATAAGATCCACCTGTATTCTGATTGTTTTTTCCCAGTGCATCAAACACATCGCTGATGGTGATACCATAAGCCATTAATTTTTCGGGTACAACAGCTATTTCATATTGTTTCAGTAAACCACCAAAACTGCTTACTTCGGCTACGCCTTTTACACCGAGCAACTGTCTGCGTACAATCCAATCCTGAATAGTACGAAGTTCCATTGCATCGTATTTACTCTCGTAACCTTTTTTAGGACGAACAGTATATTGATAAATCTCACCCAATCCGGTAGTAACGGGTGCCAATACGGGTGTTCCAAATCCTTTGGGTATTTGTTCTTGTACTTGTTGCAGTCGTTCACTTACTTGTTGTCTTGCCCAATATATATCGGTTTTATCATCAAATACAATGGTAACAACCGATAAACCAAATCGGGAAAAACTCCGCAATTCAATCAGTCCAGGGATATTGTTGTTTACTTGTTCTATGGGAAACGTAATCAACCGTTCCACATCGGGAGCACCTAAAGCAGGAGCTACTGTGATTACTTGCACCTGATTGTTCGTAATGTCAGGTACAGCATCAATCGGGAGTTTTTTTACCTCATAACTCCCATAGGCTATCAGTCCGAGGACAAAGAGACCAATGATGAGTTTATTCTTTATAGAGAACTCTATTATTTTACTTAGCATTTCTAATTATTTCTTAGTTATTAAATTTGAAATTCAATTAGCAATCAACAATAGGTAATAGGCAATCTATTTTTGCGTATTACTCATTGCGTATTGCAAATTGCTTATAATAAATAAACTAAGAAATTTGTGGCGGTTGCCAAAAGCTGTTGAGGTAAGTGTTAGTATAGTTTTGTTGTTGAAGTATAGGTATCTTCAATTCCTTTTCAGCAATTTGTCTTGAAAACTTGATAAACAAAGGCTGAAAATATACTACTTGTACAGAATGTACATTAATTGTTTTAAACGGAAGATTATCGTGGTCGTGATGATTGTCATTATGGTGGTGATTGATGTCCTTTCCATAATGTTTTACCAAAAAATCTACAATCGAATTGTCGTTATCTTCTTGGGTATGTTCAATATAGTGGTGAATAAGAAAAGGCAATTTAAATACTTCTCCGAATGCTGTGTTAGCACTCAGAAAAGAAAAGAGAAAGAATATGGCAATTACCTTTTTCACACTGCAAAATTACTAAATTAAAAATAATATAGATTTGATCATTGTTAATTTTCCGAGATTTAACTAACTATTCTTATTCACCTCCAATCATTTTGGAAGTTATTCCTTTTTTTATATATCAATTTAGATACTATCATTTCTCAATATCCAAAATGGTGATTGGGTGTAAATTTCATTTTTACATTCATGGCTTTTATTTTATTTCAATCATTTTTAAAATTCCTTCTAAGACCGTTTTTCCATCCTTTACAAGATTTGATTTGTGACCCGATAATTTCCATTTTAAGACTGTCATTCTCATTCCGCCAATAATAATAGTGGTAAGTGTAGAACTTCCAATTAATTTATTGTACTGCCCCTTTACTTGACCTTTGATAATGTTAGCTTTTACAAATTCCTGCATCATATCCATTATTTCAGATACTTTATTGCTTAGATTTTCTTCATAATGAAAAATACTCTCTGCAAAAATAACACTGACAATTGCAGGCTTATTAACGAAAGTTTGTAATTGAGAGTTGAAAATAGCTCTTAACTTATCAGCTTCGCTTGTTGAAGTTTTAAATGGGATAGATTGAATACGGTTTTCCATTTCTGTTTTGAAATACTCCAATAAGCTCCATAGAATTTGATTTTTACTTTTGAAATGGCGGTATAATGCAGGTTCTGAAAGTCCAATATCTTCAGCAAGTGTCTTTATAGTCAAATTCTGAATACCGAATTTTGAAATTCTGTTGGTTGCTGCCTCCATTATCTCTATTTGTCTATCTGTAAATTCTTGCATATTCAAATTAAATTAAACTATGTTAGTTAGTATTCACTCGCAAAAATAAATAAACTTTTTCATTCTGCAATAATTATTTTAAAAAAAAGTTGAAATTGGTTTGTTGGTGGGTGGATAAATTACTCACAAATTTTTATATCTTTCTTTAGGTGTTCGTGAATCGCTCCGCTTATTTGGCTCTTTTGGTTTTTTAGAATTAGCTTTGAGCGGTGGCAAAAAAACAAATGTGCCAATGTGCGGCTGGCTAAAATTATTTTTTAAAATGTGCGGTGGGAAAAATTTTTAAAACCTTTTGGGTCGGCTTGAGTGTCGGGAAAGTCAGGTCGGTTTGTGTCATGTTGCAGCGAAATTGTCTGCCGAATTTTGGTCGTCTGTTGGGGTCGTGTCGGTCGTCCTACGCTTGCCGCTAACGGCAGTCCGTCTAAAAACTACCAT
>JAFDWZ010000063.1 GCA_018268195.1 Bacteroidota bacterium | reverse complement strand
GTATTTTAATAGGTATTTCTGATTGTAAAATCTTTTTCATGCAAGTGCTATTTTCATTTCACAATCAATTAATTTTTTCCCGTCACACTCGTTTTCTCCTCTTACCAAAAAAATGGAATCGAGTTTGTGTAATACAGTTACAGTAGTTTTAATCACACTTCCGGTTACAGGTAAATGATGCACACTGAGACGCGAAATGGCTCCGATATAACCAATGCGCGGCTTACCTTCGGAGCGGCTTCCGAGATAACCAAAACCTGCAGCGCAGGTTTGTGCAATATTTTCGATGAGGGCAGGTTCAGTAAGCAGATTATTTTCAACAAAAATATTTTCAGGTCTTACGGCAAATTCACTTTGGAATCCTTCGTCATCGGCACTGCACAAACAGTCAATAAAAACAAATGGATGCCTTTGCGGAATTATTTTCTCAATATCTTTTCGCTCTAAAATCATACTTTGTAAAAATCGTAATAATTAAACCACTGTACGGGATATTTTTTCACTTTTTTTTCCAGTTCTTCCACATACAGTTTTGCAATTTCTTCAGGCGTGTATTTACCTGTAAGCGGCTTTGTTGCGCTGAGTTCATAATGAAAATCACCGTCTTTGAGTGCAAAAACAAAGGTCACCGGTGCATTAAATTTCGAAGCAATGAGAAAAGGTCCCCACGGGAATCGGGCTTTTTTACCCAGAAAATCGAGCGTAATTGTTTTCACACCATCTGTAAATCGGTCGGCATGCATGGCTATTAATTCATTAGCTTCAAGTGCATTGTTTATCTTTACGATATGAGATAAGTCGTTCTTAATGGCGATGATATTAAACCGTGCCCCTCCCGTAGTTTCATCCAGCACCTTCTTTATTTTCTTTTCTTCCGCTTCCAGCATCAGCACGTTTATGGTTTTTGAAATTCTTTTATGTAGCAGATTCCCTGCCGTTTCCCAATTACCGATATGTGCGCTGATGAGTATTCCTCCTCGGTTTTGCTGTTGAAGTTCGACAAGGAATTCTTCATTCTCAAAGTGATGAGTAAAAGCTTTGGCTTTGCCGAGAAGAAATGCATTGCGGTCAATTAATGTTTGCCCGAGATAATAAAAGTTTTTCCTGCATAGCTTTTTGGCTTCAGACAATGGCATTTGCAGTGCCTTCGTATAGAAATTTATAATATTTTTCTTAGGGTTGCCACCAAACAAATAGTAATAGTAGGAAACAAACCACAAAAGTCTGTAGGCAGCTTTTACACCGAATTTATCAATGAGATAAATAAAAATTCTGTAACCTAATGCCGTTCCTTTACTCCGGCCATCCCATTGGCTCATTGCATTCAGGCCATAGCTCCGAGTTTACGCTCTACGAAATTGTAAAAATCGTCAAAGGTGGAAATGGATTTAAAGTCTTCCGCAGTGGTTTTGAAACCAAAATTTTCTTCTATAACTACCACTAAATCTACATAGTCAAGGCTGTCTAATTCTAATGTATCCTTTAGTATTTTGTTGTCTTGAATGCTATCCTGCTCAACTTCAAATTCTTCTGATAAAAAGCGTTTGGTAATAGCGATTATTTCCTCTCTGTTCATTCTTTGATTTGGGGTTTTACGAATGCAAATATATGTCTTACAAAACAAAAATCAATATTTTACTGAAGGCTGTCAAGAGAAACAATGCATTTACGACAAAATTTATTAACAACCGGTATTTCAGTTTACTCAACCTATAAATTTGACCAGCTTTTTTTTGAATGGGTTATGATTAATGAGTTAGCCAAGATGATTATTCCTTCTGCTGCGAGGAAAAAAATGTCAGCATTATATTACGAACAAAAATTATTTAAAGCGGCTCGTGTTATGAGTCAGAGCAAAGGCGTGTCCGAAGTTTTAAGCGAGAAGGAGTTTGATGCCTTTCGGGAAGCCTATCCTGTTGGAGAGCGGATGCACTACGACAACGAAAGTGTGCGTCTAAGAGGTGAGGAGAGAGCCAATGCAATGAATGAAGTCATGAACAGCTATGGCGATACAAATTTCTCAAAAGTGCTCGAACTGGGGGCGGGAGAAGGGATGGTATGTACAGCACTTCAGAAGAAAGGTTTCCAAACTACAGCTATTGAATATCGGACGGATGATTTTGATAAACGTGCAGCAGATGCAGGAGTGAATTTATTGAAAATGGATGCTGCTGATTTGTCTTTTGAGGATGAGTCGTTCGACTTTGTGTTTTCGTATAATTGTTACGAGCATTTCCCCGAACCTGAAAAAGTTTTCAGTGAATCATTGCGAGTTTTGCGTAAAGGCGGATTGATGTCCATACGTTTTGCGCCCTTGTATCATTCTCCGTTTGGTGCCCATGCTTACAACATTATAGGTATTCCGTATTGTCAGTTTTTATTCGATAAAATGTTTTTGAATAGATGGATAGAGGAAAACAGTTCTGAAAAACTCATCATTGACGATACTCTTAATCGCTGGCATGTGAATCAATTCAGACATTTATTTAAAAAGCAGTTCAGCGATATCGCTTCGCTTCGTTCGTACGAAGAATTCAGACTCCCACATTTTGTTGACCTGATAATAAACCACCCACTTTGTTTTAAAAATAAAGTCACCTCTGTGGATGACCTTGTGGTGAGTGAAATACATCTGGTAATAGAGAAAAAATAAGGTGATTTTCTACAGTACAATTTCTGAAATAGAGCACAAATAGTTATTTACTATTCAGGAATGATTCTTCTTGCTGAAGAACAGAAATTCTCCTTCAGCTGAAAATAGTTTCAGAAACAACAATGCTCCTGCTATAGCTCCTATTGAATTAGCAAGGAAATCAAACCAACTTCCGCTGCGGTCGGTGTAGCAATAGTTCTGCATCAGTTCCAACATTCCTCCATAAATCATACAACAGGGAATAACAATGAAATTCTGCATGGAGGGTCTTGGCTTATTTTCAGACAATGCCCATGCACGTTTAATAAGCACACAGAGTATGAAAAACATGCTGAAGTGAACCAGTTTGTCAACAGAAAGTAAATCAGCCCACGTGTAATGAGGGAGATTTTTGCCCGGGATGGCGCATAAAATAAAAATAATTAAGCCCCAGAGTAGGGAAGTAGTCCATGCTCTAGACATGATACCTATGCACCAACCAACTGGCGGTAAGCATCAGCAGAGAGCAGTTCGTCAAGCTGAGCTTTGTTGGTGATTTTTATTTTCACCATCCATCCTTCGCCATAAGGGTCGCTGTTTACAGCATCGGGTTTGTCTTGCAGTGCACTGTTTACCTCAAGAACTTCGCCCTCTATAGGCATAAATAAATCCGAAACTGTTTTCACCGCTTCTACTGTACCATAAACGGCATCTTTGCTTATGGTTTCGCCAACAGTATTAATGTCCACATAAACAATGTCACCTAATTCGCTTTGTGCAAAATCAGTAACACCTACAATTCCGGTATCGCCTTCAACACGAATCCATTCATGTTCTTTAGTGTACTTGAGGTTATCAGGAAAATTCATACGCTTAAATTTTGATGGGCAAATATACTTTTATTTTAAATTAAATTTAATGTTTAAGATCAGGTTGCAGTGCCGATAAGATTTACTTCAGGCTCTATTTCTACACCAAATTTATTCTTAACAGATGACTTTATTTCCATTGCCAGGTTGTAGATGTCTCTTCCTGTAGCATTACCATAATTCACAAGCACCAAGGCTTGATTTACATGACATCCTGCATCGCCCTTTCTATAACCTTTCCATCCGCATTGCTCAATCATCCACCCGGCAGCAATTTTTATTTTTCCGTCAGCACCGGGATAATGCACCATCTCAGGATGATTTTTAAATACGGTTTCGAAAGCTTCCTTTGATATTTCAGGGTTCTTGAAAAAACTTCCTGCATTTCCGATTTGAGCAGGGTCGGGTAGTTTGCTTCTGCGAATTGCAATTACGGCATCACTGATGGCTTTTACACTCAGTTTGTTGTTCCCTTGTTTCTGCAATTCAGATTGAATGGCACCGTAAGTGGTATTGAACAAAGGATTCTTTTTGAGCTCTAACACTACGGATGTGATTACATATTTCCCTTTATGTTCATTCTTAAACACACTGTTGCGATAACCAAATTTACAAGCTTCGTTGGTGAATGTGTGAATGTTGCCTGATGCTATTTCCATAGCCTCAAGGCTGTGAAAAGAATTTTTCAGCTCCACGCCATAAGCGCCAATATTCTGTATGGGAGCAGCACCTACGCTTCCCGGTATCAGTGAAAGGTTTTCAATACCGCCAAGGTTACGTTCAACAGACCATAAAACCAAATGGTGCCATACTTCGCCACTACCTGCTTTAACAAGAACGGTATCGTCCGTTTCACTTACTATTCGGATTCCTTTTAATTTATTGAGGATTACCCAACCGGAATAATCATCCATTAAGAGGACATTGCTGCCTCCTCCCAAAATCATTAATGGCGTTTGGGTAGATTTAATTTGCAGAAGCAAATTGCGAAGGGACTCTTCACTTTCTGCTTCTGCCAAATGCATTGCTTTTACATCTATTCCAAAGGTATTATAATCCTTTAAAGAAATATTATTCTTCAGATGCAAATGCATTATTGTATGATAAATTTCCCAACACCAATAATTTCATTTCCGGCAAATACTCTGATGTAATATAATCCGGGCTTCAATCCATTGTTGTCAATACGATAAAGTTGGTCGTTATCAGATTTGGAAATCTGTTGTACAGGCATTTTAATTTCACGTCCGGTTACATCATAAATTTTAAGTTGTGATGTAAAGTTATTTGCACTGCTGATTTTTACATAAGCATAATCCGTAAACGGATTAGGATAAATTCTGATATCGTCAACAGAAGATGACAATACGTTTAATCCGGTAGAGATATCAATAAATACACTGTCGCAATGCAAACAATTATGTAAATCCTGCACGCATAATTCATAGTATCCGCTTAGCAGGTTAGTTGCTGTTGAGTCAAACAATGAAAGCGCAGTGTACAGGTAATCGTAAGGAGGAGTTCCTCCGGAAGCAGTAGCAGTTACGGCACCGTCATTACATGTTGGACATGAAGCATTGGTAACGTTAAACGAAATTGAGATAGGCGAAGGATTGCTGAGGGTATAGGTTGCCGATGAAGTACACTGATTGGCATCCGTTATGGTTACCGTGTAAGTTCCTGCACACAGATTCACTACAGAGTCAAAGGTTGTTCCGGTTGACCACTGATAAGTATAAGCAGGTGTACCTCCCGAAGGTAAGGCACGGAGAAATCCGTCACAGTCGCCTGTGCATGAAACAGGAAGCATGTTGTTTCCAATGGTTATTGGAAAAGGTTCGAAAATAAGTACGGAGTCGGTTACAGAACAATTGTTACCGTCTGTGATAACAAACGAGGTGAAACCAAAGCATAATCCGGTAGCAGCTGAATCTGTCTGAACAGGATTGGTATTCCACTGATAAGTAAGTGCACCATTTCCTGTTGCTGTTATGGCAGCTTGTCCGTTGCAAAGCCCTGCACAGGTAGCATCCGTAGCAATTGTGTTGTAAAGAATTTGAGGTGGTGCGTTAAGAATGAAAGTTTCATTGCCTGCACATCCTGCAGAATCAGTAATGTTTACTGAGTATGTTCCCGCACAAAGACTGGAGATAGATAAAGAAGTTGTATCGCCTGTTGACCATTGCCACTGGAATGGTGCGGTACCTACAGGACTTATTGTGGCAATACCATCACATAAACCATTACATGTTGGTGATGAATGTGTGAGATTAAGGAATACTGGCTGTACTATAATTTCAACTGAATCGGATGAAACACAACCTAAATCGTCCAGAATGTTTACAGAATAAACTCCCGGACATAATGAGTCAATTGATGCATCTGCAGATCCTGTTGACCAGTTATAAATTAAACCTGACAAACCACTGATTGTTGCCGTTGCTGCACCTGTACAGTTTCCATTACAAGCACTGTATTGAGTGGTAAATACAACAGGTAGTGGAGCAGCTTCATTTATAGTAACGGTAGAAGTTGCAGAACATCCGATATTATCAGTAACAGTTACGGTATAGTTTCCTACACATAGTGAATTTATTGTTTCGGTAACATTGCCATCATTCCAAAGGTAAGTAAATGGAGCAGCACCTGTGGAACTTACAGTTGTAGTTCCGTTGCATGCTATGGCACATCTTGTATCAGTAGTATTAAAAGTAAGTTGGTTCTGAGGAGTTTCATTTATGGTAACTGAGTCTGTAACTGAACATAAATTGTTGTCGGTTACAGTAACTGCATAAGTGCCTGCACAGAGTGAAGTTGCTACTGAGGCTGTTTGTATGGGAGAGGTATTCCATACATAAGTAAATGGAGCTTGTCCGCTGGAAGTTACAGTAGCAGTGGCATTACATGAGCCAAAGCATGTGGAAGCAGTAGTTGTAAATTGTAAAGTTGCCTGTGCGGGATTTATAATTTCAATGGAATCAACAGCAGTACATCCCAGGCTGTCGGTTGCAATTACGGTATAAATTCCTGCACATAGATTCATTGCTGTATCTGTGTTTTGAGCAGGAATGGTATTCCATGAAAAAACAAAAGGAGCTGCACCTGTTGAAACCGCAACAGCACTTCCATCACAACTGTTGAAACAAGTTGGATTTACAGCACTGAGTGTAACAATGTTTGCTATAGGTTCGTGTACTGTTACAGAATCTGTAGCAACACAACCCATAGCGTCAGTAGCCTGTATAGTGTAGGTGCCTGCACAAATATTTGTTATAGACATTGAAGTCAAAGCAGTGTCGTTGTTCCAGATGTAGGACAAAGTACCTTGAGCATTTAAAACATTGGCTATTGCAGAACCGTTGCAGATGCTGTTACAGGTAAGGTCGGTTACTGTAAAGTTAATCATTAAAGAATCAGGCTGAATGACAGTTACCGAGTCGGTAGCACTGCAACCAAGGCTGTCTGTTACGGTTACTAAATAATTTCCTTCACAAAGCGAGGTTGCTGTTGCAGTGTTTTGTACAGGCAAGGTATTCCATGCATAAGTAAATGGAGCAACTCCATTTGATGTTACTGTAGCAGTAGCATCGCAAATATTATGACAGGAAGCAGCAGTGGTAGTAAATTGTAAAGTTGCCTGTGTGGGATTTATAATTTCAATAGAATCAACAGCAGTACATCCAAGACTATCGGTAATAGTCACCGTATAAATTCCTGCACACAATCCTGTAGCCGTCTGAGTATTTTGAACTGGAGTGGTATTCCAAGCATATTGGAAAGGAGTTGCACCTGTAGATGTAGCTAAGGCCTGACCATTGCAAGCATTAAAACATGTTGGATTAACTGATGAAATGGTTACCACATTTGCTGTAGGGTCAGCAATGGTAACTGAGTCAGTAGCTACACAACCTGCTGAGTCGGTAATCTGAACGGTGTAAGTACCGGCACAAAGACCGGTAGCCGTTTGCGTATTTTGAACAGGATTGGTATTCCACGAATAGGTCACACTTCCTTGTCCATTGTTTAGTGCAGTAGCGGTTCCGTTGCAGGAGCCTTGACATGAAGGATTGGTTGTTGTAAAAGTTATAGTCAGAGAATCGGGTTGAGTAACAGTTACCGAATCGGTGATGCTGCAACCGGTGCTGTCGGTAACGATAACTGAATATACTCCAGCACACAGTCCGGTTGCCGTACTTGTTGTTTGAACAGGGCTGGTATTCCATTGATAAGTAAACGGAGCAAATCCTGATGCATTAACTATTGCAGAGCCATTGCACTGGTTATAACATGAAACAGGAATTGATGAAGTGCTGCTTGAGATAAGACAGGTAGTATGATAACGTGAAATATAAGGCAGCGTATTATTTCCCATCATACTGTATGCACCACCTGCATACATTTCATTGTTGAAGTTCATTAATGCATCTACCTGGTTGTTGGCTCCTCCACTTAGGTTTGTCCAAGTAGTGCCATCATAAGCTGTAATGTTTGAGACGGGATTTCCTCCTGCAACTGAAAAATTACCGCCTACATACAGTACGTTGAATAAAAGCCCCAGAGACTTCACCTTGGCTTGCCCGCCAGTGATGCCTCCTGCTAATGCTGCCCATGAGGTTCCGTTCCATTTGGCCACACTGTTGGCACTTACACCACCTGCCTGAGTAAAGGTTCCACCGCAGTACAGATCACCATTGAATTCTTTTAAGGCAGATATACGTGATGATAATCCGCTAACGCCACCTACCAAATCATGCCAAGCAGAACCATCCCAGCGCGCAATTCCTGTTGCGGGTAAACCGCCTGCAATACTAAACTGACCACCTGCAATTAAATTACCTTTATAAAATGCGAGTACTTCCACATAATTAGAACCTGAACCAATGCCGGAACCTAAAGCGCTCCAACTTGTGCCATTCCATTTTGCAATACGTTCAGCGCTTACTCCGTCAACTGAAGTAAAAAATCCTCCTGCATATATGTTTCCTACAGAATCGCCTGTGAGTGATAATACCTGATCGTTGCAACCGGTACCAAGCGGCTGCCATGTGGTGCCATCCCATTGTGCAATTCGGTTTCTTGGGTTAACTCCAGAAAAAGTAAAATTACCTCCGGCAATAAGTTTGTTATTGCTGTAATTATAATACAATGCATAAACATCGCTGTCGAAACCATCGCCTAAGGAAGTCCATGTATTTCCATCCCATTTGGCAACACGATAAGTCTGATTTCCTCCTGCATTGGTAAACCGGCCTGCAACATACAATACGTCATTCACGGTATCTTTAGCGAATGCGTAAACGTTGTCGTTAACACCGCTGCCCACAGGGAGCCAAAACTGTGCATCAGTTTGTAAAGTTGTGAAAAGTAATGCTGAAAAAATCAGCATTCTGCTGAATGTCATTTTAAAACTCATCTCTGATTCCTGATTTATTGTTTAATTAATTCTTTAATAATGATTGTCATTTTTTGCTCTGCAGCATTGGCTACTTTAAGTACTTCTTCATGGGTTATAAGTTCAGGAATATCACTGCCACCGAGGTCGGTAATAATGGAAATGGCAAATACTGGTAAGCCCATGTGACGGGCTGCAATGTTTTCAGGCACTGTGGACATGCCAACGCAGTCGGCACCTATATATTTGATGTATTTATATTCAGCACGGGTTTCGAAAGTAGGACCTGTTACTGCTGCATATACTCCGGTATGACATACAAAACCATGAGTAGCTGCTATTTTTTTTGCCTTTTCAATAAGTGATTTGTCATAAGGCTCACCCATGTCAGGGAAGCGCGGACCTAACTCATCATCATTTTTACCAATGAGTGGGTTTGTTCCCATCAGGTTGATATGATCATCAAGAATCATAAGGTCGCCAACTTTATAATTGGGGTTTACACCACCACTGGCATTGGAAAGTATCAATGTTTTTATACCAAGAAATTTCATCACTCTTACCGGAAGAATTACATCCTCCATGGAATATCCTTCGTAGTAGTGAAAACGTCCTTGCATAGCCACCACTTTCACACCGTTCAGCATACCGAAAATAAGTTTGCTTCCATGACCTTTCACAGTTGAAACCGGAAACCCGGGTATATCAGAGTAGTTTATAGATTTTACAACTTCAATTTCGTTAACAAGGCCGCCTAATCCTGAACCTAAAATAATTCCTATTTCAGGATTGAATGAGGATTCTTTTCTGATGTGTTCAGCTATCGCTTTTATTTTTTCCAACATATTCTTTAACTCGTATATTAAATTTTTCTTTGTTTTCAATTAACTCTGCTGTTACCGGCAGAAAGTAAAATGGCAAATCTTTTATGTTCTCTTTAAAAAGGTTGTCATTCAGTTTAACCGCATCTTTTTCAGTCACCAAAATGACTCTGTTTTCAGAGGCGAAAGTACTGAATTTGCTTCTTATCAGAGAAAAATCTTTTTCACAATAAACGTGATGGTCGTTAAACTCTATTGAACGAAAATCCTTACTCTCAGAACGAATAAAATCTTTAATTTTTTCTGCTGATGCAATTCCTGTTATTAACAAAATTTCATAATTTTTCAGAGATGAAATTTCAATTTTATCATTGCCATTAAGAGAAATGGCAGATTGATATTGCAAAGCTGAAAAAAACACAGGTGCATGCAAACTGATTTTAGTCAGTATTTTTTTCTTCTCTTCCGGGTTGATAACTCCAGGACATTTGGTAATAATTATAATATCTGCTCTACGGGCTCCTGAACGAAACTCGCGCAGATTTCCTGCAGGTAAAACAAAATCATGTATGTATAAGTCATCATACTGAGTCAGCAAAATGGTTAATCCCGGTTTTACACTTCGGTGCTGATAGGCATCATCAAGAAGTATTACTTCCGTTTGTGGATATTTCTTCAATACATAATCAATGCCTTCAGCTCTTTTTTCGGCAACAACAAATGTTTTATCAGGGAACCTATACTTCATTTGCAGCGGTTCATCGCCTACAGTTAGAGCACTGTCGTTTAGCGCTACTTCAATTACGCCTTTTGATTTTCGTCCATAACCACGAGATACCACAGCCGCCTTTTTATCATGAAGCAAGCGTAACAACATCTCCGTATGAGGTGTTTTGCCTGTACCTCCTGTATTCAGATTGCCGATGCAAATAACAGGAACAGGGTAGGAGTGAGATTTAAGTATTCCTGAATCATATAAAACATTGCGCACAGCAGTGATGCAGCCATACAACCATGAGAAAGGCATCATTAGCAAACGCAATATTTTCATCCTGCAAATTTAACGTTAATGTGAATGATGGATGTTTAGTGGTTTCTTTAAATAAAAAAGGCTGCATCGTTGAGATACAGCCTTCGTAGTTTTTTACTTTTCTGCTGTTTATGCTTCAGCTACAGGCTTAATATAAACGTATGATTTATCATCAGCTTTCTTTTTGAAAACTACAGTGCCGTCAACCAAAGCGAAAAGTGTATGGTCTTTTCCCATTCCTACACCTTCACCGGCATTGTGTTTAGTGCCACGCTGACGAACAATGATGTTTCCAGCTATAGCCTTCTGCCCGCCAAAAATTTTAACACCGAGGCGTTTACTGTGTGATTCACGGTTATTTTTTACTTTACCTTCACCTTTTTTGTGTGCCATTGTCTTCTGATTTTAATGATTAAGCGTTGATAGCGTTAATTTCAATTTTACTTAAATATTGACGGTGACCATTCATTTTTTTATAGCCTTTACGTCTTTTCTTTTTAAATACCAATACTTTGTCGCCTTTCATGTGGCTGATGATTTTTGCTGATACACTTGCATTACTTAATACAGGGGCACCTACTTTTACTTTACCATCATTATCCACCAGCAAAACTTCATTGAATTTTACTTCTTCTCCTTCAGCTCCTTCCAGACGGTGAACGAAAATTTGCTGTTTTTCTTCAACCTTAAATTGCTGGCCGGCTATGTTAACTATTGCATACATGTGTTTACGTGTTTTTTCAAACGGACGGCAAAAGTAGAATTTTTTTCTTAAATTACAAATCTGTAATCGAAATTATTTAAACGGACTTTTACACAAATTCTCCTCTTGATGATTTGATTCAGACTTGATTGCTTAAAATATTGAAAATCAATGATGTTTTTCTGATGATTCTGTTAATGGGTTACTTGCTGCTTAACTACTTTGATGCTTTTTACAAATTTTCCTGATTCAAATAATTGTACAAAATAAACTCCTGAAGAATAATCATTGCCAAGCAAAAGAGTTCCCGAAACTGGCAATATTCCCGATTTTTCAACCACTCGACCGGTAATATCAGTAACAACTATATTGCATGGTGAAGAGGAAGGAGAGTGGTAATTAATTTTTAGCACATCGGTAAATGGATTGGGTGAAGCTGTAAGTGATATAATTTCATTGGAAATCTGGTTGATGCCTGTTGCCCATTGCACTTCAAATTTATCGAAACCGGCTTCCACAACATGCCCTGTATTAGGTTGGTCGGCTGTGTAAACGGTCAGAGACATATTTGCAGTTATAGGAATCAATCCTATCAGAGAGTAAGATTGATCTACCCATGTTCCCATGCCCGGTGTATTGGCAGTAGCTGTTTCAAGGGTTACGGTAGTGGCTCCGTTGCTGATTCTGATAATCAGAGAATCATTGGGGTTTCCGTTGCCTCCGGCATTGTAAAACCAACGGGTATATTTCAGTACCGGATTAGGAAAACCTGTAAGGTCAAATACAGGTGAAGTCAAAATTGCTGTGCCATTATCTACATCGTTGGAACCTGATGAGCTTGCATTGGGATTATTGTCTGTTACATACGCCTGATCCAGGCAGTCTGTCTGATCGTCTTCATTTGGATTTGCATATCCTGGTCCAAACACGGCAGGCGTTCCATGAGGCACACCTCGCTCCCAATGATTAGGGCTCGTGCCTGAAAATGTCCATCCGAAGTCGAATGAAAAATCGTCATAATAACCTTTGTCTAATGTGATGACCAATGGTGAAGGGTTGGCAGCAACTCCAACAGTTGAACAATAGGTGCGATGCCCCCAGTGACCAACAGTTATGTCGTAAGTGCCAATTACCATAGATGGAATGGTAAAGTTGCCTGATGCATCAGCAGTGGCGCTATATTGAAGTCCGTTTGCTGTAAAGGTAACATCTGCATTGGGAATAGGGTTGTTGCTTCCGCTTTCAATAACTTGTCCGCCTAAGGCTGTACTTGCAAGTGGAGCCAATGCTACATTCTGAATAGTAACATTACCCGAAGTAAGTGAAACTCCTGTTATAACCTTGGTGAAATAACCTGCTGCTGAAACCTGAATGTCATAAGTTCCTGTATTTACAGTTCCGGTTTTATACTCTCCGTTTGCTTTTGATTTTTTGGAGATATTAGTGTTTAAGATTTGTACTGTTGCATTGAAAATGGGGGCACCTGTAACACTGTCAGTCACCACTCCTTCAAGGTAGCAGGCTCGCTGATAGGAAGGTTCTAACACAAACAATCCATTGTCTATATCAGAAACCACCAAAATTCCGGAAGGCAAATAAGGATAAACACCCCAGTCACCATTAAATCCATCACCTGCTCCTTGAGTGTAGGTGTCATACCAACCCACATTTATCATATTGTCGGGACGTGAAACATCCGTTATCACCACCCCATCTTTATACCAGGAAGTCACTGCAAAATCACCTCCGTTTTTCTGAATGATATGGGTATTGTGAACAATAGAACCTGAACCGGGTGTAATCTGAATACGATCCAATTCTGTAATGTTGGCAGGATTTGAAACATCATAAGCCGTGAGATACGAGTCGGAAACTTCGTCTGTTGTAAACAAATACTGACTGTTGGTAGAAAGCCATGAGTTATGTGTAAAATTTCCGGGTGTAACTTTCATACCTACAGGTATGGGATTAGCCTTATTAGAAATATCATAAACCGTAAAATCGCCATTATATATATGGCAAGCATAGAAATAATTACCTCGTACATATCCGTCATGAACATAAGCTCCTGGAGTGTGACCCACGTAATTGGGGCTAAGCGGGTTGGTAGCAATATCGGCAATTACGGTAGCACCCTGAAACAAATTGGAACCATGCAGGTAAACATAACCGTCTTCAATATGCAGTGAGTGGATGGAGTTCAACTGTCCGTTGATAGCACCATTTCCGGTCCAGTTAACTGCAGGAGCAGCACCGGGCAACTGCGACAAATCTACAATCTGTAATCCTCCACCGCCTTCAGTAGTTACATAGGCATAATGGTCATAGGTTTTAACCTCGCGCCAAATGGAGTTTGGTCCCGGAACCAACACCACTTCAACAGGGTTGGAGGGATTGCTTACATCAACAATAGAAAGCCCTGAGGTAGTTCCTACAAGTGCATATTCTGTTCCGGAAGGAGATGTCCATCCTCCAATATTTGCCAGATCATCATTCGGATATGGCATATTGCTCATAAGTGAAATATTGAAATTTTGTGCATTAAGGACTACACTTGAAAAGAGCAGTGCAACTGCAAGAGTAAAAGTTTTCATCTATCTGATTTTATATAAAGGATGACAAAAGTATTGATTGTATGGTATCTGAAATTAAATTTAACATAATAGACTCTTATATGTAGCAATCACCGACCTGCATTGATAAATGAGTAATAGACGGAATGGATGACATTAAGTAATTGCCTAAAATGAAATCTTCATTTACGTTTAATTCTTTTTTAGCAAACAGCCGTACATTGTATCGGCATGATGCTGATATCCGTGAAAGAGTTTTTGATGAACAACAGAAAGATTACAACCTGAAACAATCTTCTGAATATTTTCTTCATTTTCTTCGGAGAAAGCAGAGCAGGTGATATAAAGTAATAATCCATCCTGCTTAAGAAAAGGTGTTATTTGATGAATGATGGACTCTTGTAGTTTTGCAAATTCTGCAACAGATTCAAAATTATGATTCCACAAACTTTCGGGAGTACGCCCCCAGGTGCCAGAGCCTGAACAAGGCACATCAGCAACTATCAGGTCGAATTTTGTGTCAAGTTGAAAGCGGCTGTTTAAGTCAAGTTGTTTAATTTTAAAATTTCCGAGCTCTACTTTATTCAGTCGCAAACGGGCATTATCGAGAATGGTAGCTCTGCTATCTGAGAGCAAAAAATGAATGTCGGGAAATTTATCTGCAATCATCAGTGTTTTCCCTCCCGAACCGCTGCAGCAATCCCAGCAGTTGCCTTTGAGTTGCTGAGGCAAGAGTGAGACTGTTAACTGTGATGATATGTCCTGAATTTCAAATAATCCTTCTGTGTAAGATGGCAATGTTGTAAGAGCTGCTCCTGAAAGAAAACCGGGTGAGCCGTTATTTTCAGCAACGGGAGTAATACCTGCAGCCGCAATCTCATCTTTAACTTTTTTCTCAAAGCCCGCACGAATTCTTATCCATACATAAGGTTGCCTGAAAAGCGATTCAAAATATTTTTCTCTGTCAATTTCAGGAGATAGCTGATTTAAAAAAGGATATGCTTCTTCAGGAGGTAATATTTCTGTGCTTTTCTGAAGTGTTGAAAGCCGTTGTTCAAATGAAATGTCATCAGTTTGGAGTGCATATTTTTGGAATAAGAATTCACTCAACAGATGATGTTCACCGGTCAGAAATAAGCTCCATGCGAGTTTTTCCTCTTCAGCGCCTTGGGCAAACAATTGTGCGCAACGATAGTATGCAAAACATCCTGATGAAATAAT
>JAFDWZ010000062.1 GCA_018268195.1 Bacteroidota bacterium | reverse complement strand
CCATAAAGGAAATGCAAAAGGTCGCCTGCTGCTGAAGTATTCAAAATATTTTTTCTGTTCAGGGATATTGGTTCCCAAAACACATTCAGCCAAAAAATTACCACAAAAACTTGCCCATGGCAGTCCTGCCACAGCCACAGTTTCGCGGGCGGGAAAATTACCTGAAAAAAAACTACCGTAAACTTTGTTTACTTCATCAAAGTCTTTCATGTCGGTAAGAAAAATAGTAGTCTTAACCACATTTGAAAAATTTAAACCTGCCGCTTCCAAAAGTGCTTTCAGGTTTTGCATGACCTGTTGCGCCTGTTCCTGTATGCTGCCTGTTTTAAGCTGACCTGTTTCGGGATTAATGGCTATCTGACCGGAAACAAAAAGTAAATTGCCCGTTTGCACCGCCTGGCTGTAAGGACCAATCGGCAAAGGCGCATGAGTCGTGTTGATGATTTTCATATTGTGAGGAATTAAATTATTGCCGTAACTTCTATTTCAATGAGCATGTCGGGATGAATGAGCGCGCTTACTTCAACCATTGAACTTGCAGGTTTGATGTTTCCAAAAAACTGTTCATGCGCTTTGGCAATACCTTCCCACTGCGAAATATCGGTAACATACATTCGTGTGCGCACCACATTTGCCAATGACGCTCCCGCTTCTGCCAGCGCAACTTCTATTTTTTTGAAAATAAAAACCGACTGCTCGTAAACATTATCTTTCCCGTGTATGCCTTCGGGAGTGCTTGCCGTTGTCCCTGATACTTCTACCACATTGCCCACCCGCACCGCGCGCGAGTAACCAATAATGCTTTCCCATTTTGCGCCTGATGAAATATTTATTCTGTCTGACATGATTTACCAAGTTTTAATTTTCTTTGCAATGGTATGAAACCTGAATTGCAGAAAATATTATCCGTTGCACAAAGTAAGCGAAAAGAAAACAAACAATTTTTAAAAAGGTTGTCAAAACAAAAACCTGACGGTCTTGATAAAAAGTTTGCAACTGAAACGGAACATTTTTTTAACGAACACTCCTGTCTTGACTGCGCCAACTGCTGCAAGACCACAAGCCCCATTTTCAGAAATGTGGATATTGAACGCCTTGCCGCGCGGTTAAAAATAAAATCAGGCGAGTTTGTAGCAAAGTATCTGCACATTGACGAAGACGGACATTATGTTTTGAATCATGCGCCCTGTCCTTTTCTCGGAAGTGATAATTACTGCTCTGTTTATGACGTGCGCCCACAGGCTTGCAGGGAATATCCGCATACGCAACGAAAAAACATACACCAGATTATGGATTTAACTTTCAGGAATACGCTTGTTTGCCCGGCTGTGGCGGCTATTGTGGAAAGGATGAAAGAAGATTAAATAAAATGATAAAGGCAAAATATTAAATGTAAAATGTAAAAGTCCTCCTTTTTTCCTTGTGTTGGTCTCCGTACCAACGCTAAAATAGTTTTGTAATATGCAGAGTCCTCCGAAAAAAGTAGAGAGACTCTGCGGGGAATCAAAAAACACTTATGCCAGGGAGTGTGAAGATTCTGCAAGGACATAAATAGTTTAAATGAAGTTTTGAAAATTTTCAAAAGTGTATGTACTTTTGTTTCCGTTAACAAAATGTATAATTCAAAAGACAAATGAAAAAAAATTACAATGGTTCTTGCAATAGCATTAATTGTTGTTGTAGGATGTCAGAAGGAACGACTGACTCAAAATAGTTCCAACACAAATCAACTTACTAATGCCAGAGAAGGAGGCGGAAAGGATTGTTTTGAAGGTGTAAAAGTTGTTTGCGACCATATTCTTGCATTTACTGATATGCAGCAATTTCAGGATGTGTATGATTGCCTTGACCAAGCGTATGAAACTTGGAATGATGATTTTGAATCCGCACATTCTTCTTTATCGGATGATGATTACAATGATTATTGTGATAGTGTTGGTTTTGAGGACGACCAGCCTTTGATTGATTTTGAATCATCACTTAACTTTTATTCTTATAGAAAATATATGAACGGATTAGAAGATACATGGCTGGCAAATGGCGCTGATTCTGCAAGCGACCCTGATAATAACGATGTGCTTGATGATGATATTTTAGCAACCATGTTTAGTTATGACCAAGCCGTAATGATTAACGATACCATTTACTGGATTGATAAAAAAACAGGAAACATATATGGAGTAACCAATAGTGATTGTAATTTACTTGCACAACTTCAGGCAAACCCTGCCGGAGTTGCTGCTAATAATGGCGCAGCTACTGCCAATAGCTCAAAAGTTATAATGTTTCCAACAACCAACGGTTCCGAATGTAACCAGTGGGGTGGAAAATCTAATTGGCACCCCTATAGCTCTGATAAAAAATACAAATGGACTGCGAGTTTCAAATTTTTACCATGGAGTTCAACAAACATAAAAGGGAAAATAAAATCATATAAAAAGAAGAACGGACATTGGAAAAAATACAGAACCGGTGTGGAAGTACATATAACCGGCATATACTATGATTATCAATGTAGTCAAAATTCAACATACGATAAAGATAAAGCAAAAAGGCGAAAAAAATTAAAAGCAAAGATTATTAACTGGGGAGAAAAAGATCAATATAAATCAGGAGACCCGAATTATTATTTTAGGGCTAATTCTGCTTACAATATTGAAACTTTATAATTTTTTGATTTGTCATGAGTTTGTTTCTTATCTTAAAGAGAGTACCGAAATATTTCGGTACTCTCTTTAAAGGTTTAACTTGTGTACTATTGTTTGTTGTTTCCTGTTTTTATGCAAATAGTCAAAATTATAGCCCCAAGGAAAACAAATATCAATTCGGATTTGAAATAGCATCAACCCTTGTCCCAAAACCACAAACAACGAGAGAGTTTGGCAATGCAAAATTACTTACGAGAAATACTTGGGGTTTTGAAGCTGGAGTAAGTCTCAAATACGTGCTTAATAGGAATCTGAATTTGTTAAGCGGAATTTATTGGGGTATATTACCCTACAGTTGGGGATTTGATTTCAAACAGGGAGAGTCCTCTAGCTTGCAAGGGAACTCATTTTCTGACAGGGGTGCAATTTATGATATTAATTACTGGTATTTTCCATTTAATTTGGAACAAAAATTATGGAGTAATAAAAAATATAAAATTAACGTGCTTGCTGGTGCAAATGTTCGCTATTATTCTAATGGGCAAACACAAATAGGATATGATTATGGTTATTTAGATACTTTAAGATCATATGATTCTTTCTTTCTCATGGTATTAGATGTAAATGTCCCATATAAATTAAGATTAAATTACCAATTGGGAGCATCATCAGATATTAAACTTAAAGACTTTGATGATATTAAAATAAGTTTGTTGTATAATTTTTCATTTGCAAAAATTGTAAAAGGGGATTACGGTTTTTTTATGGACACGCCTGAATATACATTTGGCACATATTCCATGACGGGGAGCTATCTTACATTAAAATTAGGGTATGTGCTGACAGGTGGACGTAAAATAAAACGAGAATTGGAGCAAGAGCAATGACAATCGTATCTACTTAACAGCCCAAGTCTTCTTCTGGTTTATAGTTTTTTTTCTCTTCCCCTTAAATCCTTAACTACTTAAATACTCAACTACTCAAATTCTTACTTTTGCCCCTATGTTTGAAAATGCAAATAACCGTACCGAGTTAAGTCAGTTAGGCGAATTCGGATTAATAAATCATATTGCAAAAGCCGTAGAGCTGAAAAATCCAGAGTCGGTGAAGGGCATTGGCGATGATGCTGCCGTTATAAATGCAAACGGGAATCAAGTGGTGGTAACTACGGATATGCTTGTGGAAGGCGTGCATTTTGACCTTGTGTATTGTCCGCTCAAACATTTAGGTTATAAATCCATTGTGGTTAATCTTTCTGATGTGTACGCCATGAATGCACAACCAAAACAGGTGGTGGTGGCAATGGCTGTAAGCAACCGTTTTTCGCTTGAAGCTATTGAAGAATTATATGCAGGAATATTGATGGCGTGCAAACATTACGGTGTTGATTTAGTGGGTGGCGATACTACTTCCAGTCAGAGCGGGCTTGTACTTTCTATAACCGCCATAGGCGCAGCCAAAGAAGAAAACATTGTTTACCGCAATGGCGCAAAGGAAAATGATTTGATATGCGTAACAGGCGATTTAGGCGCGGCATACATGGGCTTGCAACTTCTCAAACGCGAGAAACAGGTGTTTCTTGAAAACCCGAATGTGCAACCCGATTTTGAAGGAAACGATTATCTGCTGGAACGACAACTGAAACCCGAAGCGCAGGATGAAACCATTCGCATACTATCCGAAGTGGGCGTAAAACCAACTTCTATGATTGATATAAGCGATGGGCTTGCATCTGAAATCATGCACATCTGCACACAGTCGGACAAAGGCTGTTTGATTTACGAAAGCAAACTGCCTATTGACGAAAAAACGTACGAGCAGGCGCGTGCATTTAATTTAGACCCTACGGTGTGCGCCATGAATGGCGGTGAAGATTACGAACTGCTGTTTACCATTTCGCTTGCCGATTATGAAAAAATAAGAAGCCGTGCCGATATTTCCATCATAGGTCATATTACTGCTGCAAGCGAAGGATATTATATGCTTGACAAATCCGACCACAGAGTGGAACTGAAAGCGCAGGGTTGGGACGCCATGAAACCGAATGTTTAAACAAAAATAATTATGTCGCAACAAAACTACCGCATACTCTGCTGGAATGTAAACGGAATACGCGCCATCTGGAAAAAAGGTTTTCCCGAATGGTTTGCAAAAGAACAGCCTGATATTTTGTGTTTGCAGGAAACCAAAGCGCAGCCCGAACAGTTAGACGATGAAATAAAAAACATCAACGGTTACAAAAGTTATTTTTTTTCAGCGCAGAAAAAAGGATACAGCGGTGTGGCTGTTTACACCAAACACGAACCATTGAAAGTATCATTCGGATTGGGTGATGAAACTTTTGATGTGGAAGGGCGCAGTATTGAAATGGAATTTGAAGATTTTGTGCTTTATACCGCTTATTTTCCGAATGGCGGAAGAGGCCCCGAACGCATTAAGTACAAACTTGATTTTTACGACAAGCTGTTTGCACGCGCAGAAGAGATGAGAAAGAAAAAAAAGAACATCATCATTTGCGGTGATTACAACACAG
>JAFDWZ010000061.1 GCA_018268195.1 Bacteroidota bacterium | reverse complement strand
TAAGAATATGGCATTATCCCATTCCAAAAATGAATAAAATTTATTGAATATTAATTTAATGAATTGAATAGGAATGTGGCTTTAGCCCATTCCATTAGAAAAAATCAAAAATTGGCTTTAGCCAAATAAATTTAATATAAATGAGTTGGAAGAAAGTAAAGTTGAAGCAAATTTTAAAACAATACCGAATTGAGCACATAGTTCAAAATGATATTGAATACAAGCAGGTAACTATTTCAAAATATGATGGTGTAACATTTCGTGGTACAAAAATGGGTAAAGAAATTGGGCGAAAAAGACAATTTCAAATTGACCTTAAAAAATATCCAAATACACTTATGTTCGTAAGACAAGGTGTACAAGATGGTTCAATTGGAATAGCTCCAATTGAGGTTGATGGATGTATTGCAACTGAAAATATGCCAATGTTTTCTGTTGAAGGAATCAATTTAGAATATTTGAAATTTCTTTTAAAGTCCCCATATTTTTATGATGAACTAAACAAAATTAAAACTACTGGTTCTGCTCAAAAATCTATTCACGAAAGAGAAATATTGGAAATTGAAATTCCATTTCCTAATATTGAAGAACAGGAGGAAATAGTAAAAGAACTGATTAGAAAAAAAGACAATTCATTCGCAATCTCCACCGAACTCACCCACCAACTCTCTTTACTTAAAAAACTCCGTCAGCAATTTTTGCAAGATGCGGTGCAAGGCAAATTGGTGGATCAAAATAAAAAAGACGAACCAGCAAGCGAATTGCTTAAAAAGATAAAAGCCGATAAAGAAAAACTGATTGCTGAAAAGAAACTCAAAAAAGAAAAAGAACTACCACCCATCAAACCCGAAGAAATACCTTTTGAAATTCCTGAAAATTGGAAGTGGTGTAGGTTGGGAGAAATTTGCACTAAAATAACCGATGGCTTTCATAATACTCCGCCTAAAGTTTCAGAGGGAATTCCATATATAGCTGCAACCCAAGTTAAGTCAGATAAAATCGATTGGGACAATTGCAATTACGTTGATGAAAAATATCATAGAGAGCTATATATAAAAGCATATCCACAAAAAGGGGAACTTTTAGTTGTAAATATTGGTGCTGGATGTGGAACTCCTGCGCTAATTGATGTTGATTTTGAATTTAGTTTTAAGAATACAGCAATTTTAAAGTTCAATCAAAACCTAATTTCCAATAAGCTGCTTTTCTACTACTTCCTTTTAAGAAAGGATGAAATTTATGCAGAGCTTACAAAAGGAGGTTTACAACCGTTCCTAAGTTTAAAGATTTTGAACGAAATTGATTTCCCTCTTCCGCCTATTGCAGAACAAAATCGAATAGTTCAAAAGATAGACGAACTAATGCAGTATTGCAATGACTTGGAAGCAAGCATCAAACAAAGTGAATCACAAAATGAAAAACTACTGCAACAGGTTTTGAGAGAGGCGTTGAGGAAAGAACCGGTTGAAGAAGAAGTATAGCAATGAAAAAACTTTATACTACACCCAAATATAAAGCCTATCATAAGCGAAGACTTCTAAAAATTGAAAAGAAACTTCGCAAGAAACGTCTTGCAGAAGAACGAGCAAAAAGAATAGGGAAGCCAAGAAAGAAAGTAAAAAGGAAACATCAGGCTCACGACATAAAAATGCCTGTAATTGCTCCAAGCGATTTGAGGCTAATTGAAAATACAGATAAATGTTTGGAGTTCTTTCGTGATTTAAGAAGCGAAGAATACAGAAGCAAAAGGGGTAAAATTGAATTTGTGATTCTTTCTCTTAAAGATGTCACTCAAATAGATTACGGCACAATCAGTATTTTAACTGCAATAGGAGATGATTTAAAATTCAAAGGTGTAATTCTAAGAAGTTTTTTACCTGACAATCCACAATGCAAAAACTATATGATTGAATCGGGTTACTTGAATAACTTATACGATGATAACGGCAAACCATTTCCTAAAGCCCCAAAATCAGAATTAATGTTCTTTGAAAAAGGTTGTGGAAGATTATCAGATGAAGAAAGCAGAAAAATCAGTCTTTTAATTAAGAAAATAGTTGGTCACTTAACTGGCGTTGAAAAATATTGTCAACCGTTACGGACGATAATTTTGGAAATATGCGGAAACTCTATTGAATGGAGCGGAACAGATAATAAGCAATGGCTTTTAGGTGTTAAATACAGAGACGACCGTGTAATATTTACTGTTACAGATGTTGGCAAGGGTATTTTAGAATCATTGCATAGACGATTTACGAAAAGATTTTTTGAGGTGTTCAAATCCAATGATGAAATTCTCAAAGGTGCATTTGACAAAAAGTACGGTTCAACAACGAAGGAGGATAACAGAAATAAAGGTTTGCCAGCAGTAAAAGCAAACTTCAAGCAAGGCACAATTAATAACTTAAAAGTCTTAACCAACAATGTAATTTTGCATTTTGACAATGATGCTCTTTCAAAGGAATTTGAAAAAGGAACACCAAGGTTTAAAGGAACATTTTACCAGTGGGAAATGACAAATGATTGTTTAACGAAATTAATATCAGCACAATGAAAACAATAAGCGTATTGGAAGATTTCTCGGAATTTCCAGCATTAAGACACTGCAACATCAGTGATGAATCGGGAGAAAAATTCTATCACAATGTTTTAAATAAAGCATTTAAAGAAGCATACGAAAAGAATGAAAAACTAACTGTAAACCTAGATGCTACGGCAGGTTATGCTTCTTCATTCTTAGATGAAGCTTTTGGAAATTTGGTCTATGATTTCACATTGGAAATAGTAAAACCGAAAATTGAAATTATTTCCGAGCAAGAACCACATTGGAAGGATATGATTTTAAATCAAACTTTTCCTCAATGGGAAGCAAGAAGAAAAAATAAACAACAGCCAAAAGTGACAGCCAATCACGAGGCTTGGTATAGACTAATTAATAACGAGCTAAAACTTGAAATATGGGAACAACCTGCTGCTGTTTAAGTTTCTTTTGTTCGTTAGAAGCTGCTGACTGGATTGCATTATTGGGAGTAATAGTAAATGCAGTTTTAGCTTATTGGATTGTTAGAACAATTCAAAATAAGTTAACAAACAAAAGAGTTTTAAAAGACCATTTCATAAATGAAGTAAAAGACATTAGAAATGAATATAAAACCTGTTTGAATAATTTGTACTCGAACAGTACTCATCCACATCGTGTTATTCCTTGGTTTAAGTTAATGAATATCAAGATTGACGACTTAATGACACTTATTAACACAAAATATAAAATTGACAAAAACAAGTTGAAACCTTATCAAATTGAACTACCCGACTTAATTACAAACAATCACGATTTTATGGCTCAATACAACTCTGACAAAGTTACATTTTCAGAAAGTTCTAGAACTCAACTGATAAAATTTCAGCAATCACACAATCAACTTTTTAATGAAATAATCATTGCAATAAACGATGCAGAATAGCCCACGCATTTTGCAAGCACATTGCCAAAGCCCCACGACCTGTCCCGCCCTTACGGGAAGCTAACGCACAGACAAAAGCTTTGTCAAAGAGCTTGCAAAGCCAACGCAAGAGAAATTGTTTTTAAAAAATTTTCTACCCTTAAAAAAAAATAAAAAACGCCACACACAACCCAACACAGACATACATAAAAGAAAGCAGACAATAACACTCAAACCCAACACTGACAATGGTTTACAAGGACTGACGACAGAACACCAGCACCCAACAGCCGCTTAACGTAATAGCGTAACACTACCTGAATAATCATTCTCCTGACCGGAATTCTGTACCACTCTGAGTGTATAGTAATAAACTCCTTGTGGGGCATCGTTTCCTGAAGCATCTTTACCATCCCACACATGTGTCATATTATCTGATGTAAACACCATTTGTCCCCAACGGTTCCAGATGCGCATAGTAACTGATGATACATTAAATACATAACCGGGATCGTAAAATGTTTCATTTCTTCCATCTCCATTTGGAGTAAATGCATTAGGAATAAAGAATGGCATAATCATTACCTCGCGGCTTGCCGTACTCACACAACCTGCAATATTGGTAATCTGCAACGTGATTGTGTATTTGCCCGGTGATTGATATTGATATTGTTGAATTTGCTCATCAGAATTCTGGCCATCACCAAACTCCCAATGCCAGGTAACTGCATTTGTTGAATTATCATTAAGTTCAATTGTTGAGTTGTATAAAGGAGCAAAATCGGGATTCACATCAAAGGCTGCTAATGGCAATGGGAAAACAGTTATGTCAACATTTTGCGTTACAGAATCGATACATCCTGCAGGAGTGGTTATTACTAATGTTACAGGATAAACTCCTGAACTATCGAACTGATGAACAGGGTTCAATTCTGATGTAATAGCATCACCAAAATTCCAACTGAAAACTGAGCCTGCCGGATAAACGGAAGTATTTGTAAAATGTATGCGAGGAACTTCACAGGTCAGGCTGCTATCGTTCGTAAACGACACATCAGGTAATGGATTCACCGTTAAATGATAAGTAGCATTATTTTCGCAACCATCAGCTGAGGTTACGGTGCATACATAATTGCCATCTGTATTAACTGTTATAGATGGTGTACTTTCTCCTGTTGACCATTGATAAGAAGTAAAGGTTCCAGTTGACAGTGTAGCCTGTTCATTTTCACAAATAGCCGAGGGTCCTGTGATAACAGGCTGCGGTAATGGATTTACGGTTATTGTTGCTGCTCCGCTTAATGTTCCAGTACAGTATAAATCGTTAATCATATTCAAAGTATAAGTAGTAGCAACGTTAGGTGCTACCGTTATGTTGAAATTTGTACTGCTTGTAGTGAATGGACCAAATGTGGAACTGCCATCTGTATATTGATAACGGTAAGGTGGTGTACCGGAAATATTAAATTGCAATGGTGTTGTCTGTCCAATACAAATAGCTGTTGTTCCGCTAAGTGTAGCAGTCGGAAGTTGATGTACTGCAACGGTAAATGGAGCTGAAGTGTTTTCGCAGCCGTTTACATCTGTAACTGTAACCATATAATTTCCTGCAACGGCTGTAGTAATAGAATCAGAAACTGCTCCTGAAGACCATAAGTAATTAATATAACTTCCTGCAGATAGTGTTGATTGTTCGCCTGTACAAATATTGCTGTCACCGGTGATAACAGGTGTAGGGAGACTCCATACAGTAATATTTTGTGATGCAGTAGCCGAGCATCCGTTATTATCAGTAACAGTAACCACGTAAGTACCCGGTGCGTTAACAGTAATAGCTGATGTAGAACCTCCGGATGACCAGTTGTAACCAACATAACTTCCGGGTACAATTAATGTCGAAGAATCGCCACTGCAAAATGCACTCACACCGGTGATGGCAGGTGTTGGAAGTGGGTGCACTGTGACAGCAAACGAAGCCGCTGCCGTACACCCGGTAGTATTGGTAACGGTAACAGTATAGTTTCCGCTTTGTGTAACTGAAATAGTTTGTGTTGTTGCACCTGTTGACCAGCTATATGCTGAATAATTTCCTGCATCGAGTAAAGATGTCTGATTTTGACAGATAGAAGCAAGGCCTGCGATAGTTGGTATTGGATTTGAAAACGATGCAAGTGAATACACGGTTGAATCCACACACCCGTTATTGTCGGTTACCGTAACTGCGTAAATTCCTGGCACGTTGGTATTAATACTCTGAGAACTATTTCCGTTAGACCAAAGGTAAGATACGAAAGTGCCTGTTGACAAAGATGCAGACGCTCCCGGACAGATACCTGCAGGTCCATTGATAACAGGAGCGGGAAGCGCAAAAACCGTTACCGGAACAGACACTGTTGCCGTACATCCGTAACCATTACTTACGGTAACAGCATAAGAAGTACCGGATGAAACATTTATCGTTTGTGTTGCGGCTCCTGTTGACCACAGATAACTGGCGTAACCTCCGCCTGCATTTAATGTGGAATTAGCTCCCTGACAAAATGCTGTGACTCCTGTAATGGTTGGGGTTGGATTGGGATTGACAGTAAGATTAAACGTATTACTTCCTGTACATCCATTCGCATCCGTCACTGTTACTGTGTAAACGCCTGATGTGTTTGCAGAAATATTTGCAGTGGTTGCTCCGGTTGACCATAAATACGAAGTGTAACTTCCTGCACTGAG
>JAFDWZ010000060.1 GCA_018268195.1 Bacteroidota bacterium | reverse complement strand
GGTATTGCCAAAAGCGGGGCTGAACGGCTTCGTATCAACGGAAGTGCAAAACTCAGCTTTCGTTCTTCGATTGAACTTTAGTGCTAAAAATCCCCGCCTTCGGCAATACCCAAAACGTTATAAGCAATGCGGGCAGCAGTAATAAATCAAAATTTCGCAAGCACTCTCAAACAAACTGCAATGCAGGCAGAGCCTTGTTTGCTATCCTTCGCAAAAAAAATAGAGAAACAACGCAACTGCGCATAGCCAACCGCTATGTTGTTTCACAATTTTTTTTGCCCAACCACACCATTCCATTTCCATTTAAAATTATGTAACTGTTCATAAATTTATTTGGTAAAGTCCTAAAATAGGATTTATTTTACTTCTCGTTTTTAATTCCTGCATTTGTATTAAATCTAAAAACTTTAAACATGATGAGGAAACTTGTTTGGTTGCTTTTATTTTTTTTCAGTTCTTTTGAACTGCCTGCTCAAAATATTTATCCAAATGGGGCGAAGTGGTATTACAGCCAACCTTCATTTCTTTCTCCCGATACAAGCTTTAGCACGCTTGAGGTTATTTCTGATACAGTAATTAACACTATCCAATGCAAAAAACTTAACAAATTATCTGGGTGCGATTTTTTACCTGCAACCGTTTATATTTACTCTGATAGCAACAAAGTTTATTTTTATAATAGCTATTTACAATCATTTAAACTACTTTATGATTTTGCTGCTACTCAAGGCGGTTCTTGGATTGTCTATCCTGAAAGCCCAACTTTTGATTCTTTAATAGTTACCGTAGACTCAACCTCAAGTGAAGTAATTAACAACGACACGCTTAAGGTTATCTATACTGCACCTGTTTTTTCCTCACCTAATTGTTTTGGGTTTGGTGGAAAAATAATAGAAAAAATAGGAGATGTCGGTTATTTCTTTCCTCAGTATTGTATCTGTGATCCCAATAGCGGACCCTTAAGATGTTATTCCGATTCAGTTCTTGGATTATATGAAACAGGAATTGCTGATTCTTGTGATCAAATTATTCTTGGTGTTACGCATATTTCCTTTGAAAACAGCATTTCTGTTTTCCCTAATCCGGTAAATAATAATCTTTATTTAAAGCTGCCCAAACATTTTAAAAATAAACAAAGTGTTTTTGTATTTTATGATTCCCTTGGCAGAATCGTATATAAAGAAGACATTTTCTTTTCATTAAATCCTTTTTCTTTGGATGTTAAAGTACTATCATCTGGTTTTTATCATTGCAATTTAAGCGTAAATAACAAGTTATATCATTTTAATTTTTTAAAATCAAACTCAAATGAAAAATAA
Organism: Bacteroidota bacterium; assembly: GCA_018268195.1. Taxonomy (GTDB): domain Bacteria; phylum Bacteroidota; class Bacteroidia; order AKYH767-A; family OLB10; genus OLB10. The sequence continues at coordinate 8,895 of JAFDWZ010000060.1, read as the reverse complement.
AATTATTCAACAAAAAACAATTACCTTAAAAATCTCTTTGGTATTTACTTTATTATTTTTTTTCTTTCAGGTCAATGCTCAACTTGAATGCTTCACCCCTGATAATCCGCCAAGCAATATGGTCTCTCAGCCCCCATCTTGTACAAATTATGTAAACTATGAACCTGATCCAACAAACAATTACCAAAACACACCCGTGATTACCTTTAAGATTAATTTTCATTTCTTTAGGAAAACCAGTGGGTGGGGTATAATTCAGCCAAGTCCTGCTTGGACTTCTCAAATGCAAGCATTTGTTGCAACCATGAGTAGTATGTATCAAAACATTGGTCCCCCCACCCTTCCTGTTGCACCTCCTGCACAAAATATTAATGATAGCAGAATAAGATTTGAACTCAAAGGAATTTACTTTCATGATAATGATAATTATTACTATGGAACTGAATGGTGTGGTTCTTCTTATTATAACGCTTGGGGAATTAACAAATGCAATGAAATAAATGTATTTTGGTACTACACAGGTGGAGGTCATGGTGGGTGCGGACCCTATGGTTATGTAAACTTTAGGATGGATTCCTTGAGTAACCCAGCAAATACTTTCACTTGGGCTTGGGCACAAGTATTGGCACATGAATTAGGGCATAGTGCCGGAGGGCTTTCTCATACCTATGGTGGATGTAATCAATTTGGCTGTTGCACTGCATTTCCAGCGTGCGTGCCTTGTGGTGACGATCAATTTACAGACACTTATGCTCCTGATTGTAATTTAGCTTGGACAGGTTGCTCAACAAATTTTATAGGAAGCAACAATTGTGCAGGATGCACATATCAGGTTTCCAATAATATTATGGGATATAACATTTGTAGAAATTACCTTTCTCCCATGCAAATGGGATATTTTCACATGAACGCAAATACTGCCAATCCTTCCTACAACACAACACGATTTTTAACCTATTGCGATTATGATCCTGCCAACTCAATCACAGTAAATTCTTCTCAAACATGGACAACCTCAAAAGCAGTTGGTGGTGATATAACAATTACAAGCGGAAATACCCTAACAATACAGTGTAGTGTTTTTATGCCAGCAGGTGGTAAGATTTATGTACAACCTAATGCGCATCTTATAGTTGATGGAGGTAAAATCTCGAATGCCTGCTGCTCAATGTGGGATGGAATTGTTGTTTACGGACCCAATGGCTCCCTATTAACACAAAATGGTGCAATAATAGAAAATGCAGTTCTTGCAACCTCTACACCTAATGGCGGGATTATTCAAATTGATGTAAATACACACTATACTGAGAATGCAACTCATGTTGATATAGAGGGAGTAACGAGTTCAGCATATTCTGGTTATATTAGAGGGTCGCTTTTTGATTGCCCTTCGGCAATTCAGAATCCTAACTACGGTTCTACAACTGGTTCAGCTATCATGGTCAAGAACAATACTGGAAATGTTACAATTGGAGATGACGCGAATATTGCATTTAAAAATACGATCAAAGATTTTACACTTGCAGGTGTAAGAATTCAGGATTCAAAAACAACTGTTATAAACAATTTTATAAACTCCAACAATATTTCTACTGCTTCAAGAGGAATTTACGCAACAGGAGTTAATGGCAACGCCTATGAACTTAATATAGGCACAAAGATGGGATATAGTTCAACACTATATTCTGCAAATCAGTTTGTAAATCTTTGGATGGGAATTTATATTTATAAAAACTTTTCACCTCGCATTGCTGATAACGATTTCCAATCTATTCGCATCAGAGGCATATTCATTAGGGATTGTTTAAGAAATATAGACTTATTGAGTTTACAAAGCCCATCTGGCAATTATATTCATAACTCTCCTAACATACATGAAGGAATTTTTATTTTATACAATCCCCGTGCTACACAAATTCGTGTCCTTCAAAACAAACTTGATCTTCATAATAATGCAGTAGCTATTCGCGATTTAGAATATTCCTGTACAGACATACATCGCTTATTTATCAGAGGCAACGAAGTTAACGACACCAAATATGCAATTTGGGTTCAAAATGAAGGTTTCCCAACTATTGATAACAATCGCATTACATTTTTCACAAATCCATCTAACAATCAAGTTGGCTACGGAGTTTATACACTCAATTCATGCTTCCCTGATATTACCAATAATATTGTTGTTAGTCTTTCCAATCCTAAACCCGTTTACGGAATTTGTGCCGAAATGTGTAATTCACCTTATATATGCGGGAACTATGTTAACGCATTAGAAAGAGGAATTCTTTGTCGCGGCAAAATGATTGGTGCAAAAGTTAAACTAAATATTATGGATGGAAACTATTACGGCTTCTATCTCGAAAATGGCGGAGATATTGGTGAGCAGGGTAATTCCCTTTTAGGTGATGTGTCCGATAATCAGTGGACAAATAATCTTTATTTTGATACCTATGCTGCCGGTTTTTCAAATATCAATGGGGCAACATTTTTTGATGTACAAAGCCCTGGTCCTCCTTACTCAATAATTACTCATGCTAACGATGGAACTACTTTGTTTGACGTTGTTTCAAATATCTTGAACCCATTTAACCCTGCTGATTGTAACGACCATAAAGGCTGGCGTGTTATTGAAGATACGGAAGCTGGAATTACAGATACCATTCACGATAGCTTACTTACGGATGAAGAACGCTGGATTAAACAACGCCAAATGTATAACGTAGCCTCAAGTGCAAACATTATCACTGCTCCAACCTCAGTTATACAAGATTTTATTCAGGATGCACAAGGTCATCCAGTTGCCGATTTTAAAGATATTGACAAGTACATTTCAAAAGCATTTCTCGACACAATCATTAATGACCCCGATACCATACAAATTGACAGCGCAAAAACGCGCAACCTTGCTGTTACAGATACTAAATTGATAGAGTTCTACTCCAAAATTATTAATGATATTTACCTCTCAACTGTTGCTCGTGGCAATTATGATTTCACACAAGACCAGTTAGACTGGATATATTCGATTGCTGCCTTATGTCCATTTGAAGCAGGACCCGCTGTTTACCGCGCAAGGTTATTGGCTTCACTTGTGGACGACCAACAATGGTTTTACGATGATATCTGCGACCCCAACTCATATCTCCGAAAAGCCAATCAACATCCTGAGACATCTGTTCAGTCGCAATATTTTAACTTATACCCCAATCCAGCTAACAGTCAACTTTACTTGGATTATTTCTTGCCCGAAAATAAATCGGCAACAATCAGCATCACTGATATTTCTGGAAAAGAATTAACAAAATCAAATCTCAAGCAATATTACAATCACCTCATTTTACCATGTGATAAATTCAATGCTGGAATTTATTTTTATAAAATCAGTGTAAATGATTCAGTAACTAAGTCAGGTAAAGTTTCAATAATTCACTAATTTTATTTCAAGCCCCTGAGAGTTCTTTTCAGGGGCTTTTGAATTATGAAACAATTCTATTTTATTTTTCTTTTTATTATTTTTCTTTCTTGCAAATTATTCTCGCAGGGAAAAGGTGATACATGGTGCTTTGGCGATTCTGTAACATTAGCATTACAGTCAGGAAATTTTGTGAATCAATCTTCTTCAAATATTAATTCAATAGAAGCAAGTGCTTCTATTTCTGACAGCATCGGTAATCTTTTATTTTATTGTGGCGGCTATACAAATAATACGGTTGGTTACATAAATGTTTGGAACGCCAGTCATCAATTAATTCAAAATGGAGATAGCATATTAGGTGATGGAACAATTACCAATGGTTTAATTATTATTCCATTCCCGTCCGACAGTGCCAAATATTATATTTTTTCAATTGGCTCTGTCAGGTTTTTATATTATTCTGTAGTAGATATGAGCCTTAACTCGGGTAATGGAGCAGTTACTCAAAAAAACGTGCTACTTTATAACGCTTCATCTTTATCAGAAAAACTTACTGGCATCAAACACGGTAACGGGCGTGATTGGTGGATAATAACTCACCAATGGCAATATAATACCGCTTCAACAGATACATTTTTATTGTTTTTAACTACACCTAATGGAATTTCAGCACCTTTTAAACAAGCAATAGGCACATTCTACAATCAGAATTACCCGTTTAATGGATTGTCAGGTGAAATACAGCCTTCAAATGATGGGACAAAACTTCTTTGCGTAGGAACAGATATGATTGATTTGTTTGATTTCGACAGATGCACCGGAATATTTTCTAACTATCAGAACATAACTCCCGCAAGTCCACTGCCCCCTTTAAATGGGTATTACGGTTGTTCCTTTTCATCGGATAATTCAAAAGTCTATGTTTCAAATTGGCACAATGGACTAACTTCAAACTTATCATATCAATTATTTCAATTAAATCTCCTTACTTCTAACATTCCAAGTTCTAAATCTATAATTTTTTCTACCACAAATCCATCAACCCCTTTGGGTCAACATCAAATAGCTAATAATAACAAAATCTACATAGCATCCTCTTATGGTACTTCTTTTCCTAACAATAATTATACAACACAAAACATGAATCTTAGTGTCATTAATTTCCCTGACTCTGATGCAGTTTCATGTGGCTTTTCCCAATACAGTATCTCTCTTGGAGGTCGAAAATCCATTCTTGGCTTACCCAACATGCCCAACTACAACCTCGGTGCCGATGAAGGCAGCCCTTGCGATACACTTACATCTATTACCGAAATAGAAAATAATTTTCATTTTAATATTTTTCCAAATCCTAACAACGGCAACTTTTCAGTATCATATTCATTGCCGGAAAATAAAAGTGGAAGAATAGAAATTTTTGATGTCACAGATAAAATTATTTATTCTCAACCATTACCCCAATCAACCATTACACAAAATTTTTCATTGCCAAAACTTGCAAACGGAATTTATTATTGTATTCTCAAAACCGATAGTCAAACTATCTGCAAAAAAATAATAATAATTCCTCGGTAAAAAGAAACAAAAAAAAACGCCCCAATTTCTCAGAGCGTTTCCACAAAACAAATTCTATTTTCTTTTAAACAACAGGAGTAGGCGGTATCACCACATCTTCCCGCTTAGTAACACCCGGAGATAAATCAACCTCATCCTCCGTCAAAATCTGGTCACCCTGTTTAACAATTATCATGTCATTACCACTGGCTAACTTATTTCCAAAATCAAACGCACCATCAGCATCAGTAACCACACTCATATTTCCATTTTCCAATTCAACTATTAAACCCGATTGCGGCTGTCCGTCTTTTGTTACAATACCCTTCAAACCTGCTGCACCAAGCGGACGAATCGTTTCACTCATCTTTTCAAAACTAAACTCACCGCGTTTAGTATCATCGTCTGCAAATATTTTTTGCCCCACTTCACAAATCTTATCAATCACCTTTTCATATATACTATTGTTCGCATCAATCTTTAAATCCGTTCCTTCTGCTGCCGTGATTTTTGCAGCAGTAAACGCATTCAATTTCCCGGTATAAACCTCAACCGCAGATTTAAAGTTATCTTTAAAATCAGGAGGCATATTTTCATTCGCAGTCAATTCAGCCAAATGAGCATCTATATATTGCAATGCCTGTGCATACATAGCCTGCGTCTGGCTCCAGTTCATATCCGTGTTATACATACTCCAACCCGCACTGTTCCAGTTTATCAACCACAAATCCTTCGGAAATGCAAGCGATATATAACTTTTCAAAAACATAAACTTCTTTTGGCAATCTCTGAACAATGGCTTCAACTATTCCAAAAGCTGACTATGCTCCTGCGCACGCATTTCTTCCGAAGGAAGTGCCTCTGCCGAATCCACCTCTAAATTTAAATTGCTTAAAAAAGTATCATTGTAAGCAGGCGAAAACGATAAAAATTCTGACTGCTTGTTTCTGCAATTACTAATAAGCAAACGTAAAGTTGCATACATTAACCATTGTGCTGTGGGGTAATTTGAATTTTTCATTTTTGATTATTTTTTTATTTGTGTTAGATAAATTACTTTTTAGTTCAACTTTTTATTTTCAGATTCCTATTTTTGATTTTTGAAATCTGATTGCGAATCTTACAATCCCGATTTCAGACAATATTTACGGCACTGGTTTCATAATGTTTCAAAATAGCTAAACTTTTTTTTGATACTATATATATATGTATAAAACTTCGGCACAGTATATGCACAACAGTAATACCAACCATTTTACTTAGCGCCCTTTGTGTTCTCAGTGCCTTAGTGGTTGATTTTTTTTCCTAAAATCCCGATAGCATAATTTAACCAGCCCTGCTCTTTTCATTCGTTAATTCGCAAAAATTCGTATTCGTTGATGGCATTTCCTTACATCCTTTGCCACATCGTCATGTAACTTTTTCTAAAAACATTAAGCTACCTCACAACCAGTTTCTTACAAAAAAATCAAAATTTTAACCCCTGACAAATCTTCCCCTTTTTGGTTTCCAAGCAGCACTTTTCCGTTTCCAAGCACCCCTTTTTTATTTTGGGATAAACATTTTTTATTTTGGTGCATCACTTTTTTATAACTGGCTTCATGGCAACGGTAACTGCCTTCATCGAAATCATTCCGGTGCATCTCTTTTTAATAACTGGCTTCACATATATAACAAAAGGACATCACTTTTTAGTTTAGGTCTTTATCAAAATGATAACTTTTGTCAGAAGTCATTGCAAAAAGCACCACCAAAATGTAGAAGCAAATCAAACCTGCACAATTTCAAAAGCCAACCCTTTTGCTTTCACAATTAAAAGTCGCACAACCCCACGCTCCACCAAAACTTTTAATAGAGAAAGCAAACCAACCACACAGGATACTGCAAGTTTTCCGGTCTGCTAAACTCAAACCGACAGAGCCTTGATTAATCGAGATGCACTGCTTATAACAATAAGATTAAAAGAAATAAAAAAAAGAAGGGCTTTATCCGGTTATCAAACGGTAGTAATTCTAATTAAATGAGTGCAAGATAAAATTTTTGCAACCTACTTGTCGGCAAAATATTTATCTTTATGGTTGCAAAAATTTTAACAAACTATGGTAACTTTTACTCCTTCTTTTTTTTACTTCTTTAATCCCTTCTTCGTTATAGCCAATGCCACGACAGACCGTGCGAAATTGAACGATTATGAATGAAAGACCGAAAATTAAATTAGAACTTACTACAATTGACAAGACATTTGAAATTCTTGGTTGGACTTCAATTATTGCAATTTGGGTTTTGATAGTCGTAAATTACACAAACTTGCCCGACACTATTCCAATACATTACAACGGTGCAGGACAAGCAGACGGTTTTGGCGGGAAAGGCAACATTTTGACATTGCCTTTAATTGCGACAGTTCTTTTTGTCGGACTGACAATCTTGAATAAATTTCCACACGTTTTTAATTATCCGACCAACATAACCACAGACAACGCATTAAAACAATACACAATTGCAACACGTCTGATTAGGTATTTAAAGTTCATTATCGTTGTCATTTTTGGACTAATTGCATTGCAAAGAATTAGAAATGTAAACGGACAAACAAGCGGACTTGGTGTTTGGTTTTTACCATTGACATTAGGACTGATTTTTATTCCGATGACATACTTTATGATAAAATCATTTAAGACAACAAAGCAATGACAACAAAAGGCACTGGCTATAACAAGCAGTTTGGCAAAAGAGCGGAGTTCCGTCTAAGTTGAACGTTTCGGCTTCGATTGTCGCAAAAACCGCTTGGTTTTTGCGAGTGAATTTTGTAAGTTCGCAACACCAAGCGGTTTTGCTTACGGTAGTGCTAATTTGAAAGTTTTAGCTTCGATTTTCCGCTCCTTCGCCAAGCTGCAAAACCGTTAGCACTCATTTTAAAACGACACGACAACAAATAGACAATGGATAAAGAATTAGAAAAATTAGCTCCTTCAAAACGGTCAGCAGCCAAGACATTATTTGCGACTTTTAAAATTTTGAAAGAAGTTGGCGGACAGCTTCCAGGCAAACAAGTAATTGACAAAATCCGTGAAACAGTTGAACTAACAGAATGGGAAAAACAGGTTTATGAAAAGACAGGTTATGTTAGATGGGAGTCAATTCTTCATTTCTACACCATTGACGCAATTAAAGCAGGATATTTAAGAAAAAACAAAGGCGTTTGGTATCTAACTGATGAAGGCGAAAAGGCAATTAAACTTGGACCAGCTAAACTTCTTGAGACAGCTTCACAACTTTACAGAACTTGGGCTGCCGACAACAAAGAAACCAAACCGAAAAAAGGAAAAGACACCGAAGACGAACCGACCGAACTTGAAGAAAATAAGACACAGACTCAAAAAGCAAATCTTGACTTATTAGAAGAACAAGCCATTGCAGGTATTAAAGACTACATAAGAAGCAAAAATGCTTACGAATTTCAAGATATGGTTGCCGCATTATTGAGAGCAATGAAATATCATACTCCATTTATTTCGCCAAAAGGCAAAGACGGTGGTTTAGACATTGTTGCATACAACGACCCATTAGGTGCGACAGCTCCAAGACTGAAAGTGCAAGTTAAGCACAGACCTGACGCATCAGTTCCAGTTGACGACATTCGTAGCTTGACAGGATTACTTAACAAAGACGGTGACATTGGTTTATTTGTAACATCGGGGACATTTACATCAGAAGCTGAACGTTCAGCAAGAGAAAGTCACAGACACATTAAACTGTTAGACATTGACAACTTTATTGACCTTTGGCAAGAGTTTTACAACAAACTAACTGACGATGACAAGAATATGCTACCATTACATTCAATCTATTTTTTAGGAAGTAATGACTAACACGACAGACAGAAAAACGAGTGCTAACACGGGTGTCTGTTGCACAACACCCTC
>JAFDWZ010000005.1 GCA_018268195.1 Bacteroidota bacterium | reverse complement strand
TTTATCACCGGGCACTTATCAGATAATAGTGCAAGATGCAAACGGATGTACAGCAACCACATCCGTTACAATTACTGAGCCTTCAGCAGTAGCCTTCACAAGCACTCATACAGATGCAAATTGCGGTAATGCCAATGGTACAATTTCTTTAAATGGCAGCGGTGGAACTGCACCTTTGCAATATTCTATTAACAATGGAACAACCTTTCAGAGCACAGGAAATTTTAATTCGTTGTTAGCCGGAAATTATCAGATAGTTGTTTTAGATGCCAATGGCTGCAGTGCCGCAGGAAGTGTATCTGTTCAGAACTTAGCTGCACCGATAATTAACTCTGTCAGTCACACGGATATTACCTGTAATGGTTCTGATAATGGCTCATTGGTTATAAATGCCAGCGGTGGAACAGGAAGTTTACAATACTCAATTGATAATGGAAACACCTTCAATGCAGTTGCATCATTCAACAACCTGCCTCCGGGAAATTATCTTATTGTTGTGCAGGATGCCACTGGATGTCAGGCAAGTTCAAGTAGTATTATTACAGAGCCATTACCTTTATCTCTCACACCTGCTTTAACAGGTACCACTTGCAGTAATTCTAACGGAAGTATTTCAGTGAATGCCGGTGGTGGTACTTCACCTTATCAGTACAGTTCCAATAATGGCGGTAGTTATCAGTCCTCCAACAATTTTTCAAATCTTTCTTCCGGAAATTATAATATGGTTGTTCAGGATGCTAATGGTTGCACCATCAGTCAGAGTGTAACAATTAATGATGCTCCATCACCTGTTATCAGCAGTATTAATACTTCTGGTCTTACCTGTAATAACTCCGGTGATGGTTCAATTGCAATTGTCACTTCAGCAGGAACAGCTCCTTTGCAATATTCAATTGATAACGGAAGTAACTATCAGTCATCAGGAAATTTCAGCAGTCTCTCGGCAGGAAGTTATCAGGTATTGGTTATGGATGCCAACGGCTGTACTGCTTCAGGTAATATTTCTCTTACACAACCTTCTGCAATTAATTTATCGCTGAGTTCAACGGCAAGTACATGTGGTAATAGTGATGGCGCAGTAAATGCTTCAGCAAGTGGTGGCACGGGCGCATTGCAATATAGTATAGATAACGGAATAACTTATCAGTCATCTTCAACTTTCAACTCATTGTTATCCGGAAATTATACAGTTATAGTGCAGGATGCCAACGGTTGTACTGCATCATCTACTGTTGCTGTCAATAATCAGTCAGCACCGGTTATTCTTTCAACTCCTTCAACGGATATTACCTGTTTTGGTGCAAACAATGGAACTATTACCGTCAATGCAAACGGAGGTGTAGGCTCACTCCAGTATTCTGTTGATAATGGAAATACTTATCTCTCATCATCATCATTTAATGCACTGTCTCCCGGAAATTATTCTGTGGTAGTGCAAGATGCCAATGGTTGTACTGCAACTTCTTCTGTAGTTATTTCTGAACCGGCAGTTATTGCTATCAGCACCAACATAAGCGGATCGGTTTGTAGCAATGCTAATGGTGCCATTAGTGTGAGTGCTTCAGGAGGAACAGGCGCACTTCAGTATTCTATTAATAATGGAAACACTTTTCAGCCTTCTGGTAATTTTGCAAATATTGTCTCTGGTAATTATGCAATAGTAGTGCAGGATGCCAATGGTTGCACCATGACTGCATCTGCTGTTGTAAATGATGCTCCTGCAGCAACCATTCTCAATACACCCGTCATCAATATTTCCTGCAACGGATTGGCTAATGGACAAATTCAGATAAATGCACAGGGAGGCACATCGCCACTTCAGTTTTCTGTGGACAATGGTAGCACCTATCAGAGTTCAAATGTGTTTCAGAATCTTGCAGGAGGTAATTATCAGATTATGGTAAGTGATGCCAATGGTTGCACAACAACAGCGGCAGCAACAATTTCTGAACCGGCTCCTGTAAATGCAACAGCAGCATCGTCTAATGCAAACTGCGGACAGGCTGATGGGTCTGTTACGGTTAATGCATCAGGAGGGGCAGGAGCATTGCAATATTCTATTGATAATGGTGTGTCATATCAGTCATCATCACAGTTTGGGTTTCTTACCGCAGGAAATTATAATATAATCATTCAGGATGGAAATGGGTGTACTGCTTCTGTTTCTGTTACTGTAAACAGCAATGCAGCACCTGTAATTTCTGCAGTTTCTTCTGTTGATATTACTTGTTATGGCACAGGTAACGGCTCGGTAGTGGTCACAGCAAATGGCGGAACCGGTTCACTTCAATATTCAGTTGATAATGGTTTGACTTATCAGCCGACAAATACTTTTAATAATTTAACTCCCGGCATTTACGCAGTTGTGGTGATGGATGCTTCGGGTTGCACGGTTACTTCACAGGCAACCATAACGGAGCCTGCATTGTTAACAATGACTTCAGGCACTCAGAAATCTGTTTGTGGTTTAGCGAACGGAAGTATCACAATAAATGCTTCAGGAGGCACTCAGCCTTTACAGTTCTCTATCGACAATGGTTCAACTTTCCAACCTGTTAATTCTTTCACTAATCTGAATGCAGGAAGCTATCAGTTGTTGGTGCAGGATGCAAATGGTTGTTCTGCTTCGTCATCTGTAAATGTTGCATCAGCACCATCACCGGTAATCAGCAATGTGGCAGTTACTCCAATCACCTGCAGTGGTACCAATAATGGTGCTATAACAGTGACAGTAAGCGGAGGCAGCAACCCGCTGCAGTTTTCAATTGATAATGGTGTAACATTCCAGTCATCCAATAATTTCGCCAGCCTTACAGGAGGCAACTATCAGGTAATGGTTACCGATGCCAACGGGTGTTCGGTTAGTGCATCAGCTACATTAAGCCAGCCTGCACCTGTATCCATAAGTGCAACCACCGGTAATGCCAATTGCAATCAGGCTGATGGCTCTGTTACCATCAGCGCTTCAGGTGGCACAGGCACTTTACTTTATTCCATAGATCATGGTGTTTCATTCCAGTCATCATCATTTTTTGGATTTCTTCCTGCCGGAACTTATACAATGTTCGTTCAGGATGGAAATGGATGCATTGATTCACTGGATGCCGTAGTAAATAATAATGCAGCTCCTGCAATAAGTTCAGTGAGCAATACCGATGTTACTTGTAATGGCTTAAATAATGGTTCTGTTACAGTGAATGCTTCAGGTGGTACCGGCATGTTACAATATTCCATTGATAACGGATCTTCTTATCAGTCATCTTCCGTATTTACAAATGTAATTCCCGGAAGTTACGCTGTTGTAGTTCAGGATGGCAATGGCTGTACGGTTACTTCATCGGCAGTAGTTACCGAACCGGCTTTACTGACGTTTACTTCAAATGTTTTAGGTTCTACCTGTGGTTTGGCAAATGGAAGCATAACCATCAATCCAAGCGGAGGAACCTTACCTTATCAGTTTTCTAACGATAATGGAAACACATTTCAATCAGCTAATCAGTTTACTGGTCTTACAGGAGGTAGTTATCAATTATTGATTTCTGATGCGAATGGTTGTACTGCTACCTCTGTTAAAAATGTGGGCACGGCTCCTTCGCCTGTCATCAATAGTGTTGCACATACTGATTTAAGTTGCAATGGAAGTAATAATGGTACTTTGACAGTTTCGGTTAGCAATGGAACAGCACCTCTGCAATTCTCTTCTGACAATGGAATAACTTATCAAAGCAATGGCTCATTTACCAATCTGCAGGCAGGCAGTTATCAGGTAATTGTTCAGGATGCCAATGGATGTACTGCAACATCCGGTACTGTGTTAACGGAGCCGCAGGCTATCACTGTTAACACAACTTCAACAGATGCTTCATGTGGAAGTTCCAATGGAACACTTACTGTTGTAGCAGGAGGTGGCTCAGGAGTATTATTGTATAGCGTAGATGGTGGCGTCAGTTATTTCAGCGACTCCTTGTTTTTAAATTTACTTGCAGGAAATTATAATGTAGTTGTTCAGGATGCAAACGGGTGTACATCAACTGTTGCTGCATCTGTTTTAAATACTTCATCACCTGTTTTAAGTTCATCGCCTGTTACAAATGTTAGTTGCTTTGGCTATAATGACGGAACCATAACTGTGAATATTACAGGTGGCAGCGGAACATTAACCTACAGTATCAATGGAGGTATTACCACACAAACTTCCAATGTATTTTCTTCTCTTCAGGCCGGAAATTATACGGTAATTGTCAACGATGCGCAAGGGTGTTCTATTTCAACAAGTGTCAGCATTACTGAACCTGATGAAATTATTGTAAACACGGCAACAACCGATGCTACCTGTGGAGCGACTAATGGAAGTATCACGGTAAATGCAAACGGTGGTGCCGGAGCTTTGCAATATTCAATAAATAACGGAACAACTTTTCAGCCTAATGGCAATTTCGCCAATCAGGGTGCAGGCAATTATCAAATAGTGGTGCAGGATGCCAACGGATGTGTTGCCAACGATGTGGCTTCTGTAAGCAATACCAATGCACCAACGATTTCAAGTGTTACTTATACTTCGTTAACCTGCAATGGAAGCAATGACGGAACCATTAACGTGAATGCTGCCGGTGGTACCGGAGCTTTGCAATATTCTATTAATAACGGGCAAACTTATTCTGCAGCATCCTCATTTAATAATCTCCTGCAAGGCAATTATGCAATTATTGTGCTTGATGCTGCCGGATGTCAAACGACTTACAATGTACTCTTAACAGAACCTTCACCGATATTATTCAATACAGCTATCACACCTTCTACCTGCGGTAATTCCAATGGTGTAATAACCTTCAACGCAATAGGAGGAACAGCACCGTTGACTTATTCCATTGACAATGGAGCATCATTCCAATCATCTGTTCAGTTTAATGGATTGAATGCATCTAATTACGGTGTAGTTGTTCAGGACAATAACGGATGCTCAGTAAATGCACAGGCTGTAATTCCTAATCAGGGTGGCCCGGCAATTCAAAATATTGTTGCAGCAGATGTGAAGTGCTATGGATTGTCGAATGGCTCAGTAACCGTTAGTGCTACCGGAGGTACAGGTGCCTTGCAATATTCAATAAACAATGGCAGCAGTTTCCAGTCAGGAAACTATTTTAACAACCTGCCTCAGGCGAATTATCAGATTGTAGTGCAGGATGCCAACGGATGTACTGCTACTGCATCTTCTGTCATTCAGCAACCTGCCGCTCTGACTATAAATGCTGTTGCCGGTGGAGCTACTTGCAGCAATGCAAATGGCGTAATAAATGTAACAGCAGCAGGCGGTACCGGTACTATATCCTATTCAGCTGACAGTGGTATAACGTATCAGGCATTATCGCAGTTCGCATCAGTGCTTGCAGGAAATTACAATATGGTGGTGCAGGATTCCAACGGATGTAAAGCCTATATGGCAATTAATGTAACCGATGCTCCCGCTCCTGTTTTGCCTCCATGCACAGTAAGCAATGTAAGTTGTTATGGAATGAGCAATGGCAGCATTACCATTTCTGCAGTTGGTGGAACAGCACCGTTGTCTTATTCTGTGAATAACGGTTTGACGTATCAGTCAGCAGTATTGTTTAACAACTTGTCAGCAGGTAATTATGACGTAGTTGTGCAAGATGCCAATGGCTGCACGGTTTCATCAACGGAACAAATTATACAACCGTCTCAGATTAACTTTATACTGAATGCTTCAGCAGCTACTTGCGGAAATAGCAATGGTACAATAAATGTTATCAGCAGTTCCGGTGGCACAGGGCTTTATCAGTTTAGTATAGATAGTGGGCTCATCTGGCAGTCTTCAGTGGTATTTGATTCTCTTGGTGCTTCTTCTTATTCAGTGATGATGCAAGATGCCAATGGCTGCACTGCATCACATGTTGTGGTAGTGCCTGATATAGGCGGGCCGGTAATATCTAACCTCGCAGTAACGGATGTGCAATGCCACGGTGGCAATAACGGAACAATAGCGGTTTCTCAAAGCAATGGTACCGGACCATTTCAGTTTAGCATAAATAATGGTCAGTCCTATCAAAGTGGTAACTTGTTCAGCGGTTTAACAGTCGGTACTTACACAATGATTGTTACCGATGTCAATGGTTGTTCGGCATCAGCTCCTGCGCTTATTGCAGAACCTGACGCTTTGGTCGTATCAACCTCCACCAATGGCGCGGTCTGCAGTAATCCCAACGGTTCAATCACCATCGTTGCCTCAGGCGGAACCGGTAGCCTTCAATATTCTTCCGATAATGGAATTACTTATCAGCCTCAGGCCGGATTCTCTGCTGTGGCTGCCGGTACTTACAACCTCATTGTGCAGGACGCTAATGGTTGTACGGTAGCACAAACGGTAACCGTATCAGATGCTCCGTCACCGCTTATTGATTCCGTAATTGTTTCAAATGTGAAATGCTTTAACGGCAATGATGGCGAAGTGACACTTCAGACTTCAGGAGGAACGGCTCCTCTGACTTACTCCATCAACGGAGGAACGGCTCAGGCATTTGCGCAGTTCGCAAACCTGTCAGCAGGTAATTATTCCCTGATGGTTACCGATTCCAATGGTTGTACGCAGTCTGCAGCAGCTTCGGTTAGTCATCCTGCTAAGCTCAATTTTGCACTCTCGGCTCAACCCTCAACTTGTGGCAATAACAACGGACAACTTGCAGTAATCAATTTAAGCGGAGGTACAGGAAGTTATTCCTTCTCGGCTGACAGTGGTGCTACCTTCCAGTCATCATCGCAGTTTATAAATCTCGCATCAGGCAGTTATCAGATTATGGTAATGGATTCCAATGGTTGTACTAAAGTAAATACAATAAATGTCACCAACCTTCCGGGTCCTGTGTTTGGAGCATTAAGTCTTACGGATATCAATTGCTTTGGCAACACTACCGGAAACATAGGCATTACCCCGCAGGGAGGAACAGGTCCTTTCCACTTTAGTATTGATGGTGGTCAGACAAGTCAGGGAGGTAACGTTTTCAATAATCTTGCTGCAGGAAATTATTCTTTAAGTATTATTGATAACAACGGATGTCAGACCGATAGTATTATCATCCTTAGCGAGCCTCCTGTGTTAACTTATTCTATTACTTCTTCTGTAGCAACCTGCGGAAATTCCAACGCATCACTTACACTTGCTGGTAGCGGTGGAGCAGGCAACTATCAATACAGTATTAATGGTGGAATGACTTATCAGTCTTCCGGTGTTTTTGCGGGATTAACACCTAATGCTTATCCTATTGTGGTGATTGATTTAAATAATTGTTCTATTGCCGACAGCATCAACATTGCAAGCGCACCTGCTCCTGTTTTGGCGCTCACATCTTCAACAAATATTTCTTGTTATAATCTTTCTGATGGTTCTGTTGCCGTAAGTGCTTCTGCCGGTACTTCACCATTTACTTACAGCATTGACCAGGGTAACAACTGGCAGAGCAATGCAGTGTTCAATAGTTTGCCTTATGGCAGTTATTGGGTTTATGTTCAGGATGCAAATGGATGTCAGGATTCAGTGAGCATAAATTTAAATCAGCCTCCACAACTGATTACACAAACCACTGCTTCAGCAGTGGTTTGCAATGGCGGAAATTCAGGAAGTGCAGCAGTTACTGCAACAGGTGGTACTGCTCCTTATAGTTATAACTGGAATATCTCCGGTAGCACGGCATCATCCTTACAAAATGTTACAGCCGGCACTTATACCGTTGTGGTTACAGATGCCAACAACTGCAGTCAAACAGATTCTGTTGTGGTTTCACAACCTGCACTTCTGCAACTTTCAGTAACACCTGACGATGCAACATGCTTCGGATTTACTGATGGAGCAGTTACGGTTTCTGTCAACGGAGGTACAAGTGGATATCAGTATTCCATAGATGGCGTAAATTATCAGAGCAGTACGGTATTCAATTCTCTTGCCCCCAATAGTTATTCAATTACCGTAATGGATGCCAATGGCTGTACGGCCACTGCCACAACTACTATTTCACAACCTCAGCAGATAGCAGTTACAAGTCAGATTACACCGGTACAATGTTTCGGAGGCACTAATGGTGCTATAGGTTTGTCAGCAGCAGGCGGTAAGGGCAACTACGTATATGCCATCAACGGTGGAGTAGGGCAGGCATTAGGTTTATTCAACAACCTTCCTGCAGGTACTTATTCCATTCTTATTACCGATGCCAATGGATGTACATTAAGCTTTAGCGATTCCATCACACAACCTGATTTGCTGACCACAACATCACAGGTACAGAATGTTTTGTGTAATGGTCAGAGCAATGGTGCTGTAACGGTTGCTGTAGCAGGAGGCGTAGCGCCTTATTCTTATAACTGGAATACCGGTGATACTTTAGCTGCAATTTCTAATATGCCTCAGGGAAGTTACACGGTAGTAGTTACGGATAATAACGGATGTACTACACAACTGTCGGCAACAGTTTCGCAACCTACTGCCATTAATGTTTCCGTTTCTCCCGACCCCACAATTTGTATCGGACAGCAGGCAACTTTAACAGCCTCAGCTTCGGGAGGAACTGCGCCTTATGTGTTCAAATGGAATACCGGTTATGTAGGTGCTGTGTTAAACGTATCTCCTGCTGTTACCACGCCTTACAATGTATTTATTACCGACAATGCCGGTTGCAACTCTCCGTTGCGTTATGCAAATGTTTTTGTAAACCCACCTCTTGACATCATAGTTTCGCCTGACGATACTATCTGTCAGGGTCAGTCGGTAACTTTAACTGCAAATGTTTCCGGAGGCAACGGTGGTCCATATAACATCACATGGGATGGTCAGCTTCAGTCTTCGCTGTCAGTCTCTCCGTCTGCTACTACAGTTTATACAGCTATGGTAAGCGATGGATGCACCGTCATGCCTGCACAGGCACAAAGCACTGTGGTGGTAAATCCATTGCCGCAAGTAAACTTTGCTCCATTAAATGCAGAAGGTTGTGCGCCATTAACAGTTTCATTTGATAATCTTTCAGTAAATGCAGTAAGTTATCAGTGGACATTTGGCGATGGCGAAAAAGATACCATTGCTTCTGCCGTACATACTTATGAAACTCCCGGAATTTATTCGGTGGGATTATTTGCAGTAAGCAACGAAGGTTGTGAGAACAACATGGTTCTGGATGATTTGATTTCTGTTTATGATAATCCGATTGCTGCTTTTGATATCAACCGTACCGAAACAATAATTTTAGATCCGCGTTTTGAATTTTACAACCACAGCATAGGCGCATCACATTATCAGTGGAATTTTGGCGACAACAAAGGTGTTTCCTCTGAGCCGAATCCTTTTTATGCTTACAGCGATACCGGAATATTCAACATCATTTTAGTTGCATCCAACGAGCACGAATGTGCAGATACCGCTTATGGCGAAGTGCATGTAGGTGGCGCTTTCACCGTTTATATTCCCAATGCATTTTCTCCAAACAACGATGGTCGTAATGATTATTTTGGTGTGAATGGTATAGGATATACTTCCGTGCAAATGTTGATTTTCGACCGATGGGGAAATCTGATTTTCAATCAGACATCAGAGAACCCTCAGTGGGAAGGAATCAACATGTTCAACAGCACCCAATGTCAGCAGGGCGTATATGTTTACAAGGTCATTGTAAAAAGTATTTTCGATAAGCAGGAAGAATATAAAGGCACCGTAACACTGATAAGATAACTGAAATAAAAAAGCGAGAGAGTAGCCGGTGGCTACTCTCTCGCTTTTTTTGTATTCGAATTATTAATTCTGTCCGCCTTTAGGCTCCAGTAATTTAAAGAACTGATCCAGTTGTGGTAAAATTACGATACGTGTTCTGCGGTTCAGTGCACGCCCTTCTGCTGTGGTGTTTGGCTGAAGGTTTACATATTCACTTCTTCCTGCTGCAATCATACGTGTTGGGTCCACACCATAATTTTTCTGCAACACACGCACTACCGATGTAGAACGCAGTACACTTAAATCCCAGTTGTCATTAATAAATCCTGTGTGGATAGGTTTGTTATCGGTATGTCCTTCCACCATAAACTGTACATCGGGTTGTGCTTTTATTACTGCAGCAACTTTTCCCAATACTTCTTTTGCTTTAGGAGTAATTTCATAGCTGCCGCTCTTAAACAACATCTTGTCCGAAATAGATATAAACACTGCACTTCCTTCCACTTTTATCTGCACATCCTGGTCGTTTACATCTTTTAAAGCACCTTTCAGGTTCATCACCAGAGCCATGTTCAGCGAATCTTTGCGGTTCATCTCACGTTGCAAATCCTGAATATAAACATCCTTAGCGTTGATGTTCTCCAGCGATTTTTTGATGCTTTCACTCTGGCTGGCACTCAATACCGATAAGTCAGACAATTGTTTCAGCATGGTCGAACTGTTAGCTTTCAGGTAAGCTACTTGCTGTTCCAGTTCGCTCATTTTAGCTGCATTTTTTTCTTTATCGGCAAGGCATGCGCTCAACTGATAATCTATTTTGTCATATTCCGTTTTTAAAGTGTCGTACTTGCTGACTTGTGATTTGTATTTTTTCTGGCTCACGCAGGAGGCTAACATCAAACTGCCTGCAACAAAAATCAATGCTGTCTTTTTCATTTTTTTTACTTTTTTAATGATATAAAATTATAGTCTTTTTTCAGACCGCAAAAGTAGTTTAATAAGAAGTATTTTTTGTGAATACTTTAGTAATGTTTCAACAGTAAAGGTTGTATAAGTCATTTTTCTGTCAAAAAATCATCTTGTTATTTCGACTGATGCTGAATTCAACTTAAACTATCGGTAATTTTAGCTCATGTTGTTATAGAAATATTTCTATCAAAAAAATTGATTTAATTTTATTATTTTCGCAAAAGCATCAACCAACTAAAAAATAAGAGAATGAAAAAAGTTTTACTCGGAATTTTGTTTTCTGTATTTCTGTTTGCAGGAAACAGCAATGCCTGCTCTGTTGCAGGCACAGTCACCTCTAATCGCGATTCAATCTGTTATCAGGATACAATCGTACTTACTACAACAGGCTATACCGGAACGGTATTTCAGTGGCAAAGTTTTAATGGCACTGCCTGGGTCAATGAAGCAGGCACTACCGATACTTATACCGAAGTTCCGGGCGACTCTAAGTCATATCGTGTAATCGTAACTGCTACCGGATGCCCTGCCGATACTTCAAATGCTCTTGCCATCACCGTTGGCTCCATTCCTGTTCCTTCAGGTGTAGGTGCTTCTCGTTGCGGCTATGGCCCGGTTACTCTTAATGGCACAGGAGCTGCTTCAGGCTCATTGCGCTGGTACACCACGCCTGCAGGCGGAATACCGATTGGCACCGGTAACTCAGTAAATGTAACAGTAGGCACAACCACTACTTTTTATCTTGAAGATAATACTTACAGTGGTGGTGGTGGAGCAAGCCCGCTCCTGATTACCGAGATGGATATTGATGATGCTGCTTCCGGTGGAGCTGGTGATGATCTCGAAATTCAGAACGTATCCTCCATGCCTCTTGATGTTACAGGGTGGAAAGTTGCTGTTAGCAACAGCTATAACGATATCAATTCTGTAAATCCTAATGTTCAGACACTTTCAGGTATCATTCCTCCGGGTGGTATTCTAAACTGGTCTGATGTTACTACCGGACCTAATTACTGGGGATCCAATATTCTCTGGAACTCCGGAACATACCCAACCTTCACAGGATGGGCTATTATTCTCGATAATAACAATGTGGTAAAAGATTTTGTGCCGATGAACTGGCCTTCAGCCTTGATTCAGGGTATGGCTCCCGTTATCAATGGTGTCACTATTTCTATTCCTTCAACTATCTGGACTGGCGATGGTGTAAATATCTCTACCGTTCCTGCAGGTCAGGGTGTTGTACGTACCGGAAATACGGATAACAATAATGCAAGCGATTTTGCCATTTCAGCACTTACTATCGGTTCTACCAACCCACTCATGACATTGCCGTTTCAAGGTTTTGGTTGTTCCAGCCCAAGAGTTCCTGTGGTAGCTACCATCAATCCTTCAACTCCTGTTACCATCACAGCATCTTCTACTGCTTTATGTATGGGGCAGTCAGCAACTCTTTCTGTTTCCAGCGCCAACTCCAATTACAGTTATACCTGGACTCCTGCTACCGGATTAAGCGGAACCACAGGTGCCAGCGTAACCGCTACACCTACTGTGCCCACTATGTATTATGCCGTGGGTGCTGATGCCACTTGCGGTGCTATTGACAGTGTGTTTATTGACGTAGGCCCTACCTCTGTGGCAGGTACTGCAACGCTTACTGCTGCAACAGTTTGTTCAGGTTCGGTAACGACATTGATTTTAACAGGCTATACCGGAAATATTCAATGGCAGGTAAACAGTGGCAGCGGATGGTCAAATGTTGCAGGTGGCACCATCACACCGTATCAGTTTAACCCTACCATCACAGGCGATTACAGAGCTGAAGTTATCAGCGGAGGATGCCCTACCGTTTATTCCAACTCAGTTAACATTAACGTGATTCCTGTTACTACACCTACCACTACCAACGACACCATTTGTGCAGGTGCTACTGCCAATCTTTCTTCAACAGGAAGTGGTATTGTAAACTGGTTTACTTCGGCAATGGGCGATACGTTGGTTCACTCCGGAAATAGTTACAGTGTTCCGCTAAATACAACCACGACCTTCTACGTGCAGACCGTTGACGGTGGTCAGCTTTATCATCTCGGCCCTGCCGACAGAGGTATCGGTGGTCAGGCAAGCAATGCAAGTAGCAATTACGGAATAAGATTTGATGTGGTGCAGGAAGCTACTATTGATTCCGTTTATATCTATCCTGGATCTGCCGGCACGGTAACCATTAATTTGCTTGACGCTACCGGAGCCAACATTCTTCAGACTAAAACAGTGAGTGTGCCCAACACTTTTAACATTTATCCGGTGTATCTTGGCTTCAGTGTTACCGGTGGTACCGGCTACAGACTGGTGGTTGCCTCCGGAAGTGTGAATCTTTATTACAACACATCAGGTGCAACTTATCCTTATACCATTTCTGGATGTCCCGTTTCTATAACAGGTTATCTCAATCCCAATCCAAACACAGGTGCTAATTACTATTACCTCTATAACTGGGTTGTTACCAGTGGTTGTAAGAGTCCTTTCGTGCCTGTTTCAGGTGTGGTCATTGGTCCTCCTGTTCCTGTAATTACCCCTTCAGGTTCATTACTTACTTCTTCTACTGCGGCCAACTATCAGTGGTTGCTCAACGGTCAACCTATCTCCGGTGCTACCTCTCAAAGTTATCAAACCACACAACCCGGTTCTTATACCGTTCAGGTAACGGATGCCTCTACAGGTTGTGTTGTAACTTCCGAACCTTATCTGATTGTTTCTATTGATGAGCTGAACATGGAAAAAGCCGGAGTATCTGTTTATCCGAATCCTTCCAAAGACAAGTTTTATCTGAATTTCCATACCGGTTTTTCAGGTAATGCCATTGTAAGATTGTTCAACACGGTTGGTCAGGAAGTTTATTACAAAGAAATTTCTGACCCTCAAGGCTCAGTGATTGAACTCAACAAACAACTTCCTTCAGGTTATTACTTCCTGCAACTCAACTGCAACAAAGGTGTCTTCCAGTCGAAGATTACCAAGCTGTAACAAAGCAGGGTGTCAAAAAAAAAGAAACTGTTCCGACCGGAACAGTTTCTTTTTTTTTTGACCTTTAGTAAGTCTTTACTTCTTTGTTAAATCAAGCCTGCGCTGTAGGCCCGCCAAAATTCATAGGTATGGCCATGCCTTCAGTTTGTTTAATGGTGCCGTGCACTTGCTCATACTTGGTAATATTTTCGTTCAGTGCGCCCAACAGTCTTTTGGCATGTTGAGGTGTAAGCACAATGCGCGATTTTACTTTTGCTTTAGGCACGCCCGGCATCACTTTAATAAAGTCTATCACAAATTCCGAATTGGAATGTGTGATTATTGCTAAGTTGGAATAAGTTCCGTCTGCAATCTCTTCGCTCAACTCTATATTAAGTTGATTCTCATTTTTATTATCCATCTGTTTGTTATTTTAAAATGTAAATATAAAATTTATAGCTCTTTAAGCTTTTTGTTAATTATTTTCTTTTTGAATAACGGCAAAGTCCTTCATCAAGATATTTGGTATAGGTTTTTATATCCGGAGTATATCCTCTCGGTTCTGCCAGAATTCTTCCTTTGTTATCCAGCAACACATAGTAAGGCTGTGAGTTGGTTTTATAGGTTGAAGTCTGCAGTTCACTCCATTTATTTCCTACGGTGCGAACTTTTTTTCCTGTTACTGCCGAAACATATTGTTTATCGTCAGGCAGTTCTTCTTTATCATCTACATAAAGCGATATCAGCACATATTTGTCCGATAATCTTTTCAGCACTTCAGGGTCGCTCCACACATTGTCTTCCATCTTACGGCAGTTTACGCAACTCCATCCCGTAAAATCCACCATCACCGGTTTGCCCACAGTTTTGGCATAAGCCATTCCTGCTTCATAGTCGTGGTAGCAGTTCAGGTTGTGCGGACAATGCCCGCCACTCTTATCCGTTATCCATTCTTTATAAAATTCAGGTGGAGGAAATCCGCTGATAAGTCTTAAAGGTGCTCCCCAAATTCCGGGAATGAGATAAAGTGTAAATGTGAGTGAGAGTATGGCAAACATCAGTCGTGGTACGGAGATGTGCGGCACATCACTGTCATGTGAGAAACGCAGTTTGCCTAAGAGATAAAATCCCAGCATACCGAAGATGATGACCCATATTGCAATAAATATTTCGCGTTTGAGGAAGCCCCAGTGGTAAGCCAAATCCACATTGGATAAAAACTTAAATGCCAGTGCAAGTTCAATAAATCCGAGCGAAACTTTTACCGTATTCAGCCATCCTCCTGACTTGGGCAGGGAGTTCAGCCATCCCGGAAATGCAGAGAACAACCCGAAAGGCAATGCCAATGCCAGTGCAAATCCTGTCATGCCGGTTATGGGGCCCAGGTAACTGCCGCCATGTGCCGCCTCTACCAGCAAAGTGCCAATGATGGGTCCTGTGCATGAAAATGAAACCAGCGACAGCGTGAAAGCCATAAAAAATATGCCTATCAGTCCGCCACGCTCCGATGCCGAGTCGGCTTTGTTTACCAATGCACTTGGCAACACAATTTCAAACGCTCCGAAAAACGAAAAAGCAAAAATCAGAAATACGATAAAGAAGGTAAGATTAAAAAACACACTGCTTGCCATATCATTCAGCGCATCGCTTCCCAGTGTTACCGTTACCAAAAATCCCAATCCCACATATATCACTATAATAGATAAGGAGTAGATGATGGCATTCATCAGTCCTTTCTTGCGGTTGCCGCTGCGCTTGGTAAAGAAACTCACCGTCATAGGTATCATTGGGAACACACACGGTGTGAGCAATGCCACAAATCCGCCTAACAATCCTGCTATAAATATGCCCAGCAAACTTTTATCCGTATGCGTAGTTCCTGTTGTTTCTCCGCAGCCCGGCTCCAGTTCTGTTATCACTGCATTGTTGTCTGTAGTAATTTCTGCTGTATCCTGAGTCTCTGTTACCAAGGTATCCGAGGCTGCTGTTGGCGTCACAGGAGGCACACTTGCTGCAGTAGTCTGAGTTTTTTCTGACGGATTATTTTCTACCGTATTGCAACTTTTCATTTTGCCTGCATTCACTGCAATACTGAAATCCACATCGGTAGGAGGGAGGCATTTTTCATCATCGCAGGCCATATAGTTCACATAGCCTTCCACATTGAATTTTTTTCTTGTGGTAATTTTTATCTTTTGCTTAAACTCTGTTTCTCCGTGAAAAAATTTAACCTTCATCTGAAACTGCTGGTCAAATATTTCTTCGGCATGGCTTTCCTGAACCTTTCCTATAAGTTGATAATCGTCCGATTTTTTAAAAGTAAAAGAAGTAGGTATAGGTCCGTCATTGCCATTGCTCTGCTGCGAATAAATATGGAATTTTTCTAACGTAGTGGCTTTAAATATCAACACTGCTTCGCAACTGTCTTTCTGCTCCACACGGAAACTCCATTTAGCTCCTTCAAAAATTTGCGCATGGCTGGTGATGCTCCATACGGATAATACCGTTGCTAAAAAAAATATTACCGGAAACCTGCTCCTCATAATGTAATTTAGTCTTTTATTAAACAATGATTTTATGCAAAGAAACGAATTAGTCAGCAAGATGCACTATTTTTTGTTTGTCAGTGCAGCAGTTTGTGCTTAAAGTCACATTCCACCTGTCGGTTGCACAAGGTTGCTGCTTCGGTGTTTTTTGGCGAATGTAAACAACCTTAATTTATCCGGTCGCCTCTCAGCAGGCGGTAATGTTTTCGTGCTTCGGCAACAAATAAACTGGCCGGATATTTATCAATCAGTTTCTCATAAGCGGCCTGGGCTTTTTCTTTATCGTTCAATATATTTTCATAAACCGAGGCTATTCTGAACAATGCATCATCAGCTAAAATATCATCAGCATACTGGTCCACTATAAACTGATACAACTGAATGGCTTTTTGCGGATTTTGTTTTTTCAGATAAATAGATGCCTGTGTAAACCATACACGTGTAGTAATTTTTCTTCCGGGATAGAGTGTTAAAATACTGTCCAATGTTGCCAGTGCTTCATCATCTTTATTCTGAAATGCCAGCAGTTCGGCACGCGAATAAATACGCAGCGGCTCGGTGATGGAATCATCTCCTATGTTATCGCTGATGAGCAGCGACAGGTCCAGTGCATCATTTGAAATAAGTTGCGAGGTGGCTTGCTTCAGCACGTTAAGTTGTGCCACAGCCCAGTCAAATTCGCCTAAGTAATACGACAGTCGTGCATTGCGGAATTTTGCTTCGCGACCTAATGCATCATTCTTAAAATCTTTGTCCACCTGCGAGTAGGTGAGTGAGGCATCCCAAAGGTTGCCTTCCAGAATCAGAATATCGCCAAGCTCTAATTTACATTCGGCAATAAAGGTAGGTGTAAGCCCCGGTATGGCAATAATTTTTTCCAAGGTATTACTTCCTTCTTCAATATGATGCAGATAAAATGCCTGAAGATGTGCATACTTTGCCCACAGCGGTGCAGTAATGGTGTTGGTGCCTAATTCATCCAGTGTGCTTTTAAATCGCTTATCCAGTGAAGTAAGTTCTTCAGGTGTGTAGGGGTCATGCACCACATGCTCGTAGGCTGCGCGCACCGATGCCATTTTTGCCTGTATGTACATGGGATGGTTGCTGCCTTTTTCTAAAATGGTGTTGAAACATTTTTCGGCCACTTTCCAATCGCTGTTGCTCACGCATATTTCGCCAAGCTGAAAAACCCGTGAGCCGCTGTCGTCATTTTTTTTGTCTAAGGCTTTTGCCTGTATCAGTGCCGATTCAAAATCTTTGTCCTGCAGAAAAAGCCAGTATAAAAATTCAGAGTATATTATTTGTCCGGGTTGTTTCTGTATTCTGCGCAGCAGCGATGTTCGCAGCAAGTCCGATAGTTTATGGTCAGGGTCCTGATTGATGCGTTGTTGAAGTACCGATTGTATGGTTCCTGTGTAAAGGTTATTTTCTTCCATCAGGTTCAGGTATTCATCAATCATTTTCTGAGGGTCGCCTTTGCGGCCATACAGGTCGGCAAGTTCAAAGCCGTAGTTGGTTCCCAACCCGAAAGTGCGGCCTTTCTGATACACTTCTATGGCATAGTCCGTCTTTTGTGCCATCATAAACGCTCCCGCTACCGAATAAATTTCTCCCGGCTCGGGGCGCAGATTTTTTATCACCGTTTCAAATTGTTTTCTTGCTTTTTCATTTTCACCTTCGCTCTCGTAAAGCAAGCCCAGGTCCACCTGATATCTTCCGGCATTGCCCGTTTTTTTCAGCTGCTTTTTTATCAGCTTTTCAGCTTCTTTATTATCCTGCATGGTTTTCAGGCAACGCAGGTAAGCATCATACGTGCCTATAGGGTCAACGTCATACTGCTTCTCATAATATACTGCTGCTTTGTCGTATTCGCCTGTTGACTCATACTGTTTTGCCAGGTCCAGATTGTTGAGCACCTGCGCCTGCGAGTGCATGGCAAGCATGAGCAACACATACGTTGCAATCACGCTAAGCAGTTTATTTTTGATTACAGTCATTCGTTAATCAATGGTTTCAAAGCCCGTGTAGCGGTGCAATACCTTGGGCAGGCGAATGCCTTCGGCAGTCTGATTGTTTTCGAGCAGTGCTGCTACTATGCGCGGCAAGGCAAGGGCACTACCGTTAAGGGTGTGGGCATGTTGTTTTTTTCCGTCAGCGCTTTTGAAACGAAGTTTCAGCCTGTTGCTCTGAAATGTTTCGAAGTTGGAAACAGAACTTACTTCCAGCCAACGCTGTTGTGCTGACGAATATACTTCCAGGTCGTAGGTCATGGCTGAGGCAAAACTCATATCGCCACCGCACAACCGCAACACGCGGTAAGGCAATTCCAACTGCTGAAGCAGGCCGCTCACATAGTCTTTCATTTCTTCAAGCACGTTATAGGAACGCTCAGGATGTTCAATTCGTACAATCTCTACTTTGTCGAACTGATGAAGGCGGTTAAGCCCTCTCACATCTTTGCCGTAGGAGCCGGCTTCGCGTCTGAAACAGGGCGTATAGGCTGTGAGTTTCTGAGGCAGTTCTTCTTCTTTCAGCATCACATCGCGGTAAATGTTGGTCACAGGCACTTCTGCCGTAGGTATCAGATAAAACTGATCTTCGCCCACAAAATACATCTGTCCTTCCTTGTCGGGAAGCTGCCCTGTGCCGAATCCTGAATCCTGATTTACCAATATGGGTGGCTGCACTTCATTGTAACCGTTTTTAATGGCTTCGTCAAGGAAAAAATTTATCAACGCTCTTTGCAATCGCGCTCCTTTGCCTTTATACAGCGGAAATCCCGCCCCCGTTAGTTTTACTCCCGTCTCAAAGTCTATAAGTCCGTATTTTTCGCAAAGCTCCCAATGTGGTTTTTTCCCTTCTGCCGAAGGCAATTCTTTTACCGAAAAAATAATTTCATTGTCGGCAGCCGATTTTCCTGCAGGCACTTTTTCATGCGGCAGGTTAGGCAGTTTCACCAACTCTTCTTTCAGTAGTTCTTCGCTTTGGCTCAGCTGCATTTGCAATTGCTTCGACTGTTCTTTCAGGGCTGTGTTTTTTTCTTTTTCCTGTTCCGCTTCTGCTTTTTTTCCTGACTTCATCAGCGCACCTATCTCCGCTGCTATACGGTTTTGTGCCGCAAGGCAATTATCCAATTCTTTTTGAATTTGTCTTCTCTGCTCATCATTTCTTAGAATAGATTCTACAATTTCTTCGGCCTTAAAATTCTTTACGGCAAGATTTTTGATAATTTTTTCAGGGTTTTCTCTTATTTGTGAAAGTTCTAACATAATCTCAATTAAGCCCCAAAAATACATTTTAGCCCCTTAACCACGAACAGAAAATTAAACCGGTTGTTAAAAAAGGGATGAAGCGTTAAGAGAATATCTGCACGGTTTGCACAACCGTTTGCGTTTTTTTTTGTTGAGATTGAACAGTTGTTTTTATAAGATAAAATCAGTTTGTAAAATGAAGTTAAACCGGCCAAGTTTTTCAATATAGATAATTAACTACATCTATAGGTTAATTGTTTCTGATGTTGTATATTTGGACATTAAAATTTGAACACCAACATTTAAATTATATTCACATGCAAAAGTTGTTTACTCCTTTCATACGATTTTCGTTAATGCTCTTGCTGATGACACCGTTATTCTCCAAAGGGCAAATGGTTATCACAGAGTCATTCGATGGAACTATATTTCCTCCATTAGGTTGGAGCACCGGAGCAGTTTTGCCAAGTAGCGATGCAGAAAATTATTGCGAGCGTGTAACCACAGGAACCAATCCTCCCGCGCTGCCCTCTCTAACTCACTCCGGTACAGGAATGCTTCGCTACCGCTGCGGGTATATGGCTACCCCAAACGAAAAGGCATATATTTCTACCCGCAGATTAGATTTCACCAACATCCCGGCAACAGGTGCAGTAGTGACTTTTTGGATGTATCGCGACAATGTGAATGCAGGTTTTAACGACAGTGTTATGGTGGCGCTTACGAGTTCCAGTATTTTTCCAGTAGATTACAGTAGTTTAGTACATGTTTTCAATCCTATTTCGCAGGTTGCTCCTTTTGGCATTTGTAATAGAATTTCGAGAAATAATACTCTTTGCCCTTCTACAGCTTCAATAGGTTGGTATCAATATAGTTACACCATACCGCAATCTGAAATTACGGCATTGCCTCCGGCACAGCGGTCAAATCTGTATATCACCTTTGTGTTTTCCAACAGCCATAATGTTGCATCAGGAGGTAACATCTATATTGACGATATTTCCATAGAAACCTACCCCAAAGCACAAACTATTGTAAACACCAGCATGACTTATCAAGCTACTGCAACGGTGCCTGCCAACTCCACCAACAACATCATTGGTGGTATGGTGATTAATGTGGATGGCGGTGATGAAGTAACAGCCGGAAATTATTACACCTTCCCGCTCAATAGTTTTAGTTTCAGCACCATAGGCTCCAGCGCACCTTGCACCGATTTGCAGAATGCCAAACTCTGGTGGACAGGCGGAACCGATAACTTCAGCGGAGTAGCCAATGCCCAGCAGATAGGTGCTACGGTTCCTACCTTATGTGCCACCAACTATTCATTTTCACCTGCAGCCACCTTCAGGCTGCATAACGGGCCTAATTATTTCTGGATAACCTACGATGTGAAAGCCACTGCCACACCCAATAACTGTGTGGATGTGGAATATAACTCTGTTACTGTAGTGAAGGGCTCTACAACCACCATCAATCCCTTAGTGCAAACCATTGCAGGGTGCAGACCTATAGATGTGAGCTACTGCGGTGGCAACACTCCTTATTATTCCGTGGGTACATCCTGGCTGGGTGGCTCCTATACCGATAACGACTATATTGCAGGAGTAACCTTGGTTGGCGAACCGCTCACCGGTGTTATCAATAACACAGTGAACTGTTGCGGCCCGCCTATCTCCCCTTGGTTTGGAGGCCCGGCACCTTTCTCCAACCATCCGCCCGATTATGAAAAATTCCCCGCAACTGCCAACCACACTACCACACTCATGCGAGGGCAGACTTATACCATCTCACTAAAGGTAGGTACTTGGTATAGCTCTAATTATATTGCTGCCTGGATTGACTTTGACCATGACGGAGTGTTTGCTCCGGCTGAAAGAATTGCTCAGTCAGGTAATGTATTTGCAAATAACTCTTATTCTGTATCATTCACAGTTCCTGCCGGTGGTTACGCAGGCAACTCCTTCCTCAGGGTGAGAGAGGTGTATGCCAATTCAAACATTGACCCCTGTGCAGGCTATACCTATGGCGAAACAGAAGATTATGTAGTATCCATCATACCCGCATGTGCAGCTTTGCCTGTAGGATATCAGAAAATTTGGCTTGGAAACATTGACGATAACTGGGATACTCCCGGTAACTGGTGCCCTGTTACTCCTCCAAAAATTTCTGATAATACCATCATACCCGGTGGCAGCCCTTTCAAACCGGTAATTTATGAAGGAACCCATGCCACTACCAAGGTGCTTACCATTGCCGGCAACGACAAAGTAACGGCTAACGTATATAACGTAGGTGACCTAACCGTTGCCGACAGTATGAATATAAAAGACCCTGCCTCAGCACTTATAGTAAATTCTAAATACAGAAATTTTGCAGAAATTTCTAATGGAACATTAACTCAAACCACACCACCATATCATCCTTTTAATTCTACAGCACGACAGCAACGTTGCCAGTTTCTGTACACCTGGGGTGAGTTAGCTGCCAAAGGTATGGTTACCGGTGATTTAATTGACTCCATTTATGTGGATATATATAGTTATGCAGCAACCGCTGATTTCACCAATTTCAATATCCGTTATTATTATGCACCTATTACCTTCGTTGGTTTTGGTTCAAATTCTAACTCTAAATTAGCAGATTTTGCAGTAGGCACCACACCCATACCGGTGTATTCGGCAGCTACCGAAACCATAAGTGGTACGGGTACGCATAAAATTGCACTTACCACACCCATTCCTGTTGATTTGAATTATCAGTTGGTAATTGACATTTGCTACGACCACACGGTTAGCAGCACTTCACTTACTTATTACACCACCACGCTGGGTGCGAGAAAGTATATTCAGATGTATTCATTTGTACCAACGGTAACAAGTTCCTGCGATTTTTCGCCTACCATCAGAACACGTATTGCCGGTGCTTATCCTATAGGCACTACCACCTTTAATTTAAACTCTGCCTTCTTGCAAAGTACCTTGCCACACCTTAAAGTGGGTATGCAGGTTAGTGCTACTGCCACACCTGTAGGAGTTTTCGCTGCCGGTACCCTTATTACCGCCATTGCCGGTAATACCATTACGGTAAGCAATCCAAGCACTGCTGCCATGACAACATCTACTCAGATTAGCTTTACAGTGAACGGTACGTTGATTTCTGTCGATAATAACTGTACTACAGATAGGCGTCCTAATATGACATTGGTTTACAGGCGGCCTTACAAAACCTTTCAGGCAAATATAGGTGGCCACTGGACCAACAATGGTACATTTACTGCCGGCAACAGCAACGTGGAGTTTTATGGCAGCAACTTGCAGCGCATATTGGGTACTCAGGTAACTAATTTCTATAATTTCACTATGAATAAAACCTCTGTTGGTTCAACAGCAGAGTTGTGGCAGGATATGAATGTAACGGATTCGCTCATTCTATTTATGGGACGTATTCGCCTCAACGGCAACCCGATAGCCATTCGTACATTGAATTTATTGAATGGCAACCCACTGGCAGTGTCGCAACTATATCGTACCAATGGTACGTTGGTATCCGAAAATAATCCGCCAAACTATGGCAGGTTCCACTGGCAGATGAAAACTCCGTCATCGTATCCATTTAATGCAGTAATTCCTTTTGCTGATGCAATAGGTAACTATCTGCCTGTAAATTATACCGTAAATGCCGGAACCCCTGATCTTACCATCTCTACCTATCATACCATACCGGCCAATACGCCTATACCTACGGGAGTAAACAACATCTATCAGAATACCTGGATAGCACCTCCCGCAACGGATAACAGTGCCTACATGGTTGACCGATTCTGGCAGGTTGACGATGCCGGCAGTGCAGTGAATCGTGATTTAACTTTCAGCTGGACAACAGCAGAAAATGCTGCTTCAGGAGCTTCGCCTTATCGTGCACAGGTTTACAATCCTACAGGAAGTTCAGTAGGCACAGGTGCCTGGATGTGGCCATTCAGCATTGGTCAAAGCAATCCAACGGCTACCTCGGTGCTGGCACCCAATATTTCCTACACCAACACATGGGCTGTGGTGCGCGAACTGCAACCGCTGCCTGTAGAGTTACTCATGTTTGATGCCCGTCCGTATAAGGATCAGGATGTGGTGTGCAACTGGACTACTGCATCAGAGCAAAACAGCGACTACTTTGTGGTTGAACGCAGTGCCAATGGTGAGACCTTTGAAAGTGCCGGAACCGTAAAAGCTGCCGGAAATTCAAACGAACAACGCAACTATAAATTTACCGATACAAAACCTTACCGCGGAGTATCGTTCTACCGACTTACACAATATGACTATAACGGCAAATCAGAAACCTTTGAGAAAGTTGCCGTGAACCTGAGTGTTCCTGCTGCAGCCATATCGGTTTATCCTGTTCCCGCTAAAGAAAAGGTAGTCATCAGTGTTGACCCCAACATCAACCTTGCTAATGCAGTGTTGTATGTATATGACCTCACCGGACGCAAAGCAATTGTGCAAAACATTGCCGACCTGAAAGGTCTCGGAACAAACATCTTCTCACTGCCGCTGGTATCCTTACACAACGGAATGTATTATTTCGAAATTAAAGTAGAAGGAGCCTCCTTAGGCAATGGCAAGTTTGTGGTAGATAAATAATTGAAATTTTTCGCTGCGATTCACTTATTGCAATCGCAGAAAGTTTTGCATCGTGTTTTAGAAAATCAGCCTTCGGGCTGATTTTCTTATTTTCACCACTCGTAATTAACATCACATCCGTCAAACCATAAGTAACAAAAACAGTGCTAAACAAAACAACCATATCCTTTCTGAAATCGCTGTCGCGCAACAACAACCGCGATTGGTTTGAAGCACATCGCGCACAATACCTCGAAGCAAAAACCGATTTCGAAAATTTTGTAACAGCATTAATTGAAACGCTTTCAAAAACAGAACCTCGTTACAAAAACCTGGAAGCGAAGAAATGTATTTTCAGAATTTACCGCGATGTTCGTTTTTCAAAAGACAAGTCGCCTTACAAAACTCATCTGGCAGCATATTTCAATCCGGCAGCAAAGCAACAGGAACAGGCAGGATTATACATTCACATAAGCCCCGGAGGTTCATTCATTGGCGGTGGCCGCTTCATGCCCGATGCAGCTGCGCTGCGCAAAATCCGTCAGGAAATTGATTACAACACCGATCAGTTTAAAAAAATACTCAGCGACAAAAATTTTAAAAAACAATTTAAAGAACTTGAAAATTACAAACTGAAAAAAGCACCTCGCGATTATCCCAAAGACCATCCACATATCGAACTGCTCAAATACACCGGATTTATTGTAAGCAAACCACTGACTGACGATGCCGTTACCGGAAAGCAACTGCTTAAAGAAATAAATACTGCCTTTGTTGCCATGAAACCCTTGCTCGACTTTCTGAACCGCGCAGTGGACTGAAAAAATATTCTGGCGCTGCCTGATATATTAAAGCAGATGATTCAGGTAATACAATTTCAATAACCCTCCTGCACAGCAGGATTTTACTTGCAGAGAATAGGGTGCATGTATTTGCAGAAAGGCAAGAGCAAAAGAATGGAAGAAGGTTAAATTACAAACTTGCTCCATTCGCAGATTGGCAGACCTTATTATTTTTTATCATGTATTACTTTGGCGTGAGACCTAAAGGGAAATTAAAACTTTTAAGTAACTTTGAACATACTTTACAAATGCAGCTATGAAAGCAAGAAAAAAAGCAGTATTTAACTGGAGTGGAGGAAAAGACTCAGCACTGGCACTGCAGAAAACACTTCGGCAAAATGAATTTGAAGTAGTCTCCTTGCTTACTACCATAAATGAAGATACACAAACTTCGTCCATGCATGCCATTCCTCTGAAATTATTGTTGCAACAGGCGGAGAGTATCGGCATTCCGCTGCATATTGTTTCACTTTCCGCACATCATAAAAATTATGAAACAGGAATGACAGAAGCCATAAGCCATTTTAAAAAACAGGGAGTAACACATTTTATCTTTGGCGATATATTTTTGGCTGATGTAAAATCCTATCGGGAAAGTAAACTGAATCCACTTGGTATAGAAGTAGTAGAACCTCTTTGGGGTAAAACTTCAGAAGAAATTTTCAGTGAGTTCTTGCAGTCAGGCATCAAAACAAAAATTGTTGTAACCCAAGCCGACAAACTGGATCATACCTTCATAGGCAAGGAAATTAACGCAGCGTTCGCGGAGTTGCTGCCAAAGGGAGTTGACTGTTGCGGAGAAAACGGAGAGTATCACACTTTCTCTTATGACGGTGAAATTTTCAAAACCAAAATTGACCTCGAAATTACAGGAGCCGCTAAACGTACCTATGAATTTAAAATGGACACGGGAGAAATGAAAAGTTTTGAATACTGGCAAGCCGAAATGATTTAGGGTGATGGAAATGGTGATGTGTGTGTAATCGTAGCTGCACAACAACAAGTATTAGATATAGGATGAGTTGAAGTTATTCCTTTATCGAAAAAATCTTGTCTCCGCTAACGGCTTTGTGATTCCATGCGTTTGCCAATCATTTTAATAAACAGCATGGTAAGCAATGATGCAAAGGCCATCCCTATCCATAATGCCTGATAGCCGAGCAGCGCAATAGTTTGTGTTGCAATAATAGGCAGTGTTGTTTGTGCCGAACTCCACGACATAGAAAACAAAGCTGCATACTGCCCGCGGCTGCTGTCATCACTTTGGTTATTCATAAACGTATTCATAAAAGGCATGGCAAACATTTCTGAAAAAGAAATAATGGCTACCAGTAAGGCAAAGCCTGCAAAACCACTGATAAAAGGTATGCTTAAATAAGCAACCAGCAAAAGCGCAGCACCCAGTGCAATAAAATTAAACACCGAGGTTTTGCCTTCTATTTTATAAATCATAATCATTTCAATGGCAGCCACCATGATACCGTTCAGAGCCATCAGGTAACCTATTTGCGTTTCGTTCAGCTGCATGGTTTTGTAATAAAGAGGCATGGTAAGGAAAAACTGAAAAAAGCACAGCGCATAGAGATAAGCCACAACCAGAAAAAGGAGATAGTTTTTGTCGCGGTAAGGCGATTTGATTAACGGCTTGGGCATTTCCGCAGTTTTACGCTTCATTTTATTTTTCAGGCTGATAAAAATTATCAGCGATGCCGTCATACATGCAATGCCGTTAGCAATAAAAATATAGTGATAACTGAGCGATGCCAGCAACCCCCCGATGGCCGGCCCAACCGAGAAACCGAGATTGATGGCCAAACGGTTCAGCGAAACAGAGCGCGTATAGTTTTCGGGTTTGCTGTGAAAAGATATTGCCGCCATATTAGCCGGCCTGAACGCTTCACTGAAGCTGCTGAGGATAAAAAAGAAAATGCAAAGGAGCAGGTAGGTTTTTATAAGAGGAATCATTAAAAATAACACACCTCCGATAAACAAACTCCATAACATCACAGGATGATACCCGATTTTATCGGTAAGCCTGCCTCCTAAAAAAGCACCGGTAAAACTTCCTGCACCAAAACATGCCAGCATTACTCCCGTTTGCTGCAACGTGAAATGCAAAACCTGTGTGAGATACACCGACAGAAAAAAAATGACCATGGTGCCACTACGGTTAATGAGCATCACCAGTGAAAGTAGCCACACCTCTGTTGACAACCCACTGTAGGCACCTTTTACTACCGCTTTTGATTTGGAAAGCATGCTGCTAAAATCAGCAAACGAATAATATGACAGATGTTAAAAAAGTATAAATCAATTAACCGTAAATTTGTGATTTAAAAATCAGCAGTATGTCCAAGGTAGCAATAATTATGGGAAGCCGCTCCGATATGCCCGTGATGGAACAGGCAGTTCTGGTGCTTCGCGAATTTAAGGTAGCGTGCGATGTGAAGATAGTATCGGCCCACCGCACACCCGAAATGATGGTGGAGTTTGCCA
>JAFDWZ010000059.1 GCA_018268195.1 Bacteroidota bacterium | reverse complement strand
AAGTTTTTAGACGGACTGACGTTTGGCGGCTTTGCGAAGGTGGCGATTTTCACCACAAAACTACCTACGAAGCACAGACTTCAAATGTACGAAAAACAGTTCTACGAAGCACTGCACCGCCACTTTTGCAAAACCGCTGTTAGGTGCTGGCGTTATTGTCAGTCGCTTGTTTGTCAGTATGTTATGGACTTATTGTATGCTATAAATATGTCTAATAACTTGTCTATCAGCTTGTACGTTGGGGTATTTTTTATTTCAGAAGGGGAAGGATTTTTTTAATTTTTTGTCTGCGGTTGGCGACTTGCAAGCTCTTTGACAAAGCTTTGGTTTGTGCTTTGGCTTGTGCGGCTTTGGCAATGTGCTTGCAAGTGTGCGTTGATCTCTTATGTTGCTTTGTTAAGTGTCAAAGTAAACGTACTTCCTGCTCCAAATTCACTTTCAACATTAATTCGTCCGCCTTGTGCTTCTATAAATTCTTTACTTATGGCTAGTCCAAGTCCTGTGCCTTCTTTTTTTGTCCCGGGCACTCGAAAGTATCGGTCAAAAATTTTGTCTTTGTACTGTGGTGCTATGCCTTGTCCAGTGTCCCTAACAGAAATTTGAACTTGATTGGATGTCTGCTGAATTGCCAAATAAATAGTTGCGTTGTCGTACGAATACCTAATGGCATTGGAAATAAGATTTGTCAATACCCAAGCTGTTTTTTCGTTGTCTGCCTGAATTTTGGAAATGTTGTCAGGACAATTAATCTCAAAATTTATCTGTTTTTGGTCTGCCTGTGTTTTTGTAGCATTGATGGCATATAATAATATTTCTTTGGGGTCTGATGGTAAAATCGAAAGTTGGATATTTCCGCTTTCAACCTGTGTCATGTTTAGCAGTTCACCCGTTATTTTCAATAGTCGGTTTGCATCATCTTTTATGCTGTCAATAAGATTTTTTTGTTCATCATTCAACTTTCCAATTTGCTCGTTTTCCAACAATTGTAAACTCATTTTAATGGATGAAATAGGGGTTTTAAACTCATGCGAAACAGTTGCTATAAAATTTGTCTTGGCAAAATCTAATTCCTTGTATGTGGTTACATTTCGCAAGAAAATTACATGACCTACTAACCTTGAATTTGCTTCGCCTGTTGGCGTAATTGAGATATGTAAGGTTTCTTTTTCAAAATAGCTTTCTTTATTTTCTGAAAATATTTTGATAGGTTCTTGTTTCTGTCCGTTGTCCGTTTCACCAATTATTAGGTCTTGAATAAGAGAACGAATTAAGTCGTTTTTGATAGCCAATTCCTGAGCTAATTTACCAATCAATTCAGTATGCGTTAAGCCTGATATTTTTATGGCTTCTTCATTAGCAAAAATAACTTTCAGATTTTCATCTAATCCAATTACAGGATCATGCATATTATTGATGAGGGCTTCAATTCTTCGCTTTTCCATCATCAATTTCGCCAAGTTGCTGTTGTTGTATTCTTCTAATTTTTCAGCCATTGTATTGAATGACCTTGCCAATTGTCCAAACTCGCTGTGGCTTTCAAAATGTACCCTTTCGGAATAATTTTTTGCTGCAATTTGCTTTATGCTTTCAGTAAGTTCTTTTATTGGATTGGCAATGTTTGAAGGCAGATTAACTAACAATACAAAAGCTATTAAAAAGCACATAGTACCTGTAATTGCTATCCAAAATACTGCCTTATCCGCGGTTGCTTTAGCAACTTCACTTTTTCGCTGTATGGCCTGCATATTCATATCCATGAGACGAAAAATATCTTTCCTAATACTGGCTTGAAATGAGCTATCAAATTTGTTCGATTTGTATTGTTCAAAATTGTTTCTGATTTCAGATGTAGTTTCTTTTTCTCCAATTTCAGTGATGTTTTTCTCCTG
Source organism: Bacteroidota bacterium (assembly GCA_018268195.1). Taxonomy (GTDB): domain Bacteria; phylum Bacteroidota; class Bacteroidia; order AKYH767-A; family OLB10; genus OLB10. Next base: position 9,301 of record JAFDWZ010000059.1, on the reverse strand, counting down.
ATTTTGGAGGTTAACATCAAATTTCTGCAACGCTTTTTCCGAGCCGTCATCAAAAGCAACAAGCATATTTCTGCTATATTCTAAGGAGTTGTAATTTGCCACTAGAATATTTTCGGTATCGGCTTTCAATTCATTGATGTATTTAGCACCAACGATACTTAGCAGAATTATTAGCAGGAACAAAAGACCTACACCTAAAGTCAGTTTTGTTTTGATTTTCATTTATGAAAGAATTACAAGGTCAATATCGTTTGAAGATAGTTTTTTAAGAAGCTCATTAAATACATTTGTTGCCAAAATAATTTTCAACAAATTTAAGTGTGGCTTACCAACGCATATTGTGGTTATTTTCCGTTCAGTTGCTTGTTCAATAATTGCTTTTGAAACGGTGCTACTTTCTACTTTGATAATTTCTGCTCCCAATTCAGTTGCCAGTTTAAGGTTGTTGATTAAGTGCCGTTGTTTGTCCAGTGGAATCTTGTCGGGACTTTCTTTTGGTGTTTGCACATATAAAACCATCCATTTACTGTTGTAGTAATTTGCAAGTCGGGCAGTTTTCCGGATTACGTTTTTTGCCACTTTTTCATTGGAACTGATGCAGGCTAAAAACTTTTCTCTTTTAGCGGGATTGAGTGTGGGGATTTCCGTTTCCACTTGTCGAACTACTTGTGCTGCTACTTCTTTTAACGCCAATTCTCTAAGCTGCAAAATATTTTCGCCTGTAAAAAAGTTTTTGAGTGCGGTTTCTACCTTGGCTAAATCATAAATTTTTCCTTCCTTTAATCGGGTAATTAATTCATCGGCAGTTAAATCAATGTTTACTACTTCATCTGCGGCCATCAAAACGCTATCGGGTATTCGTTCTTTTACTTCAACGCCTGTAATATTTTTTACATCATCATTCAAACTTTCAATATGTTGAATATTAACCGCACTAATTACATTGATACCTGCATCTAAAATCTGCATTACATCTTGCCAACGCTTTTCGTTTTCACTTCCTTCAATATTGGTATGTGCCAATTCATCAACAATCACCACTTCCGGACGCAGAGAAATTACGGCTTGTACATCTAACTCCTCCAATTCTTTGCCTTTATAAAAAAGTGTTCTCCGAGGTATAATTGGCAGACCATCAAGTAATGCGTGTGTTTCTGGTCGGTTGTGTGTTTCTATAAATCCAATTTTCACATCAATACCATTGCGAAGCAAGGAATGCGCTTCCTGCAACATACGGTAAGTCTTTCCCACACCGGCACTCATTCCGATGTAGATTTTAAACTTTCCTCGTCTTGATTTTTTTATTAAATCAAGAAAGTGTTTTACCGTATTTTCTTTGTTATCTTCCATAAAAAAGCCAACTACAAATTTACCAATTACTAAAACGAAATCGCTATTGCTGTTGTAATAAAAACATTATTGTTATTAGCTTTTTCATTCATCATAAAAACTTTGTCTTTGCTTGTAAACCCACGCCCTTCTATACGCCACAATACATTATTGTGAATTTGGTAATCGAGGTTCAGTGAATAGCCAAATGCCTGAAAATTATTCGGTGTTCCGGTGGCAATAATTACTCCGTTTGCATCGCTGAAATATTCGCCACGGGCAGTTATACTTAATTTTTCAGTTGCATTTACTTTTAGTAATAACACAGGTGTAAACCAAGTATTGTATGCGCTGCTTCCTTTGCTTTTCTGTTCTGCACCAATGTCAAATCCAACCGTTACACCAAATTTTTCATGCACCTGAAAAATACCATACAGATTATGGAAATATCGCATCTGTCTTGTGCTGTCAGGTTTATCACTTCCTACAAATGAACTGCTGTTCAAAGTAATTTTAGAATTTGGCTTGTAAGTAATTTGATGCCCAAAAGCAGGTAAATTATTTCCATCAACTCGTTGTATGCGTTGCCAACCGTTTAAAACCAAGCCACTCAAAAACCATTTTCCATTAGGTGTTGTGTAAGATATTTTTGCTCCCGTTTCAAAGTAGGGTGAGTTATCGGCAAACAAACTTCGGGTGAGCGTCCAATTATCTTTACCAACAGCACTTTCAAAACCAATGTGTGATGAAAATATTCCGGCATCAATCCACAGGTCATGTTTCTTAGAGATTTTGAAACCGCCATTTGCTTCGTAAATGTTTTTCAACACATTAGGTTCAGAAGCATAATTAGCATTCATATACGTTCCCGCAGCTAAAGCAAGATTGGCTCTTACTTTATCGGTATTAAACGCAGCTTTGATATAACCGAGGTTCAGGTTTATTTCGTTGTGCCTGTTGTGAGAATAAGTAAACGAAGGACGTGTATGATTGCTTGGGTTTCCAAAATCATAGGTATAATAGGTTTCTAAGTATCCTGAAATTGAAAACGCATCAGAGATTTGTCCGAATGGTTTTTTGGGTTTTTCTTTCAAACTGTCCAATACTTCCTTTTTTACCTGCTGAATGATGCTTTGCTTTTCTGCTTCAGATAAGGAGTTTTGAGCATTTAGTGAATTACTCTTTGCAGATAGCAATCCAAAAATTGAAAGTACTATCAAAGAATTATATGTGAATTTCATTTTAGTTTTTATTTAAGATTATCTAATGCGATGTTGAGTTTTAACACATTTATTCTTTCAGGGCCGAATAAACCCATGAATGGTTTTTCGGTATTGGAAACAATAAGCTGCTGCAAATTACCTTCTGCAATACCTCTGATTTTTGCGATGCGTTTTACTTGCACATTGGCAGCTTGAACGGAAATATGCGGGTCAAGTCCGCTACCACTTGCTGTTACAAGGTCAACAGATATTTCAGATTTTTTCACATCAGGATTATGAACTAAAAAAGTATCAATTCGTGCCTGAACTAATTGTAAATGCTCTACATTGCTCGGAGCTTTATTGCTTCCGCCAGAACCTGCCGCATTGTAATCAACGGCTGATGGACGTGACCAAAAATATTTGTCATCATTGAAGGTTTGTCCGATATTGGAATAATATTTCTTTCCATTTACCTCAATGGTTTGTCCTTTTCCAGAACCTGAAGTGAATTGCGCCATTCCCCACACCATAAGTGGATAAACGACAACTAATAATACGATGAGTACTGCTGTTAGCTTGATAGCCGGTAATATGTGATTTTTCATTTTTAATTATTTTTTAGATGAATACAGAAACAACAATATCAATCAATTTTATTCCAATAAATGGAACGATGATGCCACCCAATCCGTAGATAAATAAGTTTCTACGAAGCAAGGCACTTGCACCAATTGGCTTGTAAGCAACGCCTTTTAATGCTAATGGAATTAAGAGCGGAATAATAATAGCGTTGAAAATTACTGCTGATAAAATTGCACTTTCAGGACTGTGTAAATTCATGATGTTTAGCCCTTGTAATGCAGGAATAGCTGCGATAAATAATGCCGGAATGATGGCGAAATATTTAGCTACGTCATTCGCAATGCTGAAAGTTGTAAGCGTTCCTCGGGTCATTAAAAGTTGTTTACCTATTTCAACTATTTCAATTAGTTTGGTTGGGTCGTTATCCAAGTCCACCATGTTGCCTGCTTCTTTTGCTGCTTGTGTCCCGCTGTTCATGGCTACACCAACATTGGCTTGTGCAAGAGCGGGAGCATCGTTTGTTCCATCACCCATCATGGCAACTAGTCGTCCATCAGCTTGTTCTTTTTTGATGTATTCCATTTTATCTTCCGGTCTTGCTTCGGCAATAAAATCATCTACACCTGCTTTTTCGGCAATGTACTTTGCTGTCATTGGGTTATCTCCTGTTACCATTACGGTTTTGATGCCCATTTTCCTTAGGCGTTCAAAGCGTTCTTGAATACCGGGTTTTATGATGTCTTGTAATTCCACCACACCCAAAACATTTTCATTTTCGGAAACTACAAGTGGGGTTCCTCCATTGCTTGAAACCTGAAACACCCAATCAGATACTTCACTAGGAAAATTGTTCCCGGCTTTCTCAACTAAAGTTTTGATAGCATCAGAGGCACCTTTACGAATACGAGTATTCTCAAAGTCAATTCCTGAGCTGCGGGTTTCTGCGGTAAATTTTATGTTGCGAGGATTTTGAATAGAATAGTTTAACGGATTTACTCCTGCTAATTCAATAATCGATTTTCCTTCTGGAGTTTCATCAGCCATTGAACTTAACACTACCGCTTTTATAAAATGCTTTTCATCTACGCCAGTTGTAGGGTAAAATTTAGTTGCCTTTCTATTTCCGATAGTGATAGTTCCCGTTTTATCTAACAACAACACATCTATATCGCCTGCAGTTTCAACAGCTTTACCGCTTTTGGTAATCACATTGGCTCTTAAAGCTCTATCCATTCCTGCGATACCAATTGCTGAAAGCAATCCACCAATAGTGGTTGGAATGAGGCAAACAAAAAGTGAAATAAATGCTGCAATAGTAATGGGTGCATTGGCATAATCGGCAAATGGTTTTAAAGTAACGGTTACAATAATAAATACCAAAGTAAAACCAGCCAACAAAATAGTTAATGCAATTTCGTTAGGTGTTTTCTGGCGACTTGCACCTTCAACCAGCGCAATCATTTTGTCTAAAAAACTTTCACCGGGTTGTGTAGTTACCACCACTTTTATTTTATCCGACAATACTTTTGTTCCACCTGTAACGGAAGATTTATCGCCACCTGCTTCACGAATTACGGGAGCACTTTCGCCAGTGATTGCACTTTCGTCAATGGTAGCAAGTCCTTCAATAATTTCTCCATCAGTAGGAATTATATCTCCTGCTTCGCATAAAAAAACATCTCCTTTTTTTAGTTGTGAAGAAGAAACGGTTTTTCCATTTTCTAATTTGGCAGGTGTTTCTTCTCTCGTTTTACGCAAACTATCTGCTTGTGCTTTTCCTCTTGCTTCGGCAATGGCTTCAGCAAAGTTGGCAAACAGCAAAGTGAGAAATAAAATAATGAATACCGTAAAGTTATAAGCGAATGATCCTTGTCCTTCTACTCCAAACAAAGTGGAGAAAGAAACGAAGAGCATCACCAAAGTTCCAACCCATACGGTAAACATGACGGGGTTGCGAAACATGATTTTTGGATTGAGTTTTACGAAAGATTGTTTGAATGCTTCGTTCATTAACTCCGGTTGAAAAAGCGATGTATTTTTTGATTTTGACATGATTTCTAATTTTTAATAAAGTGAGAAATATTCTGCAATAGGACCTAAGGCTAAAGCAGGAAAGAAAGACAATGCAGCTACAATAGCGATTACCACAAAAATGACCAATCCAAAGGTTGAAGTGTCTGTCTTTAAAGTACCTGAACTTTCAGGGATAAATTTCTTTTCAGCTAGTAATCCAGCAATAGCAACGGGACCAATAATTGGTAAGAAACGACCCAAAAGCAATATAATTCCAGTTGAAATATTCCAAAATGGTGTATTATCTCCCAATCCTTCAAAACCACTACCGTTATTGGCTGCAGATGAAGTATATTCATACAACATCTGACTAAAACCATGAAATTCGGGGTTACTAATTGCAGAAGTGCCAACCGATGGGAAAGCTGTTGCTAAAGCCGTTCCAACCAAAATTAAAAATGGATGAAATAAAGCAATAATCATGGCGATTTTCATTTCACGGGCTTCAATCTTTTTACCCATAAATTCGGGTGTTCTTCCTACCATTAATCCACTAATAAAAACTGCCAAAATGATGAAGATGAAGAAGTTTAAAATTCCGGCACCCACACCTCCATAGAAAGCATTAATCATCATAGCTAACAACTCGTTCATACCAGAAAGAGGCATAGAACTATCGTGCATAGAATTGATGGAACCAGTAGAAATTACAGTGGTTACAATACTCCAAAATCCTGAAGCTGCCGCACCAATTCTTACTTCTTTTCCTTCCATTGCACCCAAAGAATTGTCAATTCCCATTTTTGCAATTTCAGGATTGCCATTCATTTCCATGATTATATTTGGAATAGCGAGCAGTAAAAACCCTACAGTCATTACACCAAAAACCATCCAACCAAATCTTCTTCTTTTGATAAAAAAACCAAAAGCAAAAATCATTGCCATAGGAATGATAAACTGTGCTACCATCTCTGTCATATTAGTAAAGAAACTTGGATTTTCTAAAGGGTGAGAACCATTTGCCCCAAAGAAACCACCACCATTTGTACCCACATGTTTAATAGGAACAAAAGCAGCTACAGGTCCCGTTGAAACGTGTACTGTATCACCTTGTAAATTGGTAATGGTGTCTTTTCCTTCAAAAGTCATTGGTGTACCCTCAAAAACTAAAACCAAGGCTACAATCAATGAAAGAGGAAGTAATATTCTAGTACAAGATTTTACAAAAAAAACGTAGAAATTGCCTAGTTGTGTTGTTGATTTTTCTTTAAATGCTTTGAAGATAACAACGGCAGCAGCCATTCCCACACCAGCAGTTACAAACTGTAAAAACATCAACCATAATTGTCCTAAGTAACTTATTCCTGTTTCGCCAGAGTAATGTTGTAAATTACAGTTTACCAAAAATGAAATGGTAGTGTTGAATGCCAAATCTGCCGATTGGCTTGGATTACCATCAGGGTTCAAAGGCAACCAACTCATATTCATTAGAACGAGCATACTCAATAAAAACCATAGTAGGTTTATTGTGAGCAAGGCAACTAAATGTTGCTTCCATGTCATTTCATTTTTAGAGTTGATACCCGATACTTTAAAGAACAACCGTTCTAACGGATTGAAAACCGGGTCGAGTAGGGTTCGTTCTCCTGCATATACTTTGGCAATATACTTGCCTAACGGTATTGCTAATAGCAGTGTTATGGAGAACATGGCTATTACGCCTATTATTTCTGTATCCATTTGTTTTATTTATTAATGTTTGAAAAGGATTTTATATTTCCAATAAACAATGTAAAGCATGGATAAAACAATAAGCATAGTGAGAATAAATGCTACTAACTTTTTTATTTTATCCTTCTTCATTGGTTAAAATTTTTCAGGCTTTAGCAAAACATAAACGATGTATGCAAAAAGACCAATGGCTATGATAAATAGTGCTGTCATTTGTTCTAAAATTTTTCGAACCAGTTAATCATTTTGAAAAAAATGGCGAATAGGATTACGCCTGTTACTATAAGAATTATTGTTGTCATATTCCTGATGTGTTTACTTGTTTGTAATATTCGTTTTACAAATTCTTAGGAAAGAAATTTCTGATACTGCAATGGTGAATTTCCATGAATGAGGAAACAGAAAATACATACACATTGGAGATGGCGTTTTGAATTTCTATATTGCCCTTAGTAAATAAATTTTCAGTCACCTGCATGCAGCGTATAGCCCTGCGGATGTTTCCGCTTATGATGAATGATTTTGTAACATCAGCAAAACGTTGAGCTTGCTTATAGATGTTTTGAATGTTTTGATTATTCTTTACTTTCATTTTTGAAATAATTTTTTGTTTGTGCCATTATTATTTCAAAAAGCAGTCCGTCATCAAATCATCTTCTTTAAAATGTTGATGATTAGATGATTACAAAAGGAGTGGGGTAATACCAAAAAAGAAAACCCTTTCGTTTTGAAAGGGTGTAGTATAGCGTTTTGAAAGGGTATTGTTATTCTAAACCGTATTCTGATAGTTTACGGTAAAGAGTTGTTAAGGCAATGTTTAATAATTCTGCTGTTTTGGTTTTATTGCCGTTTGTGTAGTTTAATACTTTTTGAATGTGGAGCTTTTCGGCACTTGCTAAATCAAATGCGGAAAGTTGTTTACCTTTTTTTGAAACGGAAGAAATGTGTTGCAGTTCAATGGGTAAATGTTCAACTGTGAGTTCATCGGAATTAGAGAGAATTACACTGCGTTCAATCACATTTCTTAATTCACGAATATTCCCTTGCCACTGATGTTGTTTAAGTGCCTCAATAAATTCGGAAGAAAGTGATTTGGGTTTTTTACCCATTTTTACAGAGAAGGAAGCTGCAAAATGCTTTGTTAGCAATTCAATATCAACAACTCTCTCTCTTAATGGAGGCAACAGAATTTGAAATACAGATAAGCGGTAAAATAAATCCTCCCGAAAGTTTCCTGTTTCAATTTCTTTTTTCAAATCACGATGGGTGGCGGCAATGATGCGGATATTGGATTTGCTGGGTTTGCTTTCGCCAACTTTAATATACTCGCCTGTTTCTAGCACACGCAACAATTTTGCCTGTAGCTCCAAACTCATTTCACCGATTTCATCTAAGAAAATGGTTCCGGTATTGGCTTCTTCAAACAAACCTTTCTTGTCTTTGGCGGCACCTGTAAAAGCTCCTGTCTTATGCCCAAACATTTCACTCTCTAAAAGTTCTTTGCTGAAAGCAGAGCAGTTGATGGCGACAAAAGGTTTATTGGCTCTGCTACTAGCTGCATGAATGGCTTGTGCAAAAACCTCTTTTCCTGTTCCAGTTTCACCAAGTAATAAAACCGTAGTATCGGTTTCCGCTACTTTTTTGGCAAGTTCTATTGCAGTAAGTATAGGTTTTGATTTTCCAAGAATGTTGTCAAAAGAATATTGCTTATCAATTTGTTTTTGAAGTTGTTGAACACGCTTACTAAGTTCCACCTTTTCAACAGCACGATACAACAAGGGAATTATTTTGTTGTTGTCATCTCCCTTGGTGATGTAGTCAAATGCTCCGTTTTTTATTGCCTGAACACTGTCGGGAATGTTGCCGTAAGCGGTAAGTAAAATAATTTCAATATGGGGAAACTTGTCTTTTATTTTTTTAGAAAACTCTACTCCGTTGCCGTCCGGCAGTTTCACATCGCAAAGCACTACATCAACATCATTCTGCTCCAATTTCTTTAGGGCAGTTTTACAGTCGCCCGCTTGCAGCACTTCAAAGCCTTCCAAGCTGATAATTCTTGTCAGCAGGTTTCTAAGTTTTTCTTCATCATCTATGATTAAAATTCTTCTCAAAATATTCTCGTTCTTTTAATGTACAAAGTTATCATTATTACCGGGTGCGTTGGAAAAAAATGGCTCTTTTGCAAAACTTGGGTTGCTGGTTGGGCTTGTGCGGTTTTGCAAATGTGCCATTTGTGCGGTTGGTTTCAAAAAATTAAAAAATGTGCGGTGGGGAAATAAAAAATACAGAAGGGTCGGCTTTGTGTGTCGGTAAAGTTGTCCATTGATGTTTCTTTTTTCAGTCCACCAGTCAAGTCAAATTGGTTGTCCTGTCCAACAGTCTTTTTGATGTTGTCGGTGTCTTTTTTATGCTTGCACCTAACGGATTACGTATTGGCGATG
>JAFDWZ010000058.1 GCA_018268195.1 Bacteroidota bacterium | reverse complement strand
AGTTGTAATACAATAATAGTTGTAGCAAACAACAGAAAGAAGCTGCCTCAAAAGGGCAGCTTCTTTTTTATACAGAAGGTTAATCAAACTGAGCAGACATAAAAGTGAAATGTGCTGCTACCGCAGAATATCTTAAAAACTTACCTTTGCCTAATGATTTCAGAAAAGAAAAGTGATGCCTGGATATCGGTAATTGATGAATCAATTCATGCAGATGTTGCGCGCAGCATGAACCTGTTTCTTCAGTGCGGGACTGACTTTTTCACAGCAGCAGTACTTGACACCGACAGAAACAAATATGTTGCATTGCTGGATTACCGTTTCCCTTATCCTATGGACACGCGCGATTTGCGCGAACGCATTCTTGACATTATAGAACAAAACAAAACTCTTCTTGACAATCGTTACGAAAGTGTGTCGCTAAGTTTCTGCGGCTTTAAAAACACCTTACTGCCTGATGCATTTTTTAATGCAGACAAGATGGAGCTTCTGTTCAGTACCAACCATCCACTGGCTGATGACGAGACGTTGCTCTTTGACAACCTCAGACGTATATCCGGAAAAAACTTGTATGCTGTGCCTGAGAAATTATATCATTTTTTCACGTCCTATTATTCAAACCTTTCGGTATTTCACGGAGCAACCTCATTTATTGAAGGTCTGCTTACTCAACATAAAAACACCACAGGCAAAGTAGTGACCATTAACGTACAGGGCCGGAATTTTGAAATGGTAGTAAACAGCGGTGGCGATCTTGAATATTACAACCGTTTCAATTACCAAACTGCAGAGGACTTTATGTATTATTTGGTGTTTGTGTACGAACAATTAGAGTTGAATCCGGAAACAGATACCTTGATGATAGCCGGTACGATAGAAAAAAATTCAACCTTGCTGGCACTGATACGAAAATACATTCGTAACACTCAGTTTGTGCAACGCCCGTCATTTTGTTTCTACAGTTACGGCTTTGACGATGTAGCCTCTCATTATCATTTCAGTTTGTACAATCAGTATCTGTGCGTATAATCAGCGGAAAATTCAGAGGAAAAAAAATAGAAGCACCTCCACAGTTACCGGTGCGACCTACTACCGATTTTGCAAAGACAGGACTCTTTAATATTCTTTCGTTCCGAAAAAATTTAGCGGGCAGTACCGTACTTGATTTATTTGCGGGCACGGGCAACATTACTTATGAATTTATTTCGCGTGGTGTTGCACATATTACAAGTGTAGATCATTCTAAAACGTGTACAACATTTATCACTTCCACTTTAAGAAAGCTGAATGCTGAAAATGCAGAAGTAATAACTGATGATGCTTTGAAATTTCTGGAAGAATGTCATCAGCAATTCGATATTCTGTTTGCTGACCCTCCTTATCAGAATTCGCCCGTGGCAGAAATAGTAAAAATTGTTTTCAGCAGACATTTATTAAAACCTGAAGGGTTGCTTATAGTGGAGCACAGCAGCAGTGAAAAACAAGTTACAGAGCCTATGGCTGATGAAATGAGAAAGTATGGTGCTGTAGCTTTCAGTATATTCGTAGCAAAATAAAATTCGTGTAAAATGAAAACTGCCGTATTTCCTGGTTCGTTTGACCCAATACACAACGGTCATCGAGAAATTGTTGAGCGTATGCTTCCTCTGTTCGACAAGTTGATTATAGCAGTAGGAGTAAATCCTGATAAAAAATATTTATTCACTGCTGAACAGCGGCTGCAGTGGCTCAAAAATGTTTTTGGTGGTGAATCAAAAATTTCAATTGAGCATTATACAGGCCTCACGGCTGATTTTTGCAAGAAAAACAATGCTTCGTTTTTAATCAGAGGACTGCGTAACAGCAGCGATTTTGAATTTGAAAAAGGTATAGCACAGATGAATCGTAAACTTGGTGGCATTGAAACCGTATTTGTAATTTCAAGTCCAGAAAACGCGCCTTTATCATCAACTATTCTGCGCGACATCATTATAAACGGTGGCAATGTGGATGCCTTGGTTCCCGTTAAAATCAGTTTAAAATAGCTTATTACAGAATTGTTATCTTAGAAACTTCAGTATCAAGCCTGAATTTCTTACTCAGTGATTATACCAAAAGGCAGGCGCATCTGTATTTTATCTTTCTGACTTATGTGCTGAATGTAGCGCATGGTGTTAAGACTTTCTTTCATATAATCAGGAAGCATCACACTTACTGATTCGCCTTTCAAATCTTCAAGAAATTCCTGCAACGGTTCTTTTTGTTCAGGCAGTTCTTTGATACGGTAATTATCTACTCCTGCTTTCTTGGCAGCAATTTTTATGGCATCGCTTAAACTGCCAAACATATCCACCAATCCGATGCGTTTAGCATCAGTAGCACTCCACACTCTACCCTGCCCTATGCTGTCAACATCAGCTTTGCTGATATGACGGCCTTCGGCAACATGCGATATAAAAGTATCATATACATCTTCCACACCTTTCTGAATTTTGTTGCGTTCCATAGGTGTGAGCGCTCTTGTGGGCAAACCCATATCGGCATAAGGTCCGGTTTTGTAGGTATCGAATGTCAGACCGAGTTTGTCGGTAAGCAATTTTTCAGCATTCATCATAAGCCCGAAAACTCCTATTGAACCGGTGATGGTATTGGGCTGAGCAACTATGGTATCGGCCAGGCAACTGATATAATAACCTCCTGATGCTGCCACATCGCCCATACTTACTATAAATGGTTTTGATTCTTTTGCCAGTTTGGTTTCGCGCCATATCACATCTGATGCCAGTGCACTGCCTCCGGGAGAGTTTACACGCAAAACAATAGCTTTAACCTTGCTGTCTTCGCGTGCTTTTTTTATGGCCGCAGCAATAACATCCGAACCCATCTGATCTCTTTCGCCTTTGCCGCTTACAATTTCACCGGTAGCATAAATTACCGCAATACGGTCTTTGGCAATTTTTTTATCAGATACCGAAGCAGGAACTTCTTTGTATTGTGCCAATGAAACAAAATTGATTTTATCACTTTCATTACCATTTCGCGAAGCAATAATTTTATCCAACTCATCCTGATAAGTAAGCTGATCTACCAAATGCAGTTGTAGTGCATCATTGGCATTTTCGGCAGCAAGGCTGTCGGCAATATCTTCCAGTTGCTGACGAGAAATATTACGTGACTCGGCAATTTCAGAACAAAGTGTTTCCCAAATTGAGTTCACATAGGTAGCGGTTTGTTCGCGGTTTTCAGGGCTCATTTTATCGAGTATAAAAGGCTCAATGGCACTCTTAAACTTTCCGTGGCGTATAACTTCCGGCTCTATTTCAAGTTTTTCGAGCGCACCTTTGAAAAACACCAATTGCGTAAACAATCCTTTAAAATCAACCGCCCCCTGAGGATGCAAATACACTTTGTCGGCTACACTGGCTAAATAATAAGCCTTGGTGCTATATCCTTCGGAGTAGGCAATTACATATTTTTTTGATTTCTTAAATTCAACAAGAGCATTGCGCAACTCACGAATGGAAGCATAACCTCCTTCAAGGTAATTGAGGTTGAGCACAACACCTTTAATATTGGCATCGGCAGCGGCATTTTCCAGACATTTAGTAATATCGTTAAGGCCCGGCTGACTGGAAGGCTTGAGTGATGTGAGACTTAAATTTTTAAAAGGATTATTATCGGTTCGATCATCAAGAGGCTGGTTGAACTCAATTTTAAGTGCTGAGTTTTCTTTAACCGTGGCTACTTCCTTTTGGAATGCAGAGCCCAGCATGGCACCGAAAATGAAAAAGATGATAATAAAAAAAAGAAAAATTGCCGTGAGTGAGGCGAATACGAATTTGAAGAATTGTTTCATCGCAATAAATGTTTGTCAACTAAAATTTAGTTTTGCAAAGCTAAAAAAATACAATTGTACCGAGTCTTCATAAAACCAAATACAGCAATATTGCTTACGGGTAGCAACATTGGGCAGCGCATGAATCATCTGCAGCAAGCCGGTGAATCCATATCACGTGATATCGGAATGGTACAAAAAATTTCATCCATTTATGAAACAGCAGCTTGGGGAAATACCCTTCAGGCACCTTTCCTTAATCAAGCCATTATTGTTGACACCGAATATTCAGCGGATGAATTGCTAAAAAAAATATTACAGATAGAAAGCACGATGGGAAGAGTAAGGACAGAACGTTGGGAGCCACGCATAATTGATATTGATATTCTGTTTTATGGAAATGAAATTGTGAGAACTGACCAGCTTACGATTCCACATCCAGAAATTGAAAACCGCAGATTTGTGCTCGAGCCATTAAATGAAATGATCCCTGAGTTCATTCACCCGATATTGAATAAAACGATTAAACAACTGCTCAGTCAATGCAGTGATACATTAACAGTAACCCCATTAAAAAGGCATGTACAGAAATAAATATCTGATCATAGAAGGAAATATTGGTGCCGGAAAAACATCGTTGGCAAAACTTATTGCTAAAGAATATAATTTCCACCTCATTCTGGAAGAGTTTGCAGAGAACACTTTTCTGCCACAATTTTATAGCAACCCTGAAATTTTTGCCTTTCCACTGGAGATGTCGTTTATGGCAGCTCGCTTCAAACAGATGAAAGATTTTTTTTCGAAACATACCCTGCCCTTTCCTGTGGTAAGCGATTATATGTTTCATAAAACCTTGCTCTTTGCAAAATCAAACCTTAAAAAGGGCGAATTCAAACTATTTGAACAGTTTTTTCAGATGTTGAATACGGGATTGCCCGAACCGCAACTCATTGTTTATCTGAATAAAGAAGTGCCTCAGCTGCAAAAAAATATCAGAAAACGAGGCAGAAGCTATGAGATGGATATGAAGGATGATTACCTTACCCGAATTGATAAGGCTTACAATAGCTTTCTTAAAAAACCTCAGAAAAAGAGCAAAGTACTTAAAATCAATACGAATGAGCTCGATTTTATAAAAAACCGTAACGATTTTGAATATATTTTGAGCGAAATAAAAAAAACAGGGTTTAATTTGAGCTAAATCCCCTTTTTTAAAGGTTTTTGCATCGGAAATTAAATTTTTGTATTTAAAATCATTGTATTATACTTGCACCTTCAAATAATTATGATAATTTTTTAAACCACTCTATTAAGATGAAAGGTAAATCTCTACTTATTACTTCTTTTTTGTTGGCCGGAAGCCAGCTACTTTTTGCTCAAGAATCAGCTAATTACAGTCTTCCTCACAAGAAAGATTTCGACAAATGGTCTGTAGGTATTTCAGGAGGATTAAACTGGTTTCAGGGCGACTTGAATGACCACACCAAAGACAATAACAGCATTCTTAAAAACATAAATCAGCCTGTAGTTGGTTTAAAAGTTGGCTATCAGTTAACTCACTCTGTACAGTTGAATATCAGAGGATATTATACCAATCTTGCAGGTCAAAAAAATAAGACAACCTTTAGCTTTCCAAATCCTATAACAGGACCAAACAGAGTTACAAAAGATATTAAATTTAAAACTGTAATATATCAAGGTAACTTTAACTTAAACTACACCATTGGAAATATTAGCTTTTTGCAACGTAATAAGCGTATTCACTTCTATGGTGAAATTGGAGTTGGTTTATTCCAGTTTGCACCAAAAGTTACTGATTTGAACAGCGGAGAAGTGTATGTAAAAAAATCACCTGTAACAGAAGGTTTGATTCCGGTAAGTTTCGGATTGAAATATCAGTTCAAGAGATTTGATGCAGGACTGATGTACACCTTTAACAAAACTCTTACCGATAAAGTAGATCAGGTATATGACTCAAAAACAGAAACTGACAACTGGTCATACTTTCAAGTCGGCTTGAATTATACCTTCGGAAAGAAACAAGCAATGATGGAATGGGTGAACCCGATGGAAGTGGTTTACAACGACCTTTCTGATATGAAAAACCGTATAGATGTAATTTCAGGAGATAAAGATAAAGACGGTGTTTCTGACTTGTTCGATAAAGATAATTCTACTCCTGAAGGAGTAAAAGTTTATGGCGATGGAACTGCACTTGACAGTGATGGTGATGGTATTCCTGACTATAAAGATGACGACCCATATTCTAACAAAGGAGCAAAAGTGGGTGCTAATGGTGTTGAATTGGATTCAGATGGCGATGGTGTTCCTGACAGTAAAGATTTGGAACCAAACACGCCTAAAGGAAACTTAGTAAACTTCCAGGGTGTAACTATTGCACCGGAAGGTTCTTATGGCAAAGAAGGAATTACCAGCAACTCTTCTACAGGATGGTTGCCATCTATATTCTTCGATGTAGATCAGGCTGCACTTAAACCAACTTCACTTGAACGATTGAATACCGTAGCAAGAGTGTTGATTAAGAATCCTAAATTGAAAATTAGCATTGTAGGAAATTGCGATGTGGATGCATCTGAACAATATAACGACAAACTGGGTCTTAGAAGAGCAGAAGCTGCACGCGATCACTTAGTGAAAGTTTATGGTATTGACGCATCACGTCTTACCGTTACTTCACTTGGTAAGAAAGAACAATTGGCTAAGAAAGTTAAACGTATGAACAGAAGGGTTGACTTTGAAGTTGCCAAATAATATTAGAAATATCTAATAAAAAAAGTCCCGGAAATCCGGGACTTTTTTTATGCCTTCATTTTCGCAAATAAATCATAAATAAATATTCCTGCACATACAGCCACATTGAGCGAATGTTTGGTGCCGTATTGCGGAAGTTCCAGGCAGCCATCGCATAATGCAATGGTTTCATTTCTTACACCATCCACTTCATTGCCGAAAATCAATGCCAGTTTTTCGCCATTGGCAGGAGAAAATTCCGGCAACAAAATTCCGGAATCGGTTTGCTCTACTGCATAAATTTTATAGCCCTCGTTCCTGAGTTTATGAATTGCCTCATCCGTGTTAGAAAAATATTCCCAGTTTACAGAATCTGTAGCTCCCAATGCCGATTTTAAAATATCTTTGTGAGGTGGTTGTGCCGTAATTCCTGTCAGAATAATTTTTTCTGCGGCAAAAGCATCGCACGACCTGAAAACCGAACCGGTGTTTAAAGCACTTCTTACATTTTCAAGAATGACAACTAATGGTATCTTTATGGTGTTCTTGAACTCGGTGACAGAAAGTCGCCCGAGTTCGTTCAGTTTTAATTTTTTCATCATCGTAAATTGAAGACAAAAGAAAAAAAAAAAGCCGAAACTCCGCTCATGCAGCAATATAATGCCATCAAGGCTAAATATCCTGATGCCTTGTTGCTGTTTCGTGTAGGTGATTTTTATGAGACCTTTCAGGAAGATGCCATTAAAACTTCGAAAATTCTTGGCATCGTGTTAACCAAACGCTCCAATGGAGCAGCATCTGAAATGGAGCTTGCCGGGTTTCCTTATCATGCGTTGGATACCTATCTCCCAAAACTGGTTCGTGCAGGGCAACGTGTAGCCATCTGCGATCAACTCGAAGACCCAAAGACTACCAAGACCATTGTGAAACGTGGTGTTACCGAACTGGTAACTCCTGGCGTAACTTATAACGATAAAATTCTGGATTATGGAAGCAATAACTATCTGGCAGTAGTTCATCTGTCGGATAAACTGTCAGGAATATCATTTGCCGATGTTTCCACAGGTGCATTTTTTGTGGCACGCGGTACTGATGATTATATTGAAAAGCTGTTACAGAATTTTAAACCGAGTGAAGTAATAGTTCAGAAGCAAAATTTAAAATCTTTTGAAAAACGTTTCGGAGAAGGATATTATACCTACACGCTGGATGAATGGGTTTTTCAGAAAGCTTATACCGAAGAAGTATTGTTGCGCCATTTTCAGACAAGCTCTCTTAAAGGCTACGGCATACAGGAAATGGATGAAATGGTGGTAGCAGCAGGAGCAGCCATTCACTACCTCGGACAAATGCAACAGCAGTCGCTGGCACATATCACAGGCATTTCGCGCATAGATGAAGACCAGTATGTTTGGCTTGATAAATTTACCATCAGAAATCTCGAGTTGATTTCGTCACCACATGAAAATGCACGAACGCTGATAGATGTTCTTGATTTTACGGTAACGCCCATGGGGTCGAGATTGCTTAAGAGGTGGCTTTTGCTGCCGCTGAAAGATATTGCCGCAATAGAAGAGCGACAACAGGCCGTAGCAGCTTACACTGCTGATGAGGTGCTGATGCAACATATTGCCGAAAGCCTGAAGCAAGCCGGTGATGTGGAGCGCATGCTCTCTAAAATTGCACTTCGGAAAATTTCACCTCGTGAACTGGTTCAGCTTAAGCGTTCACTGGAGCAGATACAACCTCTTAAGGAACGATTTGCAGGAACTCATAATGCAACCTTTGCCGTGTTTGCCGAACAGTTGAATCCATGCAACCTATTGCTACAGAAGATTAAAGATGCACTGAGTGATGAAGCTCCTGCTCTGGCATCCAAAGGTGGATTTATTGCCAAAGGATATCATGAAGCACTGGACGAACTTCGTGAAATTGCTTTTTCAGGAAAAGACTATCTGCTGAAATTGCAGCAACGCGAATCTGAACTTACCGGAATCACTTCTCTGAAAATTGCATTCAACAATGTGTTTGGTTATTACATTGAAGTAACCAATGCACATAAAAACAAAGTTCCTGAAACATGGATTCGCAAACAGACACTGGTAAATGCAGAGCGATATATTACACCCGAACTTAAAGAATATGAGGAGAAAATATTGGGTGCCGAAGAAAAAATTCTTGCTCTTGAAACCGAGCTCTACAATGAGCTGATCAGTTTTGCACAAAATTATATACAACCTCTGCAGGTAAATGCATCGGTGCTGGCACAGGCCGATTGTCTGCTTTCATTTGCACGCGCTGCATTGCAGAATAGTTATACACGTCCGGTATTGAACGACAGCCTTGTGATAAACATTCAGGAAGGAAGACATCCCGTTCTGGAAAAAGAAATGCCTCCCGGAGAGGAATATATTTCGAACAATCTTTATCTCGATACGCAATCGCAACAAATCATCATGATTACCGGCCCCAATATGTCGGGAAAATCTGCTTTGCTAAGGCAAACTGCACTTATTGTGCTGATGGCACAGTGCGGAAGTTATGTTCCGGCAAAAAGTGCTGAAATTGGATGGGTTGATAAGGTGTTTACGCGTGTAGGTGCAAGCGACAATATTTCGTCAGGCGAGTCAACCTTTATGGTGGAAATGAATGAAACGGCAAGTATCCTCAACAACATAACCAACCGCAGCTTGGTATTGCTGGATGAAATAGGTCGCGGAACAAGCACCTATGATGGTATTTCCATAGCCTGGTCTATTGCCGATTACATTCATGAATCGCAGCATGCCAAAGCGAAAACATTGTTTGCCACACACTATCATGAGTTGAATGAAATGACCAATAGCTATGCCCGCATCAAAAACTTCAATGTAGCGATAAAAGAATCGGGTAATAAGATATTGTTTCTGAGAAAATTGATTCCCGGTGGCAGCGAACATAGTTTTGGAATTCATGTAGCCCGCATGGCAGGTATGCCACCACGAGTGATAAATAAAGCCCAACAAATGTTGTCATTACTCGAAAAAGCACACAGCAACGAATTACTGAAAAAGGCAGGACATGCGGCTGCCAAAGAAGCAATGCAACTCAGTTTTTTTCAGTTAGATGACCCTGTACTGGAGCAAATACGCGATGAAATAATGAATACGGATATCAACTCCCTCACTCCGGTGGAGGCACTGTTCAAACTGAATGAAATAAAGAACCTTTTATCAAAAAATAAAAAGTAAAAAATTTGCAGATGCACTATTTTTTATACTTTTGCAATCCCTTCAAACGAGAAGGGAAATTGGCAAAAAATAAGCGGAAGTAGCTCAGTTGGTAGAGCGCGACCTTGCCAAGGTCGAGGTCGCGGGTTCGAACCCCGTCTTCCGCTCAACGAAAAAAGTTACCGGTGTAGCAGTCTTCTGGTTAGCAACAAAACCGGCAGCTACTGAAAATAGCGGTAACTTTTTTTTTGAAGTTCATTGACAAGATATCCGGATGGTGGAACTGGTAGACACGCAGGACTTAAAATCCTGTGGACCTTATACGTCCGTGCGGGTTCGATTCCCGCTCCGGGTACTTTTTTTGCAGTGACAAGAAAAGC
>JAFDWZ010000057.1 GCA_018268195.1 Bacteroidota bacterium | reverse complement strand
CAACGGTTCGGGGCTTTGCGTTCGGGCGGGATTTTCAGCCGAAAATTCCGAGCGAGCGACAAAGCGTAAATTTACGAAAAAATGTCGAACGGGAACGTTCGACCCGCCTGACGCAAAACCCTTGTTAGCGGTTCGTTGTTTATTTCAGTCCCAATTTTTCAATTTTGTTTCCTATTGTCGTCTGTTTCATTTCTGTTTCCAATGCTTGGAAGTCTGCTTTTTGAACAGATTTAATAAAACTTCCGTTGCTTAGTAAATGTATTTCATCGCAAGTGTCGCTCAACGTTGAGAAAATGTGAGATGAAATAATTACTGTCTTGTCAAGTGTTTTTAGTTGATGGATAATTTCCGTGATGATAATGTTGCTTTGTATGTCCACTCCGTTAAATGGTTCGTCAAGAATAAAAAAGTCGTTGTCCTGCAATAAAATTGCTGTCAAAGCCAACTTTTTTTTCATTCCTGTTGAATAAGTAGAAGCATATTGATTTAACGGCAAATCAAAAATGTTTCTGTTTTCAATGTCGGTTATTTTTATGTTCCGTGCATTGCAAAGTAATTGGATGTATTCTTTGCCTGTAATTTTTTGAAAAAAGAAAGGTTCTGTAAGCAGCAAACCAAGATGATTTTTAATTGGGTTCGGGTTTGAAATTATTTCGCCTTCGTAATTTTCTAAGTCTGCGATACACCTGAACAACGTTGTTTTTCCTGCACCATTTTCGCCAACAATGCCATATACTTTTCCTTTATCAAATTCAATGTTGATATTTTTCAAAACTTCATTTGTTCCATATTTCTTTGATAAGTTTCGGATTGCTATCATTTCAATAAACTACTAAGTTGGTTTTCAGATTTTTGGAAAAGATAAGGTATTAAAACAAGTAGGATAGGCGGAAACCATAAACAAATAGCCAAAAGAATACCTTGCGGAATGGTCATTTCATCAGGATAGGCGGAATATTTGGTAACAATAATAGCTGTTAGAAACGCCCAACCAACTAAGATGAAAAGCAAAATCAAACCGATGTTTTGATAAAAGATAATTGAAAGAGCTAATGCTATCGGAAAAGCAAGTGAAAAAGAAAAAAGTATTGCTGTTTTTATTTTGCTAAGTAGAAATTGTCTTGGACTTTGGTTGTATGTCCAAACGTAATATTCATTTTCAGGTTTTGTGTAGTAGCTTAATGTTGTTGCAAACACAAGCAACATTGCAAAAACTCCAAGATTAAAGTTGTTTACGGAAACAGCAATAAATGTCAATGCGTATGCTACAATAAACAGATAAAATGTGTTTCTAAAACCTGTCGTAAATTCAAATGGTCTTTTTGAAAATGGTGTCCAAATTGTAAAGTTCAATGTTGTCCGAAAGTTTACAAGAGCTAAAATCGTTGTCAATACCAAGAGCAAACCTGCAAAAAGAAAAAGTTGCTTGTAAAGCAGAAAAGCAAAGAAAGGTATTGAGCAAATAAGGTTTTCCGTAATTCTGATTTTTTTTAATTGCGTGTCGCCAAAGCAAATTTTTAAAAATTCAGTTCTTCGAGTTTCTGAAAGTTTTCCGATAAGTGTCAAGGCAAAAAGCAAATAGACATAAACTGCAAATTCAGTCTTGTTAAACAAGTAAATTGAAAGTCCAATAAATCCAACTGTCAATATAAGGTAAGCAAATAACGGTTCAAAGCCTGTGTCCTTAAACTGTCTGTTTGTCATTCTATATTGTAGTTCAAAATACTCTTTCACTTTTTCGTTTTTGCTGGGTCGTTCCACAATGACCGCTAACGTTTCTCAGCTATACGCAGGCAGGGATTTTAACCACTGAACTTTCTACGAAGAACTGAACTTCAAATTTAACTCTTTCCTGTCCTACTAAGCACGAAACCCCTGCTTGCGTATAGGTGATGTTGTAAGCTGGCCTTCTGTCCACTATCATTGTCAAGTCGTTGTATTTCTGTGCTTTTGCTGTCATTTTATTAGTTTCTGTTTTCTGTCTGTCTGGCTTGTGTGTCGGCTGTTTTAAAAATTTTAGAGGGAAGGGATTTTAAAAAATAATTTTTCCTTCGGGTGGCAAAGGTGCAAGCTCTTTTGCAATTTTTGGTCTGTGTGTTGGCTTGTGCGAATTGCAAATGTGCTTACACCTGTGGGTTGGGTTTCCTCTTTATAATTCATTAATTTCCTTTTCAATTAAACGATACTTGTCCTTTACATCTTCTCCTGAATAAAAGTCTAGTAAGTCTTTTTTGGTTAGCGTTCCTTGATTTAAAAAGCGTTTCAGATACTCTTGGTTGAATTCCATTAAAAGGATTGATTTTTCCAATTGCTTTAAGATTGCTTTGTTGTTGTCAATGTTGTTTTGAACCAATGATTTAATGGTCAAAATTTCGTTAATGTCTTTGATGATTCGGTTTACCATCATTGCTAAAATGTCTTTGTCGAGTTCGATTTCTTTTGCATTTAAAGCAATGTCTCTCGCTAACATATACGCAATAGCCAAATTGCTGTAATCTCCTTTTTGTGAATTGATAATAGCAACAAAACCAACTCCTGCAATGTAACCTACATTTTCAAAATTCTTTAGAATGGAGTTTTCAACTAGCGAAATATCAAAAACAATCAAACTTACTTTGCTATCTCTGTTAGCTTGTGCTTCTATTAATTGACTCCAAGCTGTGTCAGACTTACGAGTGAAAATATCTTTGCTTTCAATATCTCCTAAACGAACACTTTTGTCAAACTTACATTCAATAGCTATTTTCAAATCAGGTGTTCCGTTTACTTCACAAATTATATCACCTGTTTTGTTTTTCGGTAAATTACCTGCTGTATTACCCGTTAAAAACGCTCTGTCTTTTAGTTTTTTGTCTGCAAAATATTGGTTTAAAAATTCTGCAATTTCATCTTCCGCTAAAACGCCTTTAATCGTAGATTTATAGAAAAGTTCTTTCTTCATTTCAAAAATCATCTTCAAACTTTCGAGCTCTGTTCCTAACTCATTTGATGTTTTTGAAAGAAAAGAGGAAATTCGGTCTTCCATTAGAGCCAACACTCCAATGTAGATTGCTCTAAGCAATTTATCATCCCTTTCAGTTGCAGGAAGATTGTCAAAGTAATTGAAAACGATTTGATTCTCGATTTCAAATTCTTTGATTTCAATGCGTTTGAGTTGTTGGTTTATTTTAAGCATTGTTATATTTTAGAATATCTATAAACTCCTTTTATATTTTGTGCCAGATATTGACCGTGAGAATCAGCTTGCATCAAAGCTTGATAAATATGCTGTGGCACATCAAAATACTGATAGATTGAATTGTTTAAGAATTCAATTTCTAAAGTTGAAGAGTTTTCATCATAGCCAATTGAAGCTATATTTGATGACGATACAGTTTTTCTTTCCATTTTTATATTTATTTAATTATACGTTCAATTTTAGGGTTTTGAGCCCTCCAAGTTTCAATAAATTCCTCATAATTTGGATTTTCCTCCATTTTATTACCCCAACCACCAGGGCGAAGTGAATCTTTAGATTCAACTTCATCAAAAACAATTGGGTCTTGGCTATCTGGTCGCCTATCTTTTGAAGGAGCTTTTATAATTGTTCTCATAGGTAATTTAACAGCTTCACCTAAAATTATTGCTTCACCTGTTTTTAAAATCGGTAACATACTTGTAAGACCTTCAAGGTTATCAGAAACTGCACTCGTAATATGACCTCTGTCGGTAGAGTTTGAAAGTCTTAAAGCGAAGAAAGTACCACATTGAGAAAGAATTGTAGAATTTATTTCTGATGGTCTTTGGCTTACTATCATTGTTCCAATACCATATTTTCTACCCTCTTTTACTATTTTTTGGACAATAGAAAGTGCACTTCCTTCTGAGTTTAAATAATTATGAGCTTCTTCCATTAACAATAAAAGGGGTCTTTCTTTTCCTCCTTGTGAAAGGTTACGAGACCAAAATAAGCCATCATATATTATCCTAAGTAAAACTCCAATTATTGTGTTCAAAATTGTAATTGGAACACCAGATAAATCTAAAATTGTAATCGGTTTATCACTTCCAATCCAACCTTTTATTAAAGTGTCTAAGTCTTGAGTAGTTTTACCATCTGCTTCGGGAGTCCACTCTTTTCCGGGCTTAAAAATAAAGTCATATCTTGGAATTCTTAATTTCGACCCCAAAGAATGTAATTGCTGACTGCTATTTAAAACTGTATCTGAGAGCTGTTGAACCCTTTCACCATTTGCATTATTCTGATTTAATTTTTTGAAAATCGGTGGAATTGCTTCTTGAGGACTTCCTTTTAGTTCATTACCACCAGCATCCGTTTCATAGGCAAGATTTTCTAATTGTGAACCCTCTCTATCTCTATAAAATCTACCTAATGTTTCTGTATATAAATCATACCACAACTGATTTAAGTTAAATGGTACAGGAGAATCAATATTAACTGTGTCTTTGTTAATTCCCTTGCACGGATATGTTTCAATTGTTTTGATTTTTTCTTGTAAAATTCTCTCGAGAATAGCATTTTGATCTTTTTCATTATTGAATTTGCCAAAACTAATTTCACACAATTCTTCAAAACTTAAGGCCCAAAAAGGTAAGTACAATTCTTTTTCTATACTGCCAGCATTTTTATCTGCATTTATCTTATAAATATTGGCTTTGTCTTTTAATGCCTGACCATATTCACCGTGAA
The DNA here is from genome assembly GCA_018268195.1 of Bacteroidota bacterium. Lineage (GTDB taxonomy): Bacteria > Bacteroidota > Bacteroidia > AKYH767-A > OLB10 > OLB10. Next base: position 7,840 of record JAFDWZ010000057.1, on the reverse strand, counting down.
TATCAAAAACCAAAATTCTAGAGGACGGATATTTCTCTGTATCTGATAAAGCATTTAATAAGCTTGCAACGGTTGTAGATTTACCAGAACCTGTGGTTCCAACAACAGCAGAATGCCTTGTTATTAGTTTATTTACATCAATTAATGCAGGAATAGATTCAGCACCAGCTATGTGTCCGACATTCACAAAATAGGGCTTGTCAGGTTGTCCGTATATTCTTTTTAAATCTTCCTCTGAGACTAAATGAACTTCGTCACTTATAGTTGGATATTGGGAAATACCTCTTTGAAATTCACCTGCTCTTTGTCCTTCACCAACTAATTGAATCGTAATCCATCTATTGCCATAAGGTTGATTTTCAACTTGATTTTCAGGTACGGCACCTGCACCCACTTGTGTAATAATGCCAAATAAATAGTTATATCCAATAGGTATTTTTACAAAGCTTCCAATTTGTCCAATTCGATAACCCTCTCCGTTAACATAAGTCAAACCTGATAGAGAATCATTAACCATTGCTACTCTTATGGTTGTGCCAGTTACATCTTGAACTGTTCCTAAGTATGTAGAATTATTTTTCATCTAATTTTGTTTGATTATAGCCAATAAGTGCTTGAAGAAAATCACCCAACTTTGAAAAATCTCCTAGTTTCAAAAGATGTTTTTCTTCTGAATCTTCCGTGGACGGTACTTTATGAATACAATTTGCCAAGTTATCTTCATCCTCCATTTCTAATGGAATTTTCCATTTCCCTCTTACAGTTCCAATCATAGCTTCATCATAAGACCATAAAGCAAGGTTATTTCTGTTTTTGGCTAATTGTATTGCTTTGGGATAACGCTCAATTTGATTTTTTTCTGGGTCTTCAAAGGTTAAAGTGTCGAATAACATAGCTATAACCATAGAATTGGGGTTTGCCTTTAATGCACTTAAAATTGTATCGTTCAAATGCTCATCATTAAATGAATAGCCTGATAATACCATTAATGAATTTGGCAGTCTTAAAAATCTATTAAGTTGGTCTATTAGAGCCAAATATGGCATTTTTCTACTTTGTTCATATTTTAAGTGAGAAGGATATATCAAATATGAATCACCATTAGCCTTTGTTAAACTCGACCTATAAACTTCTTTGTTTTCTTTTTGAAACCAATTTATTGAACCGTGAATTTTCCATAGTCTAGTCCAATGTTTTGGAATCAAATTATCCTCAACTGCACGCAAGTCAAAGAAAGATTGTCTTGAACCTACAAATCCATCAAAATATGGAATTGATAAATCCTCAAATGCTTCTTCAAGAAGCAAATCATAGTTTGTCGTAAATACTTCAATTGGTTTTTCTCTGTCAATTGAAATCCATTGGGCAAGTTTATGGTATGGCGTATCTTTATCGGGGAGATTTACTTCAAGCTTTTCGACTATTTTATTGCAAATATTTTTTTCAAGTTCAACCAAATTTTCTTTTGTGAAACCTCTTACAGAATTTCCAACAGAGACTTCCTTAAGTCCTCGAAGAAAGCTTAATATATCTTCAATATTTTTATCATCTTTTTCTGAAAGGATTACTTCATCAATTAGCTTGTCGAAATTGTTTTTCTCTTTTGTTTTAGACTTTAATTCATCTGTAACAAATTGAGTTAGTTTTGCCACATCAGGTATTAAAGGCCATTTATCATCTGGCATATTTACTGCTAGAGGGCAACCTGCTGAAATAAAAAAACCTAATGGTTTTTTGTCCTGTGATAGTGTTTGTCTTAAAAACTTTATATGCTTTACTGGGTCGTGTGTTGCCATACTATATTATTTATTCCTATTTAATCTCCTTGACGAAAGCTTTTTCCAAATACTATCCGCAAGTTTTATTTCTTTATCCGTAAAGCCGTATCCGTCTTTCAGGATTCGCTTGTTGGTGATTTTTAAAATTTCATCAATGCTTTTTTTATCTCGCATCATTTTGTCAATGGTGGCAAGTAAATCAGCATTGTCAGTTTGGTAGGGGAGCAGTATTTTTCCTGCTTCGCTTGGCATCAATTCCAATACACCACCGCCATAACTACGACCAACTATTTCAGAAAAAGCTAAAGACAATGAATTGTAAAAGCTGGCAATGAATGCGTTTTTGTCCGTGTCTTTTTTCATAAATACACGGTGCATTGTGTCGGTTGTATAGGCGTTTGCTTCATTGAGGATTAAACGAGGGTAAAGGTTGTTTCTACGGATAAACAAAGCATCAGAAAGTTTGATGGAAGGAATCACAAACCAATCATCACGAATGCCTGTTTTGTAGCCTTTGTTAACGCCCATTGATTCACCCATACGAATGTATGAGTTCGCTCCTTTGTGTCCGTTAATTTTCTCTTTTGCCGGAAATACCAATAAGTGGGCTTTTGCCTTGGTTTGTCTATTAAGTTTCCAATCCTTTTCCGTGAAAATTACACTGTTGACCTGAACACTTCTGCCAACCATTGGTTTTGCGTATTCTTCAAGGTCGTAAGCTTCTACAACAGGCAAAGGAACAGTGAAGTAATCATTTGCACCTGTGGTAATGCCAACTTCTACACTGGCATAATTACTAATTGTCGGAACTTTTCGTTTTTTGGCAATCTGTTCCAAAAAGTCAATCTCTTCTTGTTCCAAAAAGTAATAAGTCCATTTGTTTGACTTAAAATCTATCTTTTTGGTTGGACTTTTTAGGATGTTTACATCAAGCTTTTCAAGGTCAGAAGCGTCTCTTAATTCAAGATGTTCAATCAAATGTGAATCACTTCCGTTTTTCTCGCACAGCAACAAAACAACTTCTTGCTGAATGTCAGGAAAAACCAACTTTTCAAAAGAAATGATATTTATTTTATTGTAGGAATGAGCTAAAAATTCACGCAGTTGTTGAGCATACGAAACCTGTAATAACTCTGCAGGAATAACAAAACCGATTTTCCCTTTTTCTTTCAGTAATAAACTTGAACCAACAACAAACGAAACCCAAGCATTGGTCAGTTTTGAATATTTTAGTTTAGCACGATTGAAAATTTTATCCGCTTCAATTTGTTGTTCTTTATCAAAATACTGATAACGGATATAAGGCGGATTACCGACAACTAAATTAAAACGCTCTGTTGTTTCGTTGCAATACAAATGAAAATCGGTATTGATTATGATTTTGTTTTTGAGTTTTATTTTATCTGCTTTGTCCGCTTCAATCTCGTCAAACTCAATCGCTGTAACCGATTTGAATTTGTAATTATTTTCTTTGAGTTGTTCCAAAAACACACCGTCTCCACAACTCGGCTCTAAAACATCATAGTCAGAACTTCCGTTTATTCCCCATTTCAAAATAAATGAAGCAATCGGTTCGGGCGTGTAAAAACCGCCTCGCAGTTTTTCGGCTGTTGCGTTTTCAATTAGCTTCATACAGTTCTTTGATTAAAGGGATTAACAAATCATCATTGCCCAAATCGTATAATTTGGCTAATAGTTTTTCCAAGTTTGTTTTTTCTCTTGCAAACTGATTTTGAAGTGATGTTAAAGCTCTTTTGTTTCCTGCATTTGCGTCTATTTGGTCATAAATGCTGATTAATTCTTTTTGAGCTTCAACAATTTTATCGTGAAGTGCTTTTTCTTTTGCGTTAGCAAAATCAATTTTTCGGATTGGCAAGTTTTTTAAAACTTTCGTTCCTCTTGCAATATAACCGCCTCTGAAAACCTCTCCATACAAAGCACTGAACCACTCCAAATATTTTGAATTTAAAATGGCTTGAATGTAGTAAATGGAATAATCAGAAGTTTCGGGAACGGCAACTACGCAATAACCTGCTGTTCCGCCCGATGAAATCAAAGTTCCGTGAATGTCAATTGCATATTTATCGCCAACGGAAAGAACACCGACAATTATTTTCTGTGGTAAACCGCAACTATCTAAACTTTGATGTCTGCCGTATCTGTGCCATTCGTTTTTAGTTTGTGGTTCGGGTTTTATATCTCGCTTTGGATTATTCAAAATTGCTTTATGCTTCTGTAAATAATCAAAAGCCAAAGGGGATTTTTTTTGAACAGTTGAAAGCGGAATTACATCAACGCCCGTTTTGGTTGGTGTGTATGGATAAATAACTCTTGCATTGGGTTTGAAAGTTCGGTATGTGTTTAAATTATCCTCGCCTGACGAAGTTTGAAAATACGGTTTAGTAATTTCTTTTTCTATTTTGTATTCAACTCCTTTTTTAGAAAAGAAATAATGCTTTTTATCTTCTTTGATTGGCGTGAAAATGTAAACATCATTTGCACTTGTTTGAATGCCGTTGAAAATGTTTTCATCGCCAATCAAATCCACCAATTTCACACTTTGCGAAACGATTTTATCATAGGCGTTGGTTAATTCAGGCGAAACTAATACCCAAACTTCGCTATCTAATTCTTTTGTTTTTTTAGAAGCGAATTTTACGGCTTTGGCTTCTCGAACTTTCCAACTGTTTAAGTTTTTTACCTCTGCATATTGAAAAGTTTTTTGTGGTTGTTTGTTTAGGATTAGCAAACAAGTATAAGTTGTTTTGTCTGCAAAAACTTGATTTGCTCCAAAAGAAACGATTGAATGCAAATACTCTTTTTCAGCAAGTAACTCACGAAGTTTTTTACCTGCACCAACTTTAGTAAACTTGCTTGGAACGATATAACCTAAAATTCCGTCTTTCGTCAATAAATTCAATCCTTGTTCAAGGAACAAAAAGTATTTATCAAACTGTTTGTAAGCCGAAGTGAAATTGTCTTTATAAAGAGGTAATTCAAGCGGTGTGATATTTTTCATATCCTCCGACTTCATATAAGGCGGATTGCCGACAATTACATCAAAACGAAGTTTTGAAAAATCAAACGGATTTATTTCAGTTTGATTTTTCTTTTCAACTTGTTTCGGATTTAGCAAACTGTTTCCGAAAAATATATTTTCAGAAAGGTCAGGTAAAACAGGTTTTGTTTTGTTCGTTGAATTTACATCTTCACTTTCCAACAATTTCAATAACAAACCAAATTTTGTTGCTTCAACGGCATTGTAATCTTTGTCAACTCCGAAAATGCAATTCAATAAAACTTTTCTTTTGATTTCAAACGGAAGTTTGTAAGTGTTGATATTGGTCTGAATGAGTTTTGATTTATCATTCTTCAAATAATAGTCAATCAAAATATCATTCAAAAGTTGAAACAACTCTAAAAGAAAAGCACCCGAACCGCAAGCAATGTCAGCGAATTTTAATTGTAAAATTTCTTTATCGGTCTTGTCTTTGCATTTGGTTAAAACTGTGCTTCTTAAAATGTCATTGATGATAAATGTTGGTGTTGTAACAATGTCCCTGTCTATGTTTTCAGGTTTCTTTACCAACTCTATCGTTCCGTTTTGAATGGCTAATTTTTCAGAAAGGAAGATTTCATAAATACTTCCCAAAACATCAGAAGAAAAAACACTAAATGAATAAGGACTTTCAGGATAATAAAGCTGTTTGATGATAGTCCAAAATACTGAACTGATATTTTCTACAATCTTGTCTTTTAATAATTGGTCAAACAAACCTGAATTGTAGCGTTTATCGGCTTCTTCAAATTTTTTGATGAGTGCTTTGAAATCGCTTGCGTTAGCAAATTTCAAAAGCGTTTGATAATCTTCTAAATTTCTGTCTTCACAAACACGCAAAAACAACACACGGTTTAGATAACTTTGAACAACATCGTTTAGTTGTTGTTCATTCATTTTTGGTTCGTGTTTGTGTATTTCAGTTCCTAATACTTTTCGCCATTCATTGATTTGTTTTAGAAAAAGATTGTCAATAGAATATTGATTGATTTTGTTTTCAATCTCTTTCCATTCATTGTCAAAAGAACCTGAATAAACAGCTTCTTTTCCTAACAGTCGTTTGATTTCATCAAACTTGCTTTCGTATTCGGTATAATGATATTTCTTTACAAGTGCTTTTTGAAACGTGTCGTCTTTCTCAACTTTTATAGAGGTGTCGTAAATGATTAGATGTTCAAAGTTTGAAAGAACAGAAATTTTCAGTTTGGCGGTAAAACCGTAACGTCTTACTTGTTTTGCAGTTTCGTTATCCGCCTCAATTTTTACAAAAGGTTTCTTTGCTTCTAAAAAGAATTTCCTTTCAGAAAAAAGTCGGAAAGTGTAATCAGGCTTTTTGGAATTTTCGGAAGCATTTGCTTTTAAGGCTTCTTCCAAAATTACTTCTCTTTCGTTGGTCGGTTTACCTGCATTGTTTTTAATGTCCCAACCCAACAACTCAAAAAACGGGTCTAAGAAATCACTGCGGAGCAGTGTTTCGTTATACTTGTTGGTCAGATAATAATTTCTGTCCGACTGATATTTTTCTATGAGTTGTTTTATCGTCATTTGCTCTTGTTTGCTTTTAAGTATTTTACTCGTTTCTCTGCCACTTTCAAGGCTTTTTCTCCCAAATCCTCGTCTTGAATTTCATACATTATTTTGTCGCTTAGGAACAGAACTAACAATTCGTCTGGGTTGTGTCCGTAGATGTCTGCAAGTTTGAGAACGATGTCTTTTGATAGTTTTCGTTCGCCACGTTCCATTTTGCTTAAAATAGCAACATCAATGTCAAGCAATCCCGCTACTTTTCGCAATGGAAGTTCTTTTTCTTCTCGTAGCCGTCTAAGTTTTTCGCCTATTGTTTCTGTTGACATACTTTATATTGACAATTAGTGTCAAATTTAATAAATGATTTTTGTCTGCCAAATATTTTAGCTAAAAAGTTATTCACTTTGGGTGGTGGGTGGGCTTGGGTGCGGTTGGGCAAAATTAAATGTGGTGTTTCGTGTCGGCTTGTGTGGTGGCAAACACCTCTTTTAATTTTGCGAAGAATAGCCAAACGGCTTTGCCGAAAAATTGTCTGTCCTTTGTTTGTCAGCCCGAAACTTTGATGTTAGCACGGTCGCCCTACGGTTGCAGGTAACGGGCAGGGCTTTATGCAGGCTGGGAATTAGCATTCCGTCTGCCCATAACCGCTGCTGATTGAAAATATTTTGTTGATGTTGGGTACAAAAGCTGATAGTAATTCGTCTGACCGAACCGAAACTGGGATTTGCAATTAGCTGATGTTACAATGTCGAGCCCAACTTGCATAAAACCCAATGTTAGCGGTAGTTAATTTATGGCTAAACAATAGATTTGTAATTCTCTGCTTGCACAATCATATATATTCCATAAAGAGTAGTCACTAACGCTACACTTATTCCTACTATTATTTGAATAGTTTTGTCAGGTAGTATTTTGGTTAAAGCCAGTGCTACGCCTATAATCCCCACTACTGTAGTCCAGGTAGCGGAATAATAGTCCAATTTCCTTTGAAATAAATTTGCCATTGGTAAAAAATGTAGTCCTACAATAATTGCTATTGTCGGTATGATTAAATTATCAAATCGAATATATTTTAAGATTAAGACGCTAATAGCAATCAGTAGCCCCTCTATTCCAAAAATAATTCCATATTTTTTTACCATCATTTTTTGTCTTTCGATGTCCACTCCTCTGGTTACCGGGAATTTCTTTGATATAATAAATAAATGAATGGCATAGCAAATAAATGTCAGGGCAATAATGTCAATTAAACCAAAACAAACCCACATTTCAGTGTCTGTCAAATTTGCACCGGCAAGTCCGCCCCAAAAAAATGTAAAAAAAGCCATTAAAATCAGCCCAATACCTAAACTGATAATAACTGGTCGTGGTGCAGTACCATCGCTAAAATTCATATTGTCTTATTTATTTATTAAGTTAAATAGTTGCTGCTGTCACACAATTACCGCTAACGTCAGTCCGTCTAAAAACTTACATT
>JAFDWZ010000056.1 GCA_018268195.1 Bacteroidota bacterium | reverse complement strand
AATAATGCCACATTCCTATTCAATGAATTAATATTCAATAAATTATATTCATTTTTGGAATGGGATAAATCCAAATTTTTATTCAAATTGGAATGGGATAAATCCGTATTCCTATTCAATAAATTGTATTTATTTGAATTGCCTCCATCTGAATTGCCTCCATCTGAATTGCCTCCATCTTCAGATGGAGGCCAACAAAATTCAAATCCATTTTTGGCTTTAGCCAAAACCTCAATCCTGATGTTTTTCAAATCCATATTTGCTAATAAATTCATCATGTTCCTCTTGAAATGTTTTTTTTCCATGATGTTCTTCTTGATTCTTAATATATTCTCTAACTCTATCAATTATAGATTCGGAAACTGAAACCGCAAAATATTCATCTTGCCATTCAAATTTTTCTTTTGTTAGATTATTTTTATTAATCCAAAAAGAGGATTCTCCTTTTACTAACTGCATTATTTTTTGAATTGTTTGATCAACACCCAATGAAACCAAACAATGGCAATGGTCATTATATCCATTGATAAAATCAATGAAAATCCCTTTCTCTTTTGCATTATCTCTTATATGTTGCCAAACTTGTGTTCTCAATTCTTTTGAATCAAGATAAGGATACCTATTCTTAGTACTCCAAACAAAATGAATATATACTTTTATAAATGGCATTATTTCACTGCTTGCTTTAGTTGATTTAACAATTGGTGGCTTTTCTCAAAAGAAGTGTTTAGCATTTCCATTAGTTCGACACTGTTGTATTCTTTTTCTTCTTCGGGCTTGGTTGGGTTTTTAATGTCCAAATCATAACCACGTTCTATAATGGTTTTAATATTTACCTTCCAGGCGACTTCATTTTCTTCGCGATTGTTCCACCATTTTTTTATCTGGTCAAACTCTTTTAACTGTATAGGTCTTGTTTTGCTGTATGCTTTATAATCTTCGGGCATACGGTGTTCGTAATACCAAATGTCTTTGGTGGGTTTGCCTTTGTCAAAAAATAACAAGTTGGTAGCCACCGTTGCATAAGGCTGAAAAACAGAATTTGGCAAACGAATAATGGTGTGCAGGTTGCAATCTTCCAACAATTTTTGGCGTATGCGTTGTTTTACGCCATCGCCTGTAAGGCTGCCATCGGGCAAAACAATTCCTGCTCGTCCGTCTTGCTTAAGCAAATGAATCATCAGGATTAAAAACAAGTCGGCACTTTCTTTAGTACGATAGGTTTGCGGAAAATTTGTTTCGTTGTTGTTGGCTACAATGCCACCAAATGGCGGATTGGCTAAGATTACACTTACTCGGTGTTTTTCGGTGTAGTTGCTCAAGGGTTGGTCTAAGGCATCACCAAATTTGATGTTCGGAATTTCAATGTCGTGCAAAATCAAATTGGTGGTTGCCAATAAATACGGTAAAGGTTTGTATTCCCAACCTGCAATGTTTTCTTCAATGCTTTTTCTGTCTTGTACATTCTTGGCTTGTTTTTTCAAATGCTCAATGGCAGAAGTTAAATAACCACCTGTTCCGCAAGCAGGGTCAAGCACTTTCTCGCCCAACTGCGGATTTATCATTTCCGTAATAAATTGCGTAATGGCTCTGGGCGTATAAAACTCACCGCTTTTGCCAGCACTTTGCAATTCCTTCAAAATGGTTTCGTAGAGTTCGCCAAAAGCGTGTCGGTCTTTGGCGATATTAAAATCAATTTCATTGAGCTTGTTCAACACCTTGCGAATGTTGATGCCGCTTTTCATATAGTTGTTGTTGCCCTCAAATACTTCACGAACAATCACTGCACGTTGGTTTCCTGTGCTTAAATCTAAATTGCGAAGAGCAGGAAATAATTCTCTGTCTACAAAGTTGAGTAGTTCATCGCCTGTCATTCCTTCATCATCACCCGCCCAATTGCCTTTTTCTTTTACCCAATGAAATTTGTCGGGAATGGGTGATTTGTATTTGTCGTCCAGTAACTCTAATTCTTTGTCTTTATCCGAAAATATTTTCAAGAAAAGCATCCAGCCCAATTGTTCAATGCGTTGTGCATCGCCATTTAGTCCTGTGTCTTGCCACATTATATTTTGAATACTTTTTACTATGCCTCCTATATTACTCATTCTTTCTTACGCTGTTTTATACAATTCAATTTCTAATTCTTTTACGGCTTGCAAATACTTTTCTTTGCTGCCAAACTCGTTGATGATTTCAAGTGGTGAACCAAATTCATCAAACGGATTCACTCTTAATACTTCAATGCTTTCAATATTGGTGATGCCTTCATCAGCATATTTGTCTAACAACGCTTCTAATACTTTTTTGGCTTGGTCGCAATACTTGGTAAAGTAGTTTCGCTTCTTTACGTTGTTGGCTCTCTCTTTTCGGGTTAATGGTGGTTGGTCAAAAGCAACGTGACAAATCAAGTCGAACAAATCAACTTCTTTGTTTACTGCATCATACAAGGCTTCTACCATTACGCCTTGTTCTTGCAGTTCAGCAATGATGGCTTCTTTGCGGTCGGTGGTGTTCCATTTATTCAAAAAGTCATCAAGCGAAGCAAAGTTTTCTTTGATGATTTCTTTTGTGTGGTCTTTTAAACTGGTAGTGATTGGTTTTCCGTGTTGGTCAAAATACATTTCACGGCTTACTAAAACTGAAACGTCCACACCATTTACATAAACTTTTTCTCTCGCTTGGTTTTGCTCTTTGGCTATCCAATTGCCGCCTAATGTTGAACCGTCAGGATAGCGAATAGAAGCCTTTTCAAATTTGATTTCTTCGCCTGTTGCTTCGTCTAAAACCGTTACGGTGTTTTCTTCTTCTTCAATAACAACCAATGACAAATCTTCGTCTTGTGAAACTGGTTTTACTCTGATTGGATCACCGTCAAAATCTTTGTCGGCAAATAAATCTGTTGCATTTCTAAAATCAAGAATGGTGAAATACATTTTCCCATATTCCTCATTTATTCTTGTTCCTCTGCCGATAATTTGCTTGAATTTGGTCATTGAATTGATGTTGGCATCCAACACAATTACTTTGCAAGTTTGTGCATCTACACCGGTAGTCATTAATTCGGAAGTAGTGGCAATTACAGGATATTTTTCTTCGGGGTTGATGAAGTTGTCTAACTCACGTTTGCCTTCGTCATTGTCGCCCGTTATTTGCATTACGTATTTGTAATTCTCTGCCACCAAATCTGCATTTTGTTTGGCTAATGCAGTTCGCATTCGTTCTGCGTGGTCAATGTCCACACAAAACACAATAGTTTTGGCAAAGCGGTCGTAACCTTTTAAAAACTCTGTGAGTTTTTTTGCAACCAGTTCTGTCCTTTCTTCAATAACCAAATTGCGGTCAAAGTCTTTACGGTTGTATATTCTATCTTCAACAATGTTTCCGTCTTTGTCGGTTTTGCCTTGGTCTGGTCGCCAACCTTCGGCATCTACGTTCAAACCAATTCTAACTACACGATAAGGAGCAAGGAAACCATCGTCAATACCTTGTTTCAAAGAATAAGTATAAACAGGGTCGCCAAAATATTCTGTGTTGCTAGTTTCTTTGGTTTCCTTTGGTGTAGCTGTTAAACCTATATGCGTAGCATTTTTGAAGTACGATAAAATTTCTCTCCAACTGCTGTCTTCTTTTGCACTTCCTCTGTGGCACTCGTCAATTACAATCAAGTCAAAAAAGTCAGGTGAAAATTGCTTGTACACATTTGCATCTTCGTCTGTGCCTGATAAGCCTTGATACAAAGCCAAATAGATTTCATAGCTTTTATCAATTTGTCGGTGTTTTACCACCGTCATTTTATCCTTAAAATGTTTGAAGTCGCCTCTGCGAGTTTGGTCAATCAAGGCGTTTCTGTCAGCTAAAAACAAAATCCGTTTTTTTGCTCCGCTTTTCCAAAGTCGGTGAATGATTTGAAATGCTGTATAAGTCTTTCCAGTACCCGTTGCCATAACCAAAATAATTCGGTTCTGTCCGTTGGCAATAGCTTCAACGGTTCTGTTTACTGCAATTTGTTGGTAGTATCTTGGTTTGCGATTTGTACCGTCAAAATAATAGTCTTGCGAAGCAATCTTTTCAGCCGTTGGCGTTTTGATGCCTTTGTATTTTTTGTATTTCTCCCAAAGTTGTTCAGGAGTAGGGAAGTCGTCAATACCAATTTCGGTTTCAATATTTCCGTCAGTTGCGGTGCGGTCGTGAAATAAAAAGCCGTCACCGTTGCTACTGAAAACACAAGGAATGTCTAGGATTTGAGCATAGTCCAAAGCCTGTTGGATTCCTGCTCTAACTGAATGTTTGTTGTCTTTTGCTTCAATGATTGCAATAGGAATATTCGGTTTGTAATATAAAATGTAGTCAGCCCGTTTTTGATTTCCTCTTGCTGTCAGTTTACCTCTAACATATATTTTCCCGTCCGTGAATGATACTTCTTCTAATAGCTGCGTCAGCTTATTCCAACCCGATTTTTCAACCGCAGGAGTAATAAACTTAGTGCATATATCACGTTCAGAAAGTGCCTTTTTATCAATCATTTATATATTCAAATTCATTAGTGCAAAATACGAATTTTTTTCGGTGCGTTGGCTAAAAAACAGTTCTTTTGGTTTTGCCTGTGGGTCGGCTTGTGCGGTTGGGGCAAAACCAAATCCCGCCAAGTCGGAACAAGTTGTGCCGTTTGTGCGGCTGGCTAAAATTGGTTTTAAAAAAGAGTGTGATAGGAAAAAAATTAAAAACATATGGTCGGCATTGAGTGTCGGTTTACTCGTTGTCCGATTATAATATTTCTATGTCTTTGGTAACTCGTCAAAGTGGTTTGTCTCTGTTTTACTGTTTAAATTATAGGTCGGTCGTTGTCGTTGGAACGGTCGCCCTACCATTGGCTATAACGCTTAGTTTAACTCCCAAAAACATTTTTAAGTAAATCGTTGATTTGAGCAACAGTGTCCTTTCTGATTTTTAATTCTTCCGATGCAATTAGTTTAAACAAACCTTCAATTGCTTTGTCGGTTACATATTTGTTCAGGTCCGGATTTATTTTTGAAACGAAAGGTAGTTTGTTATAATTCGTCATCAACGGTTTCCAGTATTTGGTAATGTTAACTTTGTCGAGAGAGTTTTTTACAATAGGCTGAAAGGCTGCTACCAAAGCATCATTTGATGTTTTTTGCAGGAATTGTGTCGCTGCATCATTTCCACCACGCAAAATACTCAGCCCATCATTAATGGTTATTTTCTGAATGGAGTTGAGAAAAATAGGTGCAGCAGATTTAGCTGCATCTTCAGCAGCACGGTTTAATGTTTTTACAAACTTGTCCACTTCGCTACCCATACCCATACTACGCAAAGTTTTTTCAGCTTCACTCACTTCTTGCGGAAATGGAATTTTGATCAGAGGATTTTTATAGAACCCATCTAATTTGGATGCAGATGCTGTTGAGTTGTTTGTTCCTACTTTCAATGCTTCCCTGAGTCCGTCAATAATCTCAGAATTTGTCAACTTTGCACCAATATTCGGATTGGTTGGAGTTGACTCTAATTTGAGTTTTTGTTTAAGACTTTGTGCAGACAATTGAGAACCTACAAAAAGACAAGCTGCTAAAAGAATCTGTTTCATATGTTATTATTTAAAATTTGAATAATTATTTCAAACATATTGCCATTTATATGTTTGAAACCCGTAATTGATTTAATTTAGACAAAATTAATTTTCGCTAAGATATAATTTAATTTTTTGTTCATAAAGTTATGATTTACGCTGAACTTATTTCTATAGGAGATGAATTGCTGATTGGGCAGGTGGTGAATACCAATGCACCCTGGATCAGTCGTCAACTTAATACTGCTGGATTTGCAGTTAAACAGATTACTGTTGTGAGCGATAATGAGAATGAAATTATATCTGCTCTGGATTCAGCTCGCCAAAGAGTTGATGTTATTCTGATAACTGGCGGTCTTGGCCCAACTAAAGATGATTTAACTAAAATAGTATTGTGCAAATATTTTAATACTCATTTGGTTTTCGACCCACAGGCTTATAAAGATATTGAGTCAATATTTAAAGCGCGCGGTCGTGAAGTTACTGCAACCAACCGAACACAAGCGGAACTGCCCGCAAGTTGTATTCCTATTTATAATAAAAACGGAACAGCTCCTGGAATGTGGTTTAATGATAATGGAAAAATATTTGTGAGTATGCCGGGGGTACCTTTTGAAATGGAGTCCATGGTTACGGATTTTGTAATCCCTAAACTTAGGCAAGAACTCAAGACCACTCCTGTTATTCATAAAACAATACTTACACAAGGTATTGGCGAGAGTTATTTATCAGACATGATTGCAGAGTGGGAAAACAATTTACCTTCTCATCTTAAACTTGCTTATTTACCGGCTGCAGGAATGGTTAGATTGAGGCTGACAGGAATGGGAGAAGTGGATAATCTGGAAGAAGAAATGAACTTGCAGTTAACAACATTAAAAAAGATTATCACCCCTTATATTTATGGTGAAGGAGAGGAAACACTGGCATCTATTATCGGAAAGTTGCTCTGTGATAAAGGTAAAACAGTTGCAACAGCTGAAAGTTGTACGGGTGGCTACATTGCACATCTTATTACATCAGTTCCCGGTAGTTCCGATTATTTTCTTGGAAGTATAGTTAGTTATAGTAATGATATTAAAATACAAGAATTGGGTGTAAGCTCCGACACCTTATTGCGTAAAGGCGCAGTGAGTGAGGAGGTTGCTATACAAATGGCTGAAGGCATCAGAAAAAAATTCAAAACTGATTACGCCATCAGCACAACTGGTATTGCAGGCCCTTCAGGAGGTAGTGAAGAGAAGCCGGTAGGAACGGTATGGATTGCAGTTGCAGATGAGAAATCAACCATAACAAAAAAGTTTTTACTTGGTACCAATCGTTCCAGAGTCATTCAGGTAGCATCTGAAACTGCTCTTAATCAGTTAAGAAAACTAATTATTCAGCAAATCTGATTTTTTATTTGCAGATATGCCTGTGGTTGTTACTTTTGCAGCCTCAAAATAACAATGCGGGGTGGAGCAGGGGTAGCTCGTTGGGCTCATAACCCAAAGGTCGTTGGTTCGAATCCAGCCCCCGCTACCAAAAGAAAAAGTCGCTAATAAAATATCATTAGCGACTTTTTTGTTTTAGTCAGATGTTGGTTATTCAAAAATCAATTTTCCGGTATGGTGATTATTATTATCATCAGTCAACTGATAAAAATATACACCGTTTGAAAGATTGTTCCGCTCTAAAGTAAAGTTACTTCCAAAAATCTTTTCGTCTCTTATCAATTTACCTTCAGGGCTGAAGAGTTTGAATTTGCTTATGTTTTTATCGCCAAACGAAAATTGCACATTCCCTACTGACGGGTTGGGTACTACCGAAATAGTTTGCTCCTGCAAATGATTCATGCCTGTAGTAGTTGTACAATAGTTTAATGTTCCGTTCCAAACACGGTCTGAGAAAATACTTCCGGATCCAAAAGGATAAGTTACGCCTTTCCCTATGTAAATGCGTAATGCACCATTGGTTACATAAAGTGCACCTGTGCTTATCGTGCTGTTGGTATATTTCAATCCTGATGATCCGCCAGTAGTGTTTGATATATAGAAAGCGATTGTATCTCCCGCATTCATATTTATGCTGAATGGAATAGGTACTAAAGTAGGGACATCCACACCATTGCTTATAATACTGTTGCTGCCAAGTAAAGTCCAGGCAGAGCTATTTTGTTCAAATCCAATGAACGTTCCCGGTTTGTAATAAATTTCAAATACGCCTGAGGCTACACTCAAGTTAGTGTACATGCCGTTAATGGTAAGATTACTGTCTGCAATAACGTCAAACATTGCACCTGCAAGCCCATTGTTGGAAGCATAGGTAGTGGTAATAGAATCACAACCGGACATGATTCTTTGATAGGCATTTGTTGAAGGTGATTTTGGTGTTGCAATGATAACGGAGTTATTAATGTTATTTTGCAAAGCGCTCAGTTCATCAGCACTCGGGATGTTTTGTTGTGCAAAACCACTTATCGATAGCAAGCTTGCAGCAAGTAGCGTTGGTAAAAGTTTATTCATCATATTATTAAGTTAATTAGTCGAGTTAAAACTACGAATTATTTTTATGAAATAGATTTTTGATGATCTCTACATCATAGTTTATTTGTAATAAAAAAAGCTGTTTCGAATTCGAAACAGCTTTTTTATCTTTTTAAGGAAGAGAATTAATAATCCATTCCACCCATACCGCCCGGCATTGGAGGCATAGCTGGTTTATCTTCTTTAACTTCGGCAAGAACACATTCTGTTGTCAGCAACATTCCTGCTACTGAAGCAGCGTTCTCTAATGCAACACGTGTTACCTTAGTAGGGTCAATAACACCTGCAGCATGCATGTTTTCATACTTGTCGCTTCGTGCATTGTAGCCAAAGTCGTCTTTGCCTTCTTTTACCTTCTGAACTACGATGCTTCCTTCAATTCCGGCATTGCTTACAATCTGACGTAATGGTTCTTCAAGAGCACGCTTAATAATAGCAATTCCTGTTACTTCATCATCATTATCGCCTTTCAGTTTGTCTAAAGCACTCATTGCTCTTACATAAGCAACTCCACCTCCGGGAACAATTCCTTCTTCAACAGCGGCACGGGTTGCATGTAATGCATCATCCACACGGTCTTTCTTTTCTTTCATTTCTACTTCTGTTGCAGCTCCTACATAAAGCACTGCCACGCCACCTGCTAATTTAGCAAGACGCTCCTGAAGTTTTTCTTTATCATAATCAGATGTTGTTGTTTCAATCTGAGCTTTTATCTGACTTACACGTGCAGTGATATCTGCTTTTTTTCCTGCACCGCCTACAATAGTTGTGTTGTCTTTGTCAATGGTAATTTTCTCGCAGGTTCCCAGGTATGAAAGATCAGCATTTTCTAATTTGAAACCTTGCTCTTCAGCAATCAGTGTTCCTTTAGTAAGTATTGCAATATCTTCCATCATTGCTTTTCTTCTGTCGCCAAAGCCCGGAGATTTAACAGCAGCAATTTTCAGTGAACCACGAATTTTGTTTACTACCAATGTAGCCAAAGCTTCACCATCTACATCTTCTGCTATGATTAAAAGAGGTTTTCCGGTTTGAACTACTTTCTCAAGGATTGGAAGTAATTCTTTCATGTTGGAAATTTTCTTGTCGTATAACAGAATGTACGGAGTTTCCAATACAGCTTCCATTTTATCAGCATTGGTAACAAAATAAGGAGAGATATATCCTCTGTCAAACTGCATTCCTTCAACAACTTCAACAGTAGTTTCAGTTCCTTTAGCTTCTTCAACAGTGATAACACCTTCTTTTTTTACTTTGGCCATTGCCTGAGCTATCAGCTTACCTATTTCATTGTCATTATTTGCAGAAACGGTAGCAACTTGTTCAATTTTTTTATTGTCGTCACCAACCTCTTTGCTCATTTTTTTCAATGATGCAACTACAGCCTCAACTGCTTTGTCTATACCGCGTTTTAAATCCATTGGATTAGCACCTGCTGTTACGTTTTTCAAACCTGCAGTAACTATTGCTTGTGCAAGAACAGTTGCTGTTGTTGTTCCGTCACCTGCAATGTCAGCAGTTTTAGAAGCAACTTCTTTCAGCATCTGTGCGCCCATGTTTTCAATATTGTCTTTCAGTTCAATTTCTTTTGCCACGGTAACTCCATCTTTCGTAATTGCAGGTGAACCGAATTTTTTGTCAATAATTACATTGCGCCCTTTAGGACCTAAGGTAACCTTAACTGCATTTGCCAATGCATCAACACCTTTTTTCAGTGCATCGCGGGCTTCGAGGTTAAATGTTATGTCTTTTGCCATTTTCTATTTGTTTTTTTTAATTTTAATTATGATGTTTTTTGAAAATAAAAAAACACGAAACATGTTTGATGTTTCGGTGTAAGTGAAATTTTAAACGATTGCGAAAATGTCGCTCTCGCGCATGATAAGGTATTCTTTACCGTCAACAGTAATTTCGGTACCTGCATATTTTCCGTACAGCACACTATCACCAACTTTTACAGTCATCGGCTCATCTTTTTTGCCGTTACCTACGGCTACAATTTTTCCTTTTTGAGGCTTTTCTTTTGCAGTATCAGGAATAATGATTCCGCTTGCAGTTTTTTCTTCGGCAGCAGCCACTTCCACGATTACGCGGTCTGCCAATGGTGTTAATTTAATTTTGCTCATTGTATGATTTGATTATTTAAAAATTAATAAATATAAATTTTCTTAGGGCATTGCATCAAGTGTGCCATTCAGGTATTCCTGCCATTATTTCAGCACATCTTCGATTACAAACAAAAACGGTGTCATAACTCTGAAATTATGACACCGGAAAATGAATTTTATGTCAGATATTATTTTGCAGGTGTTGCCGGTTGTTGAGCAGGTTGTGCTTCTTGTCCTGCTCCCGGAAGGGGTGCTTGTGGTGCTGCAGGTAAAGCTGCATTATCAATTTGCTCCTGTATGGAGGATGATTTAACAGGTCCTTGTGAACTATTGTTACTACCCGGTAACATAAAGTTTGCTGCTACACAAAGCACAATTAAGCCTATTCCTAAGCCCCAGGTTAATTTTTCGAGGAAATCGGTTGTCTTACGAACACCCATTATTTGCTGTGGTGCTGAGAATCCTGAAACCAGTCCGCCACCTTTTGAATTTTGAACTAATACAGCAAGGCCCAATATTAGGCTTACCAGAATGATGAGAACTGTAGTAAATATAAACATGATATTTAATTATTTAAAGCTGTGCTTTTTTTATTTCTTTAATAAGGGCTGCAAAGTAAAGGTTTTTTTCCGGAAATTTCAAGCTTAGTTTCTCATAAGTTTGAATTGCTTTGGAAAAATTACCCTGATTAAGATAAATTTTTGCCAATGTTTCAGACACAATATCAGACTGATCAGTAACACTCAATTTGGCAATGTTTCCCGGATTGAAAAATTTGGCCTTAGAGGGGTCTATTCGCGGATCGGTTTTAATAAATTGTTCTATCAAAAGATTATTGTCCGACTGAATTTCATTTTGGTCGGGTACATTTGTTTTGTTTTCTATATTGGGGTTAGTGCTTTGATACTCAGTAGTTATTGAGAATGGAGCGTCTGTTTCAAATGTTTTTTTTTCTGTTTTTTCAGGTTGAAACTGGTGCAACCAGCCACTGAATGAATGTTTCTCATTAAGCGGTGGACGTGCTTTTTCCGGAGTTACTGCTTCCGGTATTATTATTTCTTCCGTTACTTCAACTATTGGTGTTTCAGGAAGTATTGGCGCCTCAACAACAATTTCGTCCAAAACCTGATTAAGACTACTTACTTTTTCTTCTAAAGGTTGATTTTTTGTTTCTGCAATCGTTTCATCAGTCTTTTCAACGATAGATTCTTCCTGTACCTTTTTAGGCGGTGTAGGTATTTCTTCAGCTTCTGCAACAATTGCTGACACAGGCTCCTCCGTTTTTTCCTGTGCAGGCAGAGGTTCTTGATTTGAATCAACTTTGTTTCCTGATAACTGATTTTCTATTTCACGCAGTCGCTGTGATAATATTTCAGCAGGTGATAAGACTTTGATTACTTCGGGTGTTTTCTCTTCAGCTTTTACATCGCTCACTTTTGTTTCTTCAATCTCATCATCTTCGTCCTTTATTTCATCTTCTTTTTCATCATCAGCTATATTTATAATCTCCGCATCGGCAGCTTCAAAGACTAAAGTAGCTTCAGCTTCATCCGGTTTTGTTTCTGTTGATGAGTCATATTCTTCAAATACTATTGCCTGCACATCTTGTGGCTCGATTGCTAAAGTTGGAGTTCCTTCAACCAATTCAGAGGTTTGCTGTGTCTCTGTTTCCGGTTGATTTTGCAAAGGTTGAATATCAACATCTTTTTTTCTGAAATCCGAAAAAGCTTCGTCATTCTTATGAATCAGCTCATATAATATTTTTCTGTCGCCAATATAGGCTGCAGTTTTTTTTAATACCTCACTGTATAAGTAGTTGTTTTCATTGTGCAATGCTTTGGTATAAAGCAATCTTGCCGTCTGAAAATAGGGAAACTGCTCAAGGATATCACGTAATTCCTCTCGGTCTGTTTGACTTATGGCAAACGGGTTTTCAATATAGGATATAAACTTCTCTTTAGTCATTTACCAGTTAACTACTGCTTTATTAAAAATGTCGTCAACAAGTTGCGAAGATATATCATTAATCAGACCTGATTCCACTGAACTTAAATCTTTCTTCGAATCGAAGTCGGCAAATCTTGAAAAATTGGTTTCAAAATTTTGCTTAGGATCTTTGGTGTTTTCAAATTTCACATGTACGGTAATGGTCAGGCGGTTAAGTGCTGCCACATCACTGCTCTGAATGGCAGTAGGCTGTACATTATAATCAGAAATATAGCCTTCAAATCGCAAATCTCCAGCATCTGTTACCGGTGTAAGACTGCTTTGAGAAACAAATTTGTCACGTAGTTTATCTGTGAATACCTGACTTAATGTTGGTTGCGCAATGGAAGCACGGTTTGAGAAATATTGAATACTTACTGATTTTACGCCCGGAGTTATGCTGGCACCTGTAAACGAATATACTCCGCAGCCACTTATTATCGCTATGGCTGATATAAAAAGTAAAAGCAAACCAACTAACGATACTCTTTTCATTGACATTTTTTACTTTTTAATTCCGTATTCCTGTATTTTTCGATATAGCGTGCGTTCTGATATTCCCAACTCACGTGCAGCACCTTTGCGTTTGCCACGGTATTTTATCAGAGCTTTGGTGATGAGTTCTTTTTCTCTGTCGGCAATGGACAGCGATTCTTCTACCGGAATCTGTGTTTTAACTTCTATTTGAGTAGGTTTGGTTAAAGTGATGGAAGGTTGTGATGTGTGAATAACAGGATTCACTGACTCTGATTCTTTAAGGAAGTTCTGCGATTCTGTTGATAGATGTTGTAATTCAATATTATCTTCACCGCTTACTATATTGAAAACAATTTTTTTCAATTCAGAAATATCCTTTTTCATATCGAACAGAACTTTATACAACAGTTCTCGCTCATTCAAGTCATGCCCTCTCTCAGTCTGTAACAAAGCAGGCACTCCTGAAAAAGTTTCCTGAGGCAGATAATGCATCAACACTTCCGCGCTGATATCTTTATCATGCTCAAGAATGGAAAGTTGTTCGGTAACGTTTTTTAATTGTCGCACATTGCCCGGCCAGCGGTAACTCATCAGTAGTTTCTGAGCTTCGGGTTGCAATGTTAGTGTCGGCATCCGGTACTTTTCAGCAAAGTCACCTGCAAATTTTCTGAACAACAAATAAGTGTCTTCGGCCCTGTCGCGCAAAGGCGGAATATGAATTGGAACAGTATTTAGGCGGTAGTATAAATCTTCTCTGAATTTTCCTCTTGCAATGGCATCAGGAATATTCACATTGGTGGCAGCTACCACACGCACATCCGTTCTCTGAACCTTGCTGGAGCCAACTTTTATAAACTCTCCTGATTCAAGCACGCGCAGCAGACGCACCTGCGTAAGCATTGGCAACTCTGCTACTTCATCGAGAAAAATAGTTCCTCCGCTTGAAACTTCAAAATATCCTTTTCGTGCTTCATGAGCTCCTGTAAAGGAACCTTTCTCATGTCCAAAAAGTTCGCTGTCTATAGTGCCTTCAGGTATTGCACCACAGTTTACGGCAATATAGGGTCCATGTTTACGAGAGCTGAGCTGATGTATAATCTGCGGGAAAACTTCTTTACCTGATCCGCTTTCACCGGTAATCAACACAGTCAGATCCGTGGGCGCAACCTGCATGGCTGTGTGGATGGCATGATCCAATGCTGACGAAAACCCAATGATTCCGAATCGTGCTTTTAAATCTTGTATGGTCATACACTGCTTATGTTATTTTCTTCATTTAAATTGCTCTTCCAATTAAAGTGGTGGAAGTACATGATTCCACCATCACATTAACATAATCACCTGTTTTAAAGTTTTCTTTTGGGAAAACAACTACTGTATTCTGTGTATTGCGACCCATCAACATTTCATCCGATTTTTTAGAAAAACCTTCTACCAGTACTCGATGTACTTTATTCAGTGCCTCTTGGGTTCTTATGGCTGAATGTTTTTGTTGTATTGCTATTATTTCGCTCAGTCGTCTGGTTTTTACATCTGCAGGAACATCATCTGCAAATTTTCTTGCTGCCATGGTTCCGGGCCTTTCGGAGTAGTTAAACATAAACGCAAAATCATAAACTACCTCGTTCATTAATGACAAAGTCTCCTGATGTTCTTCTTCGGTTTCACCACAAAAGCCAGCAATAATATCGGTTGAAATTCCGCAGTCAGGTAATATTTGCCTTATACTTTCAATTCTGTTCAAGTATTGTTCGCGTGTATATCCGCGGTTCATTCTATCAAGCATGCTGCTACTGCCTGATTGAACAGGCAGATGAATATATTTACAGATGTTATCGTATTTCGACATGGCATGAAGCACAGCATCAGTCATGTCTCTCGGATTTGATGTGGAAAATCTGATTCGTAATTCAGGATTAACCTGTGCCACACTTTCCAGCAAGTCGGCAAAAGTGGTGAAGTTTTTTTGCTCTTCAGCAGGCAGCAGGTGATTCAGTGCTTGATGCACTATTTCTGTGTCCAAATCTTTTTTCAGCCCTCCGCCACTCCATAGGTAAGAATCTACATTCTGTCCTAATAAAGTTATTTCGCGGTAACCATCATTATAAAGTTCACGCACTTCAGCAATTATGCTTTCAGGGTCGCGTGAGCGTTCACGCCCGCGAGTAAATGGTACAACACAAAACGAGCACATATTGTCGCATCCGCGCATTATGCTTACAAAAGCCGTAACACCGTTGCTTCCCAATCTTACCGGGGTAATGTCGGCATAGGTTTCTTCTCTTGACAAAAGCACATTTATGGCCTTATGTCCGTCTTCAACTTTTTCAATCAGATTAGGCAAATCCCGATAGGCATCAGGCCCAACTACTATATCCACTAATTTTTCTTCTTCCAGAAATTGCGATTTAAGCCTTTCTGCCATACATCCCAATACGCCTACAATAAGTCCGGGTTTGGTTTTCTTTATTTTTTTAAAATCCTTCAGCCTTGTTCT
>JAFDWZ010000055.1 GCA_018268195.1 Bacteroidota bacterium | reverse complement strand
CATCGCCAATACGTAATCCGTTATACGCAACCCGTGTCGCTCCGATGAAACTGTCTGCTAGCTCAAAACTGTATCACTCCGAAAGTCGGCAAAGCCGTTTTGGCTATCGCTTCTGTAAAATAAAAAGAGAAGCAACGCAAACACACAGGCAAGCGCAAAGTTGCTTCACATTTTATTTTACTCAACCGCGCAAAATACCGTTTCCAATTATTAATCATCAATAAAAAATAAATCAAATGAAAAAATCACTACTCAAACAATTAATTACAGCAATAGCTTTGATGCTACTGCTTATTTCGACAAATTCAAATGCACAAACATTAACCTTGCAGCTAACTCCATCAAACTTTAATGGATATAATATAAGTTGCTTCGGGCTTAGTGATGGTAGCATTGACCTAACAGTTACTGGTGGCACTACACCATACACTTATGAATGGAGTTATGATGCACAAGCCAACAACGAAGACCTTGCGAATATTCCAGCTAATTACTACCATGTCATTGTAACTGATGCAAATGGCGCAACGGGAGAAGCAGAGATTACTCTCACTCAGCCAGAACAAATAAGAATGGATTTAAGTGTTTACAGGTATCCTAATGGTTTTAATATTTCTCAAAACAATGCCTGCAATGGAAATGTTACAAGCACTATTACAGGAGGTGTAACTCCATATACATATCATTGGAATCCCGGAAATCAAACTGTAGCTTCACCTTCCAATCTTTGCGGTAGAGAAAACATTTTGGAATTAACTGATGATAATGGTTGCAAAACAAAACAAACAGTAATTCTCTCAGAACCGCCAGTTGCTTCTTGGACAATGTCAGGAAATGCAGGTAGTTCTCCTTCAACAAATTTTATTGGTACAACTGACAATATTGATTTCCTTTTAAAAACAAACGGTTCAGAAAGAATGCGAATAAAGGCAAATGGTGATATAAAAATTCCTTCACTTTCAGGAACTGGTTCATCACTTATACAAGCAGATGCAAATGGAAACGTTTCACGTTATCCATGTTCTGTTTGGAGCACTTGCGGCAACAGTGTTCTTGCTCTTGATTTCATTGGCTCAACAAATAATGTTGATGTTCCATTCAAAACAAACAATCAGGAAGTGATGCGTTTAAAAAACTACGGTAAAATTTCTATTAAAGAATTTGTAAATCAACCTTACGGTTTATTATACACTGATAATTTAGGAGACATCAGCAAAATTGATTTTGATTACATGAACCCAACAAATTATTTAGATGCCACAGGAAGTTGGCACAGTTTACCCGCTGGTTCAAGCGTATGGAATGTAAACGGAAACAATATTTATAATTCTAATTCAGGAAGTGTTGGAATCGGAACTTCAACACCTTCACAAAAATTAGAAGTTGCACACAACGATGGTGCAGGTATTGCCGGAGGTATGCTCTTAAACAATCTTTCGTCAGCAAATAAGAATAGCGAAATAAAATTTAATCAGGGTAGCACAAACTTATGGTCAATTGGAAACGATGTTGCACATAATAATTCACAAAATTTCTTTATTTATGATAATTTAACCAATTCAGGTTGGGGTGCAACAAGATTTTTTATTGATGCTAATGGTAAAGTTGGAATAAATACAACCACTCCTTCAAAATCACTTGAAGTTTCCCACGATGAAAGTAATGGTGGAATGGCATTAAACAGACTTAATGCAACTACATTTAAGAATCAAATCTCCTTTCAGCAAAATGGTGTTGAAAAATGGGCAGTAGGAGTTGATAAAGACCAAAACAACAATGACAACTTTTATATTTGGCATGGCTCATCAGGAAGTGCGAAATTCTATATCAATAATATTGGAAATGTCGGCATTGGCAACACCAACCCTTCTGAAAAATTAGAAGTGTCCGGCAAAGGTAAGTTTAGCGATGTTCAAGCTACATCATTAAGTGGCAACGCAGGTAAACTTATTCAACTTGATGCCAATGGTAACTTTCAGGCAAGTTCAGTAAGCACAACCACAGCCAGCCTTTGGAATAATACTGGTACAACAGTATATTATAATTCCGGCAAAGTTTTCATAGGTATGTCATCATGCATCGGTTGTACCGACCCTTCTTACAATTTGTATGTTCAAGGAGGTATTGCTGCACGGGATGTAAAGGTTACAGCTACAAATTTTCCCGACTACGTTTTTGCAAAAAATTACAGACGGATGAGCCTTTACGAACTTGAACAATACATTAAAATAAACAACCGCTTGCCCGAAATGCCCTCAGCAAAAGAAGTAGAAAAAAATAATGGATATGAACTTGGCACTGTAGTTACGCTACTTGTAAAACAAAACGAAGAACAAGCTCTTTATTTAATTGAGCAACAAAAACAAATTGATGAATTAAAGGCACAAATAAAAAATTTAGAAAGGAGGAAATAATATGAAAACTAAAATTCTATTATCACTCTCATTAATTTTTTTATATCTATTCGTATCATCTCAAAGTGTAACACTTGAGGGAAGGCAGTTCAAATTAAATGGAAGTAATTTCTATCCCATGATTATGAATTTTTCCATTGAAAAATGCTATCATTTAACTACACAACAGTATTTTATTTCATCAGACCATTCTTATGGCCCTACAAATGATTTAGAAAATTTTGATCAAGCTACATGCGATATACAAATTCAAAATGATTTTAACCATGTCGCAACAATGGGCTTTAATTCCATCAGAATAGCCGGTTTTTATCCCACTTATGTGCAAGGGCAAGGTTTAATGTTTCGTTTTACAAATCATGACCTTTCTGGTTCTACATTCGTGCCTCTCGACCCTCTTAATGCATCCGACCCCGGCATGTTAAGCATTCTTCCAATGTATAATCATATACTATCGTTAGCTAACAGTGCAGTTAATACTACCACTTCACAATCCGCTCCATTAAAAGTGATATTCATTATCACTGGCTCTAAATCATCTTATGATGCAACCGAAGTTACAGCGTGGAATAATTTTCTTGATGCATTATCTACTTATATGGCAACAGCATCAAATACAAATGCTCTTTGGGCTTACGATTTAATGAATGAACCCTGTTATAGTTTTAGTGTTGAAAAAACAAAAGAAGAAGCATGTACAATGTTCGGAGGTTGGTACGATATTATTAAAAGTAACGACCCTTCACATTTGGTAACGGTTGGCTCATGTGGTAGAAGTGATGTTTTTTCTGCTGACCCTGCTGTCCTCAAACTTGACTTTATTTCTCTTCATTATTATCCCGAATGGCGCGATGTACTGGAAGATCGAACACAGAGCGTTATACAAGATAGAATTAAAACAAGAAGCGTTAATGAACTTTATTGGATTAATGAAAATTCTCCTATGCCTTGGATTGTAGGAGAAACAGGATTTACGGCAAATTTAGTTGATGCGAATAATCTCGATTGGAAAACAAGAAATTTACATGGCACCTTGGCTGACCAATCAAACTATGCAGCTTATTCATTAGATGCCGTTTGCAATTGCGGTAGTAGTGGTTACAGTTGGTGGGCATATCAGGATGTACATTATTGCAGTTGGCCCCCAAATCCACCACCTTTATTTTGTTCAGGTACTAATGATTACGCTGGTAATTTTTTTGGCCTTCTTTATTGGGACACATACCCTTCCACTGCTTCTGATAAACCAGCCGCAACACATTTCCCAACTTATCAACCAATAGTAAATGGAAGTTGCCCTGTTGACCGCACCCCACTTTACGACCCAAACAAACTTTACTACAATAGCAATTTATATCCTCCTAATCCGACTCATGAAGTTACACGAACCCTTATTGACCAAAATGGCAATCCAATTAAAAATGCTGTGGTTGCTTGCCATTTTCATATTGGGATTGATCAATTTACTAATGATGAGCTATACGATTTATTTTATACAAATACTGACGACAATGGCTCTTTTACAGCATTACCAATGGATTATACATTTCCTTATAATACTGATGCACTATGGCTGACCAAGGTAGTAATTTCAGCCCCTGGTTCTGAGCGTTTAAAATGGGATTGGTGTCCGGGATGCGTTGTGCTACCACCATCACCCCTTACCTTAAAAAAATTAGATTTTAATTATGATGGCGTTTTGCAAAACCAAACGCTTACCGCAAGCACCTTTCCAACTAACTATAAAGGATGGAATACATTAACTTTAACAAATGTTGATATTCAAACCGGATTTGCAGGTAATTTTACTGCCCGTAATGAAGTTAAAGTCAATAGCGAATTTCATGCTGCCAATGGTACAGAAGTTCATTTGTATTGCCAGCCTCAGGTGTTTTCAAATTGTAATGATTTTCAAACATTTTTAATGCAAAGGCAGGCAAGCAGTTTGTCAGCTAACTCAGCCAATGATGAGAAACAAATAGAAATAGTATTTGATAAAATTACGGATGCCTTTATCTCTATTTTCCCAAACCCTAATAATGGTATCTTTACTGTGCAATTACATGACAATAATGAGTTAAACAAAATTAAAACCGTTTCAATAACCAATAGCATAGGCGGCTTGGTTTATTCAAGTATGGTTAACAACAGCATGGTTGAATTAAATCTTTCACATCTCTCAAAAGGAATTTATTATGCTAAAATTATAACCGGGCAAAATGCAGAAATTAAAAAAATCATAATAAACTAAAACAATATAAAATGGAAAATATAAAATATACCATATCATTGATTTTATTCTTTGCAATAAATCAGCAAGTCTGTTCACAAAATTGGCAATGGGCTAATAAAGCCGGTGGGACAGGATATGATACCGGTTCTTCAGTAGCTGAAGATAATTCAGGTAATGTGTATGCTACATTTAACATAGATGGACCAATAGCATATTTTCAAACAGATACCTTTACCGTAAATGGTTGGGATGACTTTTTTCTTGTTAAATACGATAATAATGGCAACGAACTTTGGGTGAAACAATTCGGAGGCTCATATAATAGCTCAACCATTATAAAATCTGAAGGTGCAGGTGGTTTAAAATATGATGCAAATTCAAATAGCATATACATTTCAGGTAGCTTTATAGGCACTTGTAACATGGGTTCAGTAACGCTCACTACCTTTGGAAACGATAAAAACTGGTTTATTGCCAAGTTTGATTTGAATGGCAACTGCTTATGGGCGAAAAATATTGGAAACCCATATAGTGATGATATTTATGGTTTAGCTTTCAATTTAACACCTATTGGAGATATTTTTTTTACGAAAACTTTTAACGGTGTAGGATATATTGATACAGTAATGGTATCCGGTGGCGGTTTTTTAGGTAAGATAGATAACAACGGAACTCTCATATGGGTTAAAAATATTATTAATGCTGTTCCATCAAGTTTATCAGGCGGGTCAGGATCAGGTGCCTTACCCTTTTCTCTTTCATATTTTAATAATGAAATATTTATTTTAAGTTATAAGGGAGCCGATACCTGTATAGTAGATAGCACAATACAATTCATTTCTGCTGCTAATTATCCATTGATACTTTCTAAGTTTTCAATTCAGGGAAATGTAATTTCCGCAATTCAGGCAGGCGGACCTTTCCCTGATGGCTCAAGATTATCAATGGACAACTCCGGCAACTGCTATTTTGCAAGTCGTTTCTCCGGTGGCATAGCAATATTTGGAAACGACACAATTCACGCAACAGGCACAACAGACTTCTTTTTTGTAAAATATGACCAAAACCTAAATTACCAATGGGTTCAACAAAGCCATGCGAGCAATACTGCAAGAGCTATTGGATGCTCGGCAGATGCAAATGGTAATGTTTACATTACAGGAAGTTTTTCGGGCAATGCAACATTTGGAGCATTTAATATTACTTCTAATACCACAGAGGATATGTTTGTTGCGCGATACGACAATAACGGAAATTGTATTGGAGTAAGACATGAAGGACAAGGCGTGGGTTATGGAGTGCAAACAACACAAGACGGTTCTTGCCTTGTAACCGGCACTTATAACGGCAATATAACATTCGGCAGCATCCCTACACTTACAGGTTACGGAGGCAACGACATCTTTATTGCTAAGTCAGATGCAATAACAGGTATAGGTGAAGGCGGCAGGATTGCAAATAACCAGTTAATTATTTACGCAAATCCCAATCAGGGCAAATGCAACATAACTATTCCTGATGATTTCTTAAACGAAAAAAATCTCACACTTTCAATTTATGACAATACAGGAAAACTCATCCAACAAAAAATATTGGAAATGAATGATGGAAAGATAAGATTGAGTTTAGAAGAAGAAGCTAAGGGGGTTTATAATGTTACGCTTGCTAATAAAAAGAAGAGTTATAGTGGGAAAATTGTTTTTGAGTAAATCTAAATCAAGTAAATAAATGAAGAAGCTAATTTTTATCTTATTCACATTGCTTTTGTCAAAAATGAGTTATTCCCAATGGTCAATAATAGACACACTGTACTCTTTTAATCAATGTACATTACCGTTCCCTTATTCGGTAACACCTGTTTTTTTGAGCAATGATTCAGCCTACTATTATTTTAATTTTCCTAATTGTTCTCCAAGTACAACTTCAGGTTATAAAGTTTACCGTACGTCAGATTCTTTTGCTAATTGGATTAATGTTTTGGATAATCAGAATACAGGTGGCGGAACGGGAATTTATGACCTTGTGTTCACAAATAATAATGTAGGCTTTTTAAGTTACAGTAATAGTGGTGTAAAATTATTTTCTAAAACTTCTGATGCTGGAGCTACTTGGAGTACTATTTCTGTCTCAACAAATGGCCCCTTAGTGGCGGATTTATTTTTTACAAACGGAGATTCAGGTTTTGCTGTTTCAAATAGTGGAGTGCTTTACAAATATTTTAATGATACAATACATTTGATTG
Source organism: Bacteroidota bacterium (assembly GCA_018268195.1). Classification (GTDB taxonomy): domain Bacteria; phylum Bacteroidota; class Bacteroidia; order AKYH767-A; family OLB10; genus OLB10. The sequence continues at coordinate 8,918 of JAFDWZ010000055.1, read as the reverse complement.
ACACTATTAATTTTACATCATGCTTTTATCCTAAAATGTTTTTTTCAGCAAATGAATTTGGTTATATATTGGCTGGGGATATACCTTTTACGGGGTATCACAAAGTACTTAAGTCACCTGACGGAGGCATTACATGGTCAATATCTTTATTAGACACCAACAGAACCTTTTACGACATTTCATTTTTTACAGATTCTATTGGCTATTTAGCATCTGATACTGGTCTTTACAGAACAAATGATGCAGGGATGAATTGGACTTTGGTGAACACTCCCTTTGGTAACTGTTCTTCCATTTCAATTGTAAACAATAACCTGATTTTTGTAATTGGTTCTGGTGGGGTTTACCAAAGCAATGATGCCGGCCTCAATTGGAGCCAACAAAGCATTCCAACTAACTGTAATCCTTTATCCATTAAAATGATTAACGATAGTTTGGGGTTTATTTATGCCAAAATGATTTCGTTCAACTATGGCAATCTTGTCCTTAAAACCATTAATGGAGGTACTGTTGGATTATCTGAGATAAATAGCAGCGAAAATATTCTTTTGTTTCAGCCTAATCCTTCCTTTGGCAAATGCATCATGACTTTACCCAATGATTTTGTGAATAAAAAAAATTTAACGTTAAGTATATATGATAATAATGGCAAACTCATCCAACAAAAAACAATAGAAATGAATGACGGTAAAATAATATTGAATTTGGAAGCAGAAGCCAAGGGGACATATAACGTTACATTAAGCAACCGCCAAAAGAGCTACAATGGGAAAATTGTATTCCAATAACTCATTTTTAGTTAAAAACTTATCAGATTCACATCCTAATCGGTCAGATTTGCATCCATATTTTTCAGATTCGCATCCTGTTCCGTCAATTTGGCATCCTGTAAGATGGTTTTTCCATCCTTTAAAGCGGTTTTCAATTCCTATATTTAGGATAAGCCGTCCTGACTTTTGGTTTTTGCATCCGCAAAAACAGTTACCAAATCCGCATAAATGAATGTGCCACGTCCATAAATTAGAAAGCCACCCTGACAAGTCAGGACGGCTTTCATACTCCTTATTATTATGTCCTCACGGACGAGTAAACTTAATGCCTGTTACAGTTTTAGTTTCGGGAGCAGAAGCCCCGAAAACTCCCTTCACATAATTCTTACAATCCTGAGCAGTATCAACAATTCCGGTTTTATCTGCATACAGCGCCTTGTCTCTTGTAATTCTTGCAGTGCCAACTGGAGCAATTATAGTTCCGATATTATCATTTGCAGTTTTCATAGCTGTTGCCAATATTTGAAGTTCTCCAACTTTCAAATCAGCTTCATTCGGTGCATAATTCGCATCGCTTCCATACAAGTCAACAAGTTGCTTGAATGTATCTGCTTTCTGAACAAAGCCCTGATGGCTTGTACTTACATCAGCGGGGTCAGGAGTGCCGTCAGGGAGTTTGTCAACCTTCACACCATAACCACGGAAGCGGTCAGCCAAACCTTTCGCATCAGCTTTAACTTGGTCACTTGCATCAGTACTCTTAAAATAATTCAGCGTTCTTGTAACCAATTTTTCTGTTGGCTCAAATAAAATCTGACGGTCATTTATCGGATTCTTTGCCGATTGAATTGCAGAAGTTAAAGTTTGATGCGCAGTGTCAGCAGTTGTCCACAGCGTAGTCATGTTTGCAATAGTCAATCGCATATTACTTGGATTATAAGGAGCGCCAAACGCAGTACATTTATCAATCAAAAGTTTAAAATTGCTGATGTTCACTGAGTGCCCGGTTTCTGAGTTGCTTGCCATGATTATGTTGTTTTAGTTAGTATTAAAATTTTCGTTTCAAATGTAGGAAAATAAACTTACATGCGAATCAAAACTTCCTGCAAGAAACTCCACCGCATTTGCTTTCACAATTAAAAGCCACACTACCAACCGCGCAAACCAAAGCTTTTAATAGAGAAAGCAAGCACTCACACACGACACTGCAAGTTCAGCTATCTGCAAAACTCCAACCGTCATCGCCTTGAATGTAAATCGCCTTGAACAACCATTTCTGCAAACTTGAAACTGCATCGCTACGAACACACAGTCGGGTATGCGTATAACATAAAGATTAAAAGAAATAAATTTTTTTTGGGCTTTGTTCGCAACTCAAAAGTTTGTTACATTCTACTTACATTTGTGGGTAAATGAAACTGACTCCAAGTAATCCCAAAAAAAAATTTACTTCTTTAATCCCTTTTCCGTTAGCTGCAACTGTATTTGCGACCGTGCTGACATCAAACTGACGACCATTTAACAACATGACAGAGGACAAAAAATATATCGGACAGACATCGCTTTTAACGAACAGGCAACGCTTCGTTTTCAATTTTTTTTTGCCCCCGCTCAAAATTTTTAAAATGATTTTATACCCTAACACATTTGGCACATTTTGTTTTGCCGCAACCGCACAAGCCGACCCAAAGGCAAAACAAAAAGAGCCAAATCTCCAACGCTTTGTTCAGCTCCGTAGCAAATTATCTGTGTAAAAATCTACCTTTGTTAAATACAAAATAAACAAGCAGACCAGTAAAAAAGAATGACGCAAAAAGAAGAAGCATACAATGAAATCGCAGAGTTGGTAGAACGCTTTACCGAGCAATACGATAGCTACAAAAAAGCCGACTATAACGAAACGCTTACAAGGCGGGACTTCATTGACCCTTTCTTCAAAGCACTTGGCTGGGACATTGACAATAGGAACGGTTACGCTGAAAGCTACCGTGAAGTAATCCATGAGGACAAAATAAAAGTTGGCAAGGCGACCAAAGCCCCGGACTATTCTTTCCGACTGGTTGGCGGCAAACGACTTTTCTTTGTTGAGGCAAAGAAACCAAGCGTAGCAGTTAAAGACGACATACTGCCAGCATATCAGGTGAGGCGTTATGGTTGGAGTGCTAAACTTGCCGTAAGTATCATTACCGACTTTGAGGAGTTTGCAATTTACGACTGCACCAAAAAGCCCATTCCGACAGACAAAGCATCGGTTGCTAGAATTAAGTACCTCACTTTTAAGGACTATTTAAAGGAGTTTGACTTTTTGTGGGACACTTTCAGCAAGGAAAGAGTTCTCAAAGGCAGCTTTGACAAATTTGTTCAGGGCAACCTCAATAAAAAAGGCACGGCAACGGTTGACAAAGAGTTTTTGCAATCGCTTGACAGTTGGCGGACATACCTTGCAACTTCAATCAGTTGGAACAACAAACTACTTGACGAGGACGAAATAAACTTTGTTGTTCAGCAAACCATTGATAGGATTATTTTCTTGCGAATTGCAGAGGATAGAAGTGTAGAACCATACGGAACACTGAAAGAAGCAATCAAACAGGGAGAGTTTTATAAAAATCTTTACCGACAGTTTGAGCAAGCCGATGAAAAATACAATTCGGGTTTGTTTGATTTCAAGAAAGATAAAATCAGCAAAACGCTTTCGGTTGACAACAAGGTATTAAAAACCATTATCAACGAATTGTATTATCCCGAAAGCCCTTACGAGTTTTCGGTTTTGTCAGTAGAAATTTTAGGAAGTGCTTACGAGCAGTTTTTAGGAAAGGTAATTCGCATTGACAAAGCACATCGTGCCCATATTGAAGAAAAACCCGAAGTAAGAAAAGCAGGTGGAGTTTATTACACTCCGCAATATGTAGTTGATTATATTGTAAAGAACACAGTCGGCAAACTCACAGAAAACAAAACACCGAAAGAGATAAGCAAAATAAAAATAGTTGACCCTGCCTGCGGCAGTGGCAGCTTTCTTATCGGTGCTTATCAGTTCCTTTTGGACTGGCATAAGAACTATTACACCGACAACGGAAAAATTTCTAAAGGCAACAAAGGAAATCCACTTACACCCGAAGGAAACCTCACAACATCGGAGAAGAAAAGAATTTTGCTCAACAATATTTTTGGAGTTGATATAGATGTGAATGCAGTTGAAGTAACTAAGTTGAGTTTGCTTTTGAAATGTATGGAAGGCGAAACGCAAGCAAGCATTGCTTCACAACTTCGTTTGTTCAACGAAAGAGTTTTGCCAACGCTTGACAACAACATCAAAGACGGTAACAGTTTAATTGATACAGATTTTTACAGCACTCAATTAGATTTCGGTGAGGAGAAAAAAATCAAGCCGTTCAATTGGCAGAAAGGTTTTCCCGAAGTATTCAAGCAAGGGGGTTTTGATGTTGTGATTGGAAACCCGCCCTATTTGGGAGGTAGGGAATGGAAAGAAGAAAATGGAAATGCCTATGATTATTTCATTGGTAAATATAAAGTTGCCGAATATCAGTTTGACATTTACGCTTTGTTTTGGGAGGCAGGAATTAAACTTTTGAAACCAAATGGAGCAATTGGATTTATTACACCAAATACTTGGTTGAATAATCAAAGTAATAAAAAACTGAGACAATATATTCTTGACAATACAAGTATTTCAAAGATTGTTGATTACTCAAGAATCAAAGTATTTGACCAAGCTACCGTATTGCCCATAATTACAATTCTTGAAAACAAAACCAATAAGAAAAGTTTGACGGAAGTTTTTGAACCTTTTGAAAACGGTTATATATTGACACAATCTGTTAATCAAGAAATTTGGAACGATGGAGATTTAAGCATTATCAATATCAATTTAAGTCAAAGCGATTTAATTCTTAGGGATAAGATTGAAGAAAACACCGAACCACTCGAAAAATTAGGATTGATAAAGTTTGGCATCAAACTTTATGAAACAGGAAAGGGAAATCCAAAACAAAAAGCAAGCGATGCGAAAGAACATATTTTTGAAGCAGACAGAAAAATTGACAAAACTTATCGGAAATATTTAGAGGGTAAGGACATCAACCCTTATCGGATTGACTATAAAAACCGTTGGTTGAAGTATGGTGAAAATCTTGCAGCCCCAAGAGACCCTATTTTGTTTGAAGGAGAAAGAATACTCGTCAGGAGAATTGTTGGCAAGACCTTAATTTCAGCATATACAGACAGCGACTATGTAACAAGTCAGCTTTTGCAAATTGTAAAACCTTTTGAGCAAGCGGACACGAAATTTCTTTTAGGAATAATAAACTCAAAACTTTTAGCTTTCTATTTTAGAAAAAAGTATAACCGCCAAGACAAAACATTTCCAGAGATTAGAATTTATGAATTAGCGGCATTGCCAATAAAAAAAATTGATAAAGCAAAACAGCCATTGAAAAATGAAATTGAAAAGTTGGTAAACCAACTTTTGAAACTCAATCAAGAAATAACAGAAGTAAAACTTGCTACGCAAGTTTCGCAACTTCAAGGCAAGATTGAATTTTGTGAGGATAGAATAAACCAAATCGTTTATCAACTCTACGAGTTGACAGCAGACGAAATAAAAATTGTGGAAACAGGAAAATGAGTAAGAAATTTTTTACCGACATAAAAAACATTCGCAACGCTATTGACACAAACAAGTTGGTTGTGTTTGCAGGTGCAGGTATTTCCGTTGATGCAGGTATTCCTAACTGGGGAACTTTAATAGATGAAATGAAATCTGAAATTGCAATTCCACCAAATGAAGCGGACTATTTGCGGATTGCTCAGATGTATTACAACGAAAGGCAACAGAAAGAATACATTGATAAAGTTCGGGCAGTTCTCAAACACAAGAAAGTTAAATACAATGAAATTCATGAGTGGGTTTTTAAGTTGAATCCTGAACACATATTGACAACGAACTATGATGATTTGCTTGAACAGGTAATCAAAAAAGAATCACTCCCCTTTTCAGTTGTTTCTAAAGACAAAGAATTTCCATACGCACTTAATACGAATCTTCTTGTCAAAGTTCATGGCGACTTGAATGATACTGACATTGTTTTAAAGGAAGACGATTACCTTGATTACAGTTTGAATCATCCTTTGATTGAAGCATTTCTGAAATCTGTTTTTGCTTCAAAGGTTGTTCTGTTTGTTGGCTATGGTTTTTCTGACATCAATCTGAAAATGATTGTTCAGACAGTTCGAAACATTTTAGGTAAGGATTTTCAAAATGCCTACTTGCTTTCAGTAGATGAAAATATACATCCAACACAAAGAGAGTATTTCAAGAACAAAGGAATTAATGTGTTGAATTACTTTGATGCAAAAATTGGAGGCGATACAAATTACATTACTGATTATTTAAAAGGGCATAATGCTTTAAATCAAGTTCATTTTGTCAAAGGAGAAAACTTATCAGAAAAAGGACAACATCTTTTGGACTTCTTAGTTTTCATTTCTACTTATGATAAATTCAATGAAGCGTTAACTGAAAAAAATGTTATTGACCAAATTCATTTATCACTTAGCAGATTTTCGGAATTTAAATCGCTTACTCCTGAGTTTGTGGCTAACCTTTATCCTTTCAATGCTTCAAAACAGTATGCTCACGATTATGAATCATATTCCCTTGTCTTAACAAACCGCAACCTTTATGATTTATTCTTTAATCAAATTGAATATGTTGATGACGAAGTAAAATTCAAACCGCCACAAGATTTGAATCTTTCAGCAGAAGAAATCAAAGAGTTTGAACGCAAATTGAAAGAGATAATTCTTGCATTAAATTTCAGTTTGATTTTTCACATTTTCAAGCAGAACGACACACCTGATTCATTTGGTAACTACGGTTGGGCTGAAACATCAAAGAGATTAAAAGTTAAAACCTTACCAAAGTGCAACTGTTTTAATTGCCGTTTAAATCGCTTTGAGTTTAGTAGTGTCATTGCTGACACATTGATTTTGACAGTTAACGAAACAACAAGTATTCAATCTGACCTTGAACTTGCTTATGCGAATTACAAAATCGGAAATTTTAGTCAGTCATTTAGATTGTTTGAAGAACTTGCAAACAAAGCATGGCAAGCAGGGAAATATTTTTCTTACTACATCGCAAAGCATAACATCAAAACTCTTCGCAACCTTATTAACTTCTTTGAAAGAACTTTAAATGAAGAAGAAAAGAAAAGGATTGTTCGGAAGTTGGATAATATTGACTTTGATAAATTGATTTCTCAAATTCCCTACATGGGTGAAAAGGAATATGAATTACTTAAAATGATTCGTGATGATGATGTTTTACACAAAGCAGAAAAAGAAATCAATGAAATCTATGACAAGATTCTTAATGTCTATGATGGATATAAAACAGGCACAAGATGGACAAGTGGACCTTTCTATCCGCAAGCAATAGAAATTGAACTTTACAAAATCATTTCTTTTTATACTAACAATTACATTGTTGCGGATGAGTTCAGCAACTTTTCACGAGTTTGCAAAAAAGGAGTTGAAGCACTCCTAATCAGTTTTGCAACAAAAGATGATTACAAGGAGAAAATAAAAGAGTTCAACAAATTATTCTTTGATGTGGTTGTGTTTTATTGTACTGCCGAAGAAGTAAAAGCGATAACGCAGAAATACGAAATCAACAAAATTGTTTTTAATGAAACGAGTTTACCCCTGATTCTTGAAATGGTAAATAATTTTCTCAAATCATTTTTTGAGGAAAATAAATTCTTCGGCAGAACAACTCATGCAGATAAACTTACAAGGAATCAAACCAGCAGTGAATTTTTTGAAGATAAGTGTCGTAAAAAGTTCAATAACATTTTCCTTTTGCTTTCAGGAATGAACCTGACAAAAGAAAATGCTCCTGACCTTATTCAAAATCTTCTTGACTTCATTAAACACGAAACTTTTTTGCACAGAAAAGAAATAGAGTTCATATGTGCGTTCATGTATAAACACTATCAACTTTTTACAAAGGAAAATTTAGAATCACTTTTAAAATCAATTCTTGCAAAGTTGAGTTTTTATAATGATGGTGCTTTGCTTCGCACTATTGCATTCATCTTTAAGGAAAACAATTTTGATAGAGTGTCAGACAGAGAATTGATTTTTACCATTCTCTCCTTGACAAAACATTCTGATAGAAAGACAGACACTTTGATTTATTTATGGGCAATTTCGGATGATGCAATTAGAGAAGAATTGAAAAACAAAATCACTGAAAAACTTAATCAGAAATTCAATAGCGAATTATACACCAATGCAGCATTTAAAAACATTATTGATTTCAATAAATATTTTGAGCAATTCATTTTAGAAATAAACAACACCAAAGGAAATGGAGCATACACTCTTAGTTCGGGCAGACCTAAAATGCAAAGTTTCGTTTTCATCAATGCAATGATTTTCATTTACAACATGAATGTCAAAAGTGATGATAAACGCCTTGAAGCATTTACAAACCTTGCGGACTACATGAAATTCTATCTCAATCCTGAGAAGTTTGATTACGCAAACTTCAAAATAGAATGGCTTGACATAGTTGGCGAAAGAGAAGTTTTCTATAAGCGGTTTGCAAAAATTCCTGCATTGAAAAAGGAAATTGAAAAAGCATTGAAAGAAAAATTTGATGCTGAACTTGCGGAACTCTATGCAAAGTATTTCATAAAATAATAATCATAGGAGAGATGAAAAGCCAACGCACATTGCAAGCACATTTTATTTTTTTGCATACGCACAAAGCCAACGCAGAAAAAAATAAAAAGAGCTCGCAATCTTCCACCCAAATAAAATCATTTTAAAAATTTCTCCAACGCACAAAAAAAAAATTAAAAACCCAAACACACGGTGCAAACATGGACAGACACAGTATTTAATGTAAATTTCTTCGGACAAAGTGTGTGCAAACTTGACAAGACACACCTTCGGAAAGACAGAACAGCAGCAGCTAACAGCACCTTGCCAAAAGTGGCGGTTCAGTGCTTCGTAGGACAGTTTTATGGGTATATAAACTTTAGTGCTTCGATGAAAGTTTCTGCGGAAAATCGCCACCTTCGGCAAGCTGCAAAACGTTAGCGGTCATTGTAAATG
>JAFDWZ010000054.1 GCA_018268195.1 Bacteroidota bacterium | reverse complement strand
AAAATTACAGAAGTAGAAATTTTTGATGAGCATCGTTTAGTCCTTCCCGACATGGAGTTGAACCGGGTGCTTGGCGGTGGTTTGGTACAAGGTTCACTGATACTTTTAGGAGGCGAACCCGGCATTGGCAAATCCACTTTGCTGTTGCAACTTGCCATACATCTCGATAAAACAAAAACCGTATATGTATCAGGCGAAGAAAGCGGACAGCAAATACGAATGCGTGCTGAACGATTAGGTAATGAACTGAGCGAAAACTGTTACATCCTCACCGAAACTTCTCTTGAAGCAGTATTGGTGCATCTGCAAGCTTTAAAGCCCGGACTGGTTATCATTGATTCTATTCAAACGATGTTTTCATCACAGATTGAATCATCACCGGGAAGTGTTTCACAGATTCGGGGATGTGCAGGCGAACTTTTACGTTTTGCCAAAGAATCGGGATGCCCGGTTTTTTTGGTAGGGCATATTACCAAAGAAGGAGTAATTGCCGGCCCCAAGGTGCTGGAGCATATTGTGGATACGGTACTGCAGTTTGAAGGCGACAGACATCATATTTATCGTCTGTTGCGAAGTCATAAAAACAGATTTGGCTCAACTGCCGAAATTGGTATTTACGAAATGCAGGGAACAGGATTGCAGGAAGTGTCGGACCCATCACAAATACTGCTTTCATCGCGCGATGGTTCTCTCAGTGGTATTGCCATTGCTTGCAATCTGGAAGGAATGCGCACCATGCTCATTGAAACACAGGCATTGGTGAGCAGTGCAGTGTATGGCACTCCGCAGCGCTCGGCAACCGGCTTCGATGCCCGAAGGTTGAATATGCTGCTTGCTGTACTTGAAAAACGCTGTGGATTTAAACTTGGTGCCAAAGATGTTTTCCTGAATATTGCAGGTGGCATCAAGGTGGAAGACCCTGCCATTGATTTAGCCGTGATTTGCGCCATTCTGTCTAGTAATAACGATATCCCTCTTGAAGCGTTGACCTGTTTTACGGGAGAGGTTGGATTGTCTGGAGAAATACGCCCGGTAAGCCGCATAGAGCAACGGATAAAAGAAGCAGAGAAACTCGGATTTAAGAAAATATATTTCCCTGCGCATAACCTTGCTGCTTTTGATAAACGCATGTTTAAGCACATACAGCTATATCCTGTTGAACGGGTTGAAGAAATTTTTTCGCTGCTGTTCGGGTGAAAAAATGATAGTGCCAAACACACACACTTGTTTTGAAAATAATAATTTTTTATGTCTGCGGCTCTATACTTCGCGGGTAATTTACTTTTCAGCATACAGAAGAAATATTTCTGTTTATAAAATCAGCAGAGCACAGTTATGCAAGTGAACGTGACTAACACACTGTATTTCCTTCAGCCTGTATAAATATTTTTAGCCAACTATTCTGTTTCCGGTTTATTCGCTATACTTTAGTGGGTAATAAATCCATGTTCAATTTATTTCTGAAATGAAAAAGCTGATAACTGCAATTTGTATTGCATCCATTGCTGTGACTGCTCAGGCACAACGCACCTTCGATATAGGTTTGTCAGGTGGTGCTACCAATTATTTTGGCGACCTTGGAAATAACGAAGTGCTGCAGGCAACTTCTACCAGGCCGGGAGGAGCTATCACCTTCCGAAATTTTTTAAACAACCCGTCAAAATCAGGTTTTCAATATCAGCCGTTCTCCATTGAAGCACGCTTAAGTTGGCAACGTATTGGCTATGACGAAACAAAACCTATTGGTGATAGAAAAGGATATCAACTGCGCAATTACGGAAGGGGTTTAAGTTTTCGCACAGATGTTTATGGTATTTCAACACATATAAGTTACACGTTTTATCCCAACCGCAGAAAGCCCTTGTATTCACAGGGAGCCGCCATGTTTTTTTATGTAGGAGTGGGTGTTTATTATGCACGTCCTAAAGCGGATTTGTTTCACGGAAGCATTGATATGAATAATCGTTATTACTTCTGGAGTGATGGAACCATCCGCGATGCCGATGAAAAAACGGGGCAGGGAAATGTGATTAAAAAAGACGGAAAGTTTGAAACCAACCTTGACGAATGGCGCACCGAAGGTCAGGGCTATTCCAGTGAACTGGGACAGAAGCGCCCGTATAATCTCATGCATGTTGGATTTCCAATGGGGCTGGGATGGCGATGGGGTCTATCTAAAAATCTGACATTATCGGCAGAGTTGAGTTATATTAAGTTTGTTACCGATTACCTGGATGACGTCAGCCAGCGATATGCTACATACGAAGAAATCAATGCAAATTTCCCGGACCCATATAAGCAGGAACTTGCAAAATATATTTCGGACCCTACAGGGAAAGGAACGAATGGTTTTGAAGGTACACAAACTTCCAGAAGAGGTAATTACCGCAAAACAGATGGGTATGCCTATCTTTCATTGGAACTTTCGTATCGTATAAATTTCAACTGGGGAAAGTTGAAAGGTAGTTTTTAGTTCAGCATTTCAAAGCAGTCATTGATGCAATTTTGCATCAATGAAATATCAATGTTACCCTTACAGGCTGCAGTTTAAAAATCCTTTTGTTTTATCATCAGGTACGCGCACCTTCACACCTTCGGTTTTTTTAAGAGTAGAGCAAGATGATTTTGCCGGTTGGGGCGAAGCAACCATGCCGCCCTATGTTAGCGAAACACAACAAAGTGTAATTGGTTTTATAGAGCAGATGCAAGTGGCGCAGATTAATCATCAGCAAACACTGCATCCGTATCTGGAATATCTCTATGCTCAGCCGGGAAACTTTTTTGCCAAAGCAGCAGTCGGCAATGCACTGATTGACTGGTGGACCCAAAAACAAAACATTACTCCGGCAGAATTTTTTGAAATAGAACATAAAAATCCATTACCTGATTGTTGTTTCACGATTACCAAAGGGGATGATTTAATTAAAAAACTTGCTGAAGCAAAAAACTTTTCGCTGCTGAAAATAAAAGCAGGTTTTGACGATGACATTGATTTTATCAAATCGGTTGCCGATGTTACTTCGGCCCGAATTTGCATTGATGCCAACCGCGGCTGGAGCAATGCAGCTACAGCACTCAAAAAAATGAAACAGTTGGAAGGGTTAACGGTCGCATTTATTGAGCAACCATTGCCTGTGGATGCAGTGAATGATATGCGATTATTAAAACAACATTCGCCATTTACTCTGATTGCTGATGAATCATTTCAGACCATGGATGATTTAGAAAAAATTGCTGATAGCTTTCACGGCATAAATATCAAACTGATGAAGTGCGGAGGCGTGTGGCAGGCTCATCGTATAGCAGTGGCTGCGCGAAAGGCAGGAATGAAACTGCTTTTAGGCTGCATGAGCGAAAGCAGCTGTGGAGTGGCAGCAGCGGCAAGCCTTCAACCATTGATGGACTGGGTTGACCTGGATGGTCCATTGCTCATCAGTAACGACCCTTTCACAGGAATAAAATATGTGAACGGTAAAGTGATAACTGAAAATGATATTCAAGCGCGGTTGGATTTACTGCAAATGGATACTTTAATTCCATAAACAGCATGATGTTTGGCTAATCGGAAGTAATTATTGCCGGAAAGCCGCAATTGCAGTAAAAAAGAAGAAAAATTTCATTACAGAATGTTGCGAAAAAAGTTTTCTATTCAATTTTTTTTACTTTTGCGCACGCTATTTCGGTGACATAGCTCAGTTGGTAGAGCAAAGGACTGAAAATCCTTGTGTCGGTGGTTCGATTCCACCTGTCACCACAAAGTTTTAAAGACAAAATCAATGAAAGCGACTTCACAACCACGATTTAAGCGCGTTTTGTTGATTGATGATAATGAGATTGACAACTTCATCAATGAGCGAATCATTACCTCTACAGGTTTCAGTGAGGAATGTACGGTGAAAACCTCTGTTGATGCTGCAATAGACCATCTTAAAAACATTGGTGGCAACACCGAAGTGCTCCCGCAACTGATTTTCCTTGACCTGAACATGCCCGGAAAAGATGGTTTTGCTTTTCTTGAAATTTTCAACACACTTGATAAAGAAATCCGCGATTTCTGCAGGGTAGTGGTACTGTCATCCAGCATCAGCCCCGAAGACATTAACCGCGCCTCTGCACATCCCAATGTCATCAAGTATCTCAACAAGCCTTTAGCCGAAAAATATCTTGAGGCTATAGAGATTTAAGATTTTACAAGAACAGTTCTTTGTAAACTCAAAAATTCAAATGTTTAATGCTTTCATAGTTGCTGCAATTATGTGTATGCCATTATTCTTTAAAGTTACCTTATTCCATTATTTTTGCACGCACTATGGCAACAGCAGAAGATTTGTTTAAAGATATTATTTCCCATTCCAAAGAGTATGGTTTTATTTTTCCGAGCAGCGAAATATATGACGGAATGAGTGCCGTTTACGACTACGGACAATATGGTGTGGAGTTGAAAAAAAATATTCGCGACTACTGGTGGAAAGCCATGGTGCAGATGAATGAGAACATTGTAGGCATTGATGCTGCAATTTTTATGCACCCTACCACCTGGAAAGCTTCAGGGCATGTGGATGCTTTTAACGACCCGCTCATTGACAATAAAGATTCGAAAAAACGCTATCGTGCCGATGTGCTCATTGAAGATTATGTAGCTAAAATAGAAGCTAAAATCAGCAAGGAAGTTGAAAAAGCAGCAAAGCGTTTTGCTGACTTTGACGAAGCCATGTTCAGAAGCACCAACGCTCGTGTTCTGGAATATCAGCAAAAAATTGATGACATCAACAACCGCTTTAAGTCGGCACTCGAAGCCGGTGACCTTGCTGCAGTGAAACAACTGATTCTTGATTTGGAAATTGTGTGTCCCGTAAGCGGAACACGCAACTGGACGGATGTACGTCAGTTTAACCTGATGTTTGCCACACAACTGGGGAGTGTTACGGATGAGTCATCTACCGTTTATCTACGTCCTGAAACAGCACAAGGAATATTTGTGAACTTCCTGAACGTTCAGAAAAGCGGAAGAATGAAAATACCTTTCGGAATAGCACAAACAGGAAAAGCTTTCAGAAATGAAATAGTTGCGCGACAATTTATTTTCCGCATGCGAGAGTTTGAGCAAATGGAAATGCAATACTTCGTAAAGCCCGGCACCGAAATGGAATGGTACGAATTCTGGAAAGAGAAAAGAATGAAATGGCATCGCTCACTCGGACTGGGTGAACAGAATTACCGTTTTCACGATCACCTCAAACTGGCACACTATGCCAATGCCGCTTGTGATATTGAGTTTCAGTTTCCATTTGGATTTAAAGAGTTGGAAGGTATTCACTCACGTACCGATTTTGACCTGAGTAATCACGAAAAATATTCAGGGCGTAAGTTGCAGTATTTCGATACAGAAGAAAACCGCAGCTATGTGCCTTATGTAGTGGAAACAAGTATCGGCCTCGACCGTCTTTTTCTTGCCGTACTGAGCACTGCTTACAAAGAAGAAACACTGGAAGATGGCAGTACGCGCACCGTATTGCGTATTGCACCGTCACTGGCTCCTGTGAAGTGTGCTGTACTTCCTTTGCTGAAAAAAGATGGGCTTCCTGAAGTGGCACGCAAAATTATGGACGAACTGATGCCGGATTATTTATGTCAGTATGATGAGAAAGATGCTATCGGAAAACGTTACCGCAGGCAAGATGCCATCGGCACTCCGTTCTGCATTACTGTTGATCATCAGACCTTGCAGGATAACACCGTTACACTTCGTAACCGCGATACCATGCAGCAAGAGCGACTGTCAATTGAGCAACTGAAAGCACAACTCAGCGAGCATTTATCATTGAGTCATTTATTGCGAAAGCTGTAATTCTTTAAAACAATTTTTTTACTGCGGATTTTTACTGCGCTTTTTCAATGCGAATACCTGCATCCATAATTCCGAGCAGCGGATTCACACGCATGGCTTGAATGAGTTCAAACTTGTATGTTCCCTTCTGAGGGAAACGAAAATTTTTGCGGAACATATAACGGTTGGCATAAATATCACCAAGTCCTTTGCCCAGCCATTGCCCGTCAGCCGAAGCCAGTGTAATCTCCACCGTATCGCGCAGATGTTGACCCTGCGGAAGAATGGTGTTTACAAACAAAAACAAATTGCTGAATCGGTAAGTACCATCATTTCGCACATTGATGTACATGTTGTTGGGACTGATGGTA
This sequence comes from Bacteroidota bacterium, assembly GCA_018268195.1. Classification (GTDB taxonomy): domain Bacteria; phylum Bacteroidota; class Bacteroidia; order AKYH767-A; family OLB10; genus OLB10. The sequence goes on along the minus strand of JAFDWZ010000054.1, from coordinate 7,748 downwards.
TCTGTTATTTCAACCGAAAACGTCAGCGGAATTTTATAATCCCAGCTATACTGACTGATGCTGGTGTTCTGTTCGTACACACGGTTTTTGTCACATGCTGTCAGCACCACTGCAGCAAGTAAAATCAATACGGCTTTCCAATTATTTTTTTGGAGCTGCATTATTGTTGTTGTTACTGTTGTTAGGACTTCCTTGTTGCTGCGCAGGTTTCTTCTTCTTTTTTTTCTTCTTCTTCTTTTTCTTATCCATTCTTGTAAGACTGTCCTGTCCCACCACATCGTTGTAGTCCGGTGTATCATCAGGTTCTTCGTCAGGCAAGCCTGTTTTCAAATCGGCAGGTTTCTGCCCTTCTTTGTTCATGGCAATAATTTCTTTCACCAAGTCCACGGGTAGTGCCAACCATTTATCGGTACTGGGCTGATAGTATTCACCTTCTTTCAAATCGGGAATAAGTTCATACCACATCAGCCTTTTAAAAATATCTGTTTTACGATGCAATGCTTTTCCTGCTTGTGTCAGCAGGTTGGTGCCGCTTTCAGGAATATCTTTTAAAGCATCGAGGTAACTGTCTAATTCAAAGTTGAGGCAACATTTCAGTTTGCCGCATTGTCCGGCTAGTTTCACGGGGTTAATACTCAGGTTCTGATAACGCGCAGCAGATGTGCTTACTGTCTTAAAACTTTTCATCCATGTGGAGCAGCATAATTCTCTTCCGCAAGAGCCTATGCCGCCTAAGCGACCTGCTTCCTGTCGCAAACCAATCTGTCTCATATCAATCCTCACCTTAAACTCCTCACGCATTTTTACCAGCAGCTCACGGAAATCAACACGCTCATCAGCAGTATAATAAAAAGTTGCTTTCTTGCCATCACCCTGATATTCCACATCACTGAGTTTCATTTTCAAGCCCAGTTGTATGGCCAACTGCCGGGCGCGTATCATAGTTGGCTGTTCCAGTTTTTTATACGAATCGTATTTTTCAATATCAGCAGGACGTGCCGGACGATAAAGTTGTTTTATTTCATCGGAGTCGTGTGCTATGCCTCGGTTTTTCAGTTGCAGTTTTACCAGTTCACCGGTGAGGGTTACAGTTCCTATGTCGTGACCGGGAGTAGCTTCTACGGCAACTTTATCACCGGCTTTGAGCGGATGCATGTCGGTGTTTCGGAAATACTCTTTGCGTGTACCTTTAAACTGAACCTCTACAATATTGAAAGGCTTGTGACCCGGTGGCATCTCCATATCGGAAAGCCAGTCGTAAACATTCAGCCTATTGCAACTGCCCGTACCACAGGAGGTGCAACCTGACGTTTTTTCTTTAGTATTTTGAATAGCAATATTTTCTTCTGCCATTGTTGTGTTTATGTATAAAAAATCAATGCTACATACGAAGTATGTGATGCATTCTGAACGACAAATCTAAGAATAAAATTTTGGCGTTGGCATTGCGCTCTATGTGAAAGGCTCCTTCCTGCAGGGTTTTGCTGAACGATTCGATATTCTGAGGAGTAATCATTTTGCTGAAGCGCTCAAAACCTGCAAAGGTTTGTTCGTTGTAACGGGCATGCTGCGGTCCTGCCAGATTAGCTATCAGACATTCGCGTGCCGTGCTGATGCCGAAGACCAGAAAATTTCGCTGCTCATCACGGCTTAGTCTTGCCATTTCTTCCACCCAGCTGTAAAGTTTTTTATAGTCTTTACTGATGTTCCAGCACATTCTCAGCCAACTCAGAAAAACCTGCTCGGGTTGTTCCTGCCGGTTATCATTGCGAAGCAACTGCAGCGTTTCAGAAATATCATTCCCTGCAAGCCTTGCCATACTCCGTGCATGATTTACTTCAATATTTTTTTCGGTTTTAAGAAAGTTTACCAGCGTTTCAGTATCGGGTATCGGCACTTTCACCATTTGTGTGCGCGAGAGTATGGTAGGCAATATGCCGTCATATCTGTCGGTGGTGAGAATAAATACACTGTCATCAGGAGGCTCTTCAATTATTTTCAGCAACTTGTTACTGGTGGCAGCATTCATTTTTTCGGCATGCCACATGATGAGAATTTTGTAACGCCCCGTAAAACTTTTTAAAAACAATTTATGAGTGATGCCTGCACTCTCTTCGGCAGCAATGATACCTTGCTTTTTTTCAATACCTATTGCCTGATACCAGTCATTCAGTGTGAGATAAGGATTGGCAGTAAACGATTGTCGCCACTGTGCTATAAAATCGTCCGTCCGCGGTTTTTTTACCTCATCAGTAGAATTTACGGGAACCACAAAATGCAAATCAGGATGTGCAAGTTGTTCATACTGCCTGCATGAAGTACACTGCCCGCAACTGTCATCAGCAAGTGGGTTTTCGCAGTTGAGATATTGTGCAAAAGCCACAGCAAGAGGCAGTGTGCCGCTTCCGGTTTGTCCCAGAAAAAGCATGGCATGAGCTATTCTGCCGCTGCCTGCCATCTTCAGCAGCAGCTGCTTTATCTCCTGTTGTCCTACTACATCTTTAAACTGCATGCCACAAAGGTAAAATAACAGAAGGACATGTACAGAGGTTGCTTTACTTAGGCTGGTAAATGATATTCACAGCAGCATCTTTATCTCGTTATTTGCATTTACCGTTTATCTTTGTGCGCGTTCTAAAATGAGTTTTAAAAAATGATAACCGTAGATGATTTTAATTTTTCAGGCAAACGTGCCTTGGTAAGAGTTGATTTTAATGTACCTCTTGATAAAACCACTTTTGCCGTTACCGATAACACACGATTAAAGGCAGCAGTGCCTACGATTAAAAAAATTCTGAACGATGGTGGCAGCGTAGTGCTGATGAGTCACCTCGGGCGGCCCTTGAAAAAGCTGAGAGAAGACGGCAGCATTGATGTGCAGAAATTTACGCTGAAACATACGGTAAGTGAAATATCGCGACTCCTAAATATGGAAGTGCTGTTTGCTGACAACTGCATTGGGCAACAGGCTACAGAACTTGCACAAAACCTCAAAGGCGGACAAGTGTTGCTGCTCGAAAACCTTCGCTTTCATAAAGGAGAAGAAAAAGGCGATGTAGAATTTGCAAAACAACTTGCTACCCTCGGCAATGTGTATGTAAATGATGCTTTCGGTACGGCACATCGCGCACATGCAAGCACGGCCGTTATTGCACAGTTTTTCCCGGGTGCAAAAATGTTTGGCTATGTAATGGCCAATGAAATTAAGAATGCTGAAAAAGTAATGCTACATGCAGGCAAACCTTTTACGGCCATTATGGGAGGAGCTAAAGTTTCTGACAAAATTCTCATCATTGAACAACTGATGTCGCGTTGCGACCACATCATTATTGGCGGTGGTATGGCTTACACTTTTTTTAAAGCAATGGGTGGCACCATTGGTACTTCACTGTGTGAAGAAGATAAGCTGGAGCTAGCAAAAGAGCTTATGGAGCGAGCTGCAAAAGCAGGTGTAAAATTTCATTTGCCTGTTGACTCTGTACTTGCCGACAAATTTGATAATGATGCACAGGTATCTTACAGCGACAACATGCATATCCCTGACGGATGGATGGGATTGGATATAGGAAAGAAAGCTGTTGAAGAATTTGCTGCTGTTATCAGCACAAGTAAAACTATTTTGTGGAATGGCCCGATGGGAGTTTTTGAAATGGAAAAATTCTCGGCAGGCACCAAAGCCATTGCGCAAGCCGTTGCTGATGCCACAAGTAAAGGAGCCTTTTCATTAATTGGAGGTGGCGACTCTGCAGCTGCTGTCAACAAATTCGGAATGGCAGAACAGGTAAGTTATGTTTCAACGGGAGGAGGAGCCTTACTGGAATATTTCGAAGGCAAAGAACTACCCGGCATCAAAATGGTGATGGAGTCATAACCTGACACTGAAATAATATTCCTGGTTTGTAATTATAATTTCATTCATATTCTACTGATATAAAATTGGCAGGAGGAGGTGTTTTGTTTTTGGTGGACATAATAGCATTACGTGACCAAACACTGGAAACGTTCAAAGAGGATTTGCCCAACGAACCACGTTGGTCAAAACAAGATAATAAAAGAAACCGCAACCGACAGACGAATTTATGTTTCAATGTATCCGACTATGTTGAACGTAATTTGCAATGAAACCTTCAACTCACCAATCGAAAAATAAGAATGAGTAGCTGAAGGTTCGCGAGCACCTTAATAAAAAAATAAATATTACAATAAAAATGGCAACCGTTCGGGTTTATTCAATGTTCAAAAAGGATTGGCGGAATTAAAAACAATCATGAATCAGAGGTTTGACCCCTACGGGGTCACATGTTTGTAGTAAAAGACATTTGCTACAAACATAGGACTCCATAGGAGTCCAAAAAGCTTTTAAAGGAGAGTTGACAAGATGAAAAGGTTAACTCACAAATACTTTCTAAATATATTCTTGATAACAAATGTGTAGTTCTCTTAAAAAATTTCAATCAACATTAAATATTAAAAAAAACAGATTTGCCTTTTCATCAGGAACGTTTTTTAGCAATCAACCGCTATTATGAAATTTACCACCGTTGGTTATTTTGATTATTTTTCGCATCCGAAAAAATCAATAATCATAAGCCAACACTTATAAGTATGAAACATTATTTTCTTACAGCGATTTGCGCTGTTATGTGCACTGCATCATTTGCTCAAAATTTTGATAAGGCAAAATTAGACAGCTACTTCAACGCACTGGACACTAATGATAAATTTATGGGAAGCGTAGCTGTGATCAAGAATGGTAAAATCATTTATACAAAAGCAGTAGGATATGCCGACCTTGAAAACAAAATAAAGTCTGATGTAAATACAAAATATCGGATTGGCTCCATCACAAAAACATTTACGGCTGTGCTGATATTAAAGGCTGTGGAAGAAAATAAAATAAAAACGGATGAAAAACTTTCACGCTACTATCCTGAAATCAAAAATGCCGACAAAATAACGATTGAAGATATGCTTTATCACCGAAGCGGCATTCACAGTTTTACGGATGATGCGGATTATTTTAGCTGGAACATTCTGCCAAAAACAAAGGAAGAACTGGTGAGTATTATCAGCAAAGGTGAAAGCGAGTTTGAGCCGGGAAGTAAGTTTTCGTACAGCAATGCCAATTATATTTTGTTGTCCTTTATACTTCAGGATGTTTATAAAAAGCCATTTGCGGAATTGTTGAAAGAAAAAATAATTACTCCCTGTGGATTAAGTAAAACACGCTATGGCGGAGTCATCAACATAAAAAACAATGAATGTTATTCTTATACCTATGATAGTAGCAGATGGGTGAAGGAAAGTGAAACAGACATGTCCATACCAATGGGAGCGGGAGGTATTGTTTCCACGCCTACTGATCTGACAAAATTTGTTGAGGCTCTTGTTTCAAGAAAAATAATTTCGGAGAATAGCATGGAGAGGATGACAACTTTGAAGGAGCGATTTGGAATGGGAATTTTCCCGATACCCTTTGATACCCTTAAAGGTTGGGGCCATACCGGTGCTATTGATGGATTTAGCTCCATGTATGTATATTTCCCTAAAGAGAGTGTTACGTTTGCTTTAATTTCCAATGGCAATAATTATGACAATAATTCAATTGCCATCATTGTTTTGAGTGCTGTGTTTAACAAACCTTACGACATACCTGAATTAAGGACTTACAAAGTCACATCAGAAAAACTGGATCAATACTTAGGAGTGTATGCAAGTAAAGATTTGCCTTTGAAACTCACTTTCACCAAGGAAGGCGAAACACTTAGTGTTCAGGCAACAGGGCAAAGCCAACTGCCGCTTGAAGCAAGAGACAAGGATGAATTTGCTTTTGACAGAGCGGGTATTATTCTTGAGTTCAACACCGATAAAAATATGGTTGTTCTCAAACAGGGTGGAGGCGTATTTACGTTTTTCAAAGAGTAAAAGTAATAGAGGTTAGTTAAAATATCACTCCCGATACTTCAAAGTCATATACTTTTTATTGTTCACCGGGAGGTTCAATGCATTACACAGGTGGCTACAAAAGCAAAAATAATTTAACGAAAGAGTTGTAACCTTAAAGAGTAATAATTAAAGAAGAGTCTTTTTTATTACACAATTAGTTACTTCAAAACATTTTCGGGGCAAACGATTATATCTAACAATGTGTTTATTGTTGATAAATAGTTACGGCTAACAGCACATTGATTTTTATGGAGACAAAAAAAGCAAGTACTTTTAACTTTTACTTGAGTGTTTAGCGTGTTATGGATAGGTGCTGCATCTATTAGTGCGAAAATCGTTTTACCTGATGCAATAATTTATCACAAGCCAACGCCTATTCAAAAAATCAGAAGAATTAATTGCTAAGAGATTTATTGTGAAAAGTAGGGACAACTGGAATCATAAACATATAATTATAAGCAGGACCGATAGTATTGGCGATGTTCTTTTAACTTTACCTATGACTGCATGGTTAAAGAAGAATTACCCATCATGTACCATAACTTTTTTAACCAGAAATTATACGCTTCCGGTTGTAAAAATGTATCAGTCTGTTGATCGAGTTGTCAGTTGGGATGATTTACAAAAACTTCCTCGAAGAGCAAGAGTTGAACAGTTTGCAAAGTTGAATGCCGATGCAATAGTGCACGTTTTCCCATCAAAAGAAATAGCCCGATGCGCAAAAGAAGCTAAAGTGCCTTTACGTATTGGAACTTCGCATCGTTTATTCCATTTGTTTACATGCAATATTCGAATAAACTTCACACGAAAAAAATCGCCACTACACGAAGCGCAATTGAATTTTGAATTGTTGAAATATTTTGGACTGCAATCATTGCCCGACCTCGGTGAACTTAATGTATTAACCCATCAATTTCATGTTCCACAAATTGAATTACCTGGAGAACTGAGTAAAGTGCTCAATAAGGAAGTTGTAATATTACACCCAAAATCTCAAGGCAGTGCAAAGGAGTGGCCGATAGAGAAGTATTTGGAATTAGCAAGTCAACTTGCCGAAACCGGTAAGCAGATTGTTTTTACAGGCACAGAAAAAGAGGGAGTGATGTTTCGTCACTTATTGCCACATCATCCTCTTATTTTTGATTCTACCGGAAGGCTGACATTAGATCAACTATGTGTGTTAATCAGTAAGTCAAATGCATTGGTTGCTTGCAGTACCGGACCGCTGCATATTGCGGGATATTGTGGTATTAGAGCGGTTGGTTTGTTTTCTCCCAAGAAACCTATTCATCCCGGCAGGTGGAAACCGTTAGGCAACAATTCAATTTCTTTGGTGTTTGATGAATCCTGTGCCTCCTGCTCACGTGGCGAAGATTGTTTTTGTTTAGAACAAATCTCAGTTCAAAACGTGATAGACGCAATTGAAGCGCCTTTGATTTCGTAAGGTTGCTGATTTATTCGATAAATGAATCCTTCATGATACTTTTAAATAGTTGTATTTCTATTCTAAGCGACTGTAAGTGTACTGTAGCGAAGTGTTTTATTTAAAACATAAATATGTATCGAAGAAAAGTTATGGGAAATATTATCGGAGAGGAAATGAAACAAGTGGTTGCAAAATTTTAAAAATATTCCGCTAACGAACATTTGCAATAAAGGTATATTTCCTAAAAATCTTTTTTGTTATAATCCAATTTATCTTTAATATCTACCTGATGATATTTAGCCCAGTAATTATCCAAGCTGAATAAAGCAGGTTTGCCAAAAGCTTTCTCTATCCATAAAGGAAATGCAAAAGGTCG
>JAFDWZ010000053.1 GCA_018268195.1 Bacteroidota bacterium | reverse complement strand
TCAAAAATCATTACCCGAAGGCGTTGTCATTGAACCGTTTTTAGACCGAACAAAAATGGTGAACAATGCTATAGGAACGGTTACTAAAAACCTTTTGGAGGGTGCTTTGATAGTCGTTTTTGTATTGGTTCTGTTTTTAGGAAATATCCGTGCCGGGTTATTAGTAGCATCAGTCATTCCGCTTTCGATGCTGTTTGCTATTATTCTTATGAACACTTTCGGGGTGAGTGGCAATCTAATGAGTTTAGGAGCTTTGGATTTTGGTTTGATTGTAGATGGTGCAGTGATTATTGTAGAAGCAGTAATGCATAGTTTTCACAAAAGGTTTAGCAATAGGCAATTAGAATTGGGCAATAAGCAATTAGCAATGGGCAATAGGCAAAATAAGCTTCAATTGCAGGTTGCAGATTGCAAATTACAAATTACCCAAAAGGAAATGGACAGCGAAGTCAAAACATCGGCTTCCCGAATGATGAATAGCGCAGTTTTTGGACAAATCATCATTTTGATAGTGTATTTGCCAATTTTTACTTTACAGGGAATTGAGGGTAAGATGTTCAAACCAATGGCACAAACAGTTGCCTTTGCTTTATTGGGTGCTTTTCTGCTTTCACTTACTTACATTCCAATGATGAGTTCATTGTTTTTAAGTAAAAAGATTTCACACAAAGAAACCTTCTCTGACAAAATGATGAACCGCCTGGAGCGGTTTTACCAACGATTTTTAATTAAGGCATTTCGTCATCAAAAAAAGATATTAGCTACAGTTATCGGCTTATTTGTAACAGCTTTGTTTGTTTTATCCACATTAGGCGGAGAGTTTATACCTTCTCTTCCCGAAGGCGATTTTGCAGTAGAGACAAGAGTTTTGCCGGGAAGTAATCTGAATACATCGGTTGAAGCAGTTTCTAAGGCTTCTAAAATCATTTTAGAAAACTTCCCGGAAGTAGAACAAGTAGTGGGCAAAACAGGAAGTAGTGAAGTGCCTACCGACCCGATGCCTGTGGATGCTTCTGACTTGATGATTATTTTAAAAGACCGAAGCGAATGGACATCTGCTAAAACTTATTCTGAATTAGAAGCGAAAATGAGCAAAGCATTAGAAGATGTGCCGGGAGTAAGTTTCGGTTTCCAATATCCGGTAGCAATGAGATTTAATGAATTGATGACTGGAGCAAGGCAAGATGTAGTATGCAAAATTTACGGAGAAGATTTGGATACTCTGGCTTACTATGCTATTAAATTAGGGCAATTGTCAAGCGGAATAAAAGGCACAGAAGCTTTGTATGTTGAAGCTGTAACCGGAATGCCACAAATAGTCATTGAATACAATCGACCTGCAATTGCCCAATACGGTTTAAATATCAGCGATATCAATCGTGTTGTCAATACGGCTTTTGCAGGAGAAAGCAGCGGAATGGTATTTGAAAATGAGAGAAGATTTGATTTAGTAGTTCGTCTTTCGGGTGATAAAAGGAAGAATTTAGAAGATGTACAACAGCTACTGGTTGCCACACCACAAGGTACTCAAATACCATTAAGTACCGTAGCAAATGTGGACATTATAGAAGGCCCTAATCAAATACAAAGAGAAAATTCTCAACGCAGAATTATTGTAGGTTTCAATGTTCGAGGTCGTGATATTCAAAGTACAGTACACGAACTACAGCAAAAAGTAGTGCAACAGATAAAGTTGCCACCCGGATATTTTGTTACTTACGGAGGAGCATTTGAAAATTTACAAGCGGCTAAGGATCGGCTGGCTATTGCTGTACCTATATCTTTAGTTTTGATATTCCTACTGCTTTACTTTGCCTTTGGCTCTGTTAAGCAAGGCTTACTCATTTACACTGCCATTCCACTATCTGCAATAGGTGGAGTATTCGCTTTGGCTCTTCGTGGTATTCCTTTTAGTGTAAGTGCGGGAATTGGTTTTATTGCTTTATTTGGTGTAGCAGTATTGAATGGTATTGTATTGATAGCAGAATTTAATCGTTTGAAAAGTGAAGGTTATACCGACTTAAAACGCATTGTGATTATGGGAACAAAAACCCGTTTACGTCCGGTACTAATGACAGCGTTTGTAGCTTCGTTAGGTTTCTTGCCAATGGCATTAAGCCACGGAGAAGGTGCCGAAGTTCAAAGACCTTTGGCTACGGTTGTTATCGGTGGCTTACTGCTTGCAACATTTTTAACCTTGTTTGTTCTTCCAATTTTGTACATCATTTTTAATAGAGTTAAAATAGGCAATTAGCAATAGGCAATTAGCAATTAGCAATTAGCAATTAGCAATAGGCAATAAGTAAAAATTAAAAAAATAATAAATTATGGCTTCATATAATTTTAAAGAAACAAAACTGTATAAAAAAGCTTTTGAACAAGCTATGCGGATTTTTGAAATAAGTAAATCCTTTCCAAAAGAGGAAAAATATTCCTTAACAGATCAGGTACGCAGGTCTTCAAGAAGTGTGTGTGCAAATCTTGCTGAAGCATATAGAAAAAAGCGATATCCAGCACATTTTATTTCTAAACTTACCGATTGTGATGCTGAAAATTCTGAAACAGGTGTTTGGATTGAATTTGCATTTGCTTGCGAGTACATTGATGAAACGATTTATAAAGACTTATTAGCACAAAACGATGAAGTTGGAAAAATGATTAGTCACGCAATTAATAACCCTGAAAAATATTGATATGAAAAGGTTTTTTAATAGGCAATGGGGAATAGGCAATGAGCAATGGACAATAGGCAATAGGCAATGGGCAACTGACAATAGGCAAACTTTTTTTGCAAATTGCAAATTGCATATTGCTAATTATAATTTGCTTATTGCTTGTTGCTTATTGCTAATTACAAATTATTCAAACGCACAAACTTCTATCACACTTCAACAAGCTATTGACACAGCTTTGGTTAATAATCTTACCGTTAAAAATGAAAAGCTACGAACAGAGTATCATCAAAAACTCATCAAATCCGGTGCGACTATTCCGGCTACAAACATTGGTGGACAGTACGGACAAATCAATAGCTTTTATCCTGATTTGAATTTAGGTATTTCACAAACACTCAGTTTTCCAACTGTTTATTCAAGACAAAAAGATTTGCTAACCGAAGAATGGAAAAGCAGTGTTTTGAATTTAAAAATAAAAGAAACAGAACTAAAAAAATTAGTTACAGAGGCTTATTTCAATCTGCTTTATATCAAACAAAAGAGAAGGTTGTTACTGGAAAATGACAGTTTGTATTCAGAGTTTTTAAGCAAATCCATTCTTCGTTTTAATAAAGGAGAAAGCAATATCTTAGAAAAAACAACAGCTGAAAATCAACAAGGACAAATTGCACTTCAACTTTCACAACTTGAACAAGATTGGGAAACCCTACAATTACAGTTTCAGTTTTTACTTAATACAAGTACTGTTTTTGTTCCAGATGAAAGTGAAATCTTTTTTCAAAATATATCTTCATTGGAAAACACAGAGTTTAATTCTCATCCTTTAGTCCAGTATTGGAAACAACAACAAAACATCACTGTTGCCAATACAAAAATTGAAAAATCAAAACTGTTGCCGGATGTTACTTTGGGGTATAATGTAATGGGAATGAAAGGAATGGGTGCAAATGATGTGGAATACAACAGTAATCTTCGTTTTCATTCGGTTCAGATTGGTTTGAGTATTCCCATTTTCAACAGCAGTCAAAAATCAAAAATAAATGCTGCTAAAATAAATGAACAAGTAGCCGCCAATGAATACGAAGTGAATTTGAGAAATCTCGAAATAAATTTTGCACAAGCAATGAAGCGCTATCAAAAATATCAAGATGCTGTTTTATATTTTGAAAATACGGCTTTAAAAAATGCTGAAACACTTAAAACTACTGCAAACAAACAATTTCTAAATGGTGAAATCAATTATTTAGAATGGGTATTGCTAATGAACCAAGCGATTAGTATTCAAAGCGATTATATTGAAGCCGTACGAAACAGAAATAATACCGTAGCAGAAATTAATTATTATCTAAATAAATAGTTTAAAAATGAAAAAATTAAATAAAAAATATGCAATAAGCAAAGGGCAATCTTTATTTACATATTGCAAATTGCATATTGCCAATTATAAATTACATATTGCGTATTTTACAAATTTTCAAAACTTGCTTATTGCATCCAGTTTACTACTTATTATTTCGTCTTGTACCAATAAACAAACAAGCGAAGGACAAGTAAATGTACCAACACAAGAAAATGTTGTCAGTCTTACCGATGCACAATATAAAAATGCCGAAATAGAAATTGGTAAAATAGAAATGCAAAATGTTTTTTCTGTTTTAAAGTTAAACGGAAAAATTGATGTTCCGCCCCAAAACATAGTGTCTGTCAGTGTGCCATTGGGTGGTTATCTGAAATCCACAAAATTATTACCCGGTATGCACATTAGCAAAGGAGAAGTAATTGCTGTAATGGAAGACCCTCAATACATTCAGTTGCAACAAGATTATTTGACTGCCAAAGCTCAATTTGCATACAATGAAAGTGAATATTTGCGTCAAAAAGAACTCAACGAAAGTAAAGCTGTAAGTGATAAAGTATTTGAGCAGGCAAGAACAACTTATCAAACCCAAAACATATTGATAAAATCATTGGAGCAAAAGTTGAAATTAATAGGATTAAATCCAAATACTCTTACTGCCAATACGATTACAAAAAGTATCAACATCTATTCGCCTATCAATGGCTTTGTTTCTGCAGTAAATGTCAATATCGGCAAATATGTAACACCAAGCGATGTTTTATTTGAACTAGTAAATCCCAATGACATTCATTTGGCATTAACCGTGTTTGATAAAGATGTAAACAAATTGGCTATCGGACAAAAAGTAATTGCATTTTCCAACAGTAATCCCGATAAAAAGTATGAATGTGAAATCATATTAATTAGCAAAAACCTAAGTAACGACAACGCAACACAGGTGCATTGTCATTTTAAGCAATATGACAAAACATTATTGCCGGGGATGTTTATGAATGCAATGATAGAATTATCAGGTGGCAATGCAACTGTTTTACCCGATGAAGCCATTGTTCGATTTGAAAATAAAAACTATGTGTTTTTCGAAAAAGGAAACAGACAGTTTGAAATGACAGAAGTACAAATCGGCAATGCAGAAAATGGATTTACAGAAATTACATCCGCTGAAAAATTAGCCAATAAAAACATCGTTGTGAAAGGAGCCTATAACCTTTTAATGGTGCTGAAAAACACCGATGAAGAATAAATTGAAACAAAAATATTAGTTTAAAAATTTTAAAAATTATTACAATGAAAAATCCAGTAAAATCAATACTTAAAAAAGTACTTATCGTACTGATTGTCGCTTTGACACTACTTCAATTGTATCGCCCGACAAAAAATATTTCTACAGAAATTTCTGTTAATGCCATAGGACAGTATTATGATGTTCCTGAAACTGTTGATAAATTGCTGAGAACAAGCTGTTACGATTGTCATTCTAACAACACTGTTTATCCTTGGTATAGCAATGTTCAACCGGTGGCTTTATGGTTAGACGACCATATCCGAGACGGGAAAAAACATCTGAATTTTGATGAATTTAATAGTTATTCTACCGAAAAAAAACAAAAGAAATTTAAAGAAATTACTGAAGAAATTGAAGAGGGAGAAATGCCAATGACTTCCTATACCTTGATACATCAAAATGCTAAACTCAGTGCGACTGATAAAAAGCTTTTGGTAGATTGGGCAAAGGAAATGATGGAGAAATAAACAGAATATAGGAGAGTTTAGCTCAAAGCTCTAAAAAAAACCATAATTCGTAATTCTTCATTTTTAATTTTTTATTCTCAATTGTATGACATTCAATATTCCCTCACATTTCACAGGTCTCAGTTCTGATGAAGTTTTAACTTCCCAGAAAAAATACGGCTTCAACAAAGTTCATGTTATTCAACAAAGTTCTTGGATAATGCTTCTTCTAAATGTTTTGAAGGAACCGATGTCGCTTTTGCTTATTCCCATAGCAATTATTTACCTGATTGTAGGGGATTATAGTGATGCTATTTTTATGTTAGGAGCGATTGTTGCCGTATCAGGAATTTCGTTTTATCAGGACAATCGCAGCAAGAAAGCTTTGGAAGCTTTAGAAAAACTCAATGAACCTTTAAGTACAGTAATTCGAAATTCAAAAGTGGTGCAAATTCCAACACACGAAATTACTGTTGGTGATTTATGCATCATTGAAGAAGGAAAAATGATTAATGCCGATGGAAAAATTGTGCATAGCAACGATTTCTCCGTCAATGAGGCTTCACTTACAGGAGAAACATTTTCGGTTTTTAAAAGTCAGGAAACAGAAGATAGAAGTGTATATAGCGGCACTTTGGTTGTTTCCGGCTTGGCTGTTTTTGAGGTTGAAAAAATTGGACTATCAACTAAATTAGGAAAAATCGGAGAGGCTATTCAATCTATTCAAGAAGAGCGTTCTCCCTTGCAAATTCAGATTTCTAAATTCGTTAAAGGAATGGCGGTGATTGGGGTTGTGGTGTTCTTAATGGTTTGGGGATACAGTTTTTGGCAATCGGGAAATTGGATTGAGAGTTTATTGGCAGGGTTAACCTTAGCAATGTCTATTTTGCCCGAAGAAATACCCGTAGCTTTTACCACATTTATGGCATTAGGAGCGTGGAAATTGATGAAAGAAGGTGTTATCATTAAACGAAGCAGTGTAGTTGAAACTTTGGGAAGTACTACTGTCATTTGCACCGATAAAACCGGAACAATTACAGAAAATTCGATGCAGTTAAAAGCACTTTTTGACTATAAAACCAATCAACTTTATGAAGAGGAACAATTGACGAATAATTCACTTTCTGAATTGATACAGTTTGCAATGTGGAGTAGTGAACCTGTACCATTTGACCCAATGGAAAAAACCTTGCACAAGGTATATGAAGAAACTCAAAAGGAAGACAAAAGACAAGCGTTTTCAATGATACACGAATATCCGCTGGAGGGAAAACCACCGATGATGACCCATTTATTTGAAAATGAAAACAACGAACGGATTATCGCTGCCAAAGGTGCTCCCGAAGCGATTTTGGCAGTTTCCAATATGTCGGAAAATGAGAAAGACAAGTTACGACAACATATCAAAGATTTAGGAAAACAAGGCTATCGTTTATTGGGTGTTGCCAAAGCTCATTTTGAAGGAAATAATTTCCCTGAAAAACAACAAGATTTCAACTTTGAATTTTTAGGGTTTACGGTATTTTATGATCCACCCAAACAAGGTATTCAAGAAGTATTTCAACATATTTATGATGCTGGAATTAAGGTAAAAGTGATTACGGGTGATAATGAAGACACGACAAATGCCATTGCACGACAAGCCGGAATTAAAAATAATACACCTGCCGTGAATGGTGAAGAAATTGTCAATTATACCGAGGCTGAATTGATTGAGCTTTCAAGAAAAACCACCTTGTTTACCCGAATGTTTCCCGAAGCCAAACTAAAAATGGTCAATGCTTTCAAGAAAGACGATGAAGTGGTGGCGATGTTGGGTGATGGCGTAAACGATGCTCCAGCTCTTAAAGCGGCACATATTGGCGTGGCAATGGGAAGTAAAGGAACAGAAATCGCGAAAGCAGCTGCCTCATTAGTTATTATCAATGATAACTTAGATAGTTTGGTGGTCGGAATTGCAGCCGGAAGACGGATTTACACCAATATCAAAAAAGCCATTCAGTACATTATTTCCATTCACATACCCATTATTCTAACGGTTTCCTTGCCTTTGTTTTTAGGGTGGATTTATCCGCATATTTTCACACCTGTTCACGTTATTTTCCTAGAATTAATAATGGGGCCTACTTGTTCTATCGTATATGAAAACGAACCGATGGAAAAAGGCACAATGACCCAAAAACCAAGAAAAATGACCGATACTTTCTTGAATTGGAAAGAATTGAGTATCAGTATTATTCAAGGATTAATGATTACAGTAGGTGTTCTTTTTGCATATCAATTTGCAGTATATAAAGGAGGAGATGAACCAACCACCCGAGCAATGGCTTTTACCACTTTGATTTTTGCCAACGTCTTGTTGAGTTTAACAAATCGTTCTTTTACCTACAGTATTTTAGAAACTTCTAAAAACAAAAACAAACTCTTCCCTATCGTTATCGGTGCAACTTTAATTTTGCTTTTCGCTATTTTGTACATTCCCTCATTTGCTAATTTCTTTCACGTTGTTGGATTAAGTTTTCAAGAATTAGTTACCGCCACTTTGATTGCTAGCGTTTCTGTTTTGTGGTTTGAAGGATATAAGTGGATGAAAAGAAGCAAATAATTTTCTCTAAAAAAACTTGCACTATTAAAAAGTTTATTTACCTTTGTGAGTGAATACTAACTAACATTAATTAAACTAAAAGTGAAGAACTAAAAAATTATACAGTATGGCGACATTTGATAAAAAGAAGATTTTCATACCGGAATTAGCAATCGAATACTCCGAAGGTGGTGTAATCAGCAAACAAGTAATTAAAAGTAAGGCGGGAAACATCACGCTGTTTTCTTTCGATAAAGGGGAAGGGCTATCGGAACATACAACTCCTTTTGATGCCGTTGTGCAGTTATTAGATGGCGAAGCAGAAATTACTATTGGTGGTGAAGTTTTTAACTTAGCGAAAGGCAATTCTATTATTATGCCTGCCAATGTGCCTCACTCTCTTATGGCAACTGAGCGTTTTAAAATGCTGCTAACGATGATTAAAGATGATAATAATTAATATCTTATTAAATGAACGGAAAATACAATATCGCAATCGGATTTCTTACTATGGGAGCATTTATGCTTTATGGTTTTTTGCTGATTTACCTAAGAGATTTTGCACCCAATGCCGAGGAATGGGCAAATTCGTATAGTAACGGCAAACATTTTGAAGCACGATTGGCACACGTACACGGTAATTTATTTGCTTTCCTAAATATCGTCATCGGCTTTTTGCTCTTGCATTATAAAGATGGTTTACGTAATTCAAAAACTATTTCTTGGTTGGCTATAATCGGGTTATTGATGCCAATAGGTATTTGGGCAGAATTGTATTTGGGTTTACCTCCGATTTTTGTTTTGATTGGTGCACTATCTATGACAGCTTCTGTCTTTGTTTCCGGGTTTAGCTTTTTAAATTTAATAATGAAATCAAAAAACAACTTTGATAAATGAAAGCACTTAAAATTATACAGACTGTTTTGTTAAGTTTCTTTGGCTTAGTAACCGTATTTATGGCTTCATCTGTCATCTTTGATTTATTCGGTATTCGAGAAAAAGAAGGAAACTATGTCTTGTTTATTGTTTACACCAATTTGATATGCGGCATTCTGTACTTGTTGGCTACCTATACCACTTGGACAAAACCAAAATTGAGTTTTAAAACTTTAGTCGTTTCATTATCTCTGTTGATTATCGCATTTGTTGCTTTCCAATTTTATATAGACAATGGCGGAATACACGAAGAAAAGACGGTAAAAGCAATGCTACTCAGAATTGTATTTACTGCGATAATGACCGGTATTGGTTGGCTGAATTTAAAAAATAGAAATTTAATTAAAGAAAAGTAAAAACAAAAAAATTTATCTAATTATGTTAGTGAATATTCACAAACTCATTTTCATTTCAATACTTTTTATTGGGTGGAATACTGTTCAGGCACAAGAAGCTTGGACACTAAAGCAATGTATTGATACGGCACAAGTGCATAACAAAAACTTGCAAATTAATCGTAACAACATCAGCATTAGCGAGCAAAGAGAAAAGGAAGCAAAAGCCAATCTTATTCCCAAAATCACCGTTAATGCAGATTACAAGTATTTTATGGAGTTGCCTACGCAACTAATGCCAATGAATGCACTTAATCCGCAAGCACCCGAAGGACAGTTTAGGGATTTACAATTTGGCGTTCCGCACAACATCAATGCAAATATTCAATTGGCTATGCCTTTGTATAATCCTCAAATTTACGGAGCGATTGAGAATACAAAAATTGCTAATGAATTAACTCAATTACACTATCAGAAAACAGAAAAACAAGTTTTATTTGATATAACAACACTTTATTACAACGCACAAATTCTAAAACATCAACTTGATTTTATGGATAGCAATTTGATTAACTCAAACAGATTGTTGCAAAATATGGAATTGCTAAAAAGTCAGTTATTGGCAAAAGGCTCTGATGTAAACAAAGTGAAATTACAAACAGAACAATTAACCACACAAAGAGAAAATATTTACAGTAAATATTTACAGGTTTTAAATGCTCTGAAAATGAATATGGGCATTTCGTTAGAAGAAAATATAATGGTTGTAACCGATATTTTTCAACCAACATTAACAGATAATTCTTCTCGCAATTCATTGGATTTACAGCTTATTAATACGCAAAACAAACTTTTGAACAACGAACTTAAAATCATTAATCGTTCTCGTTATTTACCCTCTTTGAATTTCATAGCTTCTTATGGAACAACAGGTTTTGGATATGACAAAACACCCAATGATTTTTTAGATTTCTATCCGATTGGTTTTGCAGGAATACAGTTTAGTTACCCACTTTTTAACGGTACCGTTACACAACGAAAAATCAACCAGAAAAAATTGGAAATCAATAATAATGAATTGCAAGCACAACTAATTTCTGATAAAAATGAAATGGAAATTGAAAATGCCATTCGTCAACGAACGATTGCCGAAAACACCATTATGAATACAGAAAATCAAATTGATTTAGCCAAAACAATTTATGATCAAACCATACTGCAACAAAAACAAGGAACGGCAAGTTTGACCGATGTTTTATTGGCTGACAATGCTTTGCGTGAAGCACAACAAAATTATCTAAACGCCATAATTGACTTTTTAAAAGCTGATTTGGAATTCAAAAAATTAACGGGAACAATTAAAAATAAGTAAAATGAAAAAGATAATCTGGATAATAGCAGGTATTGCAATTGTTGGTTTGGTAATATTCAAATTGACAAGTAATAAAAAAACGACTGAAAGTAAGGTTTACCAATTCGATAAAGACAAACCTATTTCCGTTAATGTGGACACTATTCGACTAAAAAACATCAATGAAGAAGGCGTTTTTACAGGAACATTTGAACCTAATAAAGAAGTAAAAATCAGTGCTGAAACACAAGGTAAAATCAATGCTGTTTTAGTAGATGTAGGTAGCTATGTTCAACAAGGGCAAACACTCATTCAATTGGATAATTCACTTCTAAAACTACAATTACAAACCGTTGAGGTGCAAATTGAAGGCTTGCAAGATGATGTAAATCGTTATACCATTTTAACGGAAGCCGATGCCGTGCAGGGTGTTCAATTGGAAAAAGCAAAGTTGGGTTTAAAATCTGCAAAAGTGCAAAAAGCAACTTTGCAAGAACAAATCAATAAAACAACTATCAAAGCCCCATTTAGTGGTGTTGTAACAGCAAAACTAAGTGAAATTGGAGCTTTTGCAGCACCGGGAGTTCCTTTGTTGCAAATCACCGACATAAGCACACTTAAATTTACGGTAAACGTACCTGAAAGTAATTTAAAGCAATTTCAACCCAATCAAAATTATAACATTTCAGCGGATGTTTTTCCTGAACTAACATTGAATGGAAAATTATCTATGATTGGAAGTAAGGCAAATATGGGAAATAGTTTTCCTGTACAGTTTCAAGTAGAAAACACCAAACAATCCACTATAAAATCAGGAATGTTTGGAAAGGTTTCTCTATCCGAAAACGAAGTAAAACAAGGTATTATTATTCCGTCTTCTGCCATTATAAATAGTGAAAATCAAGCACAAGTTTATATCGTAAAAAGTGGAAAAGCAGTTTTGCAAACGATTACAATTTCAAAAAATATCGGGAATAAAACTGTTGTTTCAAGTGGTTTAAATCAAGGCGACATCATAATAACGAACGGTTTTATAAATCTGTTTGACGGAGCAAATGTGGCAATTAAGAATTAAAAAGTTAAAAATTAAGAATATGAAAGAGAATATTATTCAGCAGAAAAGTTTTGCGTTTGCAATAAGAATTGTGAATGCTTATAAATACGTCACAGAACAAAAGAAAGAGTTTATTCTTTCTAAACAATTACTTCGTTCGGGAACGAGCATTGGTGCGAATGTAGAAGAAGCTACAGGTGGACAATCTAAAAAAGATTTTATCGCTAAAATTTCTATTTCCTACAAAGAGGCAAGAGAAACAAAATACTGGTTAAATCTTCTAACTGCTACTGATTATTTAGACGAAAAGTTATCAAAATCATTAATAGATGATGCAGAAGAATTGTGTAAAATACTTTCATCCATTTTACTAACCACGAAACAAAGCAATTCTTAATTCAGCATTCTTAATTTTTAATTGAAAAATATGAATATTACAGAAATATCAATCAAACGCCCATCGCTAATTATTGTTCTTTTCAGCGTATTTGCCTTGTTGGGAATTATCGGTTATAAAAATTTGAGTTATGAATTAATGCCCGATTTTAATCAACCAGTTGTCGTAATCCGAACCGTTTATCCCGGAGCAGAACCCAACGAAGTGGAAACTTCCGTTTCCCGAAAAATAGAAGATGCACTTTCCAATTTGGAAGGCGTGGATTATTTGGTTACAAAATCATTACCCAATGCTTCCATCATTATTGCCAACCTAAAATATGGAACAGATTTGGACAAAACAATGCAGGACGCTCAACGCTACATTGACAATATCCGAAAAGATTTGCCAAAGGATATTTTAAGCCCAGTAATGAGTAAGGTATCACCTAACGATTTGCCAATTATGTCGGTAAGTGCAACGAGCAATTTAAAACCAACCGAGTTTTATCAAAAAATGAAAGACGACTATCTGCCACAAATCCAGCAATTAAAAGGCGTGGCAGAGATTACTATTTTAGGCGGAGAAGAACGGGAAATTCAAATTAAGGTTGATAAAGAAAAACTGAAATTCTACAAATTATCTTTATATCAAGTAGTAGAAGCCGTCAATCGTTCGGGAATTGATTTGCCAGCAGGTAAACTACAAACAGATACAGAGAATAATTCCGTTCGTTTAGTTGGAAAATTCAACACTATTCAAGATGTTCAGAATGTGCAAATAGCAATGCCTTTTCCAAACAGCCCTGTTTATGTAAAAGATATTGCAGAGGTAACAGACGGTATTAAAGAAATCACTTCGTATAGCCGTTTTAATGGCAAAACTGGTATTGGATTAATGATAAAAAAACAAGGCGATGCCAATGCGGTAGATGTTTCAAAATTAATTCGGGATAAATTTCAATCCATAGAAACGCAAAATGCAAGTTCTGATGTACAATTCATTGTTACAGACGACAGTACCAACAACACCATTGCAGCCGTTAATTCGGTAGTGTTTGATTTGATTTTAGCCGTGATTTTAGTATCATTAGTGATGTTATTATTCTTACGAAGTTTTAGAAATTCACTCATTGTTTTGGTTGCTATTCCCACTTCACTCATAACCGCTTTTGCCGTGATGTGGTTGTTGGGTTATACGCTCAACTTGATGACTTTGCTTGCGATGTCTTTAATCATTGGTGTTTTGGTGGACGATGCAACAGTAGTTTTAGAAAACATCCAACGCCATCTGGATATGGGCAAAGAAAAAAGAACAGCCGCAATGGACGGACGAATGGAAATTGGATTTTCTGCCTTGTCTATTACTTTGGTTGATGTGGTGGTATTTTTACCGATTTTGTTTTTGCAGGTTTTTGTTGCCGATATGCTCAAACAATTTTCGGTAGTGGTCATCACTTCTACCCTAACGAGTTTATTGGTAGGCTTTACTTTAACACCTTGGTTGGCTTCTCGCATCGGTAAAAAAGAGGATTTGCAACCAACCAATTTTTTCAATCGCTTTTTACTTTGGTTTGAACATCAGTTAGATAAATATATCACTTGGTATGGAAAAACATTAAATTGGGTTTTAAACCATAAGTTCATTTTTACAGGATTTGTTTTGTTACTTTTTGTAGGAACTGCCGTGATGATGAAGCAGGGAATTATCGGAAAAGAACTCATTGCAACAGGCGACCAAGGAAAATTTCGTTTAGCATTAGAATTTGATAAAAATGTTTCCATTGAACAAAACAACAAAGTTTCTGAAAAGATAGAAACATACATTTTACAGCAACCCGAAGTAGAAAGTGTATTTAGCAATGTTGGCGGTCCAAGTACAGGAATTGGAAGTTTGGGGGTTGGCTCTGCAAATAAAACAGAATTTACTGTTCAATTAAAATCCAAAAAAGAAACCAACAATCTTTCTACGGAAGTTTTTATGCGAAAACTACGGGATGATTTGCAAAGTGAATTTTCGGGCGTAAATTATTCTATAATGGCATTGGGTTTAATTCCACGAACCGCACCGATTGAAATCACATTAAGCGGAAGCGATTTAAGTAAAGTAATGCAAACAGGAAATGATTTAAAAGCAGTTATTCAAAATATTTCGGGAGCAGATAATGTACGCTTATCAGTAGAAGCTGGAAGCCCCGAATTAAAAGTAATTCCTGATAAAGATAAAATGCAACGATTGGGATTGAATACCGCTTATGTGGGTGTCAATTTACGAACTGCATTTACAGGAAATGACGATGCCTCCTTAACCGAAAACGGAACTGAATATCCCGTTCGTATTTGGTTAGATAAATTCAGTCGCAAAAACGAAGACGATGTAAAACAACTCAATATCGTTAATCCGATGGGCATTCCGATTGAAGTGTCGCAAATTGCCAATATTGAAAGAGATAATTCACCATCACTTTTAGAGCGAAAAGACAGACAACCAGCCGTTACATTGACAGCCGATGCTTTAGGTCGTCCGTCAGGAACAGTAGCCGATGATGTGGTGGCTTATATCAAAAAAAATCCTTTACCAGACGGCATACAAATGACTTGGGGAAGTGATATTAAAAGGCAAAATGACAGCTTTGGTGCATTAGGTTCTGTTTTGTTGATTTCTTTTGTGCTAATCTACCTGATTATGGTTGCATTATACGATAGCTATATTTATCCGTTCGTTGCCTTATTTGCTATTCCTGTTGCGGCAATTGGAGCATTTTTAGCACTTAATTTATCATTGAGTCATCTTAGTTTATTTGCGCTGTTAGGTTTAATTATGTTAATGGGATTAGTGACCAAAAACTCAATTTTAATCGTGGACTTTACTAATCAAATGAAAACAGAAGGAAAGCACTACAAAGAAGCTATTGTTTTGGCGAGTAAAGGAAGAATGCGACCTATTTTGATGACTACTTTATCAATGGCTATCGGGATGTTGCCTATTGCATTAGCAACAGGAACATCGGCTGAATGGAAAAATGGATTGGCTTGGGTGATTATTGGCGGTTTACTTTCCTCTTTAGCTTTAACTGTTTATTTAGTTCCAATGGTTTATGATGTGGTAGATAGTGTGAAGGAGAGGTTGAGAATTAGGAATTAAGAGTTAAGAATTAAAATATGAAAGAGAATATAATACAGCAAAAGAGTTTTGCATTTGCGATAAGAATTGTGAATGCTTATAAATATCTAACAGATCAAAAGAAAGAGTTTGTGCTTTCCAAACAATTACTTCGTTCGGGTACAAGTATTGGGGCAAATGTAGAAGAAGCAATAGGTGGACAATCTAAAAAAGATTTTATCGCTAAAATTTCTATTTCCTACAAAGAGGCAAGAGAAACAAAATACTGGTTAAATCTTTTAACTGCTACTGATTATTTAGACGAAAAGTTATCAAAATCATTAATAGATGATGCAGAAGAATTGTGTAAAATACTTTCATCTATTTTACTAACCACGAAACAAAACAATTCTTAATTCAGCATTCTTAATTTTTAATTGAAAAATATGAACATTATAAAAATTACTTCAAAATAGAAAAAGCAACCATTACCAAAGATAAAGCTCAATGTACATTTTCCAACTTACCAAAAGGCAATTATGCAGTAAACATTTTGCACGATGAAAATAGTAATGGAAAGATTGATAAAGGATTAATTTTACCAAAAGAAGGCATTGGATTTTCAAATTATTCTTCAATCGGATTAACCAACCGACCGAATTTTAAAAAAGCAAGTTTTGAATTAACCCAAAATAAGACAATTAAAGTAAAAGTGATTTATATGTAAACCAACGCACCGTGTAAGCACATCTCGCATTAGCTTCGCTGAACTTACGTTTCGCACAAAGTCACGCTAAAGCCAAAATGCGAGAAGAGCTTACACTACCTACCCTAAAATTATTTTTCCTTCCCTTTCTAAAAATTTTAAAACCTGCCTCCCACAGCCGACACAACAGCAAAATACAGTACATACAAGAATTAACAACACAAAAGACACTACGCCAGCCTGTAACATCAGTTTGGCAAAAACGGCAGTAAACGACTTCGATTTAAAGTTTTTCATTAATTTTGAAGTTCGTGCTTCGATTGGAGTTTAGTGCTAAAAGCCACTCCCTCGCAAAGCCGAAAACCGTCAAACTGTCTAAAAACTCTGAATGTATTTGTTGAGTACTTTTTAAAAGAAAGTAACCACGAACGTACGTATNNNACAAGGAACAAACCGAACACAAGTAGTATTGTTTACTGCATTTAACTCAAAAATGACACACTATAATTTTCACAACTCACTTTGCACTTCTCAAGTTTACTTTTTTAAAAGTTGCTTAAAAGCCTTCTAATGTCTTTCTGAACCCGAAAAATAATTACTTTTGAAGGGCAATGTAAGTTTTTAGACGGACTGCCGTTAGCGGCAAGGCGAACCGAACAACTGTGCAAAACATCGACAGTATAACATAAGCAGACAGCTCAATGGACAAGTACAAAGAAACATTTGAAACATGGAACAAGGTTGCAACTTTATACCAAAGCAAGTTTATGGATTTGGACTTGTACAACCATACCTATAACCAGTTCTGTAATTCCATTGACAAACACAATGCAAAAATTTTGGAAATTGCTTGCGGACCCGGAAATATCACCCAATATCTTTTATCACAACGACAAGACTTTGATGTTTTTGGAATTGACATAGCCCCCAATATGATAGAACTTGCCAAAAAGAACAATCCAAAAGCAAATTTTGCTCTTATGGATTGCAGGCAAATCCACCTCCTGAATGAAAAGTATGACGGGATTATAGGAGGATTTTGTTTGCCCTATTTATCACAGGCAGAAAGCAAAAAACTCATTGCAGATGCTTACCAATTATTAAACAACAAGGGAGTGCTATATCTTAGTTTTGTGGAAGGCAATCCCAGCAAATCTGAATTTAAAATAAATAGCAATGGAAGAGTTTACTTTTATTACCACGATATAGAAACGGTAAAAGAACAGCTTATAAACGAAAATTTTCACGATATGGAAACATTTAATGTAGAATATCAAACATCAGGTGGAGAATTTGAAGTACATACCATATTAACAACAAAAAAATAATTCTTAAAAAATCAAAATCTTTATGAAAAATGTTTTTACCATCATGGCATAATTGCTATTATTCCTGCAGGCAAATGCACAAGGCAAATGGTTCACAACCTACAACTCCTCTAACCTTGTTAACGGAATTTATTTATGCAAGGTAATTTCCGGTGGTGAAATAATAGGTACACAACGGTTAGTAATTATTAAGTAAATATATTTCATAGTGCCTGCCTTTATAAGCAGGCACTATGCTTTAATAAGTATATGAAAAAAATAATTTCGCTCTTAATTGTAACATCTACATGTGTTGCTCAAAACCAAAATAACATTTGGTGCTTTGGCGATAGTGCAGGAATAAATTTTAATGGCCCAAACCCAACTACATTTTCCTCATCTGTAAATAGTAGAGGCGGTGTAGTTTCAATCGCTGATAGCATGGGCAATTTATTATTTTATGCGGGTGGCACTCCCAATGCTTTAAACGCACAGTATCCTCGTGCGGCAGAGGTTTATTCATTCAACTATCAACTTATGCTTAATGGAGATAGCATAGTAGGAAAGGCGTGGTACAGAGAACATGTAATTACCCCTGTTCCGGGTAATGATACTTTATTTTATTTATTTTCAGCAGGTGTTTCAACAAACACAGGATTTTTTTATTCTATTATTGATATGAGTGCAAATAATGGACTTGGTAGAGTAATTCAAAAAAATGTTCC
>JAFDWZ010000052.1 GCA_018268195.1 Bacteroidota bacterium | reverse complement strand
GCTCTTGATGAATAAGAACGTTTCCCCGAATCATTTCCTTCAAACCCTCCTTCGTCATTTCTTTTTCTGAAAGTTTTAGTAGGTCTGTCACTAAAGCTTCCTTGTTCAGTAAAGGATCGTTTACCGGCTTTTTTATTTCGGCTGTATGAATTGCCTGATTTTACAAAGTCCTGATCTTTTTCTTTGCTCTGATTTTTCTTTACATAGCCGGAGGATTTACGTTGAGTTCTTCCTCCTGATTGCGCACTTGCGCTGTAGCTTCGGCTACGTCCTTTATTTGATTTCATATTTCCGGATTATTGTATGGCAAACTGTGCCAATACTTCCATATTAATTGTAATTTTCTGAAACTCCAATCCTGATGGTTCAAACTCATCCGCCATTGGTGCGGCTGACATCATTCGTTTTTCCATCATCATCGGTTGTGGTACATAACTGTTGCTTTCTACTTCTTTTATCAGCAACACTTTTCCTGCCTTCTCTCCAATGGCTTCACACATATATTGTGCTTTGCTTCGGGCATTTTGTAATGCAAGTATTTTCACCTGCTTTTTCAAATCTTCTAACTTGCTATAAGAAGTAGAACTGATATACATATTCTGAGTGCTCTTGTCATCAAGCAAGCTCATGAGTTTTTCAATCTGTTCACCAGAAGAGAATTTGATTATAAAAGTGGATGAAGCCATGAAATCAGGTGATTTCTTTTTGCGTTGCCAGTACCATCCGGTGTTGTTATAGCCATTCATCCCTTGTATGGAAATGTTTTCTTTGGCTATACCGGCTTTAGTACATGCGCTTAAAAAATCTTTTCTTATATCATTAATATCAACTTTCTTTTTGTTTTCGGTGTATTCCTGTACAGTAATATTTACATAAATTTCATCAGGAATAACTTCCATCTTAGCGCTTCCGGTAACTTCAATTTTACGTTGCTCGGGAGTAGTAGTTTGTTGTGCCATGTTTAAGTTGGTCATTAGACCCAATAAAGTGGTAAGAACCACAGCTTTAATTGTTTGCATTTTATTTTTTTTCAATGGATGCAAAGATAGGTTTAATTCCACAAGCAAGTGTTTGTTACATCCTAAATACAGATATTTGCAGCATTAACGGTATTAATTATGAAGTCAAAAACTGCTAAAGAGAGTTTAACCATACAAACAGAGATTGTTTTACCTAACGACACCAACGTGCTTGGTAATTTAATGGGAGGGCGTTTGCTCCACTGGATGGACGTTTGCTCAGCGGTGGCTGCACACCGTCATTGTGGTCGAGTGGTGGTAACGGCTTCTGTAAATAATGTGTCATTTAATCAGCCCATACGTTTGGGTGATATTGTAACCATTCAGGCTAAAGTTTCACGTGCTTTTACTTCCAGCATGGAAGTGTTTATGGAAGTATGGGTAGAGCGCAATGCTACCAATGAAAAAATCAAATGCAATGAAGCCATTTATTCGTTTGTTGCCGTTGATCAACAAGGTGCTCCCATAGCAGTGCCTGAACTAATTCCCGAAACGGATGAAGAAAAGAAACGTTATGATGCTGCATTGAGGAGAAAGCAATTATCACTGATACTTGCCGGCAAAATGAAACCTGCGGAAGCAACAGAGTTAAAAGCCTTGTTTTTATAAAGGAGTTGAAGCGAGTGGTTGGTCAATAAATAAATAAAATTACGAGTAAATAACTCAAGCCTATGCCTACGCCTCAACCAACTAAAAAAAGGGGTAAGTTCCGGAAATTTCTGTCGGTATTGGGTCCCGGACTGATAACAGGGGCTGCCGATGATGACCCTTCAGGGATAGCTACCTATTCGCAAACCGGAGCACAATTTGGTTTCGGACAGCTATGGACTGCATTATGGATGTTGCCTTTTATGACAGCAGTTCAGGAAGCATGTGCAAGAATTGGCCTGGTTACCGGTAAAGGCATTGCTGCAGTAGTGAAGGAAAAATATGACAAGAAACTTCTATATGCTGTTGTATTTATAGTAGTTGTTGCAAACGTAATAAACATTGGAGCAGATATTGGTGCAATGGCTGCGGCAGCTCAATTGATTTTGCCAATACCATTTACGGTTTGGACATTACTTTTTACCGCAGGTATTTTGATTCTGGAAATCTTTACAACGTATCGCGTTTACGCCCGCATTCTCAAATGGCTTGCATTATCATTACTTGCATATCCTGTAACAATTTTTATTGTTGATATGCCATGGAAAGAAGTGTTAAGATCAACCTTTATTCCACATATTGAATTCAGCTTTGCATTTCTTTTTATCATCACAGGGGTATTAGGGACAACCATTTCTCCTTATATGTTTTTCTGGGAAGCTTCACAGGAAGTAGAAGAGTTAAAGGAAAAAAATATTCTGGAAAGCACTTCTCGCCATTCACTTAAATCATTTATAAGAAGAATGCGTATTGATAACGCTTCCGGAATGATAATTTCAGAAATAACAACATGGAGTATTCTCGTTGTAGCAGGAGCTGTTTTGCATAAGGGTGGTGTACAGAATATCAATACTGCTGCCGATGCAGCAAAGGCATTGGAACCATTGGTGCAATCCTTTCCGCATTCGGGCTTTTTAGCAAAATTAATTTTTTCTATTGGAATTATTGGTCTTGGATTACTTGCTGTTCCCGTACTTTCAGGATCCGCTGCTTATGCAGTTGCTGAAGCAGTAAACTGGGATTCCGGATTAAACCTTAAATTAAAAAGAGCACATGGTTTTTATGGTGTAATTACCATTGCTACAATTATAGGTCTTATCATAAATTTTATCGGGATTGATCCGGTAAAAGCTTTGGTTTATGCGGCTGTACTCAATGGAATTGCTGCAGTACCTCTTGTGTTTTTAATAATTAAAATTTCAAAAGACAAAAAGGTTATGGGAGAGAATACGAGTGGGGGCTTGTCAACTGCGTTACTTTGGATTACTTTTATAGGAATGACAACTGCTGTGATTTCTATGTTTGTGATGATGGCAAAAGGTTAACAGTAAAAATGTATTTTGGCTAAAGTTTTAACCTTTTTTATACTTAAGCCCATTCTGTCCATATCAGTTTAATCAAAATGTTGAGATTGATTTTTTGTAACATGTAAGAGGTTGGAATACCGTTCTGTTGATTAAATCACGTTTATTTCATTCCTTCATTATGATTACCTTTGCGGCATTAAATCAATAAAATTATTTATGTCACAAGGACCTATATCAAAATTCATGGAACACCATTATCGTCATTTTAATGCGGCTGCAATGATGGATGCTTCCAAAGCTTATGTTACACACCTCAGCGAAGGCGGTAAAATGATGATTACACTTGCAGGAGCTATGAGCACTGCCGAGTTAGGTATTTCACTTGCCGAAATGATTCGTCAGGATAAAGTGCAAATCATTTCGTGCACAGGTGCTAACCTCGAAGAGGATATCATGAACCTTGTGGCACATAATCATTATAAACGTGTACCTAATTATCGTGATTTAACTCCTGAGCAGGAGCGTGAATTGCTCGATAATCATTTCAACCGTGTGACCGACACCTGTATTCCGGAAGAAGAAGCTTTCCGCAGAATACAACAGCATATTCATAAAGTATGGAAGGACGCTGAATCAAAAGGAGAACGATATTTTCCACATGAGTACATGTATAAAATGTTACTCAGCGGAGTACTGGAGCAGTATTACGAAATAGACCCTAAGAACTCGTGGATGCTTGCCGCAGCACAAAAAAATATTCCAATTGTGGTTCCGGGATGGGAAGACAGTACCATGGGAAATATTTTTGCTTCGTATGTGATAAAGAATGAGCTGAAGGCAACAACCATGAAAAGCGGAATAGAATATATGGTATGGCTCAGCGAATGGTACCGAAAAAATTCAGGAGGTAAAGGCGTTGGTTTTTTTCAAATTGGCGGTGGCATAGCCGGAGATTTTCCTATTTGCGTTGTGCCTATGATGTATCAGGATTTGGAGTGGCATGATGTTCCTTTTTGGAGTTATTTTTGTCAGATAAGTGACAGTACCACAAGCTACGGTTCTTACAGTGGTGCTGTGCCCAATGAAAAAATCACCTGGGGAAAACTGGATATTGATACACCAAAATTTATTGTTGAAAGCGATGCTTCCATTGTTG
Source organism: Bacteroidota bacterium (assembly GCA_018268195.1). Taxonomy (GTDB): domain Bacteria; phylum Bacteroidota; class Bacteroidia; order AKYH767-A; family OLB10; genus OLB10. The sequence goes on along the minus strand of JAFDWZ010000052.1, from coordinate 10,687 downwards.
CTCCGCTGATGTTTGCGTGGATTTTAGGACAATAATAGAAGGCGTGTTCTGCCGTGAGTAATGGAGTAAAATATCTGCTTGCCGGCATTGCTGTGGTTGCAATGGGTTTTGTAACCATGGGAATACTTCATCCAAAAGTAGCATGCACTTCACACATTGAAATAAATGCTTCATCTGCACTGGTTTTTCAATCGGTAAAAGATACCTCATTAATGAAATTCTGGATTCATGGCTTGCAGTCAGTGAGTGCTGAAAAGAATAACAAAGAAAGTAACAAGCTGAAATATATTTTGAGGCTGACACAGAAGGAAAAATCTATGGACATGATTCTTACTTATGATTCATTGGTGCCAAACAGTTTCTGCGTTTTTAAGCTGGATAATGATGTTTATACTTCTGTTTATTCACTTACGCTAACGGGAGACTCTGTGCACACCATCTTGAATGTAGAGACTTTAACTCATGGGAAAAATATTTTTCTTCGCTCGATGTTTGCACTAAGCAGGCCTTATTTTCAGCAGCAGCAGGACAGCGTATTCAGTAAATTCAAAACAGTTGTAGAGGAAAAACTCAGGAGTAGATAGATTTTAAATTTAAATCTCTGTATTAAAATAAATTTTAAAAGGAGGTTTGCTTTATTTCTTCAACCCATTGATCAACTGACTTGGCATTGCTTAAAGTTAAATCGCCTATGCGTGTTCTGCAGAGTGAATTCAAATAAGCACCTGACTGCAATGCTTGCCCAAAATCATTTGCCAGAGAGCGAATGTAGGTTCCTTTGCTGCAAACTACTTTGAAATGTACAATCGGCATTTCAACTTTTACGATTTCAAATGCTGAAATAGTAATTTGCTTTGCAGGCATAATTACTTCTTCGCCTCTGCGGGCTTTTTCATAAGCGCGCTCACCGCTGATGATGGTTGCTGAGTGAGCAGGAGGTATCTGAAGAAATGTTCCTGTAAATTGTTGTGTAGTGTTTTCTAGGAGTTCATCGGTGATATGAGAAGTATCAAACTTGCTATTCACTTCTGTTTCTTTGTCGAAGGATGGGGTAGAAGCTCCAATGAAAAAGGTACCTGTGTATTCTTTTTCAAGCCCCATCAACCGATCAATAGTTTTGGTGGCTGCTCCTGTGCAAACAATGAGTAAGCCTGTAGCCAATGGGTCTAATGTTCCTGCATGGCCAACTTTAATTTTCTTAAAAGGCTTTTTACCTTCTTTATCTTTCAGATGTTGTAGCGTACCACGGAGTTTGTTTACTACATCAAATGAAGTCCATTCCAATGGTTTGTCCACTAACAGAACACGTCCCTTTTGAAAATCCGTCATTTTATCAGAGCATTTTTAGCTCAATGCCTGCTAAATAAAGAATAATGATGAGTGCACCTACAATAATTCTGTACCAACCAAAAATTTTAAATCCGTGTTTGGTGAGATAAGATATGAATGATTTGATGGCTATGGCGGCAACAATAAAAGCAATGATATTGCCAATTGCAATTAGCTTTATATCTTCATTGCTGAAAGCTCCTTCCAGTTTGTAAAGTTTATACATCTTATACACCGTAGCAGCAAACATGGTAGGCACAGCCAAAAAGAATGAAAACTCTGCAGCTCCTTTCTTATTTAGTTTTTGAGTGAGGCCCCCGATAATGGTAGCTGCTGAACGGGATACTCCGGGAATCATGGCAATACACTGAAAAAGTCCGATTAAAAATGCTGACTTGTCAGATTGAAGATTGTCAGAACCTTTTTCTTCAGCCTTGGCAAACCATTTGTCGAGCAGAAGGAAAATAACTCCTCCAACCAGTAACATAACAGCTACTACCAAAACATTTTCCAACAGCATGTCTATATAATCATTGAGTAGTTTTCCCAAAATTGCAGCAGGGATAAAAGCAATGATAAGTCGTTTGTAAAACTGAAAATCAATATTGAAAAATTTTTTCCAATACAGCATCACCACAGATAGTATGGCACCAAACTGAATGGCTACCGTAAAAGTTTTTGTCAATGGTAATTCAGCTATTCCCATCAATGAGGAACCAATAATCATGTGACCTGTGGACGATACCGGAAGAAACTCGGTAATACCTTCAATGATTGCCAGAATAATGGCCTGCAGTATTGTCATTTAGTAATTTTAAGAGGCGAAAATTAATCTTTGGCCTTTTTTAATATTGCCACCACTTCAAGTGCGTAACCTAACAGCACAACAATAGGTGCAATCGTAATTCTTTGTGTATCAAAAATGGCAGGATTGAAAACTTTTGGGTCATCCGATCCTCCGCCTGACATCAATATGTATCCAAGAAAAATCAACACAATTCCTGCAATCATCAGTATGTAATTAATTTTCCCAAAAGCAAATGACATTTCATTCTTTGCAGCGATTGAGGGCTTTGTTGCAGCTTTTTTATCTGTAACTATGGTTTTTCCTTTTGTCATGATTTAAAAGATGTCTTCTGTGCGCTGGCGAAGATATTTATTTACTGCAAAATAGGTGCTCATTCCTGAAATAAAAATTCCTAAAAACACCACAATGGCCATTACGATACCCAAATTCATGGGATTTTCAAATGCAATGATTTCCGGAATCTGTGTTTTGGCATAATAAAAAGATACCACAAGCAATATGTTGGCAATGATGGCGCCATACAAACCCTGTAAAATACCCTTTAAAATAAAGGGTTTGCGTATAAAATTTCGTGTAGCTCCTACCAATTTCATGCTTTTTATCAATAATCTTTTGGCATAAAGCGAAAGCCGGATGGTGTTATTGATTAAAGCTCCTGCAATGAAAAACAGTACCAAACTGAAGGCTAATATAATCAGACTGATATTCCTTATGTTTTTGTTGATAGCATTCAGAAGCGATTCCTGAAAATATGACTCTTTAACAATACCTTTTTGCTGCACCGTTTCTTTGAGTTGATTCAGGGTAGTTTCTTCAGCATAATCAGGTTTGAGTTTCACTTCTAACACAGGTAAGAGCGGGTTGAAACCAAGAAATGAAGTGAAATCTTCTCCCAAGTCTTTTTGTAAATCTTCGGCTGCCTGCTCACGCGTAATGTAATTCACGGAACTTACATAAGCATTGCCTTGCAGTTGTGATTTAAGGTTTTGAATATCCTGCTCCGCTGCATCCTGTTTCATAATAATGGTCAACACTACATTCTCTTTGATATAATCTGAAAGATACTTGGCGTTGAGCAACAGCACACCCAGTGACCCAATCAGAAATAATACCAGCGAAATGCTTATGACAGTTGAAATATATGAACTACGCAGCGCTTTGCGAGCAAGTTTATTATCATCACTCATACCAACAAAAATACAGATTGATAATATTGGCGAAATTCATGTTTTATAAACTATTCAACAAGTTTATTAAACAACCCAACCTGTGAAGCACATCAGGTTTCAGGAGTTTGAAGAGTAATATTTTGATTCAAGTTCTGCAATATTGCCCGTGTCAATTTCCATCATACACCTAAAATGTTTCTTCGGACATTTGTTATATCCTATTTTAGTGCAAGGCCTGCAATAAAGGTTTTTAACTTCAACAATACTGAAAGGGGTGCTGTTTTTTGGTAAATAAGGATACATGCCAAATTCAGGAACCGTATTTCCCCACACCGAAATAATTTTTTTGCGTAAGGCAGCAGCAATATGCATAAGGCCTGTGTCGTGCGTAATAACCACATTGCATTGCCTGATGAGTGAGGCCGATTGACCTATACCGGTTTTTCCGCAAGCATTAAAAACTTTTTCAGGGAAATGCTTTTCCAGTTCCATACCTGTTTTTCTGTCTTCGAAACCTCCAAGTACCACTATCGGGTGACTGACCTTTTTACACACCTCCATAAGTTTTGATAAAGGAAGTTGTTTGGTAGCATGTTTGGCACCTATGACCAATGCCGTGTATCCCTTCCGGAATGTTTCGGGCAGATAGGTTGAAATATCAATTTCATCAAGCGGGTTGATAAAAAAATCAAGCCCTTGTCCGTCATTCACCACCCCCAAAGGTTGTATAGCATCAAAGTAGCGGTCCACAATATGCTTATGCGGAAGTTTGTTGATTTTAAAATTTACAAGCAGCCATTTTTCAATGTTCAGTTTCTCGAAGCTATATGATTTTACACGTAATCGGCTTTTTATTTTCCATGTACGCATGTTTTTATGAAGGTCAACAATGTAGTCATAATGGTTGGTTTTTAATTGTCGGATAATTTCAGGTGAATTATCCTGCCAATAAAAAGTGTTGTCAATATAAGGATTACTTGCAAGTACATCGCTAAAACTTTTTTTAGTAAGAAAATGTATTTCAGTATCCTTGATTTGCTTTTTCAGGCAACGGATAACCGGTGTAGTAAGCACTATATCGCCAATGGAACTGAGCCGGATAACTAATATACGAGGCATGCTGAAACAAAGATGGAGTTGACGGACGGTTGTTGTAAAATACAAAGGTAGTTAATGAAACGTAATCTGAAATTGCTGTTACTTTGCAGTATGATTATTGCCGACACACATACTCATTTATATGCCGAAGAGTTTGATAACGACCGGGAATCACTTATAAGTAAAGCCATTGAAGACGGAGTAGGTTATTTTTATCTCCCAAATGTGGATTCTGAATCAATTTCTCCAATGCTTAATTTGCAGGAAAAGTTTCCTGATAATTGCTTTGCCATGATGGGGCTGCATCCTTGTTCCGTAAAAGAAAATTATCTCCGGGAACTAGCAATTGTAGAAGGAGAACTTGCAAGAGGAAGCTATTATGGTGTTGGTGAAATCGGGCTTGATTTTTATTGGGATAAGACATTTATAAAGGAGCAGGAAGATGCTTTTGTTAAGCAGATATCCTGGGCAGTGGAGTTGAATTTACCTGTTAGTATTCACTCCAGACAGGCTACGGCAAGAGCTATTGAACTAATAGAACAGAGTAAGCTGCCGGTTAGAGGAGTTTTCCATTGTTTCAGCGGTACTGCAGAAGAAGCGTCAAAGGTAATTTCTCTGGGCATGTATTTGGGTATAGGCGGGGTGGTGACGTATAAAAATTCAGGCCTCGATGCCATTGTTAGTCATGCGGGTCTTGACCATATTGTTTTGGAGACAGATGCTCCCTATCTGCCACCGGTGCCACATCGTGGTAAGCGAAATATTCCGGAATATCTCCTGGTTATAGCTCAGAAAATTGCATTGATAAATAATTGTTCATTAAATAAAGTGGCTGCGATTACCACAGCAAATGCACAACGTATATTTGGCAAGTGATGAATAAAACAGATAAAAAAAATATTCTGGTAATCTATACCGGTGGTACCATCGGTATGATTCATGACGAAGAAAGCGGAATACTTAAACCTTTCAACTTCGGTAAGTTGAATTCAGTAGTTCCTGAATTAAAAAAGTTACCTTGTAGGATAGATTTTCACTCCTTCGATCCGCTTATAGATAGTTCGGACATGCAGCCTGCATTGTGGACAAAAATGGCGAAGCAGATTGAGCAGAATTACCATCGCTATGATGCATTTATTATTCTTCACGGCACCGATACGATGGCTTACACGGCCTCCGCACTCAGTTATATGCTCCAGAATCTGAATAAGCCTGTAATATTAACCGGCTCGCAACTTCCCATTGGCGAAATCAGGACTGATGCTAGAACTAATCTTATTACTGCTGTTGAAATTGCATCAAGCAATGTGGTTATTCCGGAGGTATGTATTTGTTTCGATAATAAACTTTTCAGAGGAAACAGAACGGAGAAATATACTTCTTTACACTTTGACGCTTTTCAGTCTATCAACTACCCTCCACTGGCCGAAGCAGGTACCGAAATTATTTACAATCATGAATACATTCGCGAAGTGAATAATCATGCATTGAAAGTGATTACACATTTTTGCGAGGAAGTGTTTGTCATCAAACTATTTCCCGGTTTCAGCATGGAAGCACTGAAAAGTATTGTAGAATTGCCGCACATTAAAGGATTAATTCTCGAAACTTATGGTTCCGGAAATGCACCCAAGGATCCACGATTAATAAATATCCTGAAACAGGCAGTAAAAAGAAATATTGTAGTTGTAAATGTTTCGCAATGCAGTGGTGGTGTGGTGCAGATGGAAAAGTATGAAAACGGCATTGTACTCAAACAGGCAGGTGTTGTGAGCGGAAAAGATATGACTACTGAAGCAGCTGTTACCAAATTGATGTTTTTGCTCGGAAGCGGAGCAGAAGCAACGGAGGTGAAAGTGAATATACAGTACTCACTTGCCGGAGAATTAAGCAGTGAATAATTATGTTGATAAGTACCCACGGATTTGCGAAGTAAAACCGAAAAGCAAGTTATTTTTGTTGCGGTTTTAATCAATCTGTTGACAACGGTCAAAAGATAGGTTTGGTTTTAGGTTCTCAGCCTGTCGTTTTTTTTCGGCAGGCTTTTTTTCTTTAAGGAGCTAAAATTAGTAGCTTTGCAGGCGCAGTAAAAAAAGGAGAGGTGTCCGAGTGGTTGAAGGAGCACGCCTGGAAAGTGTGTTTACGCCAAAAGCGTAACGAGGGTTCGAATCCCTCTCTCTCCGCATAATATTTAAAAATCATTTGTCATGTTCACAGGAATGTTACACACCCACGTTTTAGTGGTTTCACTTTTTTTGATACTTTATCTTGTTAAGACTTTCTTGTTAGTCATAGGCAAGCACGATACGCTTGATAAATTCAGCAAAAAGACCAAGGTGGCTGAAATGATAATCAGCACTTTGTTTTTTCTTACCGGTATTTATCTGGCTATTTACTCAGGTCAGCGTGGTGCATGGTTATGGGTTAAACTTTTTGTTATAGCCTGTTCCATTCCCCTTGCTGTAATTGCATTTAAGAAGAAACATAATGCATCCGCATTGCTGTCGTTGATGTTTTTGGTTTATGCTTATGGTATTTCTGAAACTAAAACACCTTTTATGTCCGACAATAAACCTTTTGAAACCGGCAATCTGCAAGGCGTTGAAGCAGGCAAAGCAATATTCGATGCCAAATGCCAGCAATGCCATGGTGCTGATGGAACGCTGAAACTGAGTGGAGCAAAAGATTTAACGGCATCAACTTTATCAAGAGATGAAAAAATAGCTGTTGTGATGAATGGAAAAAATGCCATGATGAGTTACAAAAAGCAACTTACTCAGCAGCAAATTGAGGATGTGGTTGCCTATGTTGAAACACTGAAATCCAAATAATTTTTTTCGATTTTTATTAAAGAGTAAAATCGTTGAAGGAAAAAACCAAATTCACTCCTGTTGGAAAATCTGAGGAATTAGCAGTATTAATTGGAGTCATTACAAAAAACCAATCGGAAGAAAGAGAAGCAGAATATCTTGACGAACTGGCTTTTCTTGCCGAAACAGCAGGCGCAAAATCCATAAAGGTATTTACACAGCAATTAGAAAATCCCGACCCTCGCACATTTGTAGGCTCCGGAAAACTTAACCAGATAGCCGGATTTTGTAAGGAGCATAACGTTACACTAGCCATCTTTGACGATGAGTTATCTCCATCACAACTTCGAAATATCGAAAAAGTATTAGAGATAAAAGTGCTGGATAGAACGCAGTTAATCCTTGATATTTTTGCACGAAGAGCGCGCACAGCTCAGGCACAGGTACAGGTTGAGCTGGCACAATACCAATATTTGTTACCAAGGCTTACACGCATGTGGACACACCTTGAGAAACAACAGGGTGGTATTGGAACACGCGGGCCCGGTGAAACAGAAATTGAAACGGACAGACGAATAGTGCGCGATAAACTTTCAAGATTACGGCAAAAACTCAAGGAGATTGACAAGCAAAATTTCAGTCAGCGCAAATCAAGAGGTAATATTGTTCGTGTGGCATTGGTAGGTTATACCAATGTAGGGAAGTCAACAATTATGAATCTGCTCAGCAAATCGGATGTGTTTGCAGAAAATAAATTATTTGCAACCCTGGATACCACAGTACGCAAGGTTGTTTTGGACACCATACCTTTCCTGCTTAGCGATACTGTTGGTTTTATCAGAAAATTACCTCATCATCTGGTAGAGTCATTCAAATCAACATTGGATGAAGTGCGCGAAGCAGATGTGCTGGTGCATGTGGTGGATATTTCTCATCCAAACTTTGAAGATCACATACATGTGGTAAATCAGATGCTTACCGAGTTGAATGCTGCAGATAAACCTACCTTACTTGTTTTTAATAAAATTGACGCATTTACTTACATAAAAAAGGATGATGATGACCTTACCCCATCAACACGTGAAAATATTTCACTTGATGACCTGAAAAAAACTTGGATGGCAAAGGGCAGAACAAAAAATATATTTATTTCGGCATCGAAAAAGGAAAACATAAAGGAACTCCGTGACCTTTTATTGCAGGAAGTAAAGCGCATACACCAACAACGCTACCCCAATCAGCCAGAATACACTTAAATCCGTTTTAGTCTTAATTTACCTGTTGGTTTAACTACCAAAGGAACAGTTTCAACTGTTACGAAACTGGTATCTAACCCAAATGCTTTGGATTCAGGAAGACTGAATACCTTGAGCAAATCGTAAACATTCAGAACAAACTTATCATAGAAACCAAGGTCGTTGTCATACGATAGCAGTTTCTCGATCACTACAAAGCGGAAATCGCCAATAACATTTTTTTCCTTCAGAGATGCATAACGACTGGTGATATCTACCTCTTTATTGTTAACGAGTTCTTCAACCACTTGCCTGAACATCATATTTATTCTAGGATCAACCCGGAAACCGAGGCGAAAATCAATTCTGATAATTTTATCGTTTACCAACTCTTCTACTTTGTATTCCATGGTATAAGGTTCGTCCAATACATCAACGTGAACAAACCAATAAATATCGGCACGTTTGGGAAATTTCTGTAATAAAGAATAAATGACTTTAGACTCTATTTCGTCAGATCGGTTTGCACTGGTGAGGTAAACCAGATTGGTTGCATATTTAGGAATTGACTCATCATGGCTCAGAGAGGTAAGAGTGTTAAGAATGTTCTGTACTTTAACAAAAATCACAAAACGATTTCGGATTTTGCGTGCTTCATACCATACAAACATGGTTGATGATAATATTAATGCAATGAGCAATGTTACATATCCTCCATGTGTAAACTTACTCATGTTGGCTATCAGGAATGATATTTCAATAACCATAAATAAGGTAAATATCATCATGATAAATATGATAGGATAACGTTTGATGTACAAATAATAGGAAAGTAAGATAGTAGTCATCATCATGGCAATGATGATAGAAAGTCCGTAAGCCCCTTCCATGCCTGATGATTCTTTGAAATGTAAAACAATGCCTATACAGCCCAAACATAATATCCAGTTAACAGTAGGAATGTAAACCTGACCCCGTAAATCAGTTGGGTAAACAATTTTAAGTTTCGGACCAAAATTCAGCCGCATAGCTTCGTTAATAAGCGTGAACGACCCGCTGATTAATGCCTGACTTGCAACAATGGCAGCCAGCGTTGCAATGATGATTCCTATAATAAGAAACCACTCGGGCATGATGGAATAAAATGGGCTATCAAACAATTGTTGTCCTTCATGTTTTAATAACCAAGCAGCCTGACCGAAATAATTAATCAGCAGCGAAGCCTTCACAAATCCCCAGGTTACATATACATTTTGTTTTCCACAATGACCTAAATCACTGTACAAAGCTTCAGCACCTGTGGTACATAGAAATACTGCCCCTAAAATCCAGAAACCACCCGGATACATTGTTAGCAGGTGGAAAGCATAATAGGGGTTAACAGCTTTAAGAACAGAAATGTTGTCAACTATCTGATTCAATCCAAGGATTGAAATCATAGTGAACCATACCAGCATGATGGGGCCGAATGATTTTCCAACGAAATTAGTCCCGAACTGTTGAATAAAAAACAATAAAAATATTATGGTAATAACAATAGGAATGGTGGGAACATGAGGACTGAGAAAACGCAATCCTTCAACGGCTGATGATACTGAAATACTGGGCGTTATTAAGCCATCAGCAAGCAATGCGCCACCACCTATAATTGCCGGAAAGATGAGCCATTTCAGTTTGGTTTTACGAACCAAAGCATATAAAGAAAATATTCCTCCTTCACCTTTGTTGTCGGCTCTTAAGGTTAGTAGCACATATTTAATAGTCGTTTGTAGCGTCAGAGTCCAAAATATACATGATACTCCTCCCAAAACCAAATCGCTCGAAATAAGATTGTTGCCAATAATTGGCTTCATCACATACAAAGGCGAGGTTCCTAAATCACCATAAATAATACCGAGTGTAACTAATAATCCTGCAGCGGTGATTTTGCTGTGAGCTGACTGGCGTGTAACCATTTATAATTAAAAATGAGAGCACAAATGTATTAAAGTACAAAGTTACATCTCTAAAAAATGATTATTTTATTGACTTATTCTGAAAGTTTATTGTTGAAAGCAAAGCTATTTCGGAAATTGGATGGTGTTAAGGATAAGATTAGTTCTGAGAAGAAGCACCGATATAGAACTTGTCTAAAGAAGGACTAAAAATAATATAGACACAAGGCATAAGGAAAGTGTCTCTACTGATTACAGATAGAGACACTGATAAAAATAAGTGGGCCCACCTGGGCTCGAACCA
>JAFDWZ010000051.1:14468-18176 GCA_018268195.1 Bacteroidota bacterium | reverse complement strand
AACAATAGCCAATATGATTAGAAAAGATAGTGATGGATTATTTTATATTGTTGGTTCTTTTTGCGGTAGTGCTAATTTCGGCAGTTATAATGTAAGCACAACAAATAATCAGGATGTCTTCATTGCAAGATATGATGATAATGGGGATTGTCTTGGAGTAAGGCATTTCGGTTTTGCCGTTGGCGGAAGCGTTGAAGTTGATAGCAATGGGAATGTCATTATTGCGGGCGGATTTTCAAATACTATCAATATAGGTTCAACATCATTAACAAGTTATGGAGGCGGTGATATGTTTTTTGCCAAATCAGATGCCATAACAGGCATAGGTGAAGGTAATAGCAGAATGGCAAATAATCAACTGTTTATTTATGCCAACCCCAATGCGGGCAAGTGTAACATAACTGTTCCTGATGATTTTTTAAATGAGAAAAATCTCACACTCAGCATTTATGATAATATAGGCAGGCTCATTCAGCAGCAAACATTAGAGATGAATGAAGGCAAAATAAAAATAAATTTAGAGCAAGAGGCAAAGGGGATTTATAATGTAACGTTAAGCAGCAAAAGGAAAAGCTACAGCGGGAAAATAGTGTTTGAGTAATCTCAAAAAAAATGAAAAAGATAACAATAGTATGGTGCATTTTACTGACAAGTTATGTATGCAATGCCCAAAACTGGCAGTGGGCAAAACAAATGGGAAGTAATTATCTGTTTTATGATGATTTTATTAGAAGTTTAATAACTGATGACACCAATATTTATGTGATTGGCTCTTATGGCGGCACATTTTATTTGCCGGGCGACACTTTGGTTAGTTCCGGTAATGATGACAGTTATTTTGCTAAATATGATAATGACGGTAACTTATTATGGGCAAAAACATTCGGAAGTTCTTATAATGGAGTGTCAGCCCATGAACGCTCAAATGGAGTTTATGATCCGGTGAATAAATGTATTTACATAACAGGAACTTATGTGATTTCCGGGCATGAGGAAATATTTGTAGCTAAAATGGATTTAAACGGAAATTTTTTGTGGACAAAATTTATTGGAAGTACCGGAGATGATTATGCGTACATTTTTGTAAAACCTGATGGCAATATATTACTTGAAGGACATTTAGCCAGCAGCAGTATGATTGACACAATACCCATAGCCGCAAATGGTTTTTTTGCAAGCTATGACAGTGCAGGTAACCTGCTTTGGGCAAAGCACAAAATGGATGGGCCCGATAAATATCAGGTGTCAGTTGCATTTATTGATAATGATTTTGTCATTGCAGGCACAGCAGGACCAACCAGCCCGGCAACAGTAGATACTGCTGTAATAAATGTTAATGGTACTTATGATGGATTTTTGGCAAGGTTTGACTCTGTTGCCAATTTAAAATGGATAAAAGTGTTTGGTGGCAAAGGTAATGGTGGCTTAAACTGGATTACGACTGATGCTAATAAGAATATATATGGGGCTGGAAGTATTCAGGATAGTGTTTTTTATGTAACTGACACCCTTTTTAATCCTGTTTATGATTATTTAATAGCGAAATTTGATGAAAATGGTAATATGCTATGGAATAAAATAGGGAGTTCAACCGTAGGTGCTGATGCAAGTTCTATTTTAACAGACACTAATGGCAACAGTTATGTGATAGGTTCTTTTCTTGGTAATTCTGATTTTGGCTCTTACAACATTACTGCTAATACTACACAAGACATGTATATTGCCAGAGTTGATGAAAATGGGAGTTGTTTAGGAGTTAGAAACTTCGGAGTGGCAAGTGGAACCAAAGTAACTGTAAATAATACGGGAGCAGTATTTGTGGGAGGCACGTTTAATAACACGGTAAATATAGGCGGTACGGTTATGACAAGTTATGGTAATAGAGATATTTTTATTGCAAAACATGATGCCATAACAGGCATAGGCGAAGGCAATGGCAGAATGGCAAATAACCAACTGTTTATTTATGCCAATCCTAATTCAGGCAAGTGTAACATAACAGTACCTGATGATTTTTTAAATGAGAAAAATCTTACGTTAAGCATCTATGACAACACTGGCAGGCTCATTCAGCAGCAAACATTAGAAATGAATGATGGAAAAATAAAAATAAATTTAGAGCAAGAGGCAAAGGGGATTTATAATGTAACGTTAAGCAGCAAAAAGAAAAGCTATAACGGTAAGATAGTGTTTGAGTAATCTCAAAAAAATGAAACGATTAATAACATGGTGCATTTTACTGACAAGTTATGTATGCAATGCACAAAACTGGCAATGGGCAAAACACATAGGCAGCGGCTACCAGTTTTATGGAGAAAGAGCTAATAGTGTAGTATCAGACGGGACGAATATATATATCATTGGTTCGTATGGGGGTACATTATATTTGCCTAATAATACATTATACAGCTATGGTAATGATGATATTTTTATTGCCAAATTTGATGCAGCCGGAAATAATATCTGGGCACGAACCTTTGGGGGAAATTACATGCAGCCTGATCATCATGAGAACGGAAATGGCGTATATGACCCTGTAAATAACTGCTTGTATGTATCGGGCAGTATAATAGGTGCAGTAAACTTTGGAAATGGAATAACATTGAGTGGTTTTTCGGGCAATGAAGATGCATTCGTAGCAAAGTACGATTTAAATGGGAATTGTTTATGGGCAAGAGGGATTGGAAGTGCAGGTAGAGATAATGCATATTGCTTTGCACAGCCGGACGGCAATGTATTAGTGGCAGGTAAATTAGAAAATAATGGATTTGCAAATACAACAGCTATTGATTCAGGAGGTTTTTTTGCGAGATATGATACCAATGGTAATTTATTATGGGCTGAACATAAATTTTCAGGACCTGAACAATATAAAATTAGTATTGCATTTGTTGGAAGCGACATAATAATGGGAGGAACTTTTTCACAAGGTGGTTCAATAGACAGTGTCAGCGTTATTACAAATGGTAATTATGATGGGTTTGTTTCAAGATTAGATTACATGGGGAAAGTAAAGTGGGTTACTCAATTTGGAGGGGGTGGCTCTGATTATGTAACCGGTGTAGCTACAGATAATATAAATAATATATATATTACAGGCTCATATATGGATAGTATTAATATTAATGGGATAGTATTAAATAACCCGAACACAGATTTCTTCATAGCTAAATTCACATCTATTGGAAATATTGTTTGGGCAAAGCAAGCTAGTGCTACTAATATCACAGGCGGAATTAATATTATTAGTGATACTGACGGCAATTGCTATGTTACAGGGGTTTTTTCTGGTAATGCTCAATTTGGAAACTTTAATATCATAACATCCAATCATTATGATATGTTTGTCGCAAGATATGACAATCAGGGTATATGTTTAGGGATAAGAAATTTTGGCTACGCAAGTGGTATGTCTATCACCTACGATAATGCTGATAATTTAATATCAACAGGAGTGTTTTGGAATACCATAAACATAGGAAGCACAAGCATGACGGCCCTTTTAGGTCAGGATATTTACCTTGCTAAAATAGATGCCATAACAGGCATAGGTGAAGGTAATGGCAGAATGGCAAATAATCAACTGTTTATTTATGCCAACCCCAATGCGGGCAAGTGTAACATAACAGTACCTGATGATTTTTTAAATGAGAAAAATCTTACGTTAAGTATTTATGACAACACAGGCAGGCTCATTCAGCAGCAAAC
>JAFDWZ010000051.1:0-14363 GCA_018268195.1 Bacteroidota bacterium | reverse complement strand
CTATAACGGTAAGATAGTGTTTGAATAATCTCAAAAAAAATGAAAAAGATAACAATAGTATGGTGCATTTTACTGACAAGTTATGTATGCAATGCCCAAAACTGGCAGTGGGCAAAACAAATGGGAAGTGTGTGACATATCCAGTTTATGAAGCTGCCTGAAAACACCTCTTGTTTTATCCCTCTACAACCCCTCAGCTAATATCAGGCTGTGCTGCTGTAATTTGTAATGATTATAGATCAGACATCTGCGGTAACGGGATTGTCGCTGTCGTATCATAAAATGTACTGGCACACTGTATCCTTCCTCCAGAAACTGAACAGCAAGCCATAGCGCAACAGCAGTGGCCGTAGGATATTCACCCGTAAAATGTTTGAACCGTGCCAGGTCAGCCTCCGGCAGTAATGATTCAATTTTTAAGGTAGCATCCGCAAAACGTACATCACCGTTGTTGCCTGACAAAAACATCAGCCCTTCGGTGTCTGCAATATGAGTTTGAATAAATGTGTTTACCCACTTCAGCAATTCGTCCATATCGTCAGTAGTAAGCGTGCTGTTTGCTACAATTTTTGCCGGTGCATTTTCTTTTTGGTTGCTCAGCAGAAATGCAGCAACTCCTTCACCGGGGAGACTACCCTCCGTACCGTTATTATAAAAATCGTCAGGGACTGTATTTTTATACCAACCTCCCAGCCTCTCGATGTTGAAGTTATAATCCGAAATTTCGTCAACTCCTGCGAGCAACACTTGTGCTGAGTTATTTTCTTTCAGAAAAAGTTGTGCATCTAAAAGTGCGTTTTCAAAAGCATTCCCTCTGTGAACGTGCGTAATATTGTAATTATGATTTCTGCCGTTAAGTCCAATAGTAGCAGCTATGGCATTAGGGGTGCTTTGTACAAAATTGGTTGGCGTAAGAGTGCCTTCATTATATTCCATTATCTGATTAAGGAAACGTATGCAGTCCTGCATTCCTCCATTAGCTGTTCCCACAATGATGGCATCAGGCATGGGGCAATGTTGCATCAGTTCAGTA
This sequence comes from Bacteroidota bacterium, assembly GCA_018268195.1. Lineage (GTDB taxonomy): Bacteria > Bacteroidota > Bacteroidia > AKYH767-A > OLB10 > OLB10. The sequence goes on along the minus strand of JAFDWZ010000051.1, from coordinate 13,330 downwards.
ACAGCACCTACCGTCATACGTACAGCCTTACCCATTCTGCGTAATACGGCATTGGGTATTTGCGAATATGCAGGCTCGCTTGCTGTAAGTCTGCCTTCAGTAAATGGCCGAACTACGTTTAAATCAACATGACCATAAGTAGCCTGTGCGCTGATGCAGGTTGCTTTTTGAATAAACATGTTGCAAATTTACATTACTTCCGACAACTGCCTTTATTCTCTATATCCTTGAAAGACTTACTCCCATAGCATTGGTGATAAAATCAGATACTATTCATTTTAAAACATATCATTAAATGCAACGAAACGTTATTTTTGGCGCTCTTAAAATGTTGGATAGGCGATGTACGCACTTTTTAGAAAAGAAATAAACAGTTTCCTCAACTCATTAATCGGATATATTTCCATAGCAGTCTTCCTGATTGCCATAGGGCTTTTCCTATGGATATTTCCGGGCAACGACCTTAACATTGCCGAAAGCGGCTATGCTTCTATTGACGGATTGTTTAACATTACCCCTTGGGTATATATGTTTCTGATTCCTGCCATCACCATGCGCATGTTTTCTGAAGAAAAAAGAACAGGAACCATAGAGTTGCTGCTCACAAGACCTCTGACTGAATTTCAGATAGTATTTGCCAAATATCTCTCAGGATTGATACTTGTTTTGATTTCGCTGCTGCCTACCTTGATTTATGCTTTTACCGTTTATGAGTATGCAGCTCCCATCGGAAATGTGGATATTGGCGGTATGGCAGGAAGTTATCTCGGATTATTTTTTCTTGCTGCAGGATTTGTTGCCATCGGAGTGTTTTCATCAGCAACAACCGATAATCAACTGGTAGCATTTATTGTTGCCATGTTTCTGTGTATGATATGTTACACAGGATTTCAGTCGCTGGCAGGCATCATGTCGGTAGGCGCTTTTGCCAATGTGGTTTATCAGTTAGGCATATCGGCACATTACGACTCCATGAGCCGTGGTGTTATTGACACACGTGATGTAATTTATTTTCTCAGCGTGATCAGCATATTTCTTATGATGACTAAGTTAACCCTTGAAAGCAGAAAGTGGTGATATGAAAAAAAGAAACCTGCGCTCGGCAAATATCATTCAGTTCATACTGCTGTTGGTGATAATCGTTTCACTCAACCTTTCGGGGATGTATGTGTTCAAACGCCTGGACCTTACCTCCGAAAAACGTTTCACCCTCTCAGAAACTTCCCGTGAGAAACTGCGCAACCTGAAAGACATTGTTTACATCAAAGTGTATCTTAACGGTGATTTGCCGGCAGGATTTCAGAAACTCAGCTCAGCCACACATGATATGTTGATGGAGATGAAAAGTTATGCAGGTAGCAATCTCGAATTTGATTTTATTGACCCATCGGCACTGAGCGATACCAAACAACGTAACGAACTTTATAATCAGCTTGCTGATAAAGGACTTCAACCGACCAATATTTCAGAAAGAACAAAAGAAGGCACTTCGCAGCGGATAATTTTTCCGGGAGCCATTTTAAATTATCTGTCCAAAGAACAACCCTTGCTGTTATTGAAAGACCGCATGGGTGCTTCGGCAGAGGAGATGGTGAACACTTCCATTCAGAATCTGGAGTATGAGATCATCAATGCTATTTCAAAAATTTCGACAGTAAAACCTCCCGTTATAGGAATCCTCCGCGGACAAGGAGAGTTAGACAAACCTCATCTTGCAGATTTTCATAAATCCATTTCAGCCTCCTACCCTACTCGCTATGTAGAAATAAATAATAAGCTGAACGCTCTGGAAGATATTTCCTGCCTGGTAATTGCAAAACCGGATTCGGCATTTGAAGAAAAAGATAAATTTATCATTGACCAGTTTATCATGCGTGGCGGCAAAGTGTTGTGGCTACTCGACATGATGAATGCCGATATGGACAGTTTAGCGAAGCAAAATAAATTTGTGTCGGTGCCTTTAGAGTTGAATCTCGATGATATGCTGTTTCGCTATGGCGTTCGACTGAACAAGGATTTGATAATGGACTTGCAGGCTGCACCTATTCCTATTCTTACAGGTTATGTAGGTAATCGCCCTCAGAATTCGTTGTTGCCATGGTATTTTTTCCCTTTGGTAACACCCGAATCAAAACATCCGATTGTTAAAAATCTTAATGCCATACGTTTTGATTTTGTAGAAAGTATTGATACCATCATCTCTGCAAGAGTTAAAAAAAGTGTTTTGCTTAAAAGCTCTGAGTACACTCGCATACTTAATTCACCTGCCTTGGTTGACTTAGACATTTTGCGCAAAGACCCTGATGAAAAAGACTATCGCAGACCACCTGCAATACTTTCAGTGCTGATGGAAGGAACTTTTCAATCCAACTACGCCAACCGTATTCCCTATCAGATAGCAACAGATACTGCCATAGCTTTTAAAGAACACAGTGCGCCTACACAAATGATTGTGGTTGCTGATGGCGACATCATCAAAAACGATTACAAAAGATCAAGCAATACAGTTTATCCTCTGGGGTTTGATAAATATACAGGACAGTTTTACGGAAATAAAAATTTCCTGCTCAACTGTATTGATTATCTCTGCGACAACTCAGGGCTCATGTCGCTGCGCGCCAAAGAATTTAAGTTAAGGCTTCTCGATACTACCCGTTTTACGCCTGCCGAACAGATGATTAAAACCACCAACGTGGCTTTGCCGGTATTACTGGTATTTCTGTTTGCAGCAGTAAAACTTTTTATACGAAAGAAAAAATTTAACTGACAAAGCACATGAACCAAAATCGCATCTTACTGCTTATTGCCGTTTTACTGATTTCAGTAGCAGGATATTTTTATTTGAACTCAACCGGCAGTACCATCAAAAAAGAATTGCGTGACTTTGCCATAGAAGATACCTCTGCTATTACCAAAATTTTTATTGCTGATAAAAAAGGTAATCAGGCAACCCTCGAGCGTAAATCGGCCGCTTCATGGACCATCAACGGAAATTATCCCGCCCGCCAAGATGCTATTAACACCCTGCTTGCTACCATGAAACTTATTGAAGTGAGAAGCCCCGTTGGAAAAGCTGCATTAAATAATGTTATAAAAGAAATGAGTGCAACAGCCACCAAGGTTGAAATTTATGCAGGCGACAAAAAAATAAAAACTTACTATGTAGGCTCACCCACGCAAGACATGCTTGGCACCTACATGTATCTTGAAAACTCTACCGTTCCTTTTATTATTCACATTCCGGGATTCAACGGCTATCTATCTACGCGATATTTTGCAGATGCCACTGACTGGCGCAGCCGTGTGATTTTTAATTATGGAGAAGGACAGATACAATCTGTTAAAGTAACCAACAATGATGAACCTGCCAACTCGTTCAGAATTGAGAAAAAAGGTGACAGCTACGAATATTTTCAAGGGTTAAATGCTGATAAACCTTCTGAAATTTATCAGTCGCAATTAGCAGCCTATCTGGCCAAATACCAATTAATTGGCTTTGAGCGCCCAACCTACGATTTGGATAAGACCTATAAAGATTCGCTGCTGGCAACGGTACCATTGCGCGAACTTGAAGTAAAAGGTGTTGACGGAAAAACTGATTTGCTTAAAATGTATAAAAAACCTGCCGATTCGGGAAGTATTACCAGCACCGATCCCGTAACCGGTGAAGCTCGGGAATTTGATGCCGACAGGATGTATGCACAGTGGAATAACGACACCAATTTGATTGTGGTACAATACTATGTGATGGATAAACTCTTTAATAAGCCTGATAAAATAAAAGGCTTCGGAGGTTTATAATTTTTAATCCGAAAAGGGGCATATAAACGCAGGTCTTTTTATATTTGCCGCTTAACATATTTTCATCATGAAGTTAATAGTCTCCAGTTCTACGCTTTTAAAACAGTTGCAGTCAATCAGCGGTGTACTTACAACCAATGCTACCTTACCCATTCTTGAGAATTTTTTATTTCAACTCAACGAAAATGATTTAACCATAACAGCTTCTGACCTTGAAACCACCATTACCACCAGGCTGAAAGTGGAATCAAAAGATAAAGGAACCATTGCCGTACCGGGAAAAATTTTACTTGAAATCCTGAAAACGTTTAATGAACAACCACTGACATTTTCTATTAACGATAAAAACAACATCATTGAAATCAGTTCCGATTACGGAAAATACAAACTCAACGGTGTAAAAGGCGAAGACTTTCCAAGAGTACCGGCTATTGATAAAAGCAACCATATTGACCTGCCTTCAGCAGTGCTGCATGAAGCTATCAACAAAACCATTTTCGCAACGGGTAATGACGATTTGCGTCCGGTGATGTCAGGTGTTTTCTGTCAGCTTTCGAATGACAGCACCATTTTTGTGGCTACCGATGCACATCGTTTGGTGCGCTATCGCAGAACAGATATTAAATCCAAACAGGCAGGCTCATTTATACTTCCTAAAAAGCCTCTTAACCTGCTGAAAAATATTCTTCCTTCGGAAGAAACACGAGTTAAGGTGGACTACAATGAAGCCAATGCTTTTTTCAGCTTTGAAAATTATGAGCTTATTTGTCGCCTGATAGATGGGCGTTATCCTAACTATGAGGCTGTAATCCCTGTTGATAATCCGAATGTACTGACAATAGACCGTGTTGCTTTTTTAAATTCCATTAAGCGTGTATCCATCTTTGCAAATAAAACTACCTATCAGGTTAAGTTATCTATCAAAGGAAGTGAATTGGCAGTTTCTGCCGAAGATGTGGATTTTGCCAATGAAGCAAACGAACGTCTTACCTGCTCTTATGATGGCGTAGATATGGATATTGCTTTTAATGCACGTTTCTTAGCTGATATGGTTACCAATCTGGATACGGAAGAAATTCAGGTTCACATGTCGCTGCCTAACCGAGCAGGAATTCTTACTCCGGGCAAAGATCATTCAACAAAAGGAGAAGACATTCTGATGCTGGTGATGCCTGTGATGATAGGATAAATATTTTACTGAATTGTAATAAAAAGCAAGAGCGATGGTGTAATCACCATCGCTCTTGCTTTTTTACCCTTGCTTTTACAATTTCACAAACCATATAGGACGCAATTCATTATTCCCTGAAAGCTTCACGAAGTACACTCCCTTAGGAAGTATTGAAACATCCATGCTTAAGCCATCACCACTCTGCAATGCAATCACAGAAGTTTTCATTACTACTTTCCCTATGATGTTAATTACTTCAACTGTTGCATCAGACACATGTTGCGCATTGCTGATGTTGAGATGCAAAATATTGCTCACCGGATTAGGATATGCACTTAAAGTTGCAGCACCAGCAACTTCCTGAACACTGCTTGTTGCAACATTTATTTGTCCTTTCATGCCCATACCGGCATGTGGTTGGCATACATACCATCTTGTTCCTGCTGATGAGCACACAATAAATGATGTGCCGTTAGATGTGTTGGCAGATGTAAAATCAAATCCACCTGACAAAGGAGTGCTGCCATTGGCATTCCATGTTGACTGACTTACTTCAGTGGCCGTATGTGGACTGGTTACATTCCATGTTACTGTGTCGCCAACTGAGGCATTAACAGTAGCAGGAGTAAATGAGAACCCTGAAATGCTGATCAGGTGGTTGGTGGCGTAAGAGCATGCTGATGCGCCAATGAGTAAAAGTGTGAGTAGATGTTTATTCATATAATTGATTTTTATCAAAAGTATGTTGTTACAGTTACCCTTAAAACAAGAAGTATGCTTCTTCATTTTCCAAACAAAAATGCAATAGAACAATTTTAATCATTCTCCATTGCTGAAGCAGTAAAAACAACAATAAATGATAAAACAACTTTAACGTTTTGTGAAACATTAAACGTTAAAAAGCAAACAGTTATCATCTGTAGCTATACTCCATCAAAATTATCTTTCACCAAGAATGATAAAACCAACAAACTACTTTCAGCTTAGCTTAAGAATATTTTTCTTAAACATCATCACTGCAAGTGAATTCAACAGAGTTCCAATTAAAATTAAGACAAAAATTCGTGAAAGAAATGTTCCTCCGGTAGCAGGAAGGTTTCGCCAGAACACATCATAAAAACCCTGAATGCTCCAGTAATTTACTGACAGCACGGCCATCTTTTGCATAAAAGAAGGCATAAAAAATATAGGCATCATACTGCCACCTATAGCACTCATCACTAAAATGATTAATGTTGACAATCCCTGCACCTGCTGACGCGATTTAGCAAATGATGCCAGCACTACACCAAAAGCAGAACATGCATAAGCTGTGGCTAAAATGGTGATGATTAAACCAGTAAGATGAGAATAAATGTCAAGGCCAAAAGCGATAGCTGCAAAAAGAAACATGATGATAAGCTGGAAAATTGAAATAACATTTGCAGAGAGCATTTTGCCTAATAAAATATTTATAGGATTCATGGGAGTATATAACAATCGCTTCAACGTCCCTTCCTGTTTCTCATCAAGCAAACCTACTCCGATACCAACCACAGAAAATAACAACATCATAACGGCAGTGCCGGCAACAGCCTGAACCAATCCCAGTGTGTTGTCTTTTTTTGCAGCTACTAATTTTGTCATCTTAATATCTCCACCAAAAAATCCTGCACCTATATCAGCTGTACCACTGCCTTGCATAACACCCATTGCAAGTGCATCAAATAAACCATCCGACTCTTTATGAATCTGTGTATGCACTGAGTCATCTGAACCTTTCACCATATTATCGAAACGGTTTCGCATTACGGCTTTGGCATTGCCAATATTAAATGGCAGCATGGCCACAGTAGGTATTAATGATTGTTGCAATAAACCTACCTGCATTTCCTGTGCTTCATCATACTGCAACTCCAATGGCAGTTCCTTTCCTGCTGTCAACGAGTCAGAAAATCCTTTTTGAATAATAAGCACACAGGCTTCATCACCATTTTTAATTTTTTCCTGAGCTTGCTCCAGTGTTACTTTCAGCACATTCACATTTTTTAGCGAGTCGAAAATCTGAATTGCTGATGCCGATGCTTCTGTATGGTCAAGGTCGCTTAATTGCAGAGAAATTTTTGCATCCTTACCGCTATTGCCTGCCCCTCCGAAGGCAAGGGCAAACAAGGTGATGAGTGCAATAGGTATTGCAAAGGTGATTAACATGGAGCGTTTGTCTTTAACAAACAGTCTCAAATCTTTTAATGCCAGTTTTATCATGGTTTAATCTCTAAGTTGTTTACCTGTTAAATCTAAAAACACAGTTTCAAGATTTACCTTTCGTATTTCGATATTGTGAATTTCGCCTCCGGCATCATTGCACTGTGAAATAATTTTTGAAAGCTCGGTTTGTAAATTATTCGTGTAATAATAAATCATGTTGTCCACTTGCTTGAAGTCGCTCCCAAAAGAATGAATCTTCTGCAGCAAAGCATCATTGAGGTTGTTGAAGTTTACAACAACAGTTTCTCTTGCATGACTATTCTTCTTCAACTCATCCAATGTTCCTTCGGCAATAATCTGTCCGTTGTCAATAATACCGATACGATCGCAGAAGCGTTCTGCTTCTTCCATGTAGTGCGTAGTGTAAACAATGGTCATCCCTTCATTGTGCAGCTTTTCAATCACTTCAAAAATCAGATTTCTACTTTGCGGGTCAATACCTACAGTAGGTTCATCCATAAACAAAATCCGTGGGCGGTGCAGCAACGCTGCCGCAATGTTTATTCTCCTTTTCATTCCTCCGGAGTAAGCAGTTACCTTATCATTTCTTCTTTCATAAAGACCAAATAATTTCAACACTTCATCAATTCGTGCCTTCAATTCACTTGGTGTAACAGCATACAGCCCTCCCCAGAAAGTCAGGTTTTCATAGGCAGTAAGTTCGTTATACAAAGCTATTTCCTGAGGCACCACTCCCATAATTCTTTTGCTTTCATCAGAATGTGTGTAAATATTTTTTCCGTTTAGCAGCACTTCCCCGGAGTCGGGTTTAAGGATAGAGCTCATAATGGAGATGGTAGTTGTTTTTCCGGCACCATTAGGCCCCAGCAAACCATAAAACTCTCCTTCTCTGATAGAAAATGAAACTCCTTTTAAGGCTTCAAAACCATCATACGTTTTTCTTAAATCTTTAATGGTAATCATTCCATTATTTTTGAAAAGTTTTTTTAAAGCAGCAATTTTCACATGTATCGTATTATCTACCCCATGAATCACTCACCGCATTACAACAATACAAAAGTATTAAAAGTTTGGTAGTGATATATACAATCAACCTTTTGCGTATCGCTTAGGAGAATCAACAAAGTAAATTTATCACTCCTACCATTTATCAAAATAAATTAATTCATAATTTATCATGACAATGGCGATAACATTAAATTCTCATCAAAATGTGAATTTGTAATCAAAAAAATTCCAAAAATTAATTTAACGAAAAACGAGTTTACTTATCCCCCGCACGAGCGAAGTTTGCATACTCATTAGGTGTTGTGTGATGTGTGAACAGAAGTAATAGTTCTGACACTCCACCTTACATTATAAATCATAATAGACCGGCACTACGTTTAGCTAACCTTTCATAGCCTCTCCGAATTTTTCAGGTGGTTTTGAAAAAATGATTGCCGGAATGGTTGTATGTTATCTTTCATAGTCCCCACCAAATGGTGGGAGACTATGAAAATACAGGAAAACGTAAAAAGTAAAAACAAATCTGATTTCATGTTTTTAACTTTCATTTATCTGAATTGAATATTAGATTTTTTAAACGATCGTACAACCCTTCTTTGTACCCATCCTCACAAAATATAATTTCATTATTTTTTAGGTCAATTACAAAAATGGTAGGATAACCATGCACTTCATAATCCTTTATAATTTTCTTGTTATAATCATAATTATGATCATAAACTATTGGGTAGTTTCCTCCCTTGTCCATGAATAATTTTAAGGCTTCAGCCTTATGATCAATATCAAATGGATTAATACCTATAATTTGAATGTAATTTGTATCTATACTTGAATTAAATTTACTCAACTCATCTATAGCTTTCCAGCACCAATAACAATGCATATACCAAAAATCCATAATCAGATACCTGCATTTAATTTGTGAAGAATTAATAGTATCTCCATTAGACGATACTCCAGTCCACTCTATATAGCACGATCCCTCTTTTATATTTCTTACTTGTCTTTCAGGACGGGTATCAAATACTCTTATCCAAAAATCAGGAAACATTTGTTCTAATTTTTTAGATAATTTTTGAGGAAATAATGTTTGAGATGAGTTACCAACCTCATTAACATCATATTGTTTCAACTGAATAATATTTGATACGCTATCAGTGAATTCTTCTTTGTAAGTAATAGTTAAAGAAGGAACTTTTTTTAAGATTACTGTTCTGACGAAACAAGAGCTGTCATCTACTTTATCGACACCTCTATAGTAAAGAGAATCTTTTTCTATTATTACAGTCTGTTTTTGCATAGGCTTAAAATTAATGGCACTGTAATTAGCCACCAAAGGGAAAAATAAAATATCGCGTCTTTGTTTTTTCAAGTATTTTACATAGGAGTCATCTAAAATCACCTCTCCTACTGATTTGTTATTCAACTCAAAAAAGAATAATGATTTGTTATGATAAAAATATCCCAAAGTGTCATTAGAAAGAATATAAAAATCATTAATTGAATCATTCCGGCTTGAGTTATATACTTTAATCAGACTATTATTAATTAATGGATCTGTTAGAGTAAACGGCTTAAATGATGATTTAATGGTAAAGATTCTGCCTGTTTTAGTATTTAAAGTTGAATTAAAGGTGTTGAAAAAAAGCTTCAACGAATCTATATCTGCTCTACAATAAGCACTGGAGCAAAGTAAAATAAATAACCATATTTTAATTTTCATATTGTACTTTATTTCAAAGTAAAAACAAATCTGATTTCATTGGTGATTTAAAATGTTTATTGTTCTTATTTTTACTTTACATAAATTATTTATAAGTTAAAAAAAGATTTCATATCTCTTTCGTATTCTTCAAAACTCATGTATGCCCCCTCCATAATTTTATACTTGCCGGTTTTGTCATCATAAAATAAATGCAACGGCAATGATTTGACTTTTATAGTAGAATTATCTTGATTAACTAAATCATCCCAAATATTTTGAGTGGTATTAATATCTTTAATAAAAACTTGCTTAAATAGGAATGAATGTTGCTCTAAAAATCTTTGTGCAGTTACTTTTGAATCATCGCATGATATAGCAATAAAAGTAATTTCTTTGTCATTAAATGTTTTGTAGGCTGTGTTCAATATTGAAATTTCCTCAAGACATGGTTTACACCAAGTTGCCCATAGATTAATTACTACCTTATTTTTATTTTTCAAATACTCATCAATGTTTATAGTGTCTCCATCAAGAGATACAGTTTTAAATTTAATGAACTTTTGAATATCATTTTTTTCTTCTGTCGGCTCAATATTTATGCTTTTTTTAGGTAATGATGTAAATACTACAACCATCATTATATTGAAAAGAGTTATTAATGTGTATATTTTTTTCATTTTAACCGTAGGTTAGATTCTTTTTTTTGAAAACGTCAAAAATGACAATAAAATAAAAAGATTAATTGTTATCATTACTATTGTAAACGAAGTGGTTGAAAAAGTGCTTGTAAAAATATTTAGGTTTTGATATGGTAAAAATTGAGAAATATTTTCAAAACTATAATAGGTAAAAGCTGTTGATATGAGTTTTTCCATCACCATATATGAAACTATAATAACTATTGCCATTGAAACACTACGGGCAATAAGAGTTAGAAAATAAGCATTTGTTAAAATAAAAACTGCTTTGATAGAAAAAACACTAAGTGCAAATAAAAATTTAAGACTAAAAAACTGATCTAAAAACATGTTTTTAAATATCAAACCAATAATTACAGAAAAAACAAGCGATAAAATGCAAGAGCCTATTGATAATATAAAAATTAAAACGATTTTTGAAATAACCATATCCGTTATTTCCATCCCATCAAGAAAATGCTTTTTGTATATACCTAAATAAAATTCCTGACTAACAGAATGTGCTATTAGTAATGCCAAAATGAACAATGGAACAAATGAAAAATTGTTTATAAATCCAATGTAATTTAAGAATGGATCTTCTGAGAAAGAGGGCATATCAGGTGATTCAGCCCCTTTGGTAAACGTAAAACGTATGGTAAAAGAAAGAAAAATGAAAACAAAAGAGATAACTGAATGTATTATCAAATATGTCTTAGATATTTTAGAACTTAATTTAATCTGTTCTAACTTTAAAAGATTCCGCAAATTCATTTTATGTAAGTTTAATTAATGCATTTTCAAGATTACCGTACTGTTTAATAAAGTCATTCACGTTATCAAGTCCCACTATATTCCCTTTATTATAAATAGCTACTCTCGTACATACTTTTTCCATTTCAGAAAGCATATGACTTGCTAATATTACTGTTTTGCCGGTTTTTTTAAAATCCAAAATTAAATCACGAATTTCAATTATACCTCTTGGGTCTAACCCATTGGTTGGTTCGTCAAGAACTATAATCTTAGGATTACCTATAAACGTAGTAGCAATTGCAAGTCTTTGCTTTTGTCCAAGACTTAAATTTTTATATTGTTCATAGGCTTTATCTATAATACCTAAACGCTCTAACAATTCATAATTATTTTTAGAGGTTGAGTGTCCGTTTATTAAGCAACTTATTTCAAAATTCTTTTTCACAGAAAGGCTTGGTATAAAACCACTGCTTTCTAAAAACGCTCCAATGTTTTTTGTGTTGAAACCCTCACGAAAGGTTATAGTTCCGTTGTCTGCATCTTTAAGTCCAAGTAAAATACTTAATGTTGAAGTTTTACCACTTCCGTTAGGACCTATTATTCCGAATATTTCTCCTTCATATATCTCAAAATTGACACTATTAAGAGCCTGAATAGAGTTATAAGATTTTGATAAATTTGTAGCTTTAATCAACATAAGAAATACTTTTTAAGAAATTAAAATCGGGGCAATCTTTCATTACCCCGATTTATAAAGTTTATTCAACTACAATAGCTATACAATCTATTTTACCATTGTCATTTACCCTATATTTACCTTTGGGTAATTTAAATTTAACCTTTACTTTCTCATAAGTAGTTTCTATAATCTGATCTTTAATGAATTCAATTTCATCACTAGAATCAAACTGACTTTCCTTTGAGTCTATTGTAGCTTTTGTTTGTTCTCCCACTTCTGGCTGTTGACCTGTTCTCCAAAACCACTCAATACAGTAAAAACCACTCCCCTGATGTTGAGTGCCTAATAATGTATAATTATATGTCATAAAAACACAATGTGTTTTTAAAGCAACTGAAGATTCAGCATTCAGAACGTTATTGAATAAAACGGTTGCAATAAATGCAAAAATAATTCTTGTCTTTTTCATATTTTTTTAAATTTAAATTAATCTTGTTTATAAATAAATAAATTACAATTTCCTTCTTCATCAACATCATATTGTCCCTTTTTCACCAAATACGATTCATTTGTTTCCTCGTCTCTAAGAATATTATCCTCTTTTACAACGAGTTTACCTGATTCCATTTTTACATTTTTCAGTTGAATAATCACAGATATTGCTCCATCCTTATTACCCATTCGTGATCCTGCTGATTCAAAACAAATCTTACCACTCACAACATTTACACTAACGGTTGCTCCAAAAAATGAATATGAGCAACAACTAAAGGGGTTACAATGCGGCTTAAAATTGACATCTGATTCTTGACGTTTAGCTGCGTATGAAACAGTTGAATTAAATACAATTATAACAGCAGACAACAGAATTATTATTAATTTTGATTTACTTTTCATATTAATTTAGATTTAAAATTATTAAACAAAATTTTAATTGTAAAAACATTTAGCTGAATAACGGCAGCAAAGAGTTTTACTTTATCTTTAACCGCTTTTACTTTCCGGTGTTGCCTGTTTCAATGCCATGCACATCGGTTAAGTCTCATCCCGTTTCACACTGTGTTGCGGGATTTGTTTTTTATACGCAATTCATTCTATGGCAAGTTTAGCTCATAAAACTTTTCACTTGCAATACTAATAATTTTAAAGGTAAAAAAAACAGGGTGGTATAAAATAAAAAATCCTTAAGTCCTTGCAGAGTCTCCATGTTTTAATTTTGGTGACTTTATCAGGGCTAAAATCTAAACTTTGATTTTTCTTAACCCAAGTTTTCATATCTCATAAAATTTTATTATACATTTACACTATGAAAACTACATCAAAAT
>JAFDWZ010000050.1 GCA_018268195.1 Bacteroidota bacterium | reverse complement strand
AGACTTTATATCTAAACTGCGACCCGATAAGGGTCGTACTCTTTGAACGCCACTCTATAAAAGTTCGACTCCCTGCGCTGTCGGGAGTGATTCGATGTCGTTCCGGAGTTAAGAGTGTCTTTTCTCTCTCCTGCGCCACCTTGAGAAATCGAACCCCAGACCTGTTGTTCAGGAAACAACCGATCTAACCTACTGAGTTAAAGTGATGGAAATTTACAGTTATTTTTTCAGGGGAAAATTGTTCCGGTGTAATTATTTACATCAGCAGAAGGTACCTGAGTACCGTATTTTTCGTTAATCGCTTTGATAAACTCGTTTGCTATAATCGCATTGCCTTTACCTGTAGGTGTGATACCATCCAGTGAAAAAAAGTTACCTTTCAGAAATGCATTGGTAAACTTAACACCATTAAAGGTAATGCCGCTATTAAGATTTTTAAATAGCGAATAAATGTCAACATAAGCCAGATTGTTTTCTGTTGCTTTGGTTTTCAAAAAACTGTTATAACTGTTTATTGCCTGACGAATAGAATTTATTTCATTCGTAGTAAGCACAAAACGATTTCCCAACGGCTTTTGAGTATTTGACCCCCATCCTGCACAATTAATACTATCGAAGGGAACAGTAAGTAGCACCATCTCATCCGGTTTCATCTGGCGCTTCATCGAAGGCAATGCAAGTGTATCTGAAATTACCAATGCATTTCTTCCCGCTGCAAATTGTATTGCAGGTACGTTTGAAGCATATAGCAAGTTCAGTGTATCGGCTTGCTCCTGAGTAAGCTCAAGCGCATTATAAGGCACTGTAGTAAAATAAGGCAGGTCGAGAATATCGGGAATGTTGGCAACAGCACCATGCCTATTTCCGGCAGTAAGTGAGGTAAGAGCATTGGTAATTACATTCTGAAAAACAGTAAGAGGGGTTATGGTTGCCAGTGTTTGATTATAACCGGCCATAGCACAGTCATAAATATCATTCATGCCAACCCAAAAAGTAAAAAAGGTAGGCAGTTGCCTGGTAGCATCGGTAAGCACGGTTGAATTTTCGGGTATGGTTGCAAATCGGGAGTAGAACGGGTTTTTAGATAATTGCAAATCCAAAGAACCAAAATCAGCATTATCCAAATTGGTTGCTTTCATTCCGGGCACCCCCATATTGTTGAAAGGAGCTTCACCGCCAATGTAGTTCTCCACTGAAGTAATGTCAGTTATAGCATTATTACTTGTTCTGAAATCTGATTTTCCGTTGCATGTCTGCCCATAGCCGAGTGTCAACTGAGGGATGAATGTTTTTAAATAGAAATTAAATCCTGCACCATTATTACCCGGCACTAGTGGTTGTTTGAAACTGCCACCGCCAACCATCTTAAACTGATTTGCAAGAATAGCTGCAAAACTTTGTTGTTGACCTGTTTCACATAGTGCGTTATTCTGATATCCTGCCGTATAAGAACTTCCCAATGCAACATACTTGGTAAAATCAGCACCTTTATTATCAAATTTCAGTTCTTTCAATTCGGGTTTGCATGCTGCTATCAATAACATTAAAGCGGCAAATGCGCGAAAAACTATCTTCTCTTTAAGGATATTCATTATTGTTATTTTTTTCAGAATGTAAAACTAAGTCCCAGGCCTGCGCCATGCATGATCGAACTGTAACTGCCGTCCAGTTGTGTATTGCTATTTTTTCCCTGACGTTCGCCTTTTGTCTCAAACTGATACGAACCTTCCAGTGTTAGCCCCGACTTCCATGTATAACTCAACCCTAAACCAAAAACATATTTGTTTGCATCAGGCATATCAGAAGTCATATACTCATTAAGTACTGGCGATTGATCATAAGCTACCCCAGCACATCCTTTTAGTGCTTCGGTAAATGCATACTGAACACCAAGACGAATAGCAATCACATCACGATATTTTCTGGTTTGTTTAAAATCATTATTCAGATAGCTGTATTGCTCTTCAAAACTATAATTCAGCGAATCGAAAGATGACCAAGAAGTAAGATTGGTTTCCAAGTGAAAAGTTAATTCATCGGTTGCTTTATATGCAAACGCAAGTGATACCACTGATGGCAGGGGCATTTCAGCATCAGCTTTTGCTGCTGATGGATAATAATTAGTGAGTGATGATGGTATTTCCGAAAAAGAGAACTCGGTATTCTTCAGATTCAGTTTTATTTTGCTTCGGTAAGTGAGTGCCATATCCAGATGACTGTTGGCATGAAAAAACAAACCTGCATTAAAACCATAACCCAAACTTTTGCCTTTAGCTGTAACGGATGCATCATTGGATATTGATGATGTTGCATCTATCGCTCTGCTCCAGTTGTAATTGGCTGTTGCCAAAACAAAACCTGCTCCAAATCCAAATTTATCCGATAATTTTACTGATGCAGTAGGCTGAATAAAAATGGTATTCAGTCGTGCGTTTTGCAAGGTATATCTTCCTTCCCAGTTATTCTGCCACTTTGTTTCATAGTTGTAAGGAGAGTTAATCATGATTCCTGCTGCAACTCTTTGGCTCAGTAATACATTGCCGCCAAGGTAAAAAGGTATTCTGTTAACGTTGTCAGTGTTACTTATTTTCCCTGTCAGCGGACTGCGATATGCAATTTTAGGCATCAGCAAAAATGCTCCTGCAGAAAGAACGTTTTTCTCCATAAAAACCATTCCACCGGGATTATAAAAAACCGTAGCTGCATCATTATGCAAAGCCGTCTGTGCACCTGCCATTGCTGCTGCCTGCTGACTCTGTCCGCCTACCTGAAATCCACCTGCATGAGCAGAAAAAAAGAATATTACAAACAGGGTTGTTGTTATAGTGATAACAGATAATTTCATATCATTTTATTAGCAAACAAAAATAAAAAGTTGAACAGAATCAGGCAACACCCTTATGCTATCTGATTAATTCTTTTTAACAATGAATTGTGAGGAATAAAAGTAGTAAAAAAAACTATGTCGAATTTCAGTTACTAACATCAAAGTAACTACTTTTGGACTTATTAAATTTTCACTCCTCAATAATTTCAATAACACATTAGAATGAATAAGATATTTATCACACTGCTGTTTATTATGTCAGGTTTTTATTGTCTGGCTTCAAATGGTGACACAACTTATGTTTCATCACATACCAATGTTACTGTTGTAACCAATCCCAATGCGGGAAGCAATGGCTATCCGGCATGGGCTGTTTTTCCGTCTTCAGCAACCAACTATCGTAAAATTATTCTCACCCTATCACATCGCTGCCCCAGTGGTATGGCCTGTGGTGAGTGGGATTATCTCGACTATGTGTATATCCGCAGAGTAGGCGGTGCCAATGCCCCCTCACAGGACATTGAACTGGCACGTTATATAACTCCTTACGGAAACAGTTTTAATTCTACTTTCCACTCATCATGGACACTTGATGTTACCGACTATGCTTCCTTTCTTCACGACTCAGTGGAGATAGAATATATTCATACAGGATATGAAACCAATGTTGGAAAAGGATGGCTTATCAATGTTGATTTTGCACTGGTAGAAGGCACTCCTGTGATGAATCCCATCGCTTTCAAACGTTTATGGCATGGCACCTTCCCTTTTGGAAATGCATCAAATCCTATTGATAACTATCTGCAACCCGATACTACCACCGTAAATGCAAATACAGCCAACCTTCGGTTGAAAATTACCCAGTCAGGTCATGGAGCTGATGCCTCCGGATGTGCTGAGTTTTGTTCTAAAGTTCGGACTGTTTTGTTTGATAATGCTGTTGTAGAAAACAAATCTGTATGGCGACTTTGCGGAAACAATCCACTCTATCCGCAAGCGGGTACATGGGTTTACAACCGTTCCAATTGGTGCCCCGGCAACTGGGTTTATCCTTCCGATTACAACTTTACCGTTGCAGGTGGTTCAACTCATATTGTGGATATGAATATGCCGGTGTATAATGTTGCCAGCCCTTCAGCCAACTATGTTGTGGAAGGACAATTGTTTGAATATGGCCCGCTCAATTTCAGTAATGATGCTACCATTGATGAAATACTTGCACCTACCGATAAATTTGAGTTTTCGCGAAGCAACCCCGCTTGTAATAATCCTAAAGTACGCTTGAAAAACAACGGTTCTAACGTGTTGACTTCTGCAGTAATAAAATACGGATTGATGGGCGAACCAGAAAACACATTTAACTGGACAGGGTCATTAAACACTTTTCAAACCATTGATATTGCTTTGCCGGGGTTAGTAAGTTACACTGCAGGGAACCGCGTTTTCAGAGCCTATCTTGAATCGGTAAATAATGCTACCGACAATTATGCTTATGATGACACAGCTTATTCACGAGCTATTGTGCCTGAAGTGATGGACACTGCATTTATTTTATTAGTAAAAACCAATACTGCTGTGGGTCAGAATGGATACTCATTATTTGACGAAAACGGTAACATTCTGGTGCAACGAATGGCCGGGTCAATGACTGCAAATACCATTTATCGAGATACTTTTTATGTGTCACCGGGTTGCTTCCGTTATGTAATTACCGACAGCGGAGGAGATGGTTTATATTGGTGGGCTAATACTTCACAAGGAACAGGTTACCACAGAATATTACGATTGGATAACACCATTGCAAGAAACTTCGAACGCGACTTCGGCTCAAAATTCGAGTATAATTTCATAGCCTCTCCGGGAGCAATTGTTGGAATGAATGACCCTGTTGATTTCAATGATATTACCGTTTATCCGAATCCTACCAATGGCAGATTTAATGTTGACATCAGCCTGAAAAAACCGGGTGATATTAAAATAATGATATATAATTCCGTTGGACAGGTTATTGCCAAAAATTCGAAGAGAAATTTTGCTGCAGGTGTTATTGATTTTGATTTAAGCTCTTATACCAAAGGTATTTATAATGTTTGCATCATAACAAATGATGTTGTAAAAACACAACGTATCGTATTGCAGTAATTTTTTTAGATGAGCACCACTTCTTAAGGTTGAAATAGCCATAGGGAGTGGTGCTTGTTTTTGAAATAATATTTTTCATAAGCCTGTAACTTTTCAAAACCCCTGGCCGTCCTATTCATAAAACAAGGTAAAATCTTAAATTTATGTATAGAAAACTTTTCATCTTATTAGCCATGGCAGCAGCAAGTTGTGTGGCTTCAGCGCAAACCATCACGCCCCTTTCCCCCTTCAGCGAACTGGAAATAAAAGGCTCGGCCAAAGTAAATCTTGAAAAGGGTAATGCATACTCCATTCAACCGCCTGACAGCTCAGGCACCACCCAGTGGAAGCTTGAAGGAGAGCGACTCGTGATTGATGGTGCAGGAGAAAACATTAATATTACTGCTCCCGGTTTGAAAACAATTGAGATTTCCGGATCGGGTACGCTTACTTCCAAAGACACACTGCATACTTCAACCCTTATGCTTATTGTTTCAGGCAGTGGGAAAATAACACTGAATGTTGCTGATGCAGAAATGATAAATGTGAACATAAACGGATCCGGAAAAATAAAACTTCAGGGAAGTGCCGAAATGTTGAAAGCGGATATTTCAGGTACAGGAAAACTGATTGCACATAACCTTAAAACTAAAAATTCGTCATTTAATATCAGTGGAGTTGGCAGCGCTACCGTAGCTACAGAAGACACGCTATCAACAAATATTTCAGGCACAGGAAAAATTTATTATAAGGGTGCTCCAAAACATATCAATCGTGAAATAAGCGGTATTGGCAAGATTGAACCTTTGACAGAAAATCAGGAAAAAGAATTCAATAAAAGCGACTCCTATAAACCCAATAAAGCCGGTACTTACTGGGCAGGGTTAGATTTAGGATTTAATGGTTTTTACAATAGCAAATCACATTTTGATACTCCTGATGGTTATGATTTTATGGAGATGATACCTGAAAAATCTATTGCTGTAAACATCAACTTTTACGAGAAGGAATTAAAGCTGTATAAAAATTATATTCTTGCATCTACGGGAGTAGGCTTATCATACAACAATTTCAGATTCAGAAAAAACATGAGTCTGATACCGGATACCAATGCACTTTGGTACACTGCCGACACGATGAATCTCCGCAAAAACAAACTTACAGTAAGCTACCTCACTGTTCCCGTTTTACTCACCATCAACACCAGCACCGAAGCCAAGAAAGCATTTCATATTACAGCAGGAATGTTGTTCAGTTACAAACTGGGCTCACATACCAAAAAGGTTTATAGCGAAAACGGTAGCAAGAAAAAAGATAAAACCTATGACGATTTCAATATTGAACCATTCAGATACGATGCAACCGTGCGCATAGGTTACAGAAACTATACGTTGTTTGCCAACTATGCCTTGTCTGATTTCTTCAAGAAAAACAAAGGACCTGAACTGCAGCCCTGGACCCTGGGAATATCATTGGTGCCCTGGTAAATTGTTTTCCTTCATCATATAAAAGGGAGGGCAGTGATGCTCTTCCTTTTTTTATTTCGGCAAAGCAACAAAGTTGACTACATCATTTTTGCTGATTACCTTTTCGCCAAGAATCACCAAACGCTCTACCACGTTGCGCAGTTCTCTGATGTTACCCGTCCAGCTTCTGTTCTGAAGTTCCAGAATTGCTTCGTCCGAAATTTCTTTTATCGGATTTTTATATTCGTCAGCAACTTCTTTCAGAAAATAACGGATGAGCAAAGGAATATCTTCTTTGCGATCGTCAAGCGAAGGCACATGAATGAGAATTACACTCAGCCTGTGATATAAATCTTCTCTGAAATTTCCTTTTTCAATTTCTTTCTTCAGGTCTTTATTTGTAGCTGCCAAAATACGAACATCCACTGCAAAATCTTTTTCGCCTCCAACACGTGTGATTCTGTTTTCCTGCAATGCACGCAGCACCTTAGCTTGTGCCGAAAGGCTCATGTCGCCAATTTCGTCCAGAAAAATAGTTCCGCCATTGGCTTGCTCAAATTTTCCGCTTCGTGTTTTTATAGCACTGGTAAAAGCCCCTTTTTCGTGACCGAATAATTCACTTTCAATCAGCTCAGAAGGAATTGCCGCACAGTTGACTTCTATCAATGGCATTTCGTTTCTGTTGCTTTTTTCATGTATCCATCGCGCCACAAGTTCCTTTCCTGTTCCATTGCTTCCTGTTATCATCACTCTGGCATCAGTAGGTGCCACACGCTCAATAATTTCTTTCACTTGCTTTATACCCTGACTGTCGCCAATCATCTCATTGGTACGTGAAATTTTTCTTCTCAGTGTTTTGGTTTCCTTTACAAGCACTGTTCTGTCCATAGCGTTTCTTACGGTAATAAGAATACGGTTAAGGTCAAGTGGTTTTGCAATAAAATCAAAAGCTCCTTTTTTTATGGCCTCCACAGCGGTATCAATGTTGCCATGCCCCGAAATCATCACCATAGGAACTTCCGGGCATTTGCTATGAAGGTTTTCCAGAACTTCTATACCATCCATCTTGGGCATTTTGATGTCACAAAATATGAGGTCATACTTTGTTTTTTCTGCCATTTTTATTCCTTCAATTCCGTCAGGAGCTTCGTCCACCTTGTAGCTTTCGTATTCCAAAATTTCCTTCAGCGAATGACGGATACTTTTTTCGTCATCTATAATAAGTATGTGTGCCATGAATATTTATTAACGATTAATTTTATTCCTGAAAACAAAACATTTCTCTATGTTTTTCGGAATGCAAAGTAAAGCATTCCTTCCTTGAGTGCGTAGGTGCTAAGGTTGATGTTGTTAATATTTGCAGTGTGAATAACGCAGTGAAGCAGCATGGATGCTATCACAATCATATCCACGCGCATATCTACAATTCCTTTCATCTGTTTACGCTCAGCAGTGGTAGATTGCAGCAGAAGTTCATGCACCTTCTCAAATTGATGGATATCAATATCGTAATATTTTTCCTTATACGATAAGGGTGCGTGATGGTTTATTTCAGAGATAATCTCTGCGAAAGTTTCGAATGAGCCGGCAGAGCCAACGAGCGTATGTGCTTCGGGGAATTGTTCAAGTGCCTCAAACAAAATCGCCAATTCATTTAGGATAAAATCATTAATCTGTTTTTCCTCGGCTGCTGTTATGGGGTCTGAAGGTTTAAATTTTTCGAGAAGAAGTGCCGCTCCTAACTCAAAACTATGCCGCCAAAAAATAGTGTCTTTATCGGCAATAATAAATTCAACACTACCCCCGCCAATATCCATTATTAAAACCTTTTTATCGGTAAGTGGATAAGCCTGCTTCACTCCATAATAAATCAGCTCTGCTTCGTGCAAGCCGTCAATTAATTGTATTTCGATACCGGTATAGTGTTTTACTTCAGAAATAAAATCAGAACCATTGCTTGCTTTGCGTAATGCAGCCGTACCATAAGCAATAATCTTATCCGTTTTAAACTCAGCTATTATCTGAGCAAATTCTTTCATTGTATCAACACCTCTCTCAAAAGCTTCATGTGCAATGATGTGGTTGGCGATGCCTCCCTGCCCGAGTTTAACAGCTATATTTTTTTTAAATATAACTTTTAACGAATTTTCGTCAGAAGCAATTAGCAGGTGAAACGTATTCGTACCGCAATCAATTACAGCAACTGTCATCTGCCGTTATTGCTTATGAAAAAGCCATTTCCCTAATTCTTTATAGGTAGGCTTTTTGCCATACATAAGAATACCCGTACGGTAAATTCGTGCAGCAATCCATGTGGTGAAAAGAAATCCTGCAACGAGTAATACCATTGAAATGATAATGTCAATTAACGGTGGATCAAATGGCATACGCACCATCATTACCACTGGTGATGTAAACGGAATTATACTGAACCAGTAGCCAAGCTGACTTTCGGGATTAGACATGACTATGGTAGAAACCACATAAGCAAAAATCAGTGGTATGGTAATGGGCAACATAAATTGCTGTGTATCGGTTTCAGAGTCAACAGCAGCACCAATGGCCGCAAACAAAGCACTGTAAAGCAGGTAACCTCCGAGAAAATAAAACACAAAGCACAACAAAATTTTTGTGATATTAAATCCTGCAAACATCCCTGCAATATCCATATCGGCAGCTTTCATGGCTACCGGTTGAGTATCTACACCTTGCATCATCTGTGACTGCTGTTGCTGCTGCATTTCAATAAGTTTTTTCTGGTCTTTGCCCACCATCACAGTAGTTACTACTGAGGTAACTGCCATGGTGAGAATAATCCATAATATAAACTGCGTCAATCCCACCAGAGCTATTCCAATAATTTTACCCATCATCAGCTGAAAGGGTTTTACTGATGAAATAATTACTTCAACAATGCGGTTGGTTTTTTCTTCTATCACACCACGCATCACCTGCACACCATACATGAAAATAAAAAGATAAATCAACAGGCCGCTGGCAAAACCAATTCCGGCAGTAAGTCCGGCAGAAAATTCCTGATCTTTTCCTGTGGGGTCTACAGGTTTCTGCTGCAATGAAATATTGGTCTTTATGGAATCGAGTGTTGATTTCTGTATTCCGGCTTCGGTTAACTTAATGTTTTCAATATTTTTCTGTAATTCTGTTTCAAGATATGATACTACAGTGAGGTTGGGTTGTTTTTCAGTAAACAATACTGCGGCTTTACCTGATTCCAATGTATTCTTCGGAAGATAAAGAATTCCGTAATCCGTATTCGGGTTGAATAAATGTCTCGCTATTTCAATTGACATGGTATCCGTTCTGAAAAGAATAGTTTTCGAGCTCTTTAGTTTGGATGCGAGAACACCTGTTTCGTCCACCACTTTTATTTCAGAAATACTTTCGCCCTGATTAAGGGACAGGTAAACAAATCCGGCAATGAGTCCACCCATAAGGAGCGGCCCCAGAATGGTCATGATGATGAATGATTTCTTTTTTACTCGGGTAAGGTATTCACGTTGTATGATGAGCCAAATCTTATTCATAATCTCTTGGTGTTACTGGTTGGAGTTTTTTACTGATTCAATAAATATGTCATTCATTCCCGGAATTCTTTCTTTAAAAGAAAGTATCTCCACTTCGTTGATTAATAATTTCAGCAAATCATTTGGGCTTGAATGATTGAGATTTCTAACCAGTGCAAAATGATGTTCCTCTGACTGTTTATTTTCTATCAGTTCAAATCCGGCCCACAATGCATTGGCAAATCCGATTGATGTGCCATTATATTCCACTTCAAATAAATTGGTACGAAACTGTTTGCGCACATCTTTCACTGGACCATCAAGTACTTTTTTCGACTTATTGATTAAAGCAATGTGTGTGCAAAGTTCTTCAACACTTTCCATCCGGTGTGTAGAGAGAATGATAGTTGAACCTTTTTCGCGTAGGTTCAGTAATTCGTCTTTTATTATATTGGCATTGATGGGGTCGAATCCGGTAAACGGTTCATCAAGGATAAGCAATTTGGGTTCATGCAATATGGTTACGATGAACTGAACTTTCTGTTGCATTCCTTTACTGAGCTCTTCAATTTTCTTTTTCCACCACGATTTCATTTCAAATTTCTCAAACCAGTAACGCAACCTTTTAATGGCTTCGCTTCGCGACATGCCTTTCAGTTGTGCCAAGTACAATGCCTGCTCACCAACTTCCATTTTTTTATACAAACCTCTTTCTTCGGGGAGATAACCTATGGAAGCAACATGGTCGGGGGCCAATTTACTTCCCATAAAATATATCTCACCGCTGTCAGGGGCAGTTATCTGATTGATGATACGTATGAGGGAGGTTTTGCCTGCTCCATTGGGGCCAAGTAAACCAAAAATACTGCCTTCAGGCACTTCCAAACTCACTTCATCGAGCGCTTTGTGCGTGGCATAATTCTTAGTAACATTTTTTATGGAAAGGATGCTCATGATTGAATGTTAGACTGCAAATGTAATTTATTAAGCCTAATTACTTAAATGTGTAAGTGAACTATGTGTAAAGACTGCAAATCAAATCACATATCCCATACTCCACCCCGTTGCTTATGTACAAGCTTTTTCAACTTCATCCAAAAGCCCAGAATCATGTATAAAATTACCGGAGAGCCGATTGTCAGAAAAGAAGTGTAAATAAAAAACAACCGTATCTGTGATGATTTAATGCCCAGTTTTTCGCCCCAGAAATCACAAATACCAAAAGCTTGACGCTCGAAAAAATTTTTTAACGATTCAATAATGCTGTTCATTGTTGTTTTAAAATTTTAATACCAATTGCACAGTGCAGACATTGTTTTGAATTACAATACTGATTTTTTAACTGTATCAGTCCTTGTGTGTGCCATGCATGCTCGGGTTTTATTCCTGTCATTTTCCAAAGTCTGATGATGGAATTATTCTCCGGTTTGCATTGTTCAAGCAAAGATAATGCTCTTTCGCGAAATTTTTCTGAATTTCTCATTTTCCCATACACAAATAAAAAAGGGGAAACGGTATTTATCAGAATATTGTCAATAGAAGTCTGCCCCAGTGGTTTGTTTTGTTCGGCAGCCTTTTTTGAAAAATGAAAATGCTGATTCCAGTATGCCGAAGGCTGTGCTTCGAAAAGTTTTTGCAACTGCTTCACTTCTTTTACTTCAATAATTTTTGAAAACAAATGGCTGCTGTTGTGTACCAATGCTGCAAATTGTGCAATGCGTACCGATGGAAAATTTACCGGACGCATGCGGGCAAACTTCCAAAGATTTTTTTCTAATGGCGTGAGGCTGAATTTAAGTGCAAGGTGTTTATACTCTTGCTTCAGTTGTTTATAATAGTCATCACCACTTTCTTCATTCAGCAATCCTGCCTGCCCAAATAAAAGTGCTTCTAATTGCAGGAGGTTGTTTTTGTGTTTTGCCAGCGCACTCAATGGAATGCTCTTGGCAAGAAGCTCGAAAGGAATGGCATTGGTTTTAAAGCCGAAGTTGCGGGCAAGAAGATGATAAAAAGTAATTTCCCAGTCGCCTTTATTTATTTCAAGTGCTTGTTCCATCACCTTGCTTTTTTGTTCTATCCGCTCAACCACCATTCGCTCCAGCCACGTTTGCCAGGTAATGTCGGGTACTGCTTTCAATGATTTACTACATGGAATAGCTTCTTTTGATTTTAATAATTGTTCGTACTGATGAATGGCTGAAGCATCAATATAATTTTTCAACTCGACAACAGGAATGCCATGTGTAAGCGGTTTATTTAGTTCATACACCACATGAAGAATAATTTTTGAAAATGCCTTGTTGGTATGATGTCCGTGATGAAACCAGTCAGCGCTGGTAGTATCTATTTCAACGTTTCCCGCCCATTCTGTTTGGCCTATTCTAATGCGTGCATTGAAAAAATCAGGGCCTGAATCAGGGTTTTGTTCACCGGGTTTAATCACATGCACTTCATCACCCGTTGTGGTTTGCAAAGCCGTTGTGTTGAACAAACGATACTTCCAAACATGATAGAGAAAGGCTTCATTCATTGCGGCTGAGTATTTTCATGCGAAAGATAAAACATATCACACAAATTCCCAAAGCCATGGATCCGAAAAAAGAAATAAAAATAAATCGAGCTTCCTGTGGTCGCACAAAAGGAAGCCAGTGTAAAAACATAAAAACGCAACCTACCAAAAACACAAGCGGCCAAAAATTTCTGTCAGTTTTTTTATTACCAGTAAAAACCAGGGGGTTATAACTGTTAAAAAAACGATACATGATGTATAATCCGGCAATAGTGCTGATGTGCCATAGCAAACGGTTTAACTTCAATGTTCCCAAAATCGTTGTAGTAAGCACAGGGTTTCTTCTTACAAGATAACCTGCATCGTGTGTAAAAGAATCCCACCCGATGTGCAACACAATTCCTATGAGCAACGAAAGTAAAAATACGAGTATGTGATTTTTAAGATAATCAAACCAGTTGATTTCGGCATACGGAATAAGACGATTACGAAAATATGGAGGAAGCTGATAGGTTAACACTTGTTTGATAAAAGCATGATAGCATACGGCTATAATAATTCCCATTGGCAAATCATAAAGAAATATACCTCGGGTAGTATGGCTTATCACACTTCGTGTAACAGTATTAATTGCATATTCCGTATCGGGAACTATGCTTCCTACAATCAGACCTGTTAGTGATACTCTGTCTTTAAGTACTTTATAAAGCGGAACTATTGCTGCAGGGTGTGCTAGTGTAAACGGCATATTAAATAATTCCTTTAGCCTGCATGATTTGCTGCATCTGCTTTTGAACAACTAACGATTGCTCTCCTGCCTTTACAGCAAAGTCATCTCCTGAAGACGCATAAATAATCTGCCTCGAAGAATTAATTAGCAAGCCTACATTGCTGTTCAACCCATAGCGGCAAACATCTTCAAGGCTTCCGCCTTGCGCGCCTACTCCGGGCACTAACAAAAAGTGGTCAGGTGCATGCTTACGAATGGTGGCAAATGTTTCGGGGCGTGTAGCACCTGCAACAAACATTACCTGAGATGCGTGGTGCGGTTCTGCAAATTTTTTTAGCACTCTTTCATAAATTTTTCCATCATCGGTTTGCAGCATTTCAAAATCATCGGCACCGGGGTTGGAAGTAAGTGCAAGCACAATGCTCCAATGATTTTTATATTTCAGAAATGGTTCAATCGTATCGGCACCCATATAAGGTGACAGTGTAACGGAATTGAATTTATAATAATCAAAAACCGATTGGGCGTACATTGCAGCCGTGTTGCCTATGTCGCCACGCTTGGCATCAGCAATGGTAAATGCTTTGTTATGCAAATACTGCATAGTACGCTCCAGCGAAACAAGCCCTTGTGGTCCCCGAGCTTCGTAGAAAGCAAAATTCAGTTTATAAGCAACTGCATAAGGCAATGTGGCTTCAATAATCTGTCTGTTAAATTCCACTACAGGGTCATCAAATTGTGCAATCAGAGAGTGAGGAATTTTATTTATGTCCGTATCTAATCCCACACATAAAAAAGATTTTTTTCTTTTTATTTCAGCTACTAATTCCTGATAATTCATCCTGCAATTTTTTTAAGCTAATGAAGCTTCTTTCATTTTCTCCGCATTTTCAGCAAGCTGCAATGCGTCAATAAATTCCTGTATATCACCATTTATAAATGCGGGCAGGTTATATGTTGACAACCCGATGCGATGATCCGTAACACGGCTTTGAGGATAATTATAGGTTCTGATTTTTGCCGATCTGTCGCCTGTTGACACCATAGTTTTTCTTCGTGCTGCAATTTCAGATTCATGCTTTTGTAATTCTATTTCGTAAAGTTTGGTACGAAGCATTTGTAATGCACGTTCGCGGTTGCCATGCTGCGAGCGTTCTATCTGGCAGGTTACCATTATTCCTGTAGGTTTATGAGTAAGTTGCACCTTGGTTTCCACTTTGTTTACATTCTGCCCCCCTGCACCGCTTGACCTTGCTGTTTGAAATTCCAAATCGGCAGGATTTATTACCACATCAACGTCATCAGCTTCGGGAAGCACAACAACAGTAGCTGCAGAAGTATGCACACGTCCCATAGTTTCGGTGTCGGGTACGCGTTGCACACGATGCACTCCGCTTTCATATTTAAGTGTACCATAAACATCGTTACCTGTTACTTCAAAAATTATTTCCTTGTAACCACCGGCAGTACCTTCGTTTTCATCTACTACTTCAGCTTTCCAGCCTTTTTTCTCGCAGTATCTCGAATACATTCTGTAAAGGTCGCCTGCGAAAATACTTGCTTCATCGCCACCTGTTCCTGCTCGTATTTCTACTACAGCATTTCTTTCGTCAACAGGGTCTTTGGGTATCAGCAGCACACGAATTGCATCTTCAAGCTTTATCTTTTCTGCTTCAAGTGTTTCCATTTCTTCCTTTGCCATTTGCTTCAGGTCTGCATCTTTCTCAGTGTTCAGCACCTGATAAGCCTGGTCATAATTGTCAATAACCTTTCGATAACGATCATAGGCCTCCACCACTTCTTCAAGCTCTCTATATTGTTTGCCAAGTTGTTGAAAGCGCTTCATGTCGGACGTTGCTGAGGGGTCGCTCAGCTGTTGGCCCAACTCTTCAAAGCGATGCTTTAAAGCTGCAAGTTTTTCTAAAATCTCCTTCGTGGTCATTGCTGCAAAAATACGTATTCTGAAGTGTATATTCTGCCTCTGTAACTTTATTAAAGCAAAATATCAACTACAGTTTCTCACCTCTTAAGGATTTTTACAGAATAATAGAAATCAAAACCGGAAATCGTACCGCTAAAAAAACAACGACATTAAACCGTCATGATTTCTTTCTCCTTAGTGTCAAGATGTTTGTCAACTTTTTGAATAAACTGGTCAGTAAGCTGCTGTATTTTTGCTTCGGCCTCTTTGGCCTCATCTTCGGTAATCCCTTTTTTCAGTTCTTTCTTAATTGCATCATTGGCATCTTTACGAGAAGAGCGGATACCAATTTTAGCATTTTCACCTTCAGCCTTACATCTTTTCACCAGGTCTTTTCTACGCTCTTCTGTAAGTGGTGGCACATTAATTCGAATAATAGTTCCATCGTTCTGGGGGTTGAATCCGAGGTTAGCAGCCTGAATAGCTTTTTCAATAGGACCCAACATACCTTTCTCCCATGGCTGAATAACAATGGTACGTGCATCGGGAGTATTTACATTGGCCACCTGACTCAACGGAGTTTGAGAACCGTAATAATCCACATGTATAGATTCGAGCATTTGGGGATTGGCTTTACCGGCTCTTATTTTTGAAAGTTCTATTTCCAGATGAGATATGGATTTATTCATCTGAGCCTGCATGTTGTCAATGATTTTTTTTGCTAATTCGTTCATACTACTATCCGATTTATCTGCGCAAATTTACAAAAATTGTGTCATCACTCACATACATGAAACGATAATAAAACATTAGAATTTCAGAAATAAAAGTCAGCCATTTCAATAACTTTTTAGCCGTTAAAGTTGCTATCACCTGCCGAAAGGCTTTATTTTGTCGGATAAATATTTTTATGATTTACGAAAAACATATTTTCATCTGCACCAATCAGCGTAAAGAAGGTGCTCGACAATGTTGCGGAGAAGTACATGGCATGTCATTGGTGGATGCATTTAAGAAAAAAATAAAGGAACATGGATTGCAAGATACCATAAGAGCTCAGAAGACAGGTTGTTTTGATATATGCGAGTACGGGCCCAATATTGTTGTTTATCCTGAAGGTGTTTTTTATGGCAATGTGCAACCGGAAGATGTAGAAGAAATTTTCAATGAACATATTTTAAACAACCGCCCGGTTGTTAGGCTTGCTTTACCTTTCAACAAGAAACCTGAGAAATAAAAATTATTTCTGTTTTACAATCCATAATCAGCTCTCGATTTACGGCTGAGTTTATTCACTACTTCTGCATAGCTGTGATCAATCATCCAGAAAATATTTTCTGATGATAAATTATTGCCAACTGTTACCGTGTTCCAATGACTCTTATTCATGTGATAGCCCGGTTGCACATCATCATTTTCACGCCATTGTCCAATAATTTCAGGATTCATTTTTAAATTTATCTTCAATGGTTTTTCTGTAAGCGACAACAATGCAAATATTTTTCCGGCTACCTTAAAAACCAATGTGTTCTCATCAAATGGAAAACTTTCAGTTACAGCTATTTTTGATATACAATAGTCTCTTATCTTTTCTATGTTCATAACTGTTTAGGCATATAAGTACGTAAAGTTATACTTTTGTTGGATATGGAACGTCTTTTAGCAATTAACAGCGAGGCTGATATCCCTGCTGAAATAAGTAATACTCCGGCTGGAATGTTACTCAGGTATCACAATTTCAACATCCCGTATGAGAAATACACACAGGCTCAACTTTTAGTAGGTATGTGTATGGATCACCGCAAACACCTTCGCATTCCTGACAATTTTGCTTTCATCATCCGTACCGGTGGAGCAAACCTCCGCTATAGTGAATTCAGGGTAAGTTATGCCATAGCTGTTGGTGGAATAAAAACTATTGTATTAATTGGTCATAATAATTGTGGTATGGTCAATCTGATGAATAGGCGCGAATTATTTATTGAAGGACTTGTAAAAAATGCAGGATGGGACAGAGAAGATGCAGAAGAACATTTTTATCACTATGAACCTGTGCATGAAATAGGGGATGAAATTGATTTTGTATCGGCAGAAGCTAAACGAATTCGTCTTCGTTATCCTAAAATACTTGTTACTCCCATGCTTTATAATGTGGATGACAATAATATTTCAATAGTCAGAGAATAACTAAATAAAAAAGGGAGTGCGTTAACACTCCCTTATTAATATCCATTTAATCAATCATTATTCTTTAATCGGATTGGTCATCTTACGGATGAGCACATCATCCATTCGTAAGAAACTTAAGATGGGCTGCTGACCTTTGTTAGCTTCATTAAACGAAATAAGCAAATCGTTTATGCGAGCAATTTTCTTACGGAAATCCGATGGCTTTAAAGCTGTCTTCAAAATTTTGATAAATATTGCAGCAGCTTCAAAATCCTGCTCGGCATCAGCCATCTGTCGTTTAATACTTGCAATAATTTGTTGTGTAAGGCCATCTTCGCCCATCACACAGTAGCATAATGCCTGAAATAATTTACATTCAATATCGGTACGGGTAAACTGTTTCAGAGAAATATTATTTCTTAAATCATAAATGGTACGAGCTGCGCCCTGATAATCCTTGTTATAAAACTTACAAATACTGATATACCTTCTGAAAGAAATATAATGATAAGGCTCATTAATGTTCAGTTCAAAGGTTTTTTCGATATTGTTATTAAAGTCTATCAGTTTGTGAATTTCACCGTCTTCTAAAAACTTTTCTACTCTTGAATTAAGATATTGAATGATAAAAAAGTGAAGTGCATTTTTTTCACTCCAGTCTGAAATCACGTCTTCGGTACCTGCCAAATAATTATTTGCCCTTACCTGATTTTTAATTTTCTGGAAGTACTCATACTGAAGAATATTGGTAAGCGGCTTAATGTTGCTGTAAAAAGTATCCAGCGGATATGATTCAAATATTTCATTCATCCGCTTGAGTGTAGTTTCCATTTCCAGCTCAAGCGATTTTAACTCCTGTTGTTTTTCTGCAATGGTGCACAGGTAATAAATTTTTACAATATTGTAGAGTACAAACAAACGATGCGATTCATACATATCTGTTATGTTTGATAGCTCCCGTTTAATAGTTACCACCTCGTCAAGTATAACGCTATCAAGTGTAAGTTGATAGTAGCCTAACTTTTTGAAAAAGCGTGCAAATAATTGCTCTGCTTTAGTAACAGCTAGTGAATATGCAACGTGGCGGTTATAAAGTTTAATATAATGATCATAATCTTCGTGATGAAGGTGTAACAATGCAAGCGTTTTGTAAACTATTATCAACTCATTGCTCATGTCATATTCCTTCAGTCGTTTTTCAAGTTCTTTTAATGAACGAATAGAAAACTCTCTGTTGGTCGCATATAACGTAGCAGGAACTCTGACTACTTCCTCCATCAGTTCGCGAATGGGGTTCTCTACTTTTCTTGAAAGAACTTCAGCAATTTTTGAATTAAGTCTTGACTTTAATGTATAATACGCACTTGGGTTAACCTGCAATTTTTCCATCATTTCGGTATCACTAACCGAATCATTACTTCTGCTGGCTTCCAAAACCATGTAAGGTTTATTCTTTCTGTTACCTGACACTTGTTCAAGCAATGCCTGATACTCTTCTTCTGTCAGTTTCTTAATTGTTTTCCGTAAAATATCCATATTATAGACGACCTTTAATATTAAAATCCTTCCTTGTTACGCATAAATGTTTGTAAGGTTTTAGTTTCAATTAAATATTTTGCAGGTCCGCCAAAAAGCCAACAAACACCCGTCACACATTCAATTAGTTAATTAGCACTAATACTAACCGAAAACATGTAAGGTAATTCAGCTTTTTGTTTAAATACGTCCTTCTGTTATTCTGTATAAAGAATAATTTTTAATTAGTGTGAAACCTAATGCGAACACTTGCGTAAAAAATTCAAAAAATCACGCCAAATGTCTGCAGCACGAGATGTAATAAAAATTAAAAATCCATCAAACACTGCTCGCTTTGGCTCGTAAATTAAGCATATTAAAAACAAAAACGATATGGAAGATACTACAATGGAAACTATGAACTCAATGGAGTTTTACAAAATGGTCAGACAAAATCGCTTTGCGATGTATTCAAAACCCCGCAGATATTATAACCGTGACGGAATAAAAGGATCGGCCATAAAATTCCTGTTCTTCGTTCAGGCTATCATATTTCTTCTGATGATGATTAGCATCAGGTCAGCGGTAGGCCAGACCATGCAGGCACAACCCGTAGTGATGGCAGATGCAGGTGCCAATGGTACTATTGCAAATTACACCACTATATATAATTCAGGAAAAGTATTCCTTAACTGGACTGCTAAAAATGAAGCTGCTGATTGCTTATATATCGTTGAGCGCTCAGTTGATGGTAAGATTTATGAATCTGTTGGCATAAAAGAAGGTATAGGCACCGCAGTGGAATTATTCTATTCATGGATGGACCAGACTCCTCCTAACGGATATGCTTTCTATCGCGTAAAGAAAATAGCGCGTGACGGGTCGCAATATTATAGTGCTACTAATACGATTATAAATCTGGATTCAAGTTATGATCCAAATTCCAACTATGCTGCCGGGAAAAAACCGGATGAACAGCGAAAATAGAACTTCAAAAAACAAAGGGCAGGCAACACATTGAATAATATTTAACCATACAAAAAATGAAAAACTCAAAGACCGGAAATCGCCAGAGTTATTTTCGAACTCTATGGGCTATTGCATTAATCGTATTCTGCAGTAGCTTACAATCGAAGGCACAGATTCCTACTGCATCTTTTTCAGCAGATTCTACTGAAGGCTGTGTTCCATTGACGGTTCATTTTTCCAATACCTCAATACATGCAACCAGTTTCTTCTGGGATTTTGGCAATGGAAATACTTCCACGCTTCCGAATCCGCAAACTGTGTATCTGAATCCAGGTTCATATACAGTTACACTTATAGCTCACAATTCCGTTTCCGGACGTTCTGATACATTAGTAATGCCTTCCTATATTACTGTTGTTTCCTTTCCGGTTGCTGATTTTACATCTAATGTAACATCAGGATGTAGCCCGTTAACTGTCAACTTTACCAATAACTCTGCTAATTATACTACATGTGTTTGGGATTTTGGTGATGGCTTTTCATCAACTCAAACAAATCCTAGTCATACTTATTCCATACCCGGATATTATACCGTGAAATTAATTGCTTATTCCGCTTATGGATGTAGCAATGTGAAAACAAAATTAAACTATATACGTGTTTATGATAAACCAACTGCACAACTTTCGGTAGCTCCTTCAAGTTCTTGTGATCCGAATCAGGTATTTCAGTTTTCCTCTTCATCAACAGGTATTACCAATTATACATGGAACTTTGGTCAACCCTCATCAGGAGGAGCAAACACCTCCACACTTGCCAATCCAACACACGTTTACGGAACGCAAGGAACATTCTCTGTAAATCTAATTGTTGAAGACAATAATGGTTGCCGTGATACTGCCGTAGCCAACAATTTAATTAATATAGGCACTGCACTAACACCAACATTTACGTGGAATAAAAGCAGTGGATGTAAACCACTAACTGTGCAATTTACGCCTCCCTCAATAACCGGTGTTACCAGCTATCTATGGAATTTTGGTGATCCTACTTCAGGTGCACAAAACACTTCTTCTTCAGCAAGTCCATCTCATACCTTTGCTTCGGCAGGTACCTATTCTGTTTCATTATTTGTAACAACATCAAGCGGTTGTAATGGTGGTGTTACTTTAAACAACATTATTACTGTTGATCAACCACCGGTTGCGGCTTTCAATGCCAATCAGACAACAGGATGTAAACCATTTACTGTTCAGTTTAATAATCTTTCAAGTGGTGCAACCTCCTACCTTTGGGAGTTCGGAAACGGTACAACTTCTACACTTGCAGCACCGTCAGTAACATATACTACAGCAGGAACTTATACCGTAAGACTACATGCGTATTCTGCTAATGGTTGCGAAACCATAGAAGAAAAAATTAATTATATAACTGTAAATGAAATAAAAGCCAATTACAGTTCTACACCGAGATCGGGATGTTCGCCATTAAATGTTACCTTCAATTCAAGTGGATCTACAGGCGCTGTGAGTTGGTTATGGGATTTTAGCGACCCTGCTTCAGGAGCGGCTAACACTTCTACACTTGCCAATCCAACACACACTTTTATCACACAGGGAAATTATATAGTTCAACTTATTGTCACATCCGCTTCGGGTTGTAAAGATACACTCCGAAAAACTTCGGTAACCGTTGCAGCACCATCTGTAATTTATACCGTTCCGGATACAATAAAAGGATGTCAGCCATATCCTGTATCATTTATAAACCCTTTAACGGGAGCAACATTTTTTCATTGGGATTTTGGTGTTCCCTGGTTAACTAACGATACCAGTAATAAAGCAAATCCAACTTTCGTATTTGACTCTGCAGGTGTTTATACTGTTACTTTAACCGCAACAATGGGAGGAAATAATGGTAACGGATGTTCCCAAGTATTTAATCCGATTGCTATAGTAGAAATATTCCCTATGATTATTTCTCCTATTACGTATGTTCAGGCTACACCTTGTGCACCATATCTTATTCACTTCAGTGATACAACAAGTGATGTGATTCACTGGGACTGGAATTTTGGTGATGGCTCACCTCATGACACCACTCAGTTTCCGACACACACTTATACTCAACCGGGAACATATACAGTGTCGCTGAATATTGTTTTGGCTTCAGGATGTATGACAAGTTTGAGTACGGTGATAACTTTGGGTAAAACCAATCCAATCAAGGTAAATAAAAAAGCCGGATGCAATGATGAGCCATTTAATTTTGGACTCACAGGTGGACCGTGGTCTAATGTCAGTTGGAATTTTGGTGATGGTATTGGTACATCTACATCCCAATCACCTTCTTACACCTATAATATTGCCGGAGATTTTATTGTCACGTTAAATGCCACCGGAAGTGATGGTTGCGCTTATACTTTTCACGACACCATTTCGACAACCAATCCGCAACCTTCTTTTGTTATTAACGGACCCACTTCAGGATGTGATAAACTGATTGTTTACTTCACAAATACCTCCACCGGTGCTACGTCATATCTTTGGGACTTTGGTGACCCTTCTTCTTCAAGCGGATACTCAACACTCGAAAATCCCTCAAGAAAATTCAGCACACCAAAAAGTTACACCATAACTCTTACTGCAACTAATGGTGCTTGTTCTCACTCTGTTTCCTATCCCGCATTAATCAATATTTACGCTGCTAAGCCCAATTTTAGTTTTACTCAAAGCAGCCAATGCTTCCCTATTACTGTTCAGCTTACTGATTTAACAGGACCCGTACCTGCAGTACAATGGGGGTGGAATTTTTATAACGGAGTTACTGATTCGACAAAAAATCCTACTTACACATACCCTGCACCTCCTGCTGTTGACAGTATTTCACTATGGGTAAGAGATACAAATGGGTGTACCGCAGTTAAGAAAGTATTGGGAATAAAATATAAACAAGCTAAATTTTCCGTTTCTTCTGCCGGAGGTTGCAAGCCTGTATCAATATGTTTTACTGATAAAAGTGATACTACTGCCATTTCATGGAAATGGAATTTCGGTGATGGCAGCACTTCGACAACACGTAACCCGTGCCATACCTATACTGCTGATGGCTCTTACACCGTAACTTTAATTACAACCTTTAGTACAGGATGTAAGGACACCTTAGTGGTTCCTAACGCTGTAAATATATCAAGCCCTCATGCAGACTTCAGTGCTCCTGTTGTAGCATTCTGTGCACCTGCATTGGTCAACTTCAATAATCTTTCTACTAATGCAACTTCGTATTACTGGGATTTCGGTGATGGGTCCAATTCTATTGCATCTACTCCGTCACACGTTTACAATATACCCGGTGATTACACCGTGACTCTGACAGCAATTAACGGCAGTTGTCGTGATACGATGAGAAAAGTAAACTACCTGCATGTTCCTGGGACTTCTTCTTACTTCAATCTTACAAGTTTGCAGAGTTGTGTCGGAAACATGGTGAGCTTTACTGATAGCTCTCTGAATGCACAATCATGGTTATGGAATTTTGGTGATGGTGACAGTTCTACATTACAAAACCCTTCACACCTTTACTCTTCCACAGGAAGTTATACTGTATCTCTTATTACCAGTGATACACTTGGATGTTCATCACATTATATTTTCAACAATCCTATTGTTGTTCACCCTGTACCTACAGCCATTGCCTCCACTAAGGATACTGTTGGATGTAATGCTTTCACTGCTTCTTTTACTCAAAACTCATTAAATGCCAGTTCCTACTTTTGGAATTTTGGTAACCCTGCTTCCGGAGTGTTGAATACAGACACCAGCTCTGCACCTACACATACTTATACCTCTCCGGGATCGTATCAGGTATATCTTGTTGCAACAAATATTTATGGATGCAGCGATACTTTCTGGTTACCCAAAAAGATCAATATAAAATCAACTCCCAAGGCTAAATTTACCAACACGCCTTCTTCAGGATGTACACCATTAACTGTTTCCTTTAACAACACTTCAACCAGTCTTAACAATCCAACTTATTTATGGAACTTCGGAAATGGTGCTACTTCAGGGGTTGCTTCTCCTCAATATACTTATGCAGATTCAGGTAAGTTTGTTGTATCTTTAATTGTTACAAACAGTGGAGGATGTAGTGATACTGCCAAAACTACTATTACTTCTACTCTTTCGCCAACTGCTTTGGCTGCAACAAGCGATACTGCCGGTTGTACTCCATTCAGCGTAAACTTTACCAACTCCTCCACAAATGCCGTTTCATATCTCTGGAATTTTGGTAACGGTGCTACTTCTACTCAGGCTAACCCAACTTACACTTACTACGGT
>JAFDWZ010000004.1 GCA_018268195.1 Bacteroidota bacterium | reverse complement strand
GAATCTACTGGTTCAATTGATTTAAAAG
Organism: Bacteroidota bacterium; assembly: GCA_018268195.1. Classification (GTDB taxonomy): domain Bacteria; phylum Bacteroidota; class Bacteroidia; order AKYH767-A; family OLB10; genus OLB10. The sequence continues at coordinate 96,010 of JAFDWZ010000004.1, read as the reverse complement.
TAAAACTTCGTGTATTTCTTAAAAAGAGCAGAAATCTTGGTTCTTTCATTAAACCGGAAATCATCCCATGATAGTCTTTTTGCTGAAAAATAGTACTACCAATTTCAAGAGCAATTGCCACTTGTTGGTTCATAAAAAATGGGGAACCCAAAAGCTCTTCCGGATACTCATTACGATTGACCCATATAGGTTTTATTTGCCAGGGAATACGGTCGATATTAGTAAATAAAGCTTCACGGCCTCTATACTCTCTTTCAAATTCTCTTTTTGCCTGAGGGGTTTTAGAGTGATAATAATCCGAATAAAGAGCCCAGAAATCTGTGTAAACAGGTGCCAGCTTGTCAAACTTGAATGAATAATCACCTGATTTGATGTAAACCCTGAAAGAGTCTGTAAAAACAGATTTAAAACCAATACCCTTGTATCCTGTCTGAGTTACACTGCCTGCTTTGGTGCTTTTAGCTGCATCTGATATTGCTTTTACATCCTCTCTATCAAAATATTTACCATTGTGCAAAAAGAGCAAATGATTAGCCAATAGAAACAATTCAATATTTACTGGAGTATTGCCCAGTGGCATATCATCGGCATTCTGGATCAACTCGAATATGAACCGTTTAGTGTGAGTATATAATTCAAGTTCGTTTAGCTTCAACTGAGATGCAATTGTTGAAGCATCTTCTGGATTTTCACCCTTTCTAAAGAACCAATTGCGAATAAATTCCTGAGGAGATTTGTATTCATCTATAACATAAACATTTTCAATCTTTAGAAGGAATGGGTTTTGAGTTCTTTTGTTGTCCTCCTCGGGAGTTAATTCAATTAAATAATGCTGACCATCAACTAAACCTTTAGCTAATTTCTGACGAAAGGTTACCTGCCGATTGTATTCCAATCCATTAAACTTCGGGTAAAGAATCATCCTGTCCTTTTCGGCAATGCGTAAATTTCTAAAAAAACCAAATGGCACATTTTGAAAACTACCATCTTCATTTTTAGGTCTATGAAATTCCGCAATAAATTTTAATTCTTCAATCTGCCAGTAACTAAGCAGCTTAAATTTTACTTGTTCTGTTGTAAGCATTTCTTTAATCTATTTCGTTTATAATGCCTTATAAAAACCAAAGACTTTCTTTTCCGTGGTCTGGCAGCTTATCATGAGTGAAGTATGGGAATATCTCGGCCACCATTTCGGGGTATTTGATTGTTACCGGCAGGTTCTGCTGGCTTACGCTTTTCCAATACATTCTGCTGAACTGGTAAACCTGATCTATTAATTGCTCCACCAAATTCATATCATCCAACATGCCTTCAACTGTGCATGACAAGGCAATCTTCACCGGAAAATGATATTCCTTTTGTGCCGGCTTGGCTTCTGCATCGTAACGGGTATTGTTGAAGAGCAAGTATTCTTTTGCACCTACTTTCACAATCGTTCCGCTGTATGGCATTAGTTTTTGACTGCTCGTATCTAATGCCAACAGTTCTTTGCTCTCCGTCTTATTGATGGTTACTACAATTACCGGTATTGGCAAGCCTAAGGCATGGAGGGTGTCAACAATTGGTTTCAGCTCCTTCTTGCTCAGGTCTTTGTAAAAATGAATTATAAGCCTTGTGGCTCTGTAATTGGATGCAATGAATTTACCTACTGCCTCCCTTATTGAACCTGCTATGCTGATTGTATCATTTGCTCCAAAGCAATCAAAGCCTTTGAAGATGCCTTCATTGTTAAAGCAGAATGCAGAACCTACAAACTTGGACTTTTTGGTAATGGAATAGAATGCACCCACACCAACAATCAGTTCGTTGGTAGTATCCCTTTTCAGCCTCCACGGAACACCGCCCAGCTTGGCAAGGATAGCTGTTTCAATGTTTGGCAGGAACAGGTTGAAAGCAGGCTTTGAAATATTTTCCTTCCAGATTACCTGTGAGGTAATGCCTTCATACAACAATGCTTCTTTAATGCGGTGGTAAATGCTGTTTCGCCTCGGGTCTTTTTCCCACTTGGGAACCGGACTTACATAGATGGCGAAGTATTTTGTATCGGGCAGCTTGTCTTTGTTCTTTATGGCTTTCTGCACTACTGAAACAGCCTCGTCAATGTTATCAAATGCAATGCTGCCGTTTTCTTCCAGTTCAAAAGGCTGGCTGATGTACTCTTCCATTTTTGGAAAAGGATACTGGCCGTTGTAGCCGTCTTTGAGATATGTCCAAATGCTTTTAACCGCCTGTTCCCTGTCGGGTTTATGGTAAATGAAAAAGAACTTTACATTGCTTGGCTTTGGTACAGGCTTGTAAGGTTTCAGTTTTCGCAAATCTCTTTTGGGTTCAACTCCTACACCATTGCCAAACTGCAATTCATTGGATGTGCCATTGATGCGTTGCACAGACAAACCATTTGGTTTGAAAAATCCATCAGCTGAAAGTGGCAGGATTGCTCTAAAATCCTCTGTATTCAGGTAGTTATTATAAAAGTCGTTGAGCAGGGTAAAATACTTTGGGTAACGATTTTTGAAATCCGGCACATCAAACGCAATATCGAAGTGGGGCTTTAATGTGTTGCTCACCACCGGATAGTTATGCTCATGATTGAGCTTCTGTTCATCGGTGAGGTATTTCCATCGGTTCAGTTCACCATTGCAGTTTATCCAGTTGTAAAGCTCCGTTTTGAAGTTGTGAATTTCGGCAATGCTCTTGTTCAGCACTTTGGTTGTTCCATCAAATGAAACTACCAATTCTGGACCATCGGTAACACGGTTGTGCTGCACTTTCAGTGTAAACTGATTGTACACTTTGAATTTGGCATTGCTGGCTTTGGGGTTGTGAAACCAAACTTCAATTTCGTTGGTGAAATTCTTCCGCATGATGTCTGCAACGCCTTTGAAATGATTGCGGATTAAATGCCTGTAATAGTGCTGGGCAAAGTATTTACATTCGGTAAGGTCAACCGAAATGATGATGGCGTTTTCTTTTGGTGCTCCAAAATCAGTATAAAGCCAATTGCCATAGTGCAATTCGCTTTCATCTACCAATCCTTCAATGGCTCCGTTTAAATCGTCTTTATGAATGGGGCAATATCCTTCCTGCCTTTCGGTATAAAAAGCAAATTCAGCCTCCTGCACAGGGGCTGAAAAAGGAATGATATTGAGTTGAAGCGATTGGGCCATGATAAACTTTCATACGTTATTTGTCAAATTCAACAGGTGCCATAAACTGTTTACCCGCTGTGAATGGAATAAGTCGCTTGTGTTGCAACCTGCCAATGATGATGGCCGGATGTGTGTTGAGCTGCCGGGCAAATTCTCTTATGTCTTCTTCACTCAAAGGGGCAGCTGCTAAAATTTCCGCCTCTTCGTCTTCGGTCAATGTCCATTTGATGGCAAATTCATCCGCCTCCTGTTCTTTCTGCATGTCCTTATCGGAATAGTCGAGGTTCTCCAGGAAAATATCTTTTTTACCATGTAAGAGAATATGCCCTGCTTCGTGGAAGAAGGTGAACCAGAAACTATCGTTGCGGTTGTAGCGGCCTGTAAGCTGAATGAATGGTGTATCGTTCAGCCAACGGGTGGAACCATTGATGGGGGCTTTGTTGATGCATGGGGTATGTACCACCTTAACACCTGCTTCGAGACAAATGCTTTGCAGCTGGTTAAAAAATCCATCGGGGTGGGATGCCATAATGGACTTTATCTGTGGCAGGGCTTCCTTGAACTTCTTTTCTGAATAGTCGTTTGCTTCCAGTTCGGCTGCCTGTAACTCACCTTTGCGAAGCCATGCAGATATGGCATAAGGCTCGTTGGTTTGAGCCAGGGAAATGCGGAAAGCTACTTTAAGTTGCTGTTTGAAATAATAATCTTCCCAGGCGGTGTGATTGGAGAAACCAAAGAAAGCAAGCATCTCCATTGTTTTTTCCTGAATGGTGGCAACCGGTGGCAGCCAGCCTTTCTTTATCATATCTGCCAATGGAAATTGCTTTGCCCATGCCACTGCCTCTTCGATTACTGTTTGGCGTTTCTCTCTTGCTACGAACTCGTCATAACCTCTTTGGTGATTCATCCAGAAGTTGGCGGGGATCTTGGTCACATTCTCAAACTGCACCGCCATATCGGGTGTAATGGAGCTTTTGCCCTTTAATACATCAATAATGGTTTTTTCCGGCTTGCCGGTGCGGAGGGCAAACTCTTTTGGCCCCATTTCCATTTCTTCCAGCTTCTCGGCTAAGGTTTCGCCAGGATGCGGAACTGATTGTGGGAAATACTGATTTTGCTTGGCCATGATTACTTTTCTTTATGATAGTTGACTACTTCTATAACTTCTACTCCTGTTATTTCCATCCAAACATACTGACCGTGTTCATTGGTGGGGATGGGGTTTTCGTGAGGTGTGAAAACCAGCCTGTACGGTTGGTCTAAGTCGCAAGCCCATTGCCCTTTGCGGTTGCCGGTAAGTTCGTGGTAGTTGCCGGGCAAGTTCCTTACTTCTTCAAGTGTGGTGGCAAACCTGAGTTGTGCCAGCCTCGCTTTGATCTTATCTGCCCGGAGTTTACCAAACTCCTTTACCAGCTTACGGTCATCGTTTGCCAGTTTCTCAAATTTCTTATCGGTAAAAGTTATTTCCACTGCAAAGGTAATTATTTTTTGGTTAACAGCAAGTGTAAGTCAAAATATTTGCTTCTTATGCTTGCCGTATGGTTGTTGATTATTAATCCTGATCTCATCGCCTATCACAACTAATTATTATTCAATGTTTTAACTATTTTTCCGTAACCTGCCCGTTCATCAGCATTGGTAATAACCAATTCCTTAACTGGATTAGGTTATTGTTTTCGCTTTGATTTTTTGCATAGATCATAATAGTTGATCCCAGCAGATTTCCATATCTCTCAGCTACATCTTCGTTGAAAGCAATCTGATAATCCATCATAACTGTAGGATTAACCCTTTTATGACTATTTGATGTTCCGGTAGCTGATTGAGAGCAATAGGTTATAAAAGATTTATCTCTTGCAATCATATACAGGTAATTTTTTAAGGCAACATTTTTTGTACGCCAAACAACAAATTCTGTAGAAGAAATTAAATCTTCATCATTAGTTGAATAAATTACTCGACTAAACCAAGGGTTAAGTTTTGACACAAGAACATCAGAATTTCTAATCAGGAATTTACTGCTCTTAATTTGATTTCCTTTTTCAATATTATAAGTTCCCAGTTCGTCAAATGCAGGAATACTATAATGCTTAAATTCTTTTTCCGCAAAGTCAAATGGATTTATTGATTCATTACTAACCTCTGTAATTTTAGAAAGTGGTTGTACAAACCAACCTTCAGGAATTTCCCTCTGCAAATCCTCACTCCAAATCATTTTTCCACCACTACTTTTATAAGGATTACCCTCACTATTCGGGAAATCAAATTGCACAAACCAATAATCATAAATAGTTTTTGCCATCACCTCCAATTCTTCACTGATTTTATTATTCAGCCCTATTTTATCGATTAAGGGAGAAAGTGTTCTAACCAATAAATCCTGTTGTTTTCTTTCTGGAACAGTAATGGGGCAATCGGCAAATGTTTGTGCATTGATATTACCACGAGTACTACCAACGGATAAATTCTTTACCCAAGTTCTATATTCAGTTGAGATTGTATAAAACTTTAGGTACTTAGGGTTAATTTTCGCATTGTCTAAAGCATATTTTATCAAGAATCCTGCGAAGGCTAATTCACCGTTTTTATCTTCATGATAATATGTTTTTCCTGTTGAATTACCCGTTCTCGCAAATACAATATCCCCTTCATTAAGAAGATACTTTTCAATATCCTCTGCTGATACACTCTTTTTATCTGCATTAAGTAACTCGCCATCCTCTGAAATATCTGTAATTCGTAAATACCTTGTTTTAGATATATCATAGTCTTCGGCAGAAGCAGGTATACCGTATTTACCCCACTCATTCTCAATGCAGAGATGTTTTAATGCAATTTTTTTGTTACTCATACTTTAATTCTCCTAATTGTTTGATGATATCCGCTTCTAATTTCTTCGATTCCGCAAAATATTTCTCAAGGTTTTGCTTATACCCTTCAATTCTATTTATAAACTCTTGCTGAGTTATATCTGAGTATTCAATTTTAATATCGAAATATTGGCCAGCACTAAAGCTGTAATTTTTATCAATTATTTGTTCATAAGAAACCACAACAGCTAAGTCTTCAACAGCTTCATGGGTGTTAAATGTGCTTATTATAAGCTGCTCTTCATCATGAGAGAGCAAGGTCTTTTTATTCTTGCCATCCTTTATTTCTACACCTAATGGAGAAGCATCCATTAAAACAATATCACCTTTTTTATTTGCCTTGTCTAAAAACAAAATAGAAACATTTGTACCTGTTGTAGCAAAAATGTTACTGGGCATTGATACTACTCCACGAAGCATTTTATTCTCAACTAAACGCTCTCTTATCTTCTTTTCAATACTTGATTGGGCGGTTAAGAAACCAGTAGGAACTACAATAGCAGCTTTCCCATTTGCAGAAAGTGAATACATGATGTGCTGAATGAACAAGGGATAAATGGCCATTTTGTCTTTATCCTTCTTTGGCACATTGGGGAAGCCTGCAAAAAATCGTTCACTATTTTGTTTAGTTTCTAAATCAGAAACATAATCGCTAAAGTCTAATTTAAAAGGTGGATTGGAAACAATGTAATCAAAGGTCATCAGCTTATCGCCCACTTTGTGATAAGGGTTCAGCATGGTATTTCCCTGAATGATGTTTTGAATGGAGTGTACCAGGTTGTTCAATATCAGATTCAACCGCAACATGCTGGATGATTTCTGCGAAATATCCTGAGAGTAAATGGTACATCTGTCTTCGCCAATGGCATGTGCCAGGTTCATCAACAACGTACCTGAACCTGCGGATGGATCGTAACAGGTTACATTGCTCACCGGCTTATCTACGAGAATAGAAGCCATGATTTTTGAAACGGCATGTGGCGTATAGTACTCTGCATATTTACCGCCACCGTCTTTGTTGTAATCTTTAATGAGGTACTCAAAAATGGTGGAGAAGAAATCGAACTTTTGATTGAAGATTTTCTCGAAACTGAAATTCACCAACTGGTTGATGATGGCTTTGCAGAAATTATCCCGCTGGCTGCTGTCGGTTATGTAATTACTCAGTTCATCAAACAAGGTAATCTTTGCACCCGTGCCCGTTTTAACAGAGAAAATCTCGTTGTTGAAAATGGCAATATCCCGGAGTGTATCATCAAAGAACTTTGCAAACTCTTCTTTATCCTGACGGTTGAATAAATTGGAGAGGTAATGTTCCCTCTTCAGCTTGGCACTGTCGGGGTTCATCCGCAGCAACAGCATTTCATATTGCTTGTCGCTGTATTGGGCAATTTCTTTTTCCCAGCTTTCGGCTTTTGCCAGTTTGGGTTCCAACTGTTTTACTTCATAACCGAATTTATCGTTCATGAATTTATACAGGAACACCTGGGTAATGATCTTAAATTCATTGCCATCGTTTCCTAACCCATAGGAGGTGCAAACCCCTTTGAGGTTATCAATCAGTTCTTTTGTTTTTGCCGTAAAGTCGAGCATATCAATTAGTAATGTGTAATTAGTAGTTAGTAATTATTTTGATGCTTTTGTTTTCTTGGTAATTGCAGTTAGAATTTTCAATAATTCATTACAATCGTTTGCCATACTGTTGTGTTGCTCGGCAGTTATATACCCAGTTTCAAAAAGTAGTTCAAGCCAGTATTCAGTTTCTGCTGCTTCCTTTAAAGCAATAGTTAGTTTGGTATGGAAGTTGGGTCTGCTTTGACCATAAATACCTTCTTTCACATTTGCCCCGATACTTGTACCACAACGAAGAAGCTGTTTACTTAACACATACTCCTTTTTCTCAGTTGTAAGAAACTGATACAGCTTGATAATTCGTATAGCAAACGCTTTGCTCTTATCCGATATGATATTTTCTTTTTCCATTGCTAATTTCTCATTAATAATTTCTCATTGCTCCTGAGTATTCGTTAATGTATTCTTTTACCAAACAGCTATTGATATACTTAGCAGATTCGGGGTCTAATTCAATTTTGCTTTTGCCAAAGCTGCCAATCACCATTTGTATCATCAGCTTATCGAAGTAACTTTCGTTGTTGAGCATCTGTGTATTCATCAGCACTTTATCATCCACCTGCTTCTTAATATCCATCAGGGTTTCGCATATTTCACTTTCCCGTTTGGAAATGTTGCCTTGCTCTACAATGCGTTTGTGCATCCGTGCATACTTTGCATCATTCTCATATTTTGCTTTCAGCAAATTGTTTTTGCGGTTGAGTTCTGTCACCTTATCATAAATCTGTTGCAGGAAACCGATGTTTTGTTTCATATCCTCCTGCGTAATTTCATCGAGGTTCTTTTTATCAAACAACCTTTTCAGCTCATCATAGAGGCTTACAAATTGTGGGTCGTTCTGGTCGAAGTTGCCACCCAATGCTTCACGGGTTTTGCGAAGCATATCTTTCAACTGGTCGGCAATAACCATTTCTTCCTCCGATACTTTGCGGAACATGAAAATGACATTCTCCAACGCTACATTCAGCAGGTTGGTAGTATCCACATTGTTCTGAACAGATTCTTTCAGGTTCAGTAATTCCAGGTGCCTTGACGTTTCATTGTAAAGCTGATTGAGTTTTCGGAAATCAATTTTTTCCAGCAAATCAAAATGCCCGTACAAACGGATAAGGTTGTACAGGTTTTTTGCACCTTCCAAAGCCTTCTTTATCTCTAATACAGTTTTGCGGTCTTCAATCTGGCTTATCTGCTGAGAGAATATTTCGGCATTGTTGGTATCGTAATGCCACAGCTTTTCCTTGATGTCTTTTATTTCTTCTTCAATTTCTTCTTTTGATTTGAAGAGGTTGGAGTAGTGCTGCATTTCATCGCCCAATTCGCCTTGCAGTTCATCAAAATAGGCTTTGTTGGTTTTATCAAACTCTCCGCTGATGTCGGCAAAGTCAACCACATAACCGTACCTGAATTTCTTATACGGTCGGTTTACCCTTGTGAGTGTTTGCAGCAGGTTATGGTCTTTGATTAAACGACCTATGTATAGTTTTTTCAACCGCTTGGCATCAAATCCGGTTAGCAGCATATTGTACACAAACAGGAAATCAATTTTACCGTCTTTGAAATCTTCCACTTCGTCTTTTCGTTCATCCTTTGAGCCTACATCATGCAGGATCAGCGAAGCGGTAAGGCTTTTTTTCAGGTCACGGTTGTAGTTGCCATATTCTACTACCGGTTCAGCAGCCATTGAGTAAGGCAATACTTCTTCAATCACCTTTTGGGTTGGGTTATATTTATTGATAAAAATCTCGAACAGTTTACGAGCCTGGTCGGCACTATCGCAAACCACCATTGCACCAATGGTATGGTCGCCAAAACGGGTACGGCTTTTAATGAAGTCTTGTACAATATAATCCAGCATTGGCTCGGCAAACTTTGCATGAGCATAAATGATGCGTTTGTCTGTATCACCTTTGAGTATTTCAACTTCCTTGAGAGCTTCTTTCAGTTGAATTTTGTAGCTGGTTTCAATATCTTCCCGAATCAGCTTTAAGGTATAGCCATCGGCAATAGAAGCATTGTAATAATACTTGTGGATGTAATCGCCAAAGGTTGCTTTTGAGGTACGGTCTTTTCCAATAAGAGGTGTTCCGGTTAATCCAATCAGTATGGCGTTTCTATCGGAGTTAAACAGGTTGGCCAGGAAACTACCTGTTGGATTGTAGCTGCGGTGAACCTCATCTAAAAAGTAAATGCGTTGGGTATTGATGTCGTAATCATTGGAACGAAGTACATCGGTATCATCCTTAAACTTCTGAATGTTTACGACTGTAATTTCCCTTTTGCCGGAAAGGTTGTGAATGGCTTGCCGTTGCCGGAAATTCTGCAAGAGTTCTTCTTTTGAATTTACTGTATGCACTACCAACCCACGGCTTTTAAATTCACGGTGTGCCTGAGTCATCAGGTCTATACGGTCAACAATGAAATAGAATTTCGGTACGATTTCTTTCTTCTGAAAATAATCGGTGAGGTATTGCACATTGTAATAAGACAAGGCGGTTTTACCACTGCCCTGTGTATGCCAGATGATGCCTTTCTTTATTCCTTCGTTCAGTTTATTTTCTATCGCCTTTGTTGCAAACATCTGCGGATAACGCATGATGTGTTTTTCCAATCCGTTTGTTTCCTGCACATAGGCAATGGAATACTTCAGCACAAATGCCAGCCGGTCTCTGCTAAAAAGCGAGGTGAGGATTCTGTTTGTAGGTGCATTGGGTTCTTTATTGGTAATGAACTCCGGTGAATGTTTTATCGCTGAAAGATTATTGTCTTTCAAAACAAAATTCTCCAGTTGGTCGTCTTCGGGTTTCAGCAGTGTTACCAAATCGAAAGTTTCTTCTTCCCTAAAACAGTTGAAGTTTGCATCGTTGAGAGAAACTGTAGAGTAAAATGCACCTTGTATAGGTTCGATAGACTCTACATCATATTCCATATTGTTGGAAAAAACCAATACCTGAGATATGTTGATGAACTTGCGGAACTTCTTATTCTTAAAGCGTACATTGATACGGTCCCGTTCTGCCAGTACACCATCCTGATTATTCGGCTTTTTAACTTCAATGAAAGCTAATGGCATTCCGTTTATCAGCAGGGTTATATCCGGCCTAAATTCATCATCTCCGTTTTTGTAAGTGAGTTCGGTAACTACATTAAAAGTATTGTTGTTGAAATCTTTGTAGTCAATGAGTTTAACGCCTGATGTTGCATTGAGCATGTTGGAGAAAGCCTCGCCCAAATCTTCATTGTCTAATGCCAGGCAAATATTTTCGTAGGTTCTTTTTATATCGCCTTCCTCAATGTCTGGATTAATCCGCTTGATGCTATCGTTAAAAATATCGGTAAATATGTTTGTGGTAATATCCCATTTAGCCTTTGACAGCGAAACGTAACCGTATCCTAACCTGCACAGGTGCAGGATTGCCGGAATTTTTACTCTTGTATTTTCGTTAAAGGCCATAGTTATTAATTAAAAATTCGTTTTACTCTGCTTTTTGTTTCACCACTTCGGTTATCTACATACTCTTCAATTTCTACCGAAATAGGTAATCCGTTTGTAAGGCTATTAGCTGTTACTAAATGTGGTGGAATAAAAATGTTTGAACCACCAGCATCAGGTTGAAAAAATGCAAAGCCCTTATCAATATTCATATTAATTACTTTGCCCTCAATTAAATCAGCCGGTTCTGCACCAACTTCAGAAATAACACCTTCAGTTCTTTGCCAATTCTCTGTTTTAGGATTTCCATCTACATACATTTTAAACCAAACCAGTACGTCCATCAATTGATACAAAACACTTTTAAATAGATAAGGTGTCCTAACCTGCTTTACGAACTTATCAATATTTGAACGGTGTGAACCTGCCTGAGTAATTGATAAAATGCTTCTTATATAGGATGCTACCTGCTGAGGCAAATGTGTTTCTTCCAAGTGCTGAAAACCCTTTTCAGTAAACAATGATCCATCGGACGATTTGCCTGCCAAAAATTTACTGCTTTCGTTTAATGCTACACCCGGACTGACAAATTCAATAGGAAGTAAATTGTACTTGTGAAATGCCGTAAATAGATCTTCAACTATTTTTCGGATGGTATTGAAATCATTATCAATATCAGATTCGTCAGTAACCTTTAATAATTTTAGTAAATCCTGTCCGGCTAATTCACCAACGTATCTTTCCGTACATAAATCAAAAACCCTTTTAAATGAATGGCGTAGCTGTGTATCAAGTTGACCCTTTGCCGCTTCTTTAATATCACTAAAGAGGCGATTTACATCTTCGTCTTTACCTTTTTCGTATACCTTAGTAAAAGCTTTCTTAAATGTTCTATCCTCATATGCTTCTGCCTGGCCTGTCAAAATAAAAATCTCAAATTTCTTTGGGAGCTGAAGTATCCGGTCTTTAGCACGGAAAGATGCATAGGTATCCTCAGAACCTGCTTCATCATCCTCGTTTTCAAAAAATTTGGCATCTAAAAGAACGCCATCATAATAAGGATAGTTGCGTTCTAACTCACTCATACCTCCATCTAAAGATTTATAAGGGATTAGATTAATGCCATTCCGCTTTGCCCGGCCTTTAGTACCGGACAATGTTTCATGCTCATCATCTATCCAAAGTATATTATAAAAAATGTCTTCCATATTATTTCACAAATTTTAATGAAAACTGAAACTTGAATTTTACAGGATAAATAGGATCTTCATTAAGCATCAATTCCCAAGTTGGATTATTAAAGTATTCTGCAATCCTATTAACGTCATAGCCACCAAGACCACTGCCTGCATCAGGATTTGCAGTAGAATATTTACTGATAAACTTTTCCTTATCGAAATTTTTAGGAAATGGCTTACCATTATTTTTGATTTCAAGGATCAACTGTTCATCAACTACAGTTAATTCAATTACAACTTCATTCGATATGTCTTTCTTTGCATAACCATGCTTGCTTGCATTGGTTAAAACATTATCAATAAGTGTTCTTAAAAGAGTTGGATTACACTCTATGCCACGTTCCTTTAATTTTTCACCCTTCAATGGCAGTTTCTTAATTTTAAACTTGAAACCATTGTGGGTAATTTCATTAACTAAAGCATTAATGTCAGACAAGGGCACTAACTTCAAAGGATAGTCATTGACAACAAGTCCATTTTCGCCTTTCTCCAGTATCTCGGACATGAAATTAATATCTCTCTTAATTTCATTAAGAGCAGAAAGCATATCAATATCATAGAACTCAGCAAAGGATTTATTCAGCTTATCAATTTCTTTACCCTTATCACCTAAAAAATGAATCAGGTTATCAGACCAATCCAAAATATTTTGTCTTGGACGGCCCAGGGTGTGCTTTAATGATGCAAACTCATTGAAACGAGAATTTGAACGGCCATGAGCCAAAGCGTTTCTCTCCTGTTGAAGCGACTTTATCTTGTTGGATAATTCTTCAATGCCCTGCACCTTTGCAATTTGCTCATTAAGTGAAGGGAGCTTAATTTTTATATCCAGTAAATCATCTCTTCTTATAAAAGGAATAGTATCTCCAATACGGTATGATTCTAATTGCTCCTGTATATAGTCAGCATGTAGTTCATTTACTAAGTAACCAATATTTACTACTGAATCATTAACCTTAAACGCAATAATATCATTGGGTAACAAAATAGGCGTACCAGTATATTTGAAAAAAGTTGGCTTTAGCGTACGCCATCTAATTGCAAGTAATAAAACAGAATCTTCGATTACCCTAATATCTGGTCTTCTTAATTCGGATTCCTCAACACTCTTTTCATCAAGAAAATAATCAAGTTTATCATCTTTTAAATCTCTGATTCTGATAAGCTTGCCACTTTCAACATTTGCAATTCTACTGCCCCGGACATACTCCAGAATATCTAACAATTTTACACCTTCAAAATTCTTTTGAAAATATCTTGGAACACTTAGGTTATACTCAAGCTCTCTTATTTGATTGATAGAAACTATCCTAACAGAATCAGACTCTTGATCTTTACTCAGGACTGAAAGCAATGCGTAATCATTTAGTCTCTTTTCTCTGGAGCCTTTTGATTCTACGTAATTCTTAGCATCAATAAACTTAACAACTCCCGGCATTCTCTTAGCCTTGTTAAGTACCAAAATAACCAAAGGCATACCTGTATTTAACAGTAAACCACCCGGCAGTGCAATAATGGAATCAACTAAATCAGATTCAACTAAATGTTCTCGTAAACGCTGCTCTGAGCCACCTCTAAACAAAAAGCCATTAGGAAGAATAGCAATTAGTTTTCCTTTATGAGATAGTGAAGAAATCCCTTTTTCAATTAGGAGTTGTTCAGCCGTTCTATATTCAGGATAGACTTCCCTGTAGTTGTTGCCCAACCTTAACCCATAAGGAGGATTGGAAACTACAAGATCAAATTTCTGATTGTCGTCTGGCCAATGAAGAATTGAATCATCTTTAACATATCTTGATTCACCAGGTCTTTCATAAGCAAGAATACGAAGAGCACCAATCGCCCATGTAGTATAATTAATTTCCTGCCCAAAATAGTTTTGACCTTCATCAAGAAATACTCCAAATGATGCAACCCCGGCAAAGGGATTGAAAACCGTAGAATTTGATTCAAGGTCAGCTAAATTGCAAACCAGCCTTGACAATTCAATTGGCTGTATAAACTCACCGCCATGACGACCCTGGGATTTTGCTAACCGATATAATACGTTATCGAAAATATCCGAAAAGTGAAGTTTCAGTTCATCGATATTTATGCTGAAGAGTACGTGAATAATTTCTTGTAAAGCTCTATTGCTTAAACGCTTTAATGAATGATCAAAAGCACCAGAAATCTCAATAATTTGATGATGATTTTCGGCATTAGATTTTCTAATAGAATCTTCAATGGAATACCTTACATCATTAGGCGTAGCGTTGATAGCATCATGTAAATAGCCATCTTTGTATATTGTTAAAAGAAAAAGAATAAGATGATAATCTTCCGAAGAAACAGGTTCACTTCTTAACACATCAAAAACCGACCACAATCTACTTGTGATTGCCTCTACCGGAATAATATTATCTAATTTCAATTCTCTCATCATAGCTCAATTATTTGATTGACGAAGCAAAGATGAATAGTATGTGTGCAGTGGATGTGCATAGGTTATAAATAGTTGTTTAATAAGGCTTTTGCCTTGTTCATAATACCCACCCGCAACTCTTCTGGCTGCAACACTTTTACCCCTTCACCATAAGCAAAAATTGTTGTTATTAACTCATAATTAATTTTTACTTCAAGTTCAATAATCACATTGGTTTGTTTTTTAGAAATGATTCTTTGAGAACCGTGGATTGGTTTGCTTTCAATATATGGCCAAAGTGATTTTACAATTTCAAGTTGAATTTTAATAGGCTTTAGCGTTTCAGAAACAGTTACACCAACTACATCATCGAAATACTCTTCAAAATTTATTGCATTATTTTCTTGGTATTTCTTGCTGATGGCTTTTAAGCTAAAAATGCGGTCTAAGGCTAAATTGCTAATTGAATTAAAGTCTTCATTGTAGCCAAAAAGGAACCATCTGCTGTTGTATTGTTTTAGAAAATAAGGATGGAAAATTACTTGTGTTGATTTAATTTGTTTAAATCCTTTGTATTCGATTTTGAGCACCCTTTTGTATTGGATAGAATTAAATATTTCAGTAAAGTGGTTTAGTCCCTTCAAGTATTGATTATGTTCAAAGCCTACTATTATATTGGTGCTACCTTTTAGATTAAAAGCTGATTCAATCCTTATAAGCATTTCTTCCATCCACTCAAATTGAGGCATGCCTTTGAATCTCGTAAGTATTGATAAAGTCTCCTTTAATTGCTTTGCTTCTGATTCATTTACGGCTTGGTTTTTTATCGAATAATTCCTATCTGAATAACGATAGTATACTTGTTTGCCATCTTTAAAACGATCAAGAGGCACAGACCACCCTTGCTCACTTTCCATGAATTTTATATCCTCAAATATTTGTCTCCTTTTCACGCCATCTGATGCCCCTGTATACTCATACAAAGCATCATTGCAGACCTCTATGAGGTCATCAATAAAATACCTTTTCCCAGGGTTACTGAAACACTGGTCCAAAGCATGGTATCTTATTATAGCATGTTTATTTGTTGCCACTATTGTCCTTTTTCTTTCTATTACTTATAATTTCCTTCTCTGCAACTTGCATCGCTTTCAATGCAACATCTTCGCCACTTGTGACATCAATAATCTGATCAGCTACCCAAAGCGTTAAGAGTTCATCTTTTTCAACTTTGAGAATATCTGCTAAGATTGTTATCTGCTCCCGTTTCAATTGCCGGAGCCCTTTTTCAATTTTACTCAGTTGAGCCGTATCCATTTCCAACAGTGGAGCCACCTGCCGCAGGTATAAATGCTGCTGCTCTCTTAGCTCCCGTACCTTCTCACCGAATTGTGTTGCCATCGTTCTTTAATTGACTTGTCAGATATTGGCAAATATAAGAAGGCAAAACCAACTAAATCGTTATCGCTGCAAACTAACTGCTGTGAAATTTCCGCATCTTCCATAATACGGAGTGCTGAAAAAAGCATCCCTATCCGGTAGGCAATTATGTCCAAACACCTTACTGTGCTTATGATTTCTTCTTCCTGTATGGTTTAGTAAAGTGTTTGGACTTTTTCAATGAATTAAAAGATATTTACTAACAAACTCAATAAAAACAAGTACTTATCAAACAAAAGAAAGGCGTTTTATTTGCCGATACAAAACTTCGAGAAGATGAATTCGAGAAGGGTGTCTGAGGAAACCTGGCCTGTGATTTCCCCTAACTGTGAAATGGCATATCTGATATCTGATGCAATAAGGTCGTTGCTGATGCCTGCATCCAAACCGGCAAGTACTTTATGCAATGCTTCTTCTGCACTTTTCAGTGATTGCGCATGACGTGCATTGGTGACTAAAGATTCTTGTAAGTTTATTTTATCAATACCTGAAACTGCAAGCAATTTTTCTTTCAGCTGTTCAAGATGCGTTTTACGTTTTGCCGATATTAATACAAGGCTTGGAAAAGAGGCATATTCTTTTTCAATCATTGCCTCATCAAACAAATCAGATTTGTTGGCAATAAGTATCAGATGTGAATCTGCTGCACTTTTATCTTTCAGGTTAAGTTTGCTTTTCAACTCGTCCAGTTCATGCTTAAGTGAAGCAGCTGTGGTTTCGCGCGGATCGAACAAATAAAGAATAACGGCAGCCTCCGATACCTTTTGCAGTGTACGCTCCACTCCTATTGACTCTATTGTATCATCCGTAGCACGAATGCCGGCAGTGTCAATAAAACGGAACCGTATACCGTTGATATTAAATTCCTCTTCAATAGTATCGCGTGTGGTACCTGCAATATCACTCACAATAGCGCGCTCTTCATTAATCAAGGTATTGAGCAAGGTTGATTTTCCGACATTAGGCTTTCCTGCTATTACAACAGGTATTCCATTTTTCAGAATGTTACCTAACTCAAAACTCTTCAGCAACTTTCGTACACGTGTGAGCAATGTTTCTACATTTGATTTCAGTTCATTACGGTCGGCAAACTCCACATCTTCTTCACCGAAATCAAGCTCCAGTTCTATCAGTGCTGCAAAGCGAATCAGCTCCTCGCGCAGTGTTTTTATTTCGCCTGAATATCCGCCTCGCATCTGCTGCATGGCAGCCTGTAGTGATGATTTGTTTTCGGCAGCAATAATATCAGCTACAGCCTCTGCTTGTGATAGGTCAAGTTTTCCGTTTAAGAAAGCTCGCAAGGTAAACTCTCCCGGCTTGGCCATTACAGCACCTTTGCTTTGCAACATTTCTAACAAACGCTGACGGATATATGCAGACCCATGACAACTTATCTCTGCCACATCTTCGCCTGTGTAGGAATGTGGTGCCCTGAAAACAGTTACCAACACTTCGTCAAGCACTGCGCTGCCGTCCATAATTTTTCCGAAATGAACGGTTTGCGTTTTAGCTTCCGATAACCTGAAACCGGATTTTGCAGATTCGAAAACGGCATCAACAATAGCAATAGCTTTACTTCCCGAAATACGAATGACGCCAACAGCGCCTGCACCCGGAGGTGTGATAAGCGCACATATAGTTTCGTCCTTCTGGAATCTGTTCATACTATTGAGTTTTTATATTCAGCAAGTTTAAAATTTCACGCGATTGCCGGCAAGTAAAATTTTTATTCTTGAATTTCTTCACCCATCGGATTCCTGAACCCATGTTGGTTAAAAATACTTCATCGGCCTGCAAGAGTTCATTCTCCCAAAGTGTTTTTTCATGTACTTGGGTTAGTCCTGAAAGAACCGTTCGTAAAACTCCATTCACACAACCGCTGCTCAAAGGCGTTGTGAATACGGTATTGTTTTTAATCCAAAAAATATTGGAAGAAGCCCCTTCACAAATTTCGTTACGCTCATTCAGTATCAGGCAATCATCAAAATTTTTACTCTTGAAATCAACCGAAGCTAAAACATATAACAAACTATTGCAGCTTTTGAATGATGATAATTTGTTAATCGGTTTTTTTATCTCTGTGAAAACATCTACCTGCAAACCATTTTCATTCCACACAAAATGATTGTCGGGTAATGGAAGTGCGGTAATGAGCGTGGTAGCTGAATTATTTTCAGGAGTATAAGTACCTCCTGCATTCCGTGTAATTACAATCCGTGTTTTAACTCCGTTTTGAAAATTATTTTTCTTATTAAGCAGTATCATCTGCTCTGTGAGATAATCTGCAGAAAGCAGAGGCATCTGGATTTTCAAAACATCAAGACCATACGTCAATCTTTCAAAATGCAAATCCATAAACAATGGCTTACCATTAGAGCAACGAATGGATTCAAACAATCCATCGCCATACAACAGACCTCTGTTGTCGGGAGTAATTATTATTTTTTCCGAAGCTGTTAATTCACCATTATACCACACGAATTTCATTTTGAACAAATTTGTTTGGCTATTGGCAGAATGGATTCATTGGATTGAATCAGAAAACTTTTTAATCCTGCTTTTTCACCAGCTTGTATATCTCGTTCACGGTCGCCAATAAAATAGGACTCTGAAATATTTATCTGATAACGCGCTGCAGCTTTTTCTATCAGCAGGCTGTCAGGTTTTCTGCATAAACATTTGCTTACATCAGGATGATGAGGGCAGAAATAAAAGCCGGTGATGACAACACCTTCTTTATTAAACAAACGTTGCATATAGTCATGAACATTGTAAACGTCCTGCAGCGAATACATTTTTTTAGCTACACCGCTTTGATTGGTGATGATGAATAAAAGAAAACCATTGTCAGAAAACAACTTCAGTGCATCCACCACGCCATCATTAATGATTACCTGATCGGTCTTGAAGGTATAGTATTCATTATCCTTATTGATTACACCATCACGGTCCAGAAATACAGCTTTATGCAAATGGTTCATCTGAAATTAAGCAGTTGATTGATAAAGTGCATAAATATTCCCGGAGCTATCGTTATCGGAAAAATCACGCCATAAACAGCGCCCCAGAAGTGTGCATTATGATTGATGTTATCGCCACCCTTCTTATCCATATAACTTGATAACCATAAATAACCTACTCCTGCTAATACTCCCGGAATTCCCAGAATGCCGTATAGATAAATTTTTTGCCATGGAAAAAACAAAATAAAACTGAACAAAACGGCAGAAACAGAGCCTGAAGCACCAAGCCCATTGTAAAGGTAATTTTCTTTTTGTTTGAAATAGGTCGGTAAAATTGAAACAATCAATCCTATCAGATAGTAAATCAAAAATATAATCGGTCCGGATTCACCAAGTATAAATGTAAACTGCCGCTCGACCACAGGTCCAAAACTGTATAACACAAACATGTTTACAAACAGATGGATAAAATCAGCATGAATAAAACCCGAAGTAAGTAAACGATACCACTCTTTATGATGAGATACCATGTAAGGATTAAAAATGAGTTTGTTGCTTACTTCGCGATTGCTGAAAGCAAAGAGACTTAGCAACACCGTTGCAATTACAATATAAAGTGTCATTGATTTAAAAATCCGAAATTACAGAATTAATCTGTCCTCTCAGTAAACTGTCAATGAAGTTTAATGATAATGTGTATGTGAGTAAGCAGGAGTTTTTTCAGCACCTGACTTTTTGGTTTCGCGAATGCGCGATGTGGTATAAAAAAACGCTGCAAGTGTAATCAGGAAAAACCCTCCGAAAATTAGGGTATAAAGAATATTCCAGCTTGTAATCAGAAAATTAATGGTGTAAACAAAAAATATGGACAATGCCGATATCAACACATAAACCCATGTAACCTGATTATCTTTCAGACCTAGATATGCAAGGCTGTGTGTGGTGTGGTCTTTTCCGCCAACAAAAGGGCTTTTGCCTTTGCTGATACGGTTAACAACAACTACTGTTGTGTCAACAATAGGAAGTAAGAATGCCATCAGCACAGTCATCAGTCTTTTTATCAATAATGATTCGGTAATCTGATAAGGGTTATTCCAGAAAAACATGATACCTATTCCTGCAAGAAATACTCCGAGAAACTGACTTCCTGTATCGCCCATATACATTTTGGAAGGATGCCAGTTGAAATATAAGAAACCGAGAATGCCGGCAGACAATCCAATGATAGAAGCAAGATAAAGATTGTTGATATCATTACTCATCAGAATAATTACAACGGCACAAATAAGTACTCCAAGACTAACACTTCCGGTTATACCATCCATGTTATCAAGCATATTTATGGAGTTCATAATACCTACCACCCAAAATATGGTGAAGATATAATTGAGCATAAGGTTATCAAAAAAATCAATATAAGTACCGGTAAAAATAAAGCAGAAAGCACATGAGACCTGAGCCAGAAATTTCAGAACGGGTTTTGTGTTATAGGCATCATCGGCAAGGCCAATCAGAAAACCTATGGCCATAGCCATAATAAATCCCATGAATTGTGAGTTGTACAACGCATCATTGTTGTTGAAGAAAATGGAATAAATAGCCAATGACAACAAGAACACAATATAAAAAGACAATCCACCAACAGCGGGTTTTGATTTGGACCCCCATCGGATGATGGTTCCATCATTATTATTTCGCATGCCAAGCGTAAAAAAGAAACGCATGAAAAGCGAATTTATCAGAAATGAAAAGGCTAATGAGCCTAAAAACAAAACTGCGTAAATAAAGTAATGGTAGTGGTTGCTTACGATGTCTTCCATTTTGTTGTTTTTAAAACTGATATCTTCAGCATCGTTTACTGAAATTTCAGCTGGGGTTATTGTGCATTATACTGCCACAAAGGTACTGAATTGAAACCTAAAAAAGAATAGTTGCATTTTTAAAATAAGGTAATAGAAGGTCTTTTTCTGAAAGAACGGGGTTTTTAACACCCCAGTTTATATTCAAATCAGGGTCATCATACCGAATTCCGGATTCCATTTGTTGATTATAAATATTGGAGCATTTGTAATAGAACAAAGTATTATCTGCCAATGAAACGAAGCCATGAGCAAAACCTTCCGGAATCCAAAGCATCAGATGCTCATCCTGATTGAGTTGAATGGTGAAGTTTTTTCCGAAAGTTGGTGATTGAGGGCGAATGTCAACTGCCACATCAAGTACAGCTCCCGAAACAACTTTTACCAGTTTTCCCTGAGCGTAAGGAGGATTCTGAAAGTGCAGACCACGCAATACATTATTTGCCGAAAGTGAAAAATTGTCCTGCATGAAAGTCTTTTCAATACCTACGGTTTTCATTTTATCCTGATGGTATGATTCCAGGAAATATCCGCGATTGTCTTTATAAACATTGGTTTTTAACACGCACAAACCGTTAAGTGCCTGCTCCACTATCTGCATTTTACTTTTTTATAAAGATGCCAATAATTTTTCTCCACCAAGTCTGTTTTGGCTTATCGTCTTCCGAATAATAGCCATAGCCATAGCCGTAGCTGTAACCATAGCCATAACCGTAGCCATAGCCGTAGCCGTAACCATAGCCATATTTGAGCTTGGTTTGATCCACGCTGTTAAGTACAATTGAAAGTCGTGGAACTTTATTCTCCGAAATAATTTTATTAATGTTATGAATAAACATTTTGCGGGAGTAATTAGCACGCAAAATATAAATTGGATAATCGGCTTTTTGAATAATAGGAATACCGTCACTTACCACTCCCACTGGTGGAAGGTCAGCAATGATAACATCATATTTAGTTTTTAAGAACTCTATCAACTCTGTCATTTTGGGACTGATGATCAACTCTGAAGGATTAGGTGGTATGGGTCCCGCAGTGATGAAGTCCAGATTTTCCAATGAACTTTTATTGATACAGTTTTCAAATGTGTCTTTCTTAATAAGAATTGTACTTATCCCTCTGTTGTTCTCTACATTAAATCCAAGGTGGATTTTAGGTTTACGCATATCGAGGTCGAGAATGATTACTTTCTTTCCTGAAAAAGAAATGACTCCTGCAAGATTGATAGCGTTAAATGTTTTTCCTTCACCTGAAATAGTAGAGGTTACGGCCATCATTTGTGAGCCTTCCTCATTATTGATAAACTGAAGATTGGTACGAATGGAACGGAATGCTTCTGCAATGACAGATTTGGGACTTTTATCTACCAGCATTTGTGAGATTGGTATCTCACGTTTATAACGAGGCACTATACCCAAAAGTGGAGCATCGGTATATTGGGCAATTTCCTCAAGCGAACCAATCTGATTATAGAATAAATATTTCAGGAAAATAAGCAAGAAACTTGCAACAAAACCTGCCATGAGGCAAGTACTTAATATCAGTGCCTTATTAGGATAAAATGGCACCATGGGAGGTTTGGCAGCTTCCAATATGAGATTCTTGGAAACATAACCTGCGCGTGTGATGGAAAACTCCGCTTTCTTTTCAAGCAAAAGAGAATAGAATTTTTCATTAATCTGAAATACACGATCTAACCTTTCGTATTCGGTTTGTTTTTCAGGAATGCCTTTGTAATCGTTACTTAAACCGTTGTATTGTGATTCAAGTTCATTTTTCTTTGCCTTTAAACTGTTTTCTTCATATACAATGGATTGCAAAAGATATTCTTTCTGTCGTTGAATACGAGCGTTCAAAAGTTTTACATATTCCGCCTGATCGGTTACCATCACCATAGCCTGCTCTCGTTTTTCGAGGAGCATATTCAGTGTCTGCAATACATTTTTTATTTCATCCGTTTTGTAAATACCGGTGAGGCTGAGCATGTGCTCATCAACTTTTTTCTCTTTTTCAACGGTTTCTTTAAGCGTCTTAATTGCCAGCAGATTCAATGTATAGTCGGTTAGCTGTGCATCAAGTGCATTCATTTTTGAACTGATGTCGGTAGCTGCCAGTTCAGGTGTAATAATGCGGTTAGAGCTTTTGAATTTCTGCAGGTTTAACTCCGACTCCGCCAACTCCGAATTGACCTGATATAAGGTGGTATCAATAAAATCAAGAATTCTGTCGGTACCTTCTCTGCTCATCAATACATCAAATTTAAGGAATTCATTAGCTACTGCATTGGCAATGTCGGCAGCTTTGTACGAATTTTTCTCCTTCACCTTTATATTTACGGTTTTGGCTTCAGGGTTAGCCATCATTACCGTTAACTTAGAGGTGAAATCTTTAACTAATGCTGCATCAGAGTTGATGATAAATTTAAAAGAATTCTTTTTTAGCTGCGATTGGAATTTGACTATGTTCTGATAATTGGTAACAGTAATCATCAGATTAATACCATCAAGTAATATCCATTTTCCTACTTTAAAATCATTTGTTTCGGGGTCCTTATTACCTTTTACAGGATAGGTCAGAGAAAAATCATTTTCAGAATTAAACTGCAGATAAAAAACCTGATCCATCAAAGACGAATCTTTAATGACATATTCTACTGAAAACGGATGTGATTTGTACATCTCATTCTCCAGCAGTGTTCCTTTGGAAAAATAAGATACGCGAACCGGCAATGTGTTTATTGCCTTTTGCATAATGATATTTGATCGGATTAACTCCAGGTTGCCTGCCACCTCATTGGTTTGATCCATATACTGGTCACGAGAAATATTCAGTGCCTTGGTGACATTATTATCTGTATTCAGTTTCATTAATGATGCAGATTCATAAATAGGCTGTGTATATCTCACAATAAGAAACCATGTAAGTACTGAAACAAACATGAACATCAGAAACCACTCAAAATTTTTCTGAGCAATGGTAACAAAGAGTTTAAAGTCAAACTCTTCGTTAAGGGGTGTTATTCGCTTTTTAGGCATTGGGGGTTATCGAGATCTTCTTATGACATCATAAGCAATGAAAATACTTGCTATACCGCTGAAAATTCCAACAATAGGTGCAATCTCTGCAAGTACTCCCTGCGACACTCTTTTGCGGGGCTCAACATAGATAATATCATTTGCCTGCAGTAAAAGATTAGAGGCTTTCATACCGTCAATTGTAGAAAGGTCGATAATGGAAACCTGAGGATTTCGCGAATCGCCACGGATAAGTTTTATACGTTTGGCAATACCATATTGCGATACTCCTCCTGCCAGAGCTAAGGCTTCAATAAGTGTTGTATTGTCATTGGTAAGGGTAACAACTTTACCTGCACCACCTTCACCGGGGAATACGAGTACACGTCTGTTAAGCACTTTTACCATTACAAATGGTTTGTTGTAGTAAGTAGTATATTGTTTTTCGAGCAAGACTTCCGCTTCGCGGGTAGTCATGTTCTGAATTTTCACCCTTCCTATTATTGGCAATTTCACAAAACCATCAATATCTACCGTATACTGATTCAGACCATTAAAAGCAGTGTTACCGCTATTTGTTTCACTCAGTGAATTAGAGTGTGCGGTAAGATCAATTAAGCTAATCCCTTCATTGGTGTAAACACTTACACTAAGGATGTCGTTAGGAGCAATTTTATATTCTACATTTCCGATGGTTCGGTCTTGTTGACTGACAAAATTTTTATCTGTCCTGAACATGATACTGGAATTGATTGAACAGCCTGTTAATAAACTTCCGGCCAAAACAGCCAGCATCACACTTTTAATTTTTCTCATTTTTTAATAACTGATTTTATGTCGCGAGGCAAAAATAATTTATTTTCCCGAAGAATGAGCCTATTTTCTATTTGAAAGTAGTTCATTATAAAGGAATTTGGTATCTTTCACCAAACGGGTATAGTGAAATTTATCTTTTACAAACGTCCATGAGTTGCTTACTAAGTTGTTTCTCAGCTGTTCATTCTCGATAACTCTTAACAGATTATGTACAAATTGCTGCAAATCACCGGCATCAGACAGCAACCCTGTTTCGTTTACCTTAACTACATTTTCTATTCCTCCTACTCTAGTGCTTACCACCGGTTTGGAAGCTGCCTGTGCCTCAATAAGGCTTACAGGGGTACCTTCATTATGAGAGGTAAGGCATACTACGTCCAATCCTGCCAGTGCGCGGTCCACATCTTTAATCCATGATGTAAACACTACCTTGGTTTCGGGCGAAGCTCCATGAGTTGCTACCGGCAGCGACAACCGCTTGCAAACTTGCAGAATATTTTCTCTTTCCTCTCCATCACCCACAAGTACGGCAATAACCCTCTTATTCGTTCTTTCCGTAAGTGCTTTAAACGCTTCCAGAAAAAAAGAATGATTTTTTATCATCGCAAATCGTCCGATAATACCAACAGCCAGACAATCTTCGGCAATGTTAAATTCCTGTCTGAATTGTTTTCGCTTTTCGTCCATATTTTCTTTGAATCGCGAAAGGTCGAATCCAAGAGGAATGATATGTGCTTTTTCAGGAGGACAGATTTTAAAACGGTTACATATTTCTTCTTTCTGTAACTGACTGATAGTTATAATGGCAGTGCTTTTACGGGCGAGATATCGTTCTATTTCGATAAAAAACCTGGTTTTCAAAGGACTGAAATAGGAATGGAATGTATGTCCATGAAATGTATGTACGATTACCGGCACATTACATGCTATTGCTGCCAATCGGCCTAATGCACCTGCTTTGGCTGCATGAGTATGAACAATATCAGGTTTGAATTTTTTTATCAGGTCTTTAATTTCGAGATAGGCCTTGCGATCGGAAGCAAAGTTTATTTCACGTTTCATTTCCTTAACGTAGTGCGCCTTTACACCGTATTGGTCAAGAATAAATTCCGAGCTTTCCTCTTCATCATCCTTCATTCCCGAAACCAGCATCGTTTCATATTCAGGAGCCATAAAGCGCGTCAGATAAGTCACGTTGTAGGTGATTCCTCCAAGATTGAGCCTGTTTATTATTCGTAATACTTTTGGCATAACTAAAACACTTATTTCGCTGAATGATATTTAAGCCACCAATTCTGAAATACAATCAATGCCCATACACGGGCTTCAGTTTCTCCCTGCGGCTTGTCAAACAGTTGCTGGCGCAATGTTGCTATACTGCCGGGGTTGAACATTCCTTGTTCCTTTATGAACTTATCATTGAGCCATAAATCTTCAATTCTTGATTTAAGATGCGTTTGAAACCATTTTAACAATGGGACTTCAAATCCTTTTTTTCCTCTTTGAAATATTAATTCAGGTAATTCGTCTTTAAAAGTTTCTTTTAATATTTTTTTCTGCATGGCCGATGTTATCTTATAATTTTCGGGCAACGAAAAAGCAAAGTCAACCACATGATAATCCAAAAAAGGTGTTCGCACCTCAAGGCTGTTGGCCATACTCATCATATCCACTTTTCGCAACATATCTCCTCTGAGCACAAGCTTCATATCGCTTAAGAGTATATCGTTCATTGATTTTCCGTCAATGTCATTTGAAAGCAATTTTTTTCTTCTCTCATACTCCCTTCTGTCTGCTCTGCTGTACATTACCTCTACTTCTTTTTCATCCATCACAGAGCACCATCGAATGTATCTTTCTGCCGGGCTTAGTTTTATTCCGCCAGCGAGGCGATGCAGTTGTCTTATTTTATTCTGCCACGCTCCTTCCCTCGAACCTTTACCACCCGGAAACAGTGAGGCAAGCAACAATACGGCAGGTTTCATCAGCATTTTATTGCGCACCATCCACTCTGCTTTATGCTTTTGATATCCGGCAAACATTTCATCTGCACCATCGCCTGATAAAGCTACCGTAACTTCTTTTCTGGTGTATTTACTCACAATATATCCCGGAATCATGGCCGAATCGGCAAAAGGTTCATCTACATAATCCAAAATCTCGTCCAGGTTTTCATATAGCTCATCATTGGTAAGTTTGAATACATGATGATTGGTGCCATGCATTTTGGCAACTTCAAGCGCAAAATGGGTTTCATCAAAAAAAGGCTCATCCTTGTAACCGATAGAAAAAGTATTCAGATTTTTTACTTTGGATGCAGCAAGTGCTGTAATCACTGACGAATCAATTCCGCCACTTAAAAAACAACCTAAAGGCACATCACTTATCAAACGCTTTTCTACTGCATCGTCCAGTATTCTACGCAGCTCCTTTTTTGCACTTTCATAGTCGTATTTCTTTTCTTGCTCTCTTCTTACTATTTCATAATATTTTTTCTCCAAAATATTTTCAGACTCATGTATATTGAAAAACATATAATGCCCCGGCTGCAATTTCTTTACTTGCTTATAAATACTCCAAGGCTCAGGAATGTAATTAAACTGCAGATACTGATGCAACGATACCTCATCCAAATCCTTAACAATTCCCATCGGCAATAATGCTTTCATCTCTGAAGCAAAACACAATCTGTTTTCATCTATTGCATAAAGTAATGGTTTTATACCCATTCTATCTCTTGCCATAAAAATGGTCTTCTCGGCTTTGTCATAAATACAAAAAGCAAAAAATCCGTTTACAAAGTCGAGGCATTTTTCTTTATGGCGGATAAACAGTTGCAATAAAACTTCTGTATCACTTTCGGAATTAAAAACCACTCCTTCTGATTTCAGTCTCTCACGGTGCTCTTGGTAATTGAAAAACTCTCCGTTGAAAATAATCACATATCTCCCGGAAGGATCAGTGAGTGGCTGGGTTGCAGCATTGGAAGTATCAATAACCGACAATCTGCGATGTGCCAATGCCACGTGTTCATCCGTAAAAAAGCCTTCACTGTCAGGACCGCGCTTGGCAAGGCATGATGCTGCTTGTCTGATACTGTGAAATCCGTTAGGAGTTTGTTCGTTAAATGCTACAATTCCTGCTATGCCGCACATCTCTGTTTTGAAAAGTAATGCAAATAAAATGTATTTGAATCAGAAACGTATTTTTTATTGAAATAAAAAAAGGTTGCTCCGCAAGGAAACAACCTTAAATTTAAAATATTACTGATTTTATTCGTTGATTAACACCCTTGTAAAAGTACCATTGGTAATAGAATGCGTAACTCCGCTTCCTGAACCTGTAAACTTAAATGTGCCTGTTGCACGACCATAAGCAATGCGTGTAAATTTCAGTTCCACCGTTCCTACTGTATTATTGTAGTTAGTTGATCCGTCAATCATTCTTACATTCACAAACGTAAAACCGGATACGATTGGAGAATCTTTATAAACTACATTTTCTTGTAGAGAATCTACTCCATCTGTAAAAACAAATAAGAACTCAATCGCCTTCGATCCGCTTATTCCTTTCAGTCTATAGGTTGTAAGACCTGAAGAATTAGATTTATTGAGATAAAATGTATCTACAGCACTCCAGCTTACTCCGTCAATAAGTGCCGACATTGCAGGAGTAGCACATGGTGTACATGGCCCGCCACAATCCACTTCTTCTTCGTTTTGATTTAAAATGCCATCCGTGCATGAAGCACCTCCTTTATCTTTCTTACAGGCTGCAAATGTTAACGATACGGCTGTTGCCAAAGTCAGCAGTATTCTTGATTTTCTGTTCATTGTTCTTATTTATTTTGAGTGCGCTAAAATATTTCAACTATTAATCGTACTTTTTATTCATTTATTATCTTATACACAAAAAAATTAACATCCTGTAATATTCATTTCTCACATAAGGTGAATTGCATTTTCTACATTTGCACCTGAAAAAATGAACACTGATAACAACGGTTTTGAACATCTGAAACTCAACAGGCAATTGCTCAATGCTATTGTAGAATCGGGGTTCAGTACACCAACAGAAATACAGGCACAGGTCATTCCTCCGGCACTAGCAGGGCAAAACATTATTGGTATTGCACAAACAGGCACCGGAAAAACTGCCGCTTATGTGTTGCCCATTCTCAGAATTCTCAATTATCCTCAGGGCGAAGAACCTCGTGCACTCATAATTGCTCCTACCCGTGAACTGACCTTACAAATTACTTCGGTAATAGAACAACTTGGAAAATATACAGGATTGAGGGTTTTGGCAGTTTATGGCGGAAAAGGATTTTCGGACCAAAAGAGAAAGCTTGAAGCAGGATGTGATATTGTTGCAGGCACTCCCGCACAAGTTCTTGAACTGTATTACAGTGGTCACTTAATTTTAAAAAAAATTAAACATTTTGTGATGGATGAAGCCGAAAGGCTTATGGACATGGGCTTTACTCCGCAGTTGCACAAAATTCTCGAAGTGCTTCCTCGAAAGCGACAGAACATGCTTTTCTCGGCAACTTTTTCAGAAAGGGTCAAGAAAATTTCAGATGACTTTGTTGAATTTCCGGTAGAAGTAAATATTGTTCCAAGAATAAAAACGGCTGCTACCATTGAGCAGTTTATTTATGAGGTGAATAGCTTCGGCACTAAATTGTCGTTGCTCAGTCATCTGTTTAACCAAGAGGAACTAGGCAAGGTGATAATCTTTTGCAAGTCGAAAAAAACAGCAAATATTCTTGCAGCATATATTGAAGAGCATTACGGCACAGGCAGTTTTAAGGTATTACACGGAGATAAAACACAGCAGACAAGAATGAATGCCGTGTCTGCTTTCAGGAATGAAAATATTCGGTTTCTGATAGCCACTGATGTTGCAGCACGCGGCATAGATATTCCGGGAGTTTCGCACGTCATCAATTTTGATGTACCTGTGATTTACGAAGATTACATTCACCGCATTGGACGTACCGGAAGAGCATTTGCACTGGGAGAATCTATTACTTTGGTAACACCGGCTGACGAATGGCATATTCGAAAAATAGAAAAGCTTGCAGGAAAAAAAATCCAAAGAACAACTTTGCCTGCTGAAATTGAAATTATTCCTTTGAGCCGCGAAGAAAAACGTGAGCAGGATATGGAAATTGACCGTCAGAAACGAAAAGACGACCCTGCTTTTCAGGGGGCATTTCATAAGAGTAAAGCTGAAATAAGAAGAGAGCGTGGAAGAAAAAAATAATTTCCTGCGATGGTTTTATTTGCTGATTCTATCACTCATCTGGGGCAGTTCATTTATTCTGATGAAACGTGGATTGCTGAGTTTCACACCCGGGCAAGTAGCTGCAATGCGCATGGTTATTTCCTCAATGGTTTTATTACCTTTTGTATTGCTCAAACTAAAAAATATTCCTAAAAAATCACTGAAGTACGTAGCTGCAACAGGATTGCTTGGCAATGGGATTCCTGCATTTTTGTTTACACATGCCGAAACAGGCATCAGTAGTTCAATGGCAGGCATGCTCAACTCACTTACTTCTGTTTTCACTCTTGTTATCGCATACTTTTTCTTCAACACTGCATTCAGCAAACGACATCTGGGAGGTGTTACTTTGGGGTTATTAGGAGCTATAGTATTACTGTGGTTAAGTGCTGACGATGCTCAGAGTACCGAACCTTGGAAAGGGAGTTATGTGCTTATTGCAACCGTTTTTTATGCTATCAGTGTAAACATTCTGCGGAATAAACTTGCGCATATAAACGCACTCACGCTCACGGGTGCAGCTTTGTTGTTTGTAGGGCCGCCATGTGCCGTTTATCTTTTCTCTACCGATTTTATTCATCGCCTGAACACGGATGACACTGCTTACCTGAATGCATTCTATGTTTTTCTTCTTGCATTTCTGGGAACTGCTGTTTCCACTGTTATCTTCAATCATCTAATTCGCATTTCTACGGCTCTATACGCATCATCCGTAACTTATCTTATTCCTTTTGTTGCCGTACTCTGGGGGCTTTATGACGGTGAAACATTCAACTTCCTGTATCTTCTGGCACTTATCGTAATTCTGATTGGCATCTATCTGATTAATTACAAACCCAAAAATGCTGACATTGAATTTTAGTTGTTATCTTTATGGCATATTATGCGTAAAACATTTTTCATTTCCGGAATCATTTTTATTCTGACCATTTCAGTAACCTATCTCGCCTATGCATGGGGATTTTTCGGTCATAAATTGATAAATAAAATGGCTGTGTTTACTCTCCCGAAAGAGTTGATAGGATTTTACAAAGCCAATATTGAGTTTATTGAAGAACATGCCGTTGACCCTGACAAAAGAAGGTATGCCGTAAAAGATGAAGCCGCACGACATTATATTGACATTGACCGTTATGGCGATCATCCATTTGACAGCGTGCCAAAGTATTGGGGGCGAGCAGTTGATAAATATACGGAAGACACCTTGATGGCGCATGGAATTGTTCCCTGGCATATAGACCGCATGTTGCAACGACTTACTAAAGCCTTTTCAAATAAAGACTACACAAAAATTCTCCGTTACTCTGCTGACTTGGGACATTATATTGCCGATGCGCATGTACCGCTTCATTGCACCAGAAATTATAACGGGCAACTTACCAATCAAAATGGCATCCATGCATTTTGGGAATCGAGGTTGCCAGAGCTTTTTTCTGAAAATTATGATTTCTTTATTGGTAAGGCAAAGTACATAAGCAATCCCGTGGATTATACCTGGAATATTATTCGTGCAAGTTATGCCGCTAAAGACAGTGTTTTACTTTTCGAGCGTATGCTGAATGACAAATTTCCCAATGACAGAAAATATGCTTACGAGCAACGTGGCGCAACCATGATGAAAGTGTATGCCTATGATTATTCCGATGAATACAACAAAATGCTGAATGGAATGGTTGAACGAAGAATGAAAGAAGCTGTGATTTCAATTGGAAGTTTTTGGTACACAGCATGGGTAAATGCCGGGAAACCTGATTTGAAAGGGATAGAAAAAATTACTATCAGCGAAGAAGAAAAAAAGGAAATAGAGCGCGAAGATCAACTGTGGCGCAAAGGAAAAGTGTTAGACAACAGCGGCCATTCTGATGATTGATGGAATTCCGGATGACGAAATAAGGTTCATAAAAAATACAGTGCTTTACTTCTTGCGGACGATACACACATTCACAAAATGTGTAAAATCCTTTACCGTTACCGGTTTCTCTTTTTTATCAATTAAAAAACCTTTTTGCTGCAACATGTCATAAAATTCTTTTGCGTAACTGCGTTTAGGTTCAGCAAAAAGTATGATACCATCCGGCAACACCAGTTTGTCGAAAACATCAATTATTGTGTTAAACATTCTTTTTTCATAAGCTACATCAGCAGCGAGTAATACATGACACTGTGGAAAATCTTCCGGAATATTTCGCCAGTCGAGAAGGTACGATTCTGAAAAATCAAGCTCATTCAATTTTGCATTTTGAATTGCAAAACTAAGCGCAGGATCTGCATAATCGCTGATAACAACACGATATCCTAAATGAGCACAAACCATTGCCGGCAGTGCAAGCCCGCATCCAATTTCATGAAATAGAAAATCGGGAGTAAACAGCTGAGGGTTTGCAACTACAAACTCAGATAGTGCAATGGCTGAAGGCCACAATTCTGTCCAGTAAGGTATTCGCTCGTCTGTAACATCATCCTGTTGGTCATCCATAGTGGCAAGAGCAGCATATATTTCATCAATATTAGTGATTCGGGTGTACTTAAATTTTTTTTCTTCAATCTTAATTTCATCTGTTTCAGATTTAATCTGCACCCCAAACTGATATACCGGCTTATCCATTCGGCTAAATTAATATGTAAATGCCGATTGAAAAAATATGGTTTAGTTTTGCCTGCACAAACAAACATTCTTGAAAATAATAAACGACATACAACTGAACCATGGCAAGCTTGTAATAGCTTCTGACATTTCAGTGAAATCTCCTGTTTCGCAAATGAATAAGAGAGAATTGCAATGGCAAAAAAACAACCTGCTGCTTCAGCATATCACCGGAGATAAGGATGTTGAAATTGGTCATACTACTTCAGGAAAACCGTTTTGTCGTTTATTCAAAAGTATTTCCATCTCTCACTCAGCAGACTACACGGCTATAATGATGAGTGATGCACCATCATGCAGTGTGGACATTCAGGTTTACAGAGAAAGAACCACACAGGCTTTGGATTATTTTATGAGTGCAAATGAAATAGCTGAAATTTCACAGTCTGATTTTATTAAAAATGCACATTTATACTGGTGCGCCAAAGAAACCGTGATTAAGTATTTCGACCTATCAGGTATTGATTTCAAAAACAAAATTTATATAGCACCTTTCTCCTCTGCACAACAAGGTAAGATAAAAGCTATGGTTTCAGCACCACATCACTTCGGATTGGAAATTACCTATCAGATTGCGGATAGATATGCGTTATGCTTTGCCGGTTAAAATCATCGTGCAATTTCAATGCTTACCTTACGGCTTTTAATTTTATTGCCATTCACTTTTGAAAGCACTTTATTGAGGAAGTGTGTATCCACTTCTACGAACGAAAATTTATCGTAAATATCAATTAAACCAATATTACTGCTGTCAATTCCGGCAAGACCTGAAATGCCACCAACAATATCGCCCTTGCTGATTTTATCCTTCTTACCAATACTCAGAAAAAGTCTGACCATATTGGCTTCTCCACTGTGTTTGCCTCTGCCCTGCTTTTTGCCTTTTCCTCTGTCATTGTTGCTCTCGCGTTCAGTTGGGTATTCTCTGGTTTCTTTAACCGAGGTCATCAATGGCGCAAATTGCAATTTCAGCAATGCAGCAGTAAGCTGATGAAGGTTAATACCCTCTTGTTTAAAATCAGCAATCATGGCTTCATACTGGTCAATGTCACCTTCTTCAATGAGCACTTTAAGTCTTTCTGCAAGTTTTGTTTTTGCAAGCGCTACACGATCTTTTCCTGATGGCAAATGCTGTCTTTCAATTTTCACCTTGGTATAATCTTCAATATCGCGCAGCTTTGCCATATCATTACGTCCGGTAACAAATGAAAATGCTTTTCCGGATTTTCCTGCACGGCCTGTACGTCCTATACGGTGCACATAATTTTCTGCATCAAGTGGTAAATCGAAATTAAATACAGCTTCTACATTTTCAACATCAATACCTCTTGCTGCCACATCTGTAGCTACAAGAATGTTCACATCACCTCTCTTAAATCGTGAAAGCACATTGTTTCTCTGATTTTGTCTGAGGTCACCATGAATGGCTTCTGCTTTGTAGCCCATCTGCTGAAAAATCTCAGTTATCTCATCTGTCTTGCGTTTGGTATTACAAAAAACAAGCATCAGTTTAAGTGCGTATTGCTCTATCAGTTGTGAAACCACTTCGGCTTTTTGCGAAACCTTAACATCATAATATCCTTGTTCAATAGCAGCTACGGTAAGTTCAGACTTGGTAACTTTAATGTGTTTAGGATGATTCTGAAATTTCTTTGTAAGCTCAAGAATAGGCTTGGGCATAGTTGCCGAAAACAATACTGTTTGTCTTTCTTTTGGAGCATGTTTCAGTATAGATTCCATATCTTCTCTGAAACCCATGTTAAGCATTTCGTCAGCTTCATCCAGCACCACCATTTTCAAATGCGAAAGGTCGAGGGTTCTTCTGTCGAGATGATCCATGATTCGGCCCGGAGTACCCACTACCACATGAACGGGTCTTTTAAGAGCATTAATCTGCTTTTGGATTTGTTCTCCGCCATACACTGCAAGCACGGCAATACCTTTTTTGTATTTGGCTAACTTTTTTATCTCTTGCGATACCTGTACTGCCAATTCGCGTGTAGGGCACATTATCAGTGCAGAGGTTACTTTATCGCGTACATCAATCAGCTCCAGAATAGGAATTCCGAATGCTGCAGTTTTGCCTGTTCCTGTCTGTGCCTGCCCAATGACATCATGTCCTTCAAGTAATACGGGGATGGCTTCTGATTGTATGGGAGTAGCTTCTACGAAGCCCATATCACTGACAGCCTTTTGAGTTTCGCTGCTCAGCGAAAGCTCTGTGAAATTAAGTTGTTTCATATATTTAAGTGGATACCCGCCATTGCAAAAACATTGATAATGAAAACAAAGCAGGTCTTTTTATTCAAATTCCGGGCAAAGATAACGTAAATATACGTCCGTTCAGATGATGTAGTAATTTTTACTCACACTATCTACCGGAAAACATACGCTGCACACAGCATCTTTATCATTAAAACATTTGGTCTGATAGCCTTCCGGCAAACTTATTTTAGGAAGAGTGGCTATGCCATCACCACTAACTTTACCTGCCGCTTCTTTGGCAGTCCAAAGCCGGAGAAAACACAATATTTTATTTTCGGCAAGAGCATAATCCTTCTTTTCTTCTTCTGAAAAATAGTCGGAAACAATCTGTTCATACTCTGCCTCAGGATTGATTTGTTCCACATCAACACCTACCGGACTTTGCGCATGAAAGCTCAATGCCACGTAGCTTCCTGAATGACTCAAGCTGAAATGTATGGTTCTGTTTCCTGAAATAATATTTGAAGGCTGTACATAAGGTTTACCAGATGTCTCTTTAAGAAAAAACAACTCTTCAGGTTTGCAATTATAAAGTACCGAAAGAATCTTTCGAAGTAAGGCATGTGCACAGGCGTAAGTATTGCGGTCAATTTCGTTTCGGAATGATTGTGCTTTGTCGGCTTCTTCTTTACTTAATACACTCAGCCGGTCGGCCAATGACTCCTTCAAATCAGAAACATGGGTAATAAATACCATTAATTCTTCATCGGCTAATGCCAAATGCTGAATATCTGTTTCAGAAATATAATGAAAGTTATGCATGCTTAAAGTGCGCTCAGCTTTTCGTTCAGCAATGCGCCAAGCTGATGATAATATTTCTCTGTAGTGATGATGGAATCGTTGTCACTTTCAGGAACAATATGCATCTCTATGTTTCCGCTAATCAATCGCTTCCACCCCAATGTTTCATCATAATGTTTAGCTACTTCATCACCTGTTTTTACCAAAACCACATCACCGTTGTAAGAAGTTTCAGGTTGATAATGCAACAGTGCAACGGAGTGTACCCATCTGATATCGGGTTTGGTTTTCACGTTTTCTTCCTGCTCATTTTCTTTAGATGAATCAAACACACGGGTTAGTTTACTCAGAACTTTTTTACCTGCATTTTTAGTTTTCTCCAATGCAAATTCCAATTTAGCTTCCATGTTCATTTCTTTAAACTCATCCCAGGTTTCACGTATTTTATATTGCATAGGATTGGAAGGCGGTGCATAATTATTAATCATAAACACCAACTCTACCTTTTCGCCCATTTCATTCAGTTGTCTAGCCATTTCAACAGCTACAGTGCCTCCAAAACATAATCCACCCAGACGATATGGGCCTGAGGGTTGTATTTTTTTGATTTCGCTCAGGTAAAATTTAGCCATATCGGGGATGGAATAATGATAGTCGTATTTCTCATCCAGTCCTCGTGGCTGTATGGCATAAACAGGTTGGTTTTTATCAAGATATTTCAACAATACTCTCCATCGTTGAATGTTTCCATTATGCATGTGCACCAGAAACAACGGAGTTTTATTACTGCCCTGCTGTAATGGCACTACTATCGGCCACTCCATATTCAGGTCTTCCGCATTGATGACTTTAGCAAGTTGCGAAATTGTGGAGGCGCGAAACAGCGTTGGATAATCCAACTTCACTCCTGTTTTTTGCTCAATTTCTCCCATCATTTTTATTCCAAGCAGCGAATGACCACCTAACTCAAAGAAGTTATCGTGAATTCCTATTTTATCTTGTTTGAGAATATCGCTCCAGATACCGGCAAGCAAACTTTCAAGCGGATTGTGAGGTTCTTCAAAATTCGCGCTCTCTGACTTTGTATTCACTTCAGGTACAGGCAGTGCTTTTCTGTCAATCTTACCATTTGCGGTGAGTGGTATTTTTTCCATCAACACAAAAGCAGAAGGTATCATATAATCAGGTAATGCTGATTTAAGTCTTTCTTTTAAATCTGAAATTTCTAATGTAACATTCTTTTCGGGCACTACATAAGCTACCAGTCTTTTATCATTAGGATTATCTTCACGAACGATTACTGTTACTTCCTTTACTTCCCTGATTGATGATATCACATTTTCTATTTCACCTATTTCAATTCTGTATCCGCGGATTTTTACCTGATTATCTATCCTTCCCAGAAATTCCATATCTCCATCATAACGGAAACGAGCCAAATCGCCTGTATCATAAACACGCAGATTTGCACCAGTATATTTTTCAGATACAAATTTCTCATTTGTCAACTCATCTCTGTTTTTATAACCTCTGGCAAGCCCATCACCGCCAATAAACAACTTACCCTGAACACCCGGAGGTACCGGTTGCATGTTGAAATCGAAAATATAAGCCTGCGTATTTGAAATAGCTTTCCCTATGGTTGATGCATCGGAAGGTATTTTCACATCTTTAACAATACAACCTACTGTAGCTTCTGTAGGGCCGTATTCGTTGATGATTTCCATCTCAGGGTTAATATTGCGAAGAATCTCCACATGTTTTGGAAGCAGTTCTTCTCCTCCTACAATAGCTTTGCAGATGTTATTAGATTTTAACGACAACGTTTCAAGAGCTAAAATGTGTGCCGGAGTCATCTTAATCACATCTATTGCTGAATCGGGCTGAAAAGTTTGTTTCAGAATATTAATTACATCTTCTTCCTGCTTAAATATGGTAAGTGTTTTACCTCTGGTAAGA
The DNA here is from genome assembly GCA_018268195.1 of Bacteroidota bacterium. GTDB lineage: Bacteria > Bacteroidota > Bacteroidia > AKYH767-A > OLB10 > OLB10. Next base: position 58,297 of record JAFDWZ010000004.1, on the reverse strand, counting down.
GTGCAGAAAATACTGGTCACTGTAAGGTCGAATGAAAGTGAACTATACAACCCGAAGTTGCCATAATTTTTATTTCCGAAATAATGTTTGTTGCAGTACGAAATGTAATGAATTGCCGTGCGGTGTTCTATTAATACTCCTTTAGGTTTTCCTGTAGAACCTGAAGTGTAAATCACATAACATAAATCTGTTGGCAGGGTATGTTGTTCGGGTTTGCGGTTTTTATATTTTTCAAAAATATTATTCCACTCTTCGCGCAGCAGAGTAACAGCATTGCTAAGGGGAAGATTATCTCTATATTTTTCCTGAGTGATAATCACGGGACATGCTGCATCCTGTAACAGATATGCAATACGATCCTGCGGATATGAAAAATCAATAGGCACATAAGCTCCACCGGCTTTCAATACGGCAAGTATGGCAACAATTATTTCGGGACTCCTTTCCATATAAATGGCTACCGGCACATCTTTTTTCACACCTGACTGCTGCAGATGTACGGCAAGGGCGTTTGACTGCTCATTTAAAGTGGCGTAGCTCATTTTGCTACCCTGATATAGCAATGCAGTTTGTTCAGGGTGTTGCTTTGCCATTTCTTCAATTAGCTGATGAAGTCCGTTGTAGGCAGGAAACTGCTCCTGCTTACCTGACCACTCCACAAAAATATTTTGTTGCTCATCACGTGTAAGTAGGTTGAGTTCGGCAACGGATAATGACGGATTAGCTACGATATCTTTTAACAACATCACAAACTCTTCCATGCGTAACCTGATCATCTCATCCTCAAACAAATCAGTGTTATATGAACATTCCAGAATGAGAATGTCGCCCATTCCGGTGGCATTCAAAAAGAATTCAAAGTTTTCGTACTTGCGTGGGTTGGATACAAAACGATAAGTAAGTCCTGAAAAATCTACTCCCTGAGTGATACCGAGGTCTACGTTGAAGACTGCCGGCACCAAAGGTATCCTTGAGGGGTCACGCTGCAAAGGCAGTTTGCTGAGGAGACTTCCCATGGTAAATTCCTGATGTTCGAACACATCGAGCATGGTAGCTTTTCTCGACTTCAGATATTCCGAAAAAGTAACTTTTTCATTGATAACAGAACGTACGGGAAGGAGGTTTACGCAGTGCCCCACCATAGCATACATTTCAGATGCTGACTGTCCGGCTGCAGGAAGACCCACTACCACATCGCGCTGAGAGGTTAACCGGTAAATATAAATTTCAAAGGCTGCAAAAAGTGTGTTTACAAAACTGCTGTTATTTTTTGCTCCGAATTTTTTAATATCAGCCACCAAGGCAGCATCTACTTCAATATCCATCCGTTTGGCATTGAAGGTACGGCTTGAAGGGCGAGGTTTGTTAATGGGCAAATCCAAAACAGGTATATCACCCTGATACATCTTCAGCCAATAATTTTCGCAGCGTTCATAAGAGCCATCCTCTTTTCGCTGCTGTTGCCTTGCAGAATATTCGCTGAAAGAAAACGCAGTATCCATTACGGGTGTGGTGTTTTGGATAAAGGCTGAATAAAATTTGCTGATTTCCTGTAAGATGATGCCTATACTCCACCCGTCACAAACGATGTGATGAGCAGTAACGATAAGAGCTGTTTCTGCAGATGAAATTTTAAATATTGCAAAACGGATGACAGGTCCCTCGGCAAGATTGAATGGAATTTCAACCTCGCGTTGCGAGAAATGTTTTATTCTTCCTTTTTTCTCATCCGGGCGCAGGCTCGTAAGGTCTATTACCGGAATGTCAATGGTTACATTCTCTTTTACGGTATAAGAATTTCCATCTGCGGCATAGGTGCTTCGTAATATTTCATGACGTTGAATTACTGCTTTGCAGGCTTCAGAAAGTGCCTCAATTTTACATTTCCCGTCAAGGTAAAGGGTAATACTTTCGTTATAAGATAATGAAGAAGCTTCGCCTCCGATAATGATGGAAGTCCATATCTCACGTTGCTCTTCAGTAGTAGGGAAAGCAACAGGCGTGGCCGGGGCAAAAGGGTCGTAATCAACAGCAATAAATTTATCTGCCATAGTTAAAATGTGGTGGTTCTGAAAAATACGAAAATAAGGCAAAATAGTTTCGTTTTTAAGGGCTTAAAAACAATATTTCGTGATTATCCGCATCACTCTTTATATTTGCCTCCTTAAATTATAGAAATGAAAAAAGATACGGCCGTTTTTAAACTTATCAAAGAAGAGCTTTCACGTCAGCGTCATGGATTAGAGCTGATAGCTTCAGAAAACTTTGTCAGCCAACAGGTAATGGATGCCATGGGTTCATGTCTTACCAACAAATATGCTGAAGGGCTTCCCGGAAAACGATATTATGGAGGTTGCGAAGTGGTGGACCAAATAGAACAGATTGCGATTGACCGTGCCAAAACATTATTTAATGCTGAGTGGGCTAATGTACAGCCACACTCCGGTGCACAGGCCAATGCAGCAGTGATGTTGGGCTGTCTCAAAGCCGGTGATACCATTCTAGGTTTCAATCTGTCGCATGGAGGTCACCTGACTCACGGTTCGCCCGTAAATTTTTCAGGTAAACTTTATCGTGCCACATTTTATGGCGTGGAAGAAGCTACCGGAACCATTGACTATAACAAAGTAGAAGAAACCGCTCTGAAAGAAAAACCTAAGTTGATTATCTGCGGTGCATCAGCCTACTCTCGCGACTGGAATTACGCAGCATTGCGCGCCATTGCCGATAAGGTGGGTGCACTTCTGTTGGCTGACATTTCGCATCCGGCAGGTTTAATTGCACGCGGTTTACTAAACGACCCGATGCCACATTGCCACATTGTTTCTACTACTACACATAAAACTTTGCGCGGCCCTCGCGGTGGAATGATTTTAATAGGAAAAGACTTTGAAAATCCCTGGGGATTGAAAACACCAAAAGGCGAAACACGAATGATGTCGGCAATTATGGATAGCGCAGTGTTTCCCGGGACACAAGGCGGCCCGCTGGAACATGTGATTGCTGCCAAGGCAATAGCCTTTGGAGAAGATTTGACAGATGAATATTTTGAATATTGCCTGCAGGTTATTCGCAATGCAAAAACCATGGCTGATGCATTTGTAAAGAAAGGCTACAAAGTAATCTCCAACGGCACAGATAATCACCTGATGCTGATTGACCTTCGCTCTAAAAACATTACCGGCAAACAGGCTGAAAATGCTCTGGTAACAGCAGATATTACCGTGAATAAAAACATGGTTCCTTTTGATACGCAATCACCTTTTGTAACTTCAGGTATGCGGGTAGGAACACCGGCAATGACCACTCGAGGTATGAAAGAACATGAAATGGTTCAGATTGTAGAATTGATTGACAAAGTAATTCTGAATCATACGAATGAAAATGTGATTGCCGAGGTGAAGGAAGAAGTGAACAGAATGATGGAAAAATTTCCGTTGTATTAATCACTTTTACTTAAAATAATAAGGCTGCTTATGCGTTCAGGTTTTTATAATCCTCCAACCATGCTGTTACGCTTAACCGCCATTGTGTTGTTTATTTCTGCAAACTGCGCTAATGCCCAAACCGGAGGCACTTCCGTATTTCGTTTTCTTGACCTTACGGCTTCAGCGCGTCAGTCGGCACTGGGCGGAAATGTTGTTTCGGTAAGAGATAACGACATCAATGCTGCATTTAACAATCCTGCCATTCTCAATCCGGAAATGGACCAACAGATTACATTCAACTACAACCCTTATTTTGCAGGGATAAAACATGGCTACACTGCATTTGCCAAAAATTATTCAGGTGTAGGCACTGCGGCAATAGGTCTTCAGTTTGTGAGCTATGGCACTTTTACACGAACGGATGAAACAGCTGCCGACCTGGGGACTTTTTCCGGTGGCGATTATGCACTTAGTTTTTCATTGGCACGACCAATAGGCCTTGACAGCATGCTATTTGCGGGCGCCAGTGTGAAAGCTATCTATAGCCAGATAGACCACTACACATCCTTCGGGCTTGCTGTTGACTTGGGCATCAGTTATCAGAGCCTCAACAGGCTCACCACAGCAGGGCTGGTTATACGCAATGGAGGCATGCAGCTTAAAACTTATTACAATGGCAACAGAGAGCGCTTGCCGATAGAGATTGAAGCAGGAATCAGTCAGAAATTGTCAAAAGCTCCCTTTCGTTTTACCATCACTGCAAGGCATCTGGAAAAATGGGATTTATCCTATACCGACCCGGAGACTCAAAATGAAACTGACCCGCTGACAGGAGAAGTAAAGCCGGCAGCCAAAGTAACATTCGGGAATAAATTACTCCGTCATTTTATCATCAGCAACGAAGTGCTTATATCAAAAAATTTTCACCTTCGAATGGCATATAATTTTCAACGGAGGAACGAGATGAAAGTAGATAGCAAACCGGGAATGGTGGGAATATCATTCGGATTGGGATTGCGTGTTTCTAAATTTCACCTGAGCTACAGCAGGAGTATTTACCATCTTGCAGGAGGCACCAACAGTTTGTCCATATCAACCTACCTCGGAGATTTTAAACGAGCGAAGTAATTATCAAACCATAATTTTATTTACTTTTGAAACGATTTCCATACGTTTCAGTTATGATAATTGCCATTGACGGATATTCGTCTTGCGGAAAAAGTACGGTCGCAAAAGCCATTGCCAAAAGGCTTAAATTGTCATATATTGATTCAGGAGCTATGTACAGAGCCGTGACCTACTATTTTTTAAGACATGGTGTTCCGTTTAAGCAAGCTTCTGAGTGCGCCTCTTTTGATTATGATTACAAACCTGCATTAAACAATATTCACATTGAATTCCGTATCAATGACGCTTCCGGCATTGCCGAAGTTTATTTAAACGGTAAAAATATTGAAGCGGAAATCAGGAATATGGAAGTCTCGGAAAATGTAAGTCACGTTAGCGCCATTCATGAGGTAAGGCAGCGCATGGTATGGCTGCAGCAGCAGATGGCGGTAAAAGGCAACCTGGTGATGGATGGAAGAGATATTGGAACAACGGTTTTTCCTGATGCTGACTTAAAAATATTTATGACGGCTTCGCCCGAAGTGAGAACCTACAGAAGATATCATGAACTGATAGAAAAAGGAATAAAAGTGACTCCCGATGAAATCAGAAAAAATATTGAAAGCCGTGATTACGAAGATACACACCGCGAAGAAAGTCCACTGCGCAAAGCTGATGATGCCATCCTTTTGGACAACACTTTTATGACCCGTGATGAGCAGGTACAGTTTGTGCTGGATGCTGTAAATGCCTTGAAAAAACCGCTGAAAGTTTAATTTACATTCTTTCGGGAGCGGATATTCCCATTAAATAAAGTGATTTGCGTATGGTCTCAGCACTGTGCTGCGACAGTTTCAGTCTGAAAAGGCTGGTGTTGATATTACTTTCGTCAACAATAGGATTGTCGTGATAAAACTGATTAAAAGTACGTGATAGTTCAAACACATAGTTTGCTACAACTGCAGGTGAAAATTCGGCAGCAGCTTTCTGTACAATTTCTTTAAACTTCAGCAGAAACAACATCAGTTCTTTCTCTTTAGCATTCACATCTGCATAATTTCCGATACTGAAATTTGTAAATCCTTTGAGTGAGTCCATCTGCAATGCTCTTCGCAGCACCGATTGAATTCTTGCATGCACATACTGAATGTAAGGTCCGGTATTTCCGTGTATCTCCACACTTTCAGCGGGATTAAACAACATTCTCTTCTCAGGATCTACTCTCAGAATAAAATATTTCAATGCACCCAGCCCCAGTGTTTCATATAATTTATTCAACTCTTCACTGCTGAACTCATCTATTTTTCCTAGTTTTTGTGTTTCCTGAGCAGCAGCAGAAATAACCTCATCCATCAGGTCATCAGCATCTACCACTGTTCCTTCGCGCGATTTCATTTTTCCGCTAGGCAAATCCACCATTGCATAACTCAGATGATAAAGCCTGGAAGCCCATTCATATCCGAGCTTGTTTAATATTTTAAAAAGCACTTTGAAATGATAATCTTGCTCATTGCCTACCACATAAATTTTTTCGTCAAAGCTAAACTCTTCATGTCGCAAAAGTGCAGTTCCTAAATCCTGAGTGATGTAAACCGAAGTACCGTCAGAGCGCTGCACAATTTTTTCGTCCAGGCCTTCTGATGTCAGGTCTATCCACACACTGTTATCATCTTTCTGTTTAAATACCCCTTTCTTCAAACCTTCTTCAACCATTTTTTTTCCCAGCAGATAGGTGTCTGATTCGTAATAAAGTTTATCGAAATCCACACCCAGCCTTTTGTAGGTTACATCAAAGCCATCATAAACCCATTGATTCATTTTTTTCCATAGCGTGCGTACTTCTTCATCGCCTTGCTCCCACTTCACCAACATGCTGCGCACTTCTTTCATAATAGGCGATTGTTTTTCTGCTTCCTCCTTGGTAAGTCCATCTGCAATAAGTTGTGCTACTTCTTCTTTGTAATGTTTATCGAACTCTACATAATACTTACCAACCAAATGATCTCCTTTCATTCCTGATGATGCAGGAGTTTCGCCATTACCGAATTTTTGCCATGCCAACATGGATTTGCAGATATGCACGCCTCTGTCGTTGATGATACTTACTTTAACAACTTTCTTTCCGGTAGCTTCCATCAGTCGCGATACCGAATAACCAAGGAGTATGTTTCGTAAATGCCCGAGGTGAATGGGCTTGTTGGTATTGGGCGATGCATATTCTACTATGACCTTTTTAGCTGTGGCGTCAGCTTTCTGGAAACCGAAATTTTGTTGCGAAAGTTCACAGTCATAAGTCTGCAAAATTGTAGTATCGGCTATACTTAGATTAAGAAACCCTTTGACAACATTAAAAGACTTAACAACGTTGGTATGCTGTTGCAGATACTCACCCAACTGTTTTCCTGTTTCTTCAGGCGATTTTTTTGAGAATCGTGTAAAAGGAAAAACAACGAGTGTTAACTCTCCTTCAAATTCTTTTCTTGTTTCCTGAAACGTCAAAGATTTTTCATCAGCTTCAATGCCGTACAATTCTTTCACGGCATTTTTTGCAACAGGAATTAAAATATCATCAAACAACATTACTTCAGTTTTCAGTTATAAATAGCATGTTTTGCAGCAAGCAGCGTGTTTTGCAGCAGACCGATAATGGTCATTGGGCCTACACCACCGGGAACAGGTGTGATGAAACTGCATTTGGGAGCCACCTCATCAAATTTCACATCTCCTCTTAATCTGAATCCGTTGCGTGCTGCCACATCTGGAACTCTGGTAATTCCTACATCAATTATCACTGCACCATCTTTCACCATGGAGGCAGTAATCATCTCGGGAACTCCGGTTGCAGCAATCAGTATATCAGCTTGTAAAGTATATTGAGCAAGATTCACAGTCTTACTATGACAAACGGTTACGGTGCAGTTGCCCGGTCGGGCATTGCGGCTCATCAGAATGCTCATCGGCATTCCTACAATGTTACTTCTTCCAACAATAACACAATGCTTGCCCTGCGTTTCAATTTTATATCTCTCTATCAGTTGCATAATTCCTTTAGGAGTAGCAGCAACATAACAGGGTTTATTCTGTTGCAGTCTTCCTGCATTTACGGGATGAAAACCATCTACGTCTTTTGCCGGATGAATTGCCTCGTTTACTTTCTGTGGCGATATGTGATTGGGAAACGGTGACTGAACTATCAGTCCGTCAATTTCCGGATTGTGATTTATTTCATTGATTTTATGCAATACTTCGCGCTCGCTAACTGTGTTTTCATAACGTATCAATGTGGCGTTAAAGCCAACATCCTGACAGGTTTTCATTTTATTAGCTACATAGGTTTCGCTTGCACCATTGTTGCCAATGAGCATTACTGCCAGATGTGGAGCACGCAGACCTCTTGCTTTCAATGCAGCAACTTCCTGTCTGATTACAGATTTATATTCTTCTGCTGATGATTTTCCGTCAATGATGGTCACTGTGATGGTGCTTATAAAAAAAGTTAGTCAGATTTATCTTCTCATGCCGGGCATATTGCGCATCATGTTTTTCATGTTGCCTGCCGTCATCATTTTCATCATCTTGCGCATATCTTCAAACTGCTTGATGAGTTTATTTACTTCGGGAACAGAAGTGCCGCTGCCGGAGGCAATTCTCTTTTTTCTATTGCCGTTAATAAGGTCGGGGTTGGTGCGTTCGGAAGGAGTCATAGATTGAATGATTGCTTCAATACTCTTGAAGGCATCGTTATCAATATCCATATCTTTCACTGCTTTTCCAACACCGGGAATCATGGAAACAAGGTCTTTGATGTTGCCCATTTTTTTAATCTGCTGCAGCTGACCGAGAAAGTCGTTGAAGTTAAACTGATTTTTTGCAAACTTCTTTTGAAGCTCGGCTGCTTGTTTTTCGTCAAACTGCTCCTGCGCTTTTTCTACTAGTGTAACAATGTCGCCCATACCAAGGATACGGTCGGCCATCCTTTCGGGATGAAAAACGTCAAGTGCATCCATCTTCTCACCAGTACCAACAAACTTGATAGGTTTGTTTACAACGGATTTAATTGACAACGCTGCACCACCTCTGGTATCACCATCCAATTTGGTGAGCACCACTCCATCAAAATCCAATCTGTCGTTAAATGCTTTGGCAGTGTTTACTGCATCCTGACCGGTCATACTATCCACCACACACAAAATCTCCTCAGGAGAAATCGCTTTCTTGATAGCAGCAATTTCATTCATCATCTGCTCGTCAATAGCCAAACGTCCGGCAGTATCCACCACAACCACACTGTTGCCTTTAAGCTTCGCTTCTTTTATGGCATTCTGCGCTATAGCAACAGGATTTTTATTTTCAGGTTCGGTATAAACATCTACTCCAATCTGCTCGGCTAAAACTTTAAGCTGATCAATAGCTGCAGGACGATATACATCACAAGCAACGAGTAAAGGGTTTTTTCCTTTTTTAGTTTTGAGGAAGTTGGCCAACTTACCCGACAGAGTAGTTTTTCCGGAACCTTGCAATCCCGACATCAGAATTACTGTAGGATTACCTTTCAGTTTCAACTCTTCTGCCTGTCCACCCATAAGTGCTGATAGCTCATCATGGGCAATTTTCACAAGCAACTGTCCGGGCGATACTGCTGTAAGTACATTCTGACCTAAAGCTTTTTCTTTAATTGTATCGGTAAACTGTTTAGCAACTTTATAATTAACGTCAGCATCGAGCAGTGCTCTTCTAACTTCTTTAAGCGTTTCGGCCACATTTATCTCTGTGATCTTTCCCTGCCCTTTCAGGTTCTTAAACGCTTTCTCGAGTTTATCACTTAAATTCTCAAACATTTTATTGAAATGAAGCGCGAAAATAAGAAAGATTAACCATTTTTAAGAAGTAAAGCACGAATATTATACCCGGTTTAAATATTCAGATTTTAAAGTATTTCTGTCAACACCTATTATCATTCTTTTGCAGCGATGAAGCCTTAACTTTTGACTACAGATATTGTCTGAAAAAAACACCATCTGCAGACCAAAATACGACTAAAAATAATTTCTATTTATAGCTACCAGCAATGTATCATCGGAATTCGCGTTTTGTTAAATTATGTTAACTATATTAAGTTGTTGAATTCATCCTGCCAAAAGACAAAACTTGAATAAAAACATTGTTTAATTTCGCCTGCTGTACAACAAAACAACATCATGGTTTATCGCATCCTCTTATTTTTCTTAGCCTGTGTACCTGTTGCAGGGTTTGGTCAGAAAGTGTGGTCACTGAAAGAGTGTATTGATTATGCTTTGAATCATAACATCGGAGTGCAGCAGTCAGTTATAGCCGCACAGATGGCAGAAGCAACACGCAATCAAAATTTTGCAAGCTTCTTCCCTTCTATCAACGGAAGTACGGGTGTGAATTACAATTTCGGTCGTAGCCTCGACCCCACCAGCTACAGTTATACTGATAAAACTTTTCAGTCTGGTTCAGCTTCGCTCAATGCGAGTCTTCCTATCTTTCAAGGTTTCGGCATTCAAAATAGCTACAAGAAGAGCATCAGCGATATGAATGCAAGTAAACAAGATGCCCTGAAATCACAAAACGATATAGCACTTGCCGTAGCAACTACCTATCTTCAGATTTTATATTACAAAGAACAATTGCAAGCCACCAACGACAGAATTGATGCCGTGACTACTGAAAGAAATCGAACCCGACTTTTAGTAGAAAATGAATTACTTGCCGAAGGCTCGCTGCTGGATGCAGAAGCACTGCTATCAACAGAAGAATATAATAAAATTGCAGCAGAAAATTTACTTACCAATTCAAAAATTTCGCTCATACAACTAATGCAACTTGATTCGGTAAGTGATATTGAAATCGAGAAACCTATTGTAGAAATTCCATCCAGTGAATCTTCCGTACTAAGTGCCGATGCAATTTACAGTCAGGCGCTGAAAATATTACCTGAAATAAAAGCGGCAGACTTTAGAATTACCAGTGCACATCATGCATTGAACATAGCACGAGGCGGAAGATATCCGCAACTTTCAGCATTCGGTTCGCTCTCTACAAATTTTTCTAATCAGGCTTCAACACTTGACGGGGCACCCTCCTTTATCGGCTACATGCCTACAGGGGCGCTTACCGCTTCTGGCGAAGAAGTCTTTCAACCTGTTTATTCTTATAAGTACAAAGACACTCCTTACGACAAACAGTTCAGTAATAATTTCGGAAAATCCTTTGGTATCAGTCTTTCTATTCCAATCTTCAACAGTTGGTCTGTAAATTCGAATATCAAACGCTCGAAGTTGAGTTTTGAAAATGCAAAACTGAATGCATTACAGGTAAAAAACGAAACTTACAAAACAATCCGCACTGCACATGCCGATGCTGTTGCCGCTATCAATAAATATAATGCAGCAACTAAGACCAATGATGCGCAACAAAAGGCATTTACATATACTGAGAAAAAATACAATGCAGGTTTGCTGAACAGCCTAGATTATATCAACGCACGTAACAATCTTACCAAAGCACAATCAGATTTGTTACAGTCGAAATATGAGATGATATTAAAACTTAAAGTACTCGATTTCTATCTTGGAAAACCATTATCGTTCTAAAAAAAATTATGAAAAAGAAAAATCACTTATTAAGAAATATACTGATAGCAGTAGGAGTTGTAGTTGTTATTCTGGTCATTGGCAAAAAAGCAGGATGGTTTGGTGATGAAGATTCAACAAAAGTAAGTACGGATAAAGTATCACTGCAGACTATCACCGAAACGGTTTCGGCAAGCGGAAAAGTACAACCTGAAGTAGAAGTTAAGTTAAGCTCTGATGTATCAGGAGAAATTGTGGAAATGCTGGTAAAAGAAGGAGAAGTGGTAAAAAAAGGTCAATTATTATGTAAAATAAATCCTGAAATATATATTTCGTCATTAGACAGAGCCGTTGCAGGACTTAACTCAACCAAGGCAAGTTTTGAAAGTAGCAAAGCTAGATTGGAGCAAGCACAAAGTCAGATGTTGAAAGCTGAAACCGCCTATCAGCGAAATAAAAAAATGTATGAGGAGAAAGTAATCAGTGCCTCCGATTGGGAAATTATTAAATCGGCTTACGAAGTTGCCAAAGCAGAAGTTCAGGCTGCACAACAAGGTGTTTCAGGAGCACAGTTTAATGTGAAAAGCGGAAGTGCATCGGTACGTGAAGCAAAAGAAAATCTGAATAAAACAGACATATTTGCTCCTGTTGATGGAACCATTTCTAAAATAAGCCGAAAGAAAGGTGAACGTGTAGCTGGAACCAGTTTTACGGATGGAACAGAAATTCTGCGCATTTCAAACCTTCAGGAAATGGAAGTAAAAGCTGATGTTGGCGAAAATGATATTATCAGAATTCATTTGAAAGATACTGCACTGGTAGAAATTGATGCTTACAGCCCTCGAAAGTTTAAAGGTATTGTTACAGAAATTGCCAATTCGCCCAATGAAACAGCTACAGGAACAGAAAACGTTACGAACTTTGCAGTAAAAATCCGTATTCTGCGTGAGTCCTATTCTGATTTGATTCCTTCCGATCATCAGGAGTATTCTCCTTTCAGACCGGGAATGTCGGCAACGGTAGATATTCAAACCAAGAAAGTATCAAACGTTATTGCAGCACCTATAAAAGCCGTTACCACACGCGATACAACTATTCATAGATCGAGCAAACAAGTAGCGCGCAAACATGATGACGGAACTGTAGAACAGCTGGAACCCGAAAGTAATGCTAATACTCCTGTTAAAGAAGTTGTTTTTGTAAATGAAAATGGTGTGGCTAGAATGCGTGTTGTAAAAACCGGTATTCAAGATGTCAACTACATGGAAATTACGGATGGACTCAAAGTGGGTGATGAAGTAATTACCGACCCATATCAGGCTGTGTCTAAAAAACTGAAAGATGGCGACAAAATAAAAGTGGTAAGCCGCGATCAGTTATTCAAAGAAGAGAAAACAAATTAATTGTGTCTTTAATACTTTGTATTGAAACCGCAACGGATAGTTGCTCGGTGTGTGTTGCTTCCGACAAGAATATTTTAGCTCTTAAAGAGTCGCACAACAGCCGCGCGCATGCATCACTGCTTTCTGTTTTTATTGATGAAATACTCGCTTCCATCAAAATGCCTTATCAGGAACTAGATGCTATTGCTGTAAGTTGCGGCCCCGGGTCATACACCGGTTTGCGCATTGGCGCAGCTACTGCCAAGGGGTTGTGTTATGCACTTGACAAACCACTGATTGCTGTACCTACGTTAGAAAGTATGACTGCGATTTTTATGGACACCAATTCAGGCTGCGATCTTTTTTGTCCGATGCTGGATGCCAGAAGAATGGAAGTTTATACTGCATTATTCAACCATAACATGGAATACATCAAGCCTGTGGAGGCCGTAATTCTGGAAAGCAATTTTCTTGAAGAAGAATTAAAGAATAAAAAAATTAGTTTTTTTGGAAACGGGAGTGCTAAATTCAGAGAAATTTGCAATAATCATAATGCCCTGTTTGCAGAAGAGTTTAATCTTTCAGCAACCGGTCTCATATCATTAGCATATCAAAAATATCAGCAAAAGCAGTTTGAAGACATTGCCTACTTTGAGCCATTCTACCTGAAAGATTTTGCAGGGCCGAAGAAATAGAGAGAAGATGATTTCCCAAGCTTAAACGTACTCGTCAGGTAAATTGTCAAGGTCAACAAAGGATTTATCTTTTAGCTATGTACCCGAATTTACTGATATTAACCAGTCACAGCTATACCGCTATTAACATTATACCAAGCCGGAAGTATATTATTCTTATTATGCATGCTCCGGAGGAGCGCCACTTCAATAGCTATTATCATCATTTTTTTTCAAAGCTCCGGAGGAGCGTCACCAAAATCCTCAAATAGATATTCAGGTTTGAAATCAATACTATATGCTTTCAAAAACTCTATGTATTCATCCATGAATGTTTTCCTCTTATGATGTTCTTCTTGATTCAGAATATAATTCACCACCGTCTGTACCTGAGAGTACCCTACTGTAAATGCTCCAAAACCTGTTTGCCATTCAAATTTACCCTGAACAAATTTATTTTCATTAATCCATTTGGATGAATTGGCCTTTATATCTCGTACTAAATCCGAAAGGTTGCAATCAGGTTTTAACCCTAAAAGAATGTGTATGTGGTCTGGCATGCCATTTATTATCATTAATTTTTGATTTTATTGGACACGATTCCGCTGATGTATTGATAGAATTTTTCCTTCCATACTGTGGAAAGGAGATTGGCTCTGCCTTTTACGGCAAAAACCACATGGGTGTATAATTGGGTGTAGGTATTAGCCATGGATTGTTGTTTGTTGTCTCGCTCCTACGGAGCTGTTGAGGTTATTAACTTTTCACTCTTACGGAGCTATTGATTGGGTGTTCGTGAAATATTGACAATACATCTTGATTTTCCTTCTGAATAATTCTATTCTTAAAATGGCTTCAGCACCATGAGCATAATAATAACTATGAAAATTACATTTTCAATGCGCTCGTAAAAAAATAATTTCTTAGCAAGAGGATAATATGCTTCAGGAATATTTTCGCCTTGATGATTTTTCAGCAACTCCTTGATAGGCTTTGAGCGTGGCGAAAGAACTAAAGGACCAAAAGCTAATGCAATTAAAAAAAGTACGAGTGCCGTTACATACCAGAATGCTGAAAACAGATAAGGAGTAAGGAAGCCCATTGCAAGTCCGGAAAGAATAAGCAACGTCCCGCCTACTATCACAAAACTGTGTAACCTGTTTCTGATGAGGTAAGCATGTCGCAACTCTGTCATGTTAGTAGCGCGTGTAACCACATATATCATCACAAAGCCGGGACCTAAACCAAGAATGGCTGAAAGCACATGAATAACAACTAACGCTCTGTATAATTCTGTCATATTGTTTTTATCTCCTTCATCAGCATTACAAAAGTAGCTCTTCTTACATTTTGCAAATGCGAAAGTATTTTATTGCATTGTAATTATTCCGTCAAAATAAACTTTTGTCTTCCGATTTGTTTATAAAACTTTATTTGTCTGACAACTGTTCTCCCTTATAATAATTTAATACTTTCATTATCGAAATAAATATTTTCAGAGCATGGAATTAAAAATTGAATCTGAACATCTGCAGGATTACCTCAAGGAAGTACCTTCTGTAATTGAGTTTAACACTCCATTAGTTCAACAGCAAATCAATGATATAAAATCACATGCATCCACTGATGAGCAGCGTGCAAAAACAGCATTTGAGTTTGTAAGAGATAAAATAACACACTCTTTTGACATACAAAGTAAAACCATTACCATCAGTGCCGAAGATACCTTGAGTAAGGGCGAAGGAATTTGTTTTGCCAAATCGCATTTGCTTGCAACATTACTTCGTGGCATGGGTATTCCAGCAGGTTTTTGTTATCAGCGTGTGTTACGCAAAGGCACTATTGATTCAGGGTTTGCACTGCATGGGCTCATTGCTGCTTTTCTGAAAGATAAAGGATGGTTTCGCTTGGATCCTCGTGGAAACAAACCGGGTATTGACTCTCAGTTTTCAATTGAAACAGAAAAATTGGCATATCCCATTCGCACGGCTCTAGGTGAGATAGATTATCCTGAAGTTTATGTTCAACCACTTCCTTCTGTAATAAAATCAATGCAGAAATCAAACGACTGCCTTGCTTTATTTTATAACAGACCGGAGATGGTATAATATGTTCCTAACTGGAACTTGGCGTTGAGTAATTACTCTTTTGTCTTTATCACTCTTACCTTCCACACATCAGGTCCTTTTTCAATATATTCCCATCTGAAAGGCTCTTTGCTCTCCGCTTCCATTTGATAATAGAGCGGCTTAGGATCATGGTCGTTTATAAACTCAAATGCTTCTCCTGTTTTAATATCAGCAAATGCTTTGTAAAATATTTCATGACGGTCTGAAGGTGTATAAGGTCGCACATCAAAAGTATTGACTACAGAGTAACCTTCGTCACCAAGTCCGCTGTTATCCTGTTTGGTAACATGCACTACATATTCGCCATGCTCCCTTTTCTTGTAAATCCATTTGTGTTTACCTTCAAACTTTTGCATAAAAATTCCATGTATTTCTGAAAGCTCATCATTAGAAATAAGCTCCATCGTAGTGCCTTGCTCCATCATTCCGTAACGATGAAATACTATCTGCTTCCATTCTTTCTTATCTGCTTTTCGCAAATCGAGTAAAGTTGAAATATCAGTAAACTCACGTCCCTGCGATTCTTCTGTACGGGTAACTTTTACTTTCCACTCGCGACCGCCCTTGTTCAGATACTCCCATCCTACTACATCACCATAAATGGAGCGAAACTCATAGTAAAGTGGAATAGGGTCATGATCGTTGATAAAAGTAAAACTATGCGCTACAGGTAGTTCTTTAAACATCTGTATCAGCATTTCATGTCGTTTGATTGGAACATATACGCGAACATCTAATTCTTCGTTGCTAATGGTACTACTCATAATCTTTATTCTTTTAAATTAAAAATTGCCAATTGTGATAAAATTATCGCACACAAAGGTACAAAGACCCATTGCCATCTGAATGTCATATTTTAATTTGCACACACCAAAACAAGCTGATTTTAGCTGAGAAAAATCATGTCAGCGCTTTACAGGAGGTTTTGCAGGTCGCACTTCTATTTTGCTTGGCAACACACGCGGATTCATTTTCAAAAGATCGTAAACTATCTCACCTATGTCTTCGGGCTGAATCTTCCATCCATCTTCAACAGATGGAATATGATTGTTGAAATAACTGGTTACTGAGCCGGGCATAATGGTAGTAACCTTAACATCATGCTGACGTAAATCCAACATCAGCGCCTGCGAAAAACCTACCATTGCAAATTTACTTGCATTATAGGCTGTGCCTTTCTCTGAAAAATAAGTTCCCGCAAGGCTTGCTATGGTGATAATGTACCCTTTGGTTTTCTTTAATTGCTCAACACAGGCTTTTACACTATGAAAAACTCCTGTTACATTGGTGTTGATTACTTCATTCCACTGCTCAACAGTAAGCTCTTCTATGGGAGCAAAGTGACCTACACCCGCATTGGCTATCAACACATCCAGCCTGCCCCATGTGTCTGTAATTTTTCTTATGGCATTTTTTTCATCATCAGCCTTGCATACATCCGATTGAATTGCCAAAATATCGTCTTTATTCCCGTTCAAACTTTCTGCAGCTTCCTGTGCGGATTTTAAATGTCGGCTGCTTATTGCAACCTTATAACCATGAATTAATAAATATTGTGCAATCCCTTTTCCTATACCCTTACTTCCTCCTGTGATGTAAACTACTTTCTTTTCCATATTCATCTATTTTTTAAAACAAACAGTTGTGATGGCCATATTGTTTGTGTTATCTTTTTGCGAATATACGCTCATCATTGGGTTACTTTGTTTTTTTCATAAACACTCTTCGAATTGAAACGATAGATAAATAATGCAATAAAACTCAACACTGCAGTTAGATAATACATTGCCGGAAATCCATATTTATCACTGATATATGCTCCAATCAACATACCTAAGCCAACACCCAGATCGAAACCGGTAAGATAAGTAGAGTTCGCAGTTCCGCGTCTGGATGATGCCGCCATATTATTGTAAATAGTTTGCAATGCAGGAAACATTGTTCCGAAGCCAACGCCAAGGATAAATGCTGAAATACAGAATGCATAAAAATCATGAAAGGTTGCAAAGCAAAAATATCCCACTGTTATAGCAGATATGGCAACCATCATTACATTATGCAAATATCCTTTGTCAATAATTTTTCCTGATGTTACACGTGACAAGACAATGCCTGTTGCCAAAAACAAAAAGAAAATACCTGAGTTATGGATACCGATTTTTTTTCCATACAAAACTGCAAACGCAACCAACGTGCCCCATCCGAATGAGAGAAACAGCTGATTGATGAATACCGGAATTCCTTTGACTAATATAAATCTGTCGAAGGATATGGGTGGTCGTTTTTTTAACAGTTCACGTTTGGGTACCTTTATGAAACTAACGGTAAGTATAGCCATTAAACCCATCACCAAGGCGCAGCTTACAAGAGTTGAAAATCCGAAAGAATCATAAATATTTACTGCAATATAAGGTGCTGTAGCCATAGCAATATTCATCGTAACTCCGAAAAATCCTATGCCCTCAGCTCTTCTTTGAGAAGGAATAATATCAATAGCCACCGTATTTGCCGAAACCGTTGAAAGCCCCCAGAATAATCCATGAACAAATCGCAATATCACAAAAAACAGTACGGTTGCAGCAAAATAGTATCCGCAAAAAACAACAACGAAAAGCGTCACTCCTATCATAAATAATTTTTTACGCGGATAAACATCAACGAGATAACCACTAAAAGGTCGCATTATGAGCAGAGCAGCCACATACGATGAAAGTGCTATACCTATATGCGATTGTGCGACATGCAACTGCTCAGATAAAAATATCGGAATGGTGGGCATAAGCAGATAAAATGCACAAGCAATAAGAAAATTAGCTGCACATGCATTTATAAAATTTTTATTCCAAAGTCTTACTCCTGTGCCTGTATGTGGTTCTGCAGGCAGGTTACCTGCAACTGTATTTTCCGGAATGTTACTTGAATCATTCACAACTTTGACACAAATTATTTAACTTGATCAGATGATAATTCTTACAAATAACTTGTAACATGAAAAACTTAATTAAGCGGCTAATGTCGCAAACAAATAGTGCGCACTTTTGATAATTGTCATGAACTTTTCAACAGCAGCACTACCCGTTTCATCATCTAAAAAATTGCCTCTATCAAATCGTCCACGCTGATATTGCTGAAGTGTTTATGGATTTCGTATTTGGAAAGAACATTTCTGATCTGTCCTTCTTCGTGATTGATATTGGTAAGGGCATTTTCAATTTCTTCAATACCATTTTCAGAGAAAAAGTCACCGAATATTTTTGCTTTCTCAATCACTCCCTTTTTAACTTCAAGGTTCATCTCCAGCAGCCCACCCTTTGTTCTGATAGCTTTTTTAAAATTATAATCGGGCGACCTTCCGTAATTCCACTCATGAGTAGCATATTTTTCGTCACGAAGCTTTTGAATGAGGGCTTTATCTTCATCTGAAAAAGTATAAAGCCTGCTTCCCGGAAAATTTTGAAGTACATAATCCATAATTCGTTTGGTAAAATCCGCAACATTCATGGGCACTTTTATATGTTCAGAAATATTAGTTACCCTTTTGGGAACAGACTTATGAGCTTTATCAATGTACTTAACAGGATTAATCTTCAAAGCTTCGCTTACATTCCGCATTTCAGAAGAAAACAACAAACAACCGTGATGTAAAATTTTATTCTTGTGGATGTGAGCTGCATTGCCGGCAATTTTTTTTCCGTCAATCATCAAATCATTCTTCCCTTCAAAACGAGCATCAGCTCCCAGCGAACGTATAACTTCCACTATTGGTCGGGTAAATTTTTCAAAATCTGTAAGACTTGAATCTTTTCCTGTTTTTGTGAATGAAAAATTCAGATTGCCAAGATCGTGATATACGGCACCGCCACCCGAAATTCTACGCACAACAGCAATGTTGTTGGCTTTAACATAATCATAGTTTATTTCAGAAAGTGTGTTCTGATACTTGCCTACTATAATGGCATTGTCGTTGCGCCAAAGCATAAAACAATCTTCCTGTAAGTACTTTAAAATATACTCATCGGTAGCAACATTAAAGTAAGGGTCGGTTGATTCATGATAAATGCAAAGCATAATTTATTTTTTTGAATGTAAATAGGTGTTAACCAAATTCTACCTGAAAATTGTTTTTACATTATGCAAACATTCTTCATAGATTAAGTTTGTTATGTAAAGACATTATAATTTCCTTTGTAGTGAATTTAAACAAAGGTAATTCATTTTCGTTTTTGAAATGAGTAAGAAAATCAAGTTAATATGGGACATCAGAGGTCCTGAGTCTGAAAAAACAGCCGAACATCACACCCGTCACCTTAATGAATATATTGAAGATAAAAAGCTTAAAAATAATCATACCGGAACAGAAAATATTTCCGAGAGTTATTCCATAGCCTTTATGATTGTGGACGAAGATGAAATGTTGCAAGTTAGGGATGACCTCAGGCCCAATCGCGGAGAGTGGTTTGAGGAATAATTAATAGTAACTACGGGATTATTTCATTGCTTTCTTAGCAGAAACCCTCCTGTCTGGAGACTTTCTTTTTTTGGCGAGTTGCAATTGTGTTTTACGTGTCCGCAATTTTCTTTTTGCAGCATCAGCAGCTTTCAGAATGGCATCTTCAAAAATTGCAGAGGAAGTTTTAATATATGCATCTTTACCCGGCACCCTGATGTTGAGCATACAATTGACAACTTCCTTTGAAGATTTCACTTCAATTTCGAGAGTAACTTCTACTTCCTGAATGTCTTTATAATATCTGTCTAAGTTGCTCAGTTTATCTGTTGCAAAAGATTTTAATGAAGGACTTAATCTAAAGCCTTTGGATTCCAATCTCAATTTCATATTTCTATTGTTTTATAAATTTTATTACACAAAATTAACCTTAATACTGATTCTTTCAATTGATAATTTTTATTCTTTTGACTTACAAATGTCATTTATAAATCCAATCTATTAAAATGAACACTGAAGCAATTATTATACAATTGAATAAATTAAGTAAAACAAGTAACCTGCTTGATATCCAACAGAATGAAAGAACAGAAATTGCTGAGTTGGTAAACGAATATGCCAATAAATTTATTTCAGGTCTTTCTGATGTAAAAGGTTTTCAGCAGAATCCGGTTACATCATTAAGTATAGACAATAAAAGCAGTACAATAGAACACCTACTTGATATCTATCAGAAAGAAGTCGTTGAAAATGGAATTAATGCTGCATCAGGAAAGCACTTAGGATATATACCTGGCGGTGGCGTATTCACTGGTGCAGTGGCTGATTTTCTAGCTGCCGTAACCAATCCTTTTTCAAGTGTATATTATGCTTCACCCGGAGCAGCATCGATAGAAAATGAAGTAATCAACTGGTTAAAAAAGGTATTTTCATTCCCAGAAACAGCGGTTGGTTGCCTGTCATCAGGAGGTTCCATTTCAACACTCATTGCTTTTACTGCTGCAAGAGATAAGCACCATGTAAAAAATGAACGTGTACAAAAAAGTGTAGTCTATCTCAGTGAGCAGGTGCATCATTCCACACAAAAAGCATTGCGCATTATCGGACTCGAAGATGTTGTGATACGATATGTTCCATTGGATGAACATCACAGAATGAAATCTGATGAATTACTTCATCTTATAACAAAAGATGTTGCTGAGGGGCTTTATCCATTTTTGATTGTTGCCACAGCAGGAACTACTGACACAGGTGCCGTTGACCCATTAAATGAAATTGCAGACATTGCACTCAAGCATCATCTATGGTTTCATGTAGATGCAGCCTATGGTGGATTTTTTATTTTGACGTCACGCAAACATTTATTTAAAGGACTTGAAAGAGCCGATTCGATGATTGTTGATCCGCATAAAGGCTTATTTCTTCCTTATGGTGTTGGTGCCGTACTGATAAAAAATGCAACCGCAACCTTACATTCCAACTACTACGAAGCAAATTATATGCAGGATGCTTCTGAGGACGAGCTTATAAAAAGCCCTGCCAATCTTTCGCCCGAACTAACTAAACATTTCAGAGGCCTGCGTGTGTGGCTACCTTTAAGGTATCATGGCATTGAACCCTTTGTTGCCTGTTTGGAAGAGAAGTTACTACTAGTAAAATATTTCAGAGAACTTCTTAAGGAAAATGGATTTCTTGTCGGTACTGAACCCGATTTATCTGTAAGTTATTTCCGCTATCCTTTTGCAATTGATAGTGATAAAAAGAACCAACAATTAATGAAAGAAATACATTTGGATGGCGAGGTGTTTCTAAGTTCATCTGTGATTGACAACAATTTTGTGATAAGAATTGCAATACTTGCTTTCAGAACTAAAAAGGAAACTATTGACCGTGCAATGGCTATGATAGTAAGATGTTTACATAAAATAAAATAAATATTTCCGAGACAAGAAATCAGAAATACCTCTTTCATTTTTGAAATAGAATCCCCAATCAGTTTCATTGATTATCGAATATAAAAAAACTGCTTCCATAACTCAGGAAGCAGTTGATAGTTCCAAAATATTTCAAAAACTATCTCTCAATTACAGTAACAACTCCCTTCATGGTAGGGTGAATGCTGCACAAATAATTAAAACTCTTTGAAGGAATCATAGTCCATGTTTTTCCGATATCAATACTGTCGGAAGTCCATGTTTGAGCAGTGTCTTCAGTAACATTATGTGCCACTATATCATTGTTTATCCAAATAATCGTGTCGCCTTTATAAACAGTTAGCTGTTTTGGTTTAAACTGCATTCCTTCAATAATTACAGTATCTGTTGTCTTATGCATCTGTGTTGTTGAGGTACTATCTGCAATCTGACTCTTTTGCTCAGAAGAGTTTACACAACTGGTAAAAATAAATATTGAACATGTAACAACTCCGGATAATATTGTTCTTTTAACCATAAAACAAAACTATTTAATTTTAGACTGAGCCATTTTTGCCATTTCAAAGTGATGCTCCAATAAAGGGCTTACTTTGGTGAGTAATGCTTTTAATTCCTCATTCTGAGTCTGCGGTATCAGTACATTTTTAACTGTGTTAATCACAGCTTCATGATACGTAACTTCATTATCAATGTAAGCTTTGTCAAAGGCTTTTCCGTTGAGTTTGTTCAGTTTTGCATTTGTTTCCCTTTCGCCTTTCATTAATGATTGACTAACTTTATTATCCTTTGGTGTTACCCCAAGCTTAGTAGCTAAATCTACAGCCTGCTTAATAATACTCTCATGGTCTTTAATCATTGTCTCAGCAAATTTTTTTGCTTCTGCATTCTTACTTTTTTTAAGTGCTATTTTTCCATAATTCACATCAATTTGATTAGCTGTAACAGCAATAGACGCGATTTCAGGATCTGTTAATTTAGGAGTAGCATCCTGTGCAGATGCTGTAAAAGATAAAACAGCTAAACAAGTCATTATACTTGTTATTGATTTCGTAAAACTTTTAAACTTTTTCATAATTTTTAAATTTTTAAAACTGATACAATAACAGCTTTCCTTTTTTTTAGTTTTTAATTCAAATAATAAAAGGGCATAAGAAACAGTATATCTATCATTTAAAAATTTAACTTGGCTGTTAATTTTTAAAATAGAATCAACTTAATCCGTTGTCTGTTTCAGTATTTAAAAGTTTATATTCCTTTGAAAGAATAAACAAACATCTAATTGTCACCTTACAAATGATAGCAATTGTTAAGTAAACCTGATGCTCTGCAAAATAAAAAGTATGCTTCAGATAATTCCGAGCAGCTATAGTTGTTTTATCCAATCACAAAACTTTTATCACATCATTTACTTTTTCGGGTATCTGCTGTTTAATCGCTGAAGACGCACTAAAATTTCTGTTGTTGATACTTGTATTTTATACACCCCCGAAAATAGCAGCACCATTACTTTGACATCAACCGGAACAAGTCTTATTCTAGTCTTGTGCCTTCTTGTCATTTAAAAAAGTAAATTATATGTGTGTTATATCCCGACAAATATCATGAGAAAACTTGCGCCAGTGTGTGTATTGTACGCGTTCAACCTTCATCAGAGTTCAGTTTGCACAGGTAATCGTCTATAAAAATAATCACTAAATCTGCCAAAACATTTTTGGGATTTCAGAAAGGACTTTAATCATACATTTCATTCCACTTAGAATAATATATTTGCTTCTGAATAAGCGTTAATCAAATTTAACATGCGGATATTACTTACAGGTGCCAATGGCTATATTGGGATGAGGCTTTTGCCCGTATTGGTTGAAGCGGGGCATGATGTTACATGTGTGGTGAGGGACAAAAACCGATTTAAGCCTTCAGCAGATTTATTGGAAAAAGTCAGCATCATTGAATTTGATTTTCTGCATCCCGAAAATGCCGTTCAACAGTTTAATAAAAAGCAATTTGATGTCGCCTATTACCTCATCCATTCTTTGGGTGATACTTCCACCACTCTAAAAGAGTATGAGGTGCGGGCGGCAGGGTGTTTTGTCCTGGTTGCTACGCTAACACAAGTACGACAGATAATTTATCTGAGCGGTATCAGCAACGAAAAAATGCTCTCCAAACATCTCTCAGCACGCAAGGTTGTAAAAGATGTGTTGATGCGTTCAGAAATACCTTACACTATTTTCGAAGCAGGTGTTATTGTAGGCTCAGGCAGTATTTCTTTCGAAATCATTCGCGATTTGACAGAGAAAATACCCATCATGATTGTTCCGCACTGGCTCAATTCCAAGTGTCAGCCTATAGCCATAAGGAATGTTATCAACTACCTGCAACTTTGTCTGATGAATGAAAAAACTTTCAACAAGACTTTTGAAATCGGAGGGCCTGATGTGTTATCCTACAAACAAATGCTTTTGGATTATGCAGAAGTGCGCGGGTACAAGCGTTATATAATTACCATGCCGCTTATTTTTCCCGGATTGTCAGCTCACTGGATTAATCTTACCACATCAGCAAATTATATTATTGCTAAACAATTAGTTCAAAGCATGAAAAACGATGTGGTTTGCAAGGAGACTTCCATTCGTTCTATCATTCCACAGGAACTTTACTCTTATAAGGATGCTATCAAAATGGCATTTGCAAGAATAGAACAAAACATGGTTGTTTCAAGTTGGACTGATTCCGCATCGAGCAGCCTTACAAATCTTGAAGTGAACCAACATATTGAAGTTCCGGTTAACGGTTGCTATAAAGACCGCAAATGGGTAAAAATTGATTGTGCGAAAAAAGAAGAAATTGCTGCGAGGTTCTTTGGTATAGGTGGTGAGCATGGATGGTACTATGCCGATTCACTATGGAGAATCCGTGGTATGCTGGATAAATTTGTGGGCGGTGTGGGTTTAAGTCGCGGAAGAAGAAGTAAAATAGATATTGACCCCGGTGACACTATTGATTTCTGGAGAGTAATGCTCGTTGACAAGAAAAATTATCGCCTGTTGTTGTTTGCCGAGATGAAACTTCCAGGTGAAGCATGGCTTGAATGGTCTATCGTACAAAACGGTCAGCATTGTATTTTAAAACAAACTGCCACTTTTCGCCCCAAAGGTATCATGGGCCGAAATTACTGGTATGCCATGTTGCCATTTCACTTTTTTATTTTTAAAAATATGCTGAGGCGAATTGCAGGATTGCAGTAATTTCTAACTTAAGAATAATTATTTTTTTGACAGAATAAAAAACAACTCAGAGCCGGCTCTTGGTGAAATACTGTTATAGCAAGGCTCCATTTTTATTATCTCAAAATAGGGTGAGAAAATCTCTCTGTACTCTTTTTCATCACCACCAAATGGCGGACCTGACTCGCCAAAACTCACTCCGAAAAGTACGCCTGCCAGTTTCCCTCCTGCTTTTAGCAACGATTCCATCTTAACTGCATACTCTTTTCTTCGCTGAAGAACCTGTGCACAAAAAAATGTTTGTTCCAGTATCAAATCATAATTTCCTTTATGTGTAAAAAAATCTTCGCAGTATATTTTTATCTGAGGTTTATTGGAAAACTTTTCCTTCAATCGCCTCACTGCTTCTTCTGAAATATCTACCAAGGTGATATTGGTAAATCCATGCGATGCAAGATACTCCGCTTCATAGGCATTTCCGCAACCCGGAATCAATATTGCCGCATCTCTTTCGGAATATTGCTCCATATATTTTATGATTGGTGGCGAAGCATAGCCTATATCCCATCCTATCTTTCCACTCTGCCAGCGTTGATTCCAGAATGATGCATCCAACTCGTTTTCATAATGTTCATCTGATGTTTCAGAAGTATTTGGCGATTTCATTTTATATCAAGGTTTGAAATTGAAATAACAAACATAAATATGCTTTGTTAATTATCATAAAGCAAAACAAAATGTTGCATTATGCACACATATTTACAAAAATGATTCCTGTAGATTTGTTGCATTATCAGTAACAAAACATTATCAACATACAGCAAAATGAAAAAACGAATAAACATTTCAAAAGTATCACCTGAAGCTTATGAAGCAATGATAGGTCTGGAAAAATATCTTGAAAAAAGCGGACTCGATAAAAAACTTTATGAACTTATTAAAACACGTGCTTCGCAAATTAATGGTTGCGCTTATTGCATCAATATGCATTCTCGCGATGCATTGAAAATCGGAGAAACTGCTCAACGATTGTTTTTACTCAATGCCTGGCGCGAAACAGATCTTTTTTCAGAAAAAGAACGTGCTGTGCTGGCACTTACTGAAGAGATGACACTGATTGCCGGCAAACATGTTTCAGATGCTGTTTATGACGAAGCTGCACAACATCTGACCGATAAAGAAATGGCTGCCGTTATTATGGCTGTGGTTGCCATCAATGGCTGGAACAGAATAGCTATTACAACACATACTTCTTTGGACTAATGCTGAGAAAACATCCTGTTTGAATGAACAACTACTGTTCTATTCATGATGTATGTCAGAAGCCCGATAAAACTCATTGTGTAATTTTGCACCGCTATATTTTATAGTCATGACAAAGAGCGGAAAAATAGAATTAATGAGTCCGGCAGGCGATTTTGAATCGCTTCAGGCAGCATTGGATAATGGAGCTGACTCCGTATATTTTGGTGTGGAACAACTAAACATGAGAGCACGTGCAACCATCAATTTCACTTTAGATGATTTGCCTGAAATTGCTCGAAGATGTAAGGAAAAAAATGTGAGAACCTATCTTACGCTGAATACCATCATTTACGATCACGATCTTTCCGTAGTAAAAACCTTGCTCAACAAAGCGAAGGATACAGGCCTTACTGCCGTAATTGCTATGGATCAGGCAGTAATTGCTTATGCACGCCAAATTGGAATGGAAGTGCACATTTCCACTCAGATTAATATTACCAATATTGAAACCGTACGCTTCTACGCTCTTTTTGCCGATACCATGGTGATGAGTCGGGAGTTAAGTTTGAATCAGATAAAAAAAATATGTCAGCAAATTGAAAAAGAGCATATCAAAGGTCCATCAGGAAACCTTGTAGAAGTAGAAATATTTGGTCATGGTGCTTTATGTATGGCCATTTCCGGAAAATGTTATTTGAGCCTCCATTCCCATAACTCATCTGCTAACAGAGGCGCATGCAAACAAAATTGCAGGAGAAAATATACGGTGATAGATCAGGAAACAGGTTTTGAAATTGAACTCGACAATGAGTATATGATGTCACCAAAAGATTTATGTACTATTGATTTTTTAGACCGGTTGATTGATACCGGTGTTAAAGTGCTAAAGATTGAAGGACGAGGACGTGCGCCTGAGTATGTTGCTACTACTACCAAATGTTACCGTGAAGCGATTGACGCAGTAGCTGATGAAACTTACTCCGAAGAAAAAGTTAAAGGTTGGATGCAAAGACTTGAAACAGTTTACAACCGTGGTTTCTGGTCAGGATATTATCTTGGTCAAAAATCAGGAGAATGGACTGACTCTTCAGGTTCGAAAGCTACACAGAAGAAAGTGTATATCGGCAAAGGACAACATTATTTTCCGAAAACCAATATTGCAGTATTTATTATTGAGTCATTCGACATTGGTATAGGCGATAAAATTCTGATACAAGGACCTACAACAGGGTCGCAGGAAATGGTGATAGAAGAAATGCAAGTAGATAAAAAAGAAGGGGTTCTGAAAGCTGAAAAATCAGATATCGTCACAATAAAAACCAACTTCAAAATAAGACCTTCTGATAAGTTGTACAAATTAGTAGATGCATAAATGATTGTTGTTACATTTCAGCGCGATAAATGTATTGGCTGTAACTATTGTGTAGAATTTGCGCCTGAATATTTCAGAATGTCGAAAAAAGACGGCAAATCCGTATTACTTCAATCGACCGAAAAGCGCGGATTCCACACCATGAAAACCAAGTATCATCAAGCATTGGAAGCATGCGAGAAAGCAGCCAAAGCCTGCCCCGTGAAAATTATTTCAGTAAAAGAAATTTAATATCCATTTCATGAGTTGAAGTAACTTTTCTAACTTCGTCAGATGAAAGTTGCTGTTACAGGTGCTACCGGACATATAGGCGCTGTGGTCTGCCGCCAGTTGATTGAAATGGGTTATGAAGTAGCTGCTTTGGTGCGCAATGATATTTCTGCCATTGAAGATTTATCTCTGAAAAAAGTAAAAGGCGATATTCTAAACCGCGATTCGCTCAGTGAATTAATGGCAGGCTGTGATGCCGTTATCCATACTGCTGCCACCATTAGCCTGAGCTATAAATTCAATCAGAAAGTTTTCGACATTAATGTTACAGGCACCAAAAATGTTCTGGACATTGCTATTAATTCCGGTATAAAAAAAATGGTTCATGTCAGCAGTATTCATGCCTTTTCGCAATCTCCGCATAACACTACTCTTGATGAGAGCCGTAATTTTGTTAATGATTCAGCATTATATTACGATCGTTCCAAGCGCGATGGTCATCTGTCTGCATTGGCAGCAGCACACAACGGCATTCATGTAGTAACAGTTTGTCCAACTTCGGTACTGGGGCCATTCGATTTCAAACCTTCCAAATTGGGGAAAGCGATTATTGACATTTATAAAGGTTATGTTCCTGCTGTAATCACCGGAGGTTTTGATTTTGTTGATGTGCGCGATATTGCCAATGGTATGGTATCAGCTTTAAGTAAAGGTCAATCAGGCCAAACCTATATTCTCGGAGGAAAATATTATACGCTCAAACAATTTTCGGAAATAGTACTGAGTATAAAAGGAACGCAAAAACATCTTCCGGTAATTCCAATTTCTGTTGCACGAATGGTGCTCCCTTTAATCAGACTTTACGCAAACATTACAGGCAAACCTCCTCTTTACGACAAACCATATCTCGACATTCTGATGGATGGCAACAAATTTATTTCATCAGCTAAAGCGCAACGCGAGCTGGGATACACAGCACGCGACTTAAGCGAATCACTTGCCGACACAATTCAATGGTTTAAAACTAAAGGCAAAATATGACCCCGGATAATTTCACTACGTTTATTTATTGCTGGATTATTCTTGCCATTGCAGTTTTTATCATGCTGATGTTTATTACGGCTCCGTATGGCCGACATACCAAACAAACCTGGGGACCACTCGTTGATAATAAAACCGGCTGGATAGTGATGGAAGTATTTGTGTTGGTAGTGCTTTTTTGGTTTGTGTTCAACGGCAAAAACCCACAGTCATTTGTCAATCAGATTATCATTGCTTTTTTTGCTTTCCACTATCTTAACAGGAGTATCGTTTTCCCGTTCAGATTAAGAACTAAAGGAAAAAAAATGCCGGTAGTTATCATGCTTATGGGTATGTTTTTTAATCTCGTAAACGGATTCATCATTGGTTACTATCTCGGTAATTTCAAAATTTATGATGATGCATGGATGAGAAGTGTGCCCTTTATCTCCGGCACAATCATTTTTTTTGCTGGGATGATTATCAATTGGTGGTCGGATACAACTCTTATCAATCTTCGAAAAAAAGGTGATACGGGATATCAAATTCCCGAAGGCAGATGGTTTCATTATGTAAGTTGCCCCAACCTGATGGGCGAAATGATTGAGTGGGGAGGTTTTGCAATTCTTACATGGAGTCTGCCGGGATTAGCATTTTTTATCTGGACATTCTGCAACCTTGTGCCCAGAGCTGTTTCGCATCACCGATGGTATAAAGAGAAATTTAAAAATTATCCTGCCGAAAGAAAGGCTATAATTCCATTTATCGTGTGAAATAAAGATGATGTCTAAATCACAGTAAGATTACTCGCCTATGGAAATCGTGCTCGCACAACTCTGAAAACGTTTTCTTTATCAACATCCTGAAACACTTATTCACAAAGTCAGAAAGCGGAGGCTCTATTTCCTACTTTTGTGAAATTTTAAGAATAAGATGCCAAAAGATACGTCCATAAAATCCATATTAATTATTGGTAGCGGCCCCATTGTTATAGGGCAGGCTTGCGAGTTCGATTACAGCGGTTCACAGGCTTCGCGCTCACTGCGTGAAGAAGGTATTGAAGTTACTCTCATCAACTCCAATCCGGCTACTATTATGACCGATAAGGTTACTGCAGATCATGTTTATCTGTTGCCGTTAACGGTTGAGAGTATTGAAAAAATTCTTTCCGAAAGAAAAATTGATGCGGTGCTGCCTACTATGGGCGGGCAAACAGCTCTTAACCTTTGCAAGGAAGCTGACGAAAGAGGCATCTGGGCAAAATATGGAATTAAGATAATCGGAGTAAACATTGATGCAATAGAAACTACTGAAAACCGTGAAGCTTTCAGAAAACTGATGGTAGAAATAGGGATGGGTGTTGCACCTTCTGCAGTAGCCAACTCATTTCTTTCAGGAAAAGAAATTGCACAACGCATAGGATTTCCGTTAGTCATTCGTCCCTCCTACACCTTGGGCGGCTCAGGCGGAAGTTTTGTGATGAAGAAAGAAGAATTTGAAGATAAACTGATGCGTGGTTTGCAAGCTTCACCTATACACGAAGTGCTGGTAGAAAAAGCTGTGCTCGGATGGAAAGAATATGAACTTGAACTCTTGCGCGACTCCAAGGACAATGTCATCATCATTTGCTCAATAGAAAATCTCGACCCGATGGGAATTCACACCGGTGACAGCATTACCGTAGCTCCCGCCATGACCTTGAGCGACCATACTTATCAACGAATGAGAGATATGGCCATTAAGATGATGCGTGCAATAGGAAAGTTTGCCGGAGGTTGCAACGTTCAGTTTGCCGTTGACCCCGATTCGGAAGATATTATTGCTATTGAAATTAATCCGCGTGTTTCACGCTCATCAGCATTGGCATCCAAAGCAACAGGTTATCCTATTGCCAAAATAGCTGCTAAACTTGCCATAGGTTACAATCTTGATGAACTGAAAAATCAGATTACCGGAAGTACTTCTGCATTTTTTGAACCTGCTCTCGATTATGTGATTGTAAAAATTCCGCGTTGGAATTTTGACAAATTCCATGGCGCTGACCGTACACTTGGACTACAGATGAAATCTGTTGGTGAGGTAATGGGTATAGGCAGAAGTTTTAACGAAGCGTTGCAAAAAGCTTGTCAAAGTCTGGAGATAAATAGGCATGGCCTTGGTGCTGACGGCACCGGTTGGCATAAGGTTGATGATATTATTCATTCACTCGAACATCCTTCCTGGGACAGAGTGTTTCATCTCAGAGATGCGCTGAAACTCGGATTGCCAATTCAAACCATTCATAACCACACCAAAATTGATAAATGGTTTCTTACCGAAATACAAAAACTGGTAAGTCTGGAGCAAGAGCTTCGCAGATATAATCTCAACAATATTTCTTACGACCTGATGCTTGAACTGAAGCAAAATGGTTTCAGCGATTATCAGATTGCTCATATTTTAGGAAATGTTTCTGACGAAGATGTTTTCGAACGAAGAAAACAATTGAACATTACACGTGTATATAAAATGGTTGATACCTGTGCAGCAGAGTTTGGCGCAAAGACTCCGTATTTCTACAGCACCTTTGAAAATCCTGCCGAAGATGTATCAGGAAAACCAATTTCAGGAACGGAAAGCAAGGTTTCTGAGCGTAAAAAAATAATGGTACTAGGAAGTGGTCCTAATCGTATCGGGCAAGGAATTGAATTTGATTACTCTTGTGTGCATGGTGTGCTGGCTGCCAAAGAATCAGGTTACGAAGCCATCATGGTCAATTGCAATCCCGAAACAGTAAGTACCGATTTTGATATTGCCGATAAACTGTATTTCGAACCGGTGTATCGCGAGCATATTTATGAACTCATCGAATATGAAAAACCTGATGGAGTAATTGTACAGTTAGGCGGGCAAACAGCACTTAAGCTTTCTGAATACCTGAATGAAAAAGGAATAAAAATCATTGGCACATCGTATGAAAACATGGACCTTGCTGAAGACAGAGGTCGTTTTTCTGATTTGCTTCGCGACCTTGATATTCCCTATCCACCCTATGGTGTTGCCGAAAGTGCAGAAGAAGCACTTGTTGTTGCCAACAGAGTGGGTTACCCTGTGCTTGTTCGCCCCAGTTATGTGCTCGGTGGACAGGGAATGAGCATTGTGATTAATGACGAAGAATTAGAACGTGCTGTAATTAAACTGCTGAAAAATCTTCCGGGCAACAGAGTGCTTATTGATCATTTTCTCGACCGTGCCGAAGAATGTGAGGCCGATATAATTTGTGACGGAAAAGATGTGCAGATTATTGGTATGATGGAACACATTGAACCTGCAGGAATTCATAGTGGCGATTCGTATGCCGTGCTTCCGCCATTCAGCCTCAGCGAAAATGTGATTTCACAAATGAAAACCTATGCTGAAAAATTAGCTCTTGCTTTGGAGGTAAAAGGATTGCTCAACATTCAGTATGCCGTGAAAAATGAAAAAGTGTATGTCATTGAAGCAAATCCGCGTGCTTCACGTACCGTGCCTTTTATTGCAAAAGCACATCAGGTTCCTTACATCAATATTGCCACCAAGGTAATGCTGGGAGTGAAAAAACTTTCAGACTTTGAAATAAAACCGGCAGCATTTGGTTATGCTATTAAAGAACCTGTATTTTCATTCGATAAATTTGCAGATGTAAATAAAGAATTAGGTCCTGAAATGAAATCAACCGGTGAGGCTATTCGTTTTATTGATTCAGTAGAAGATTCTTATTTCAGAAATTTATATAAAGAGAAAAGCATGTACCTGTCACGATAAATGCTTTAACTAAATATGATAAACCATGCGTGATGTTTTTTATACAATAGTAATTATTTGGGTGGCCATGAGAATTTACAGAAGTTTTCAGTCGCACAAACAGAATTTTCAGCAGCCACCCCGTCAACGTGAGGGAGATGTTACCATTCAAACCAAAACTTCTAACAACAAACCTGATGACTCAGGTGAGTATGTAGATTTTGAAGAAATTAAAGATTAACTTTATTCGTATCGCAATGATTTTACCGGGTTTATCTTAGTGATAATTACCGATGGTATGATCATCACAAGCACACAGGCCGTAAGTGTTCCGATATTAATCAGCAAAATATTTAAAGGCGAAAAATTAATCGGCACATACGATACATAATAAGATTCCTGCGGAAGACTTATCAGGTGAAAATGATATTGCAGATAACATAAAGTGAGTGCAATCAAATTACCTGCAATAAGTCCGGTGAGTACAATACCTGACGAAACATAGATAAATATTTTTCTGATACCGGCATTTCTTGCTCCTAAAGCTTTGAGTAAACCTATGGTGGCTGTATTTTCAAGAATGATGATAAGCAAAGTTGATATCATATTGATTCCTGCAACCAGAATCATCAGCACCAGAATGATGATAACATTTACATCCTGCAAGTCGAGCCAGTGAAATATATCAGGATAAAGTTCTTTTATGGTCATGGTATTATACTGAAATCCTGATAACTCATAAACTTTTTGATTCACTGAGCTTAAATCGCTCAGATGTTTCAGTGTAATTTCAATACCTCCTGCCTCATCTGCTGTCCAGTTATTCAGTTTTTGTATCACCGATAAGGGCGAGAATACATACATATTATCAAACTCTTCGAGACCGGTGCTGTAAATTCCTTTGATGATAAATTTACGGATTCGCGGAGGTTGCTCAATAAAATACACTACCAACGGATCATTGAGTTTCAGATTCATCTTATCGGCAATGTTTTTTGAAATTATTGCAGGATATTGTCCATCACGGATGCTCAGGTCGAAGCTGCCCTGCATCATCTTATCAGCAAAAAAATCTGCCTTGTAAAGACTGTCCAACCCTTTTATCACCACACCTTGTATGTCTTCAGATGTTTTAATAATTCCGGCCTTGCTGGCAAAGGCTGTAATTTTTTCAATTCTGCTATCGGCACGAAGCGTATTTAAAAATGGTTCTCTGATGCTGACAGGCGACTCTTCATACGACTGGTTATTATCAAAATTTTTCAGCCTGATGTGCGAACCGAAACCTACAACCTTCCGGGTAATTTCATTCTTAAATCCGGTGACAATACATATTGAAACAATCATAACCAACACACTCAGCGCCACTCCCGTAATGGCAATGTATAAAACAGCCCGTGAGAGACGCTGGTTGTTAACACTACCTGTGAAAAAACGCTTTGCTATGTACGACTCGTATTTCAATGAATTGCCTAATCTTGTTTTTAAATTGGTTTCAAAATTATGCTTTTGAAGCATTTCTTCAGATTCACTCTTTTAGGGCTGTTAAGTTTTACTTTAAACAGCGCTCAAACCCCTGACTCAATTATAACGGGTGCTGAGCAGTTAAATGTTTATCTGCCTCTGATAAATAAAAAAAATGTTGCAGTAGTAGCTAATCAAACAAGCATTGTGGGCAATAATCACTTAATAGATGTATTGCTTCATTCGAAAATTGCTGTCAAAAAAATTCTCACTCCCGAACATGGTTTCAGAGGAAAAGCAGAAGCCGGTGAAGATGTAGCCTCCTATACCGACAAGCAAACAGGGCTTCCTGTTGTTTCACTCTATGGCGATCATAAAAAACCTACTGCCGAGGATTTTTCGGGAATAGATTTGGTAATATTTGACTTGCAGGACGTAGGAGTTCGCTTTTATACTTACAGTTCCACTCTGCAATATGTGATGGAAGCATGTGCAGAGCAAAAGAAAAAACTCATACTTCTTGACCGTCCCAACCCCAACGGCTATTATGTTGATGGCCCCGTACTTGAATCTGCCTACAAATCTTTCGTTGGCATGAATCCTATACCGGTAGTATATGGACTTACCCTTGGCGAGTATGCGAAGATGCTCAATGGCGAAGGATGGCTGAACAATAAATTGCAATGTGACCTTGAAGTGATTCCGGTAAAAGGTTATACGCACAGCACTCAGTATCAACTGCCGGTGCGACCATCACCCAATCTTCCAAACATGACTGCAGTGTATCTATACCCTTCATTATGTTTTTTTGAAGGAACTATTGTAAGCATTGGCCGTGGCACCGATTATCCTTTTCAGGTTGTGGGCTATCCCGGATTTACCGAAGGGCCGCTGGAATTTACTCCTCATAAAAACCCGGAGATGAAACTGGCACAGCTTTACGAAAATCAGAAATGCAATGGTTACGACCTGCGTGATTTCGGAAATTACTACATCCCTACTTCAAAAAAACTATATCTCTTTTGGCTGAAAAATATTTATGACAACTACCCTAAGAAGGATAAGTTTTTTAACTCCTACTTCGACAAACTTGCAGGTACAGATAAACTACGTAAACAGATTATTGAAGGACTCAATGAAGACCAGATTCGCCTTACCTGGCAAAAAGATTTAGATGCTTACAAGGTAATACGTAAAAAATACCTGCTTTATCCTGATTTCGAATGATACCCTGTTTATTTCTCTGACCATGAAAAAATCAACTCATTATCTTTTGTATTTTTGCCTTATAGATTTCCATTTTTGAAAATTTACAATCATATTGACCTTTTTCAGAAGGTTGACAACGCAATAATAACTCTCGGCACTTTTGACGGAGTTCATAAAGGCCATAAAGTCATCATCAATCGCCTGAAGCAACTGGCTCAGGAAATTAACGGTGAAGTTGTTGTACTTACTTTTTTTCCGCATCCGCGAATGGTTTTGTTTCCCGATGACCATGGGCTTCAGTTGCTAAACACCATTGAGGAACGAACCAACCTGATGGCCAAAGCAGGAATAGAGCATCTTATCATCCACCCTTTTTCAAAAGAATTTTCGCGACTCAGCAGCACGGAGTTTGTGCGCGATATGCTGGTAAATAAGCTGGGAGTAAAAAAATTGGTTATAGGTTACGACCATCACTTTGGCCGCAACCGCGAAGGAAGTTTTTCAGACCTTGAAGAACTGGCTCCTGTTTATAATTTCGAAGTGGAACGCATACCTGAACAGGATGTTAACGAAGTAGCTGTAAGCTCAACCAAAATACGCCATTCACTGCTTGCGGGCGATGTGGCCACGGCAAGAGAGTTTTTAGGTTACGACTATGAACTTACGGGCACCGTTATCCATGGAAAAAAATTAGGCCGCTCGCTTGGTTTTCCTACTGCCAACCTTCATATCAAAGAAGATTATAAACTGATACCTGCAAATGGTATTTATGCCGCAAGAGCCATTGTAAAAAATCAACTACTGAATGGTGTGATGAGCATTGGCAACAGACCCACATTCGATAATGGCGAACGTTCCATAGAAATTAACCTCTTTGATTTTGATGATGTTATATATGGCGAGAAAATAACTTTGCAGATGGTGGAGTATATTCGCAAAGAAGAAAAATTCGGGTCGGAAACGGAATTGATAGCAGCCATGAATAAAGATAAGGTCGAAGCAGTAAAACTATTATCGTAATTCCTTCGTTAAAAGGAGATATGAAAAAGGCAATTAGCCATATAACCGTACTTCTGATGGTATGTTTTACCATGAATCTGAAAGCGCAGGAGCTTTGGGAAGATGACTCTATTGCTACCCAAAAAGTATGGAAATCATTATCGCAAGCTCTGCAAAAACCGGATTCGGTTTTCAGACTTGACCTTTCTAAAACGAAACTTAAAGAAGTTCCACCTGAAGTGTTTCAGCTTACCGAACTGCGTGAACTCAACCTCAGCCGAAATCAGATTACAGAGATTCCTGAAAACATTTACAAACTCACCAATCTGCAACGTCTTTATCTCAACAACAACAGACTTACTCAATTACCTCAGAGAATAGGAACACTGAAAAACCTTCAGGTTCTTGATCTTGATCGAAACCGTATTGAAGCTCTTCCTCCTGAAATAGGAATGCTCATAAATCTGGAAGAACTCAGCCTTTGGGATAATGAAATATCCGATATCCCTGACGAAATCAGAAGCCTGAGCGGCATTCTTCGCAAGTTTGAACTTCGCGGAATACTTTTCAATCAGGAGCAACAGAAACGCATTCACGACCTCCTTCCCTACACCACCATTTACTTTTCGCCAGCGTGCAATTGTAAACAGTAGCTTTCTGTAAGTTTCTTCTAACTATTTTTATGCTGAGTTGTTTTCATCGTTCGTATGGACAGAAAAAAGTTTATTTCCATGCTGCCCTTTGCAGCTTTACCTTTTGCAGGAGTAACAATGAATCTGAAAGAACTGAACAAACTCAACACTAACTCGCCTGCACCTAAAATGCCGGTGCTTTTTATCGGGCATGGCAACCCGATGAATGCTATTGACGAAAATGAATTCGTTCAGGGATTCAGAGATATTGCCAAACAACTTCCCCGACCTTCTGCCATTCTTTGCATAAGCGCACACTGGGAAACAGAAGGCACCTGGGTTACAGCAATGGAAAAGCCCAAAACCATTCACGACTTTGGTGGATTTCCTAAACCACTTTACGAAGTACAATATCCCGCACCCGGAAGCCCTGAGTTGGCAAAACAGACTCAAAAAATTATTCATAAAACCAACGTAGGGTTAGACGAAAAATGGGGTCTCGACCATGGCGCATGGTCGGTGATAAAACATCTTTTCCCGCAAGCTGATATTCCTGTTATTGAGATGAGCCTTGACTACAGACAAAGCGCCTCTTATCATTACGAGCTTGCAAAAGAACTTCAGTCTTTAAGAAACAAAGGTGTGCTCATTATAGGCAGCGGCAACATTGTGCATAACCTCCGCATGGTAGAATGGAGTAAAATAAATGAATACTCTGCCTACGACTGGGCACTGGAAGCCAATGAAAAAATGAAACAGTATGTGTTGAATCACAACCATTCCCCTCTGATAAATTTTTCATCACAGGGAAAACCTTTTCAACTTGCCATCCCCTCGCCTGAGCATTATCTGCCATTGCTTTATGCACTGGCACTTCAGGATAAAGAAGAACCTGTTCAGCTATTTAACGACAAACCACTTGCCGGCTCCCTCTCGATGACGAGTTTTAAGATTGGATAGATTTCCCTTACCTCAGCAATCACATTTCGTAATTTGGAATCATTTTCTTTTTCTTTTTACGACTGATTAACTTTCCGTTTTCGGCTGAGATAATTACCGTTTGTGTGGTTTCAACCGTACATCCATTGGTGTGCCTGCATTTGCCACGTCTGGTAGTTTTATAACTTTTTGAAATGATTGTCCAGGTGCAATCTTGCGTATTAAAATTCAATTTCGGCTGCATGGATGGGCTTATGTTTTCTTGTTCATTGGTTTTACTTTTTAATATCCATCCTTTCTTATAAGCCAATGCATTCATCCGCACACTGTCGGCAAAGTTACCACATGTGTTTTGTTGCGCCTGTAACCCCATATTCATCAATAAAATTGACGATAAGAGGATTGTAACCGATACAACACTTTTACCTTTCATAATTTAAACGAAACATTCATGTTATTAAACATGGTTATAAGTATAAAATTAAACAGCGAAGTAAATTTTTAAAATCTTCTTCGCTGTTACAAAACTTATCTGTCTTTATTACTAATGTATTCCTTGTGCGGCAAGGTATCTTTCAGCATCCAGTGCAGCCATACATCCTGTTCCGGCAGCAGTTACTGCCTGTCTGTAAATTTTATCCTGTGCATCTCCTGAAGCAAACACTCCCGGAATATTGGTTTTGGAAGTTCCGGGAATAGTTTTGATATATCCTGTTTCATCCATATCAATCCATCCTTTAAATATTTCGGTGTTGGGTTGATGTCCTATTGCAACAAAAAATCCTGTCACGTCTAGAGATTTTTCTTCTCCGGTTTTGTTATTCTTAACCTTCACTCCCGAAACAGTCTTGTCGCCAATTACCTCTACGGTTTCGGTATTAAACAACACTTCAATATTTTTGGTATTCATCACTCGGTGTTGCATAGCTTTTGAAGCACGCATTTCATCTTTGCGAACAATCATATACACCTTGGTACAAAGTTTAGCCAGATAGGTAGCTTCTTCAGCAGCTGTATCACCTGCTCCTACAATTGCCACTGTTTGATTACGGAAAAAATATCCGTCACACACAGCGCATGCTGAAACTCCAAATCCGTTAAGGCGTTTTTCACTCTCCAGCCCAAGCCATTTTGCTGAAGCTCCTGTAGCAATAATCACTGAGTCGGCTGTAATTTCTTTTTCCTCATCAATAATCACTTTATGTACCGGTCCTGTGAAATCAACTTTTGTTGCATAACCCCATCTGATGTCGGTACCAAATCGTTCAGCTTGTTTTTTAAAATCTTCCATCATCTCAGGTCCCATTGCTCCTTCTGGGTAACCCGGAAAATTTTCTACTTCTGTGGTAATGGTCAACTGCCCTCCTGGCTGCAATCCCTGATACATTACCGGTTTGAGGTCAGCGCGTGCTGCATAAATAGCAGCAGTATATCCTGCAGGTCCCGAACCAATAATCAGACATTTTACATGCTCTTTGTTTGTACTCATATTTATTTTTTCAATTAATTAAATGCTTCTGCTGTTTTTAAACTTTCAGTGGCTTTTGAAACTTCGTCTTCTAATCCTGAAATCTCCGATTTCAGTTTGTCATTCTCTGAATGCATACTATCATTTTCTTTTTCAAGTTTGGAGTTTTTGTCACGCAATTTTTCGGCTCCTTCTGCATTGGCAGAAATATCTTCATTGTTCTGCGCTATGGTTTTTTCGTTTTTACTGATTCTTGCTTCGTTGTTGCTGATGCTCTTCTGCTTACTCTTAATTTTTGAATTGAGGTCTTTTATTTTCTCATCGTAAAAATATTTGTAGTGAAAGCGAACATAGTTTTTAACGAGTGTTTCGGCTTTGTTAAATTCATCTTTGTAAAGCTCATTTCCGAAATGAATATCATATCCGGGACTGAATTGAAAAGCAACGGCTGTACCATTTGACTCAGGCCAGAATATTGCGCGTTGATCAATGCGCAGACTGGATATTTCACCAAAGGTTTTTTTGTCAACCGACAAAATATTTTTGGCACGTCTTCCGGTACGATAGTCAAAATTTTTACGCATGAATTCGCTGTAGGTATTCATACAGTAGCTCTGATCCTGATCCAAATGTGCAACCCAGGCGTCCACCATCTTACCGTCTTCATTAAGTACAGGTTTGTTTTCTACGGATAATTGTTGCGCATGCAACTGAGTACTTACGAATAATAAAGCTATGAATAACTTTTTCATATACCTGAAATTATCGAATTAAAGTCTGTGTTCTGTCAGGGCCTACTGATACAATAGTCACAGGTACCTGCATCTCTTTTTCAATTAACTCAACATAATGATGCAATTCAGCAGGACGTTCATTATAGGATTTTAGTTTTGAAATATCTGTATGCCATCCTTTGCAAGTGATGTACTCCGGTGTGGGAACATCATTGACAATATTATATGGAATTCTTTTTTGTGACATACCGTTAACCAGATACTGATGACACACTTTTAACTCGTCAAATCCGCTGAGCACGTCAGGTTTCATCATAATGAGTTTGGTGACACCATTGAGCATCACCGCATATTTCAATGCAGGCAGGTCAAGCCAGCCACATCTTCTCGGGCGGCCGGTAGTGCTTCCAAATTCATTTCCGTTTTTGCGCATTCTTTCTCCGGTTTCATCTTCCAGTTCAGTTGGAAAAGGGCCGCTACCCACCCGAGTACAATAGGCTTTAAACACTCCAAAAACCTCACCTATCAATGCTGGCGAAATACCAAGCCCTGTACAGGCGCCTGCTGTAACCGTATTGCTCGAAGTTACATAAGGATAAGAGCCGAAGTCAATATCCAGCAATGAACCTTGTGCTCCTTCAGCAAGAATACGTTTACCCTGAGAGATAAGTTGGTTTACTTCATACTCTCCGTCAATAAGGGTCATTTGCTTCAAGGTTTCAACACTTGCCATCCATGTTTCCAGTTCTTCGGATGTAACACTTGGATGATTATAAAAAGCAAGCAGTTCTGCATGTTTTTTCAATAATACGCCTAAAGCTTCTTTAAAATCGGGTCGCTCAATATCACCAACACGAATACCATTTCGTCCGGTTTTATCCATATAGGCCGGTCCTATACCTTTTAATGTTGACCCTATTTTAGTTTTGCCTTTCATGGCTTCTGACGCTGCATCCAAAAGCCTATGAGTAGGCAATATAAGATGTGCTTTACGCGACACCCATAATCTTTTCTTTACATCCACACCCAGTTTCATGAGTGCATCTACTTCTTTCTTAAATACTACGGGGTCAATAACTACACCATTACCTATAATGTTCATCTTCCCATCGCGAAAGATTCCTGACGGGATGGTATGAAGCACATGTTTGATGCCATCAAATTCAAGCGTATGCCCGGCATTGGGGCCACCCTGAAAGCGGGCTATCACATCATAATCAGGGGCAAGTACATCAATCAGTTTTCCTTTACCTTCATCGCCCCATTGAAGGCCTAATAATACATCTACTTTCATCAATTTTTTTTAAATGGCTGCTTCCGCTGCCTGTTCGCTATCTGCTATTTCAAACACATCGGTCAATCGCGTCACTGAAAACACTTCTTTCAATTTTTTATTGACATTACAGATGATGGTTTCCCCTCCTGCTTTTCTGGATTTGGTAAGTATATTCAGCATTACTGTTAATCCGCTGCTATTCATAAACTGAAAATCACTGAAGTCAATAATAAATGATTTGATGTCGCGCAAAATGCAAGTATTAACTTCGTCTAACAATTCGTTTGCCTGTGCCTTTTCCATCAGATTTCCCGAAAGCTTGATAATACAGTATTTCCCTTTTTCTGTTGTTGTAAAATTAAAAGTCATTTTTTAATCTTTTTTAAATGTTCGCAATTACCGGTTTGACTGAGTTTGTTGCACTTGCCAAAGAAATTCAGTGAATGTTGGGTAATGGTAA
Organism: Bacteroidota bacterium; assembly: GCA_018268195.1. Lineage (GTDB taxonomy): Bacteria > Bacteroidota > Bacteroidia > AKYH767-A > OLB10 > OLB10. The sequence goes on along the minus strand of JAFDWZ010000004.1, from coordinate 16,583 downwards.
AATTCATGAGTTTCTCCACGGTTGTCTGCACCAGATAAATCCGCGGGTCACAAAATTCAAATACTTTTTCACAATCACCGCAAATCAGGTGGTCATGTTGTTTGTAGGCCAACGATTTTTCATACATGAAGATGGTTTTTCCAAACTGATGTTTGGTTACCAAATCGCAAGTGAGCAAATGTTCAATTGTGTTATACACCGTAGCCCTGCTGACCCTTATTTTTCGTTTTTGCAATCGGGTAAACAACATATCTACGTTAAAATGCCCTTCCATCATATAAATTTCATCAAGAACTGCATAGCGCTCCGGTGTTTTACGCAACCCACTCTTCTTCATATATGCAGTAAAAATATTACGAACTGTTTCAAGTTCTCTGTTCTCTTTCATTTATAATCTAAAATGCGGTGCAAAGGTAATCATAGGTATTGGAATTATAGGTTGATTATATGACCTCAAACAAATTCTTTAAACATATGTGACTTTTGTAACTCAAATTTAATTGAAACTTATACTGTTTTTACTACCAATATTATACATTTGCACATTAAAGAATCAGTTCCTACAGATGCCAAACAATAACTTTATTTTAAAGTTTATTTTTCTTAGTGCAGCAATTGCTTTTGTTTCTAGTAAAGCCAATGCGCTCTATTACCGTTCAGCCCAGTCAGGCAATTGGAATGTTGCATCTACTTGGGAAAGCAGCGTTGCAGCCGGTGGGCCTTGGGCACCTGCGGCTTCGGCTCCCTCATCAGCTGATCAGACTATTACCATTCAGACCGGACATTGGGTATTAATAGTAGCGACTCTCACTATGGATGAAGTAGTTATAGATCCGGGAGCTACTTTATCAGCTAAAACCAATGCCACTGTCACTATCAATAATGGTACAGGAACTGACTTAATCATTAATGGAACTTTTGTTGACTCTCTATACGGAGCTTCGAGTATTAGTTTCAATGCCGGTGCTACCTGGAAAATAAGTGGGGGAGCAAATTTTATTAAATATACCGCATCATCATCCAACAACTGGCAATCAAATTACCAGTCAGGAATTATAAATATCCCTGCCAATGCCAATTGGATTGTCAGAAAGGTGGGCACTTTAAATCCTGCTATAAGTACTACCAATGGTGGTACACAAGCCTATTATCCAAATTTTATTTACGAGAATTATACTTCAACAAAATTTATTACTTCAGGAAGCGCAAGTTCTTATTTTAATGGATCGGTAAGCTACCCCATTATCAAAGGCAATTTTGATATTGGCGGTGCAGGCACTAATTACGTTGATTTTACAAGTGACGATCTTAATTCTTTAATCGGAGTACAGGTAAGAGGAGATATGATTGTAAGAACAGGCAATGTTTATAACAACACGGGTACGGGCACTGAAATTTGGGGCGATTTGTACATGGATGGCACATGGACTTATGATGCCTCTGACGCAAGAATTTTGCAGTTTGCAGGTACGGGAAATTCAACCGTCTGGGGTAGTGGTAAATTCAGTATTTTTACACTTACCATTGCTAAAACACTACCTGCTAATGTGACATTGAACCGAACTTTACTAGTTGATAGTTTGGTTAATTTCACCACAGGAATAGTTTATACAAGTGCCGCTAATTTATTAGCCATAAATACCGGTGCAACTGTTAGTACCGTTTCCAATAACAATAGTTATGTGGAAGGCCCCTGCCTTAAATATGGAAGCGAAGGGTTTGTATTTCCTGTTGGTAAAGGTGGCGATGTGCAACCTGCAGGAATATCAGCTTCAGCTGCACCCGCTGATTCAGGAGTTATTTGGTATGAAAATTTTAACAACGGATGTTCTGCACTTTGTGATGCCAATGGTTATACAGGTATCAATGGCACTTGGACAACAGAAGATGCCGGGCCCAATGGCAACAGGCCAAATAAATTTTATGTGAGTTGTGCTGAAGCCAACCGTCCTATAAATAGCTGTGCGGGAGGATGCGCCACTGGTGGTGATGCAACATTGCATATCAGCACTTCGCCTTGCGCTTCTTGTACCATTTGCCCTACAGGTGATTGCGGAGCAGTGTACGATACAATTTCAAGTGCACTATCAGGAACTGACCCAACAACAAATGTAAGAGCTATTTCTCCACCCATCAACACCTTGGGAAAAACTAATCTTAATATTAAATTCAAATATATTAATGTGGGTGATTTTAAGTCCCCTGCATCAAGCCCTGACAAAGCTATTCTGGAATACAGCCTTGATAACGGAATTACTTGGAATACGTTTCTAAACATAGGAAGATCAAGTTCTGCAGGGGGATGTACGCTCTTAAAAAAATGGGCTATGTTTACTGGAATACCATTACCTGCAACCTGTAACAACCTTTCAAATCTACGTATTGCATTCCGTTGGATAAATGACAACAATCAAACCGGAGCTACACAAAATACTAACGGTTCATTCGCAGTTGATAGCGTTGAAATTACAGGCAAGTCATTAGACTCTTATACTACTGAGTATTTCCACGTAAACCCAACTGTTGTTTACAACAATATTGTAAACGCTCCTCTCAAACATGTAAGCCGAATGGAGTACTGGTATATGAGCAATAATGCCGGAACAGGTAAAAGAAAAGTGACACTATATTGGGATGGCAACAGTGGTGGTGTTACCAGCCTTCCCGACCTGCGCGTTGCACGTTTTAATGGTGGTTCATGGGATAACCTTGGCAACACAGGAACTACAGGTAGCGTTGCTGCCGGAACCATTACTTCTGATTCTACTGCCGACTTTGGACCTGTAACTTTAGCATCCGTAATACCTTACCCCGGAAATCCATTACCTGTTGAATTAATAAACTTTGATGGTAAGCGACAAAGTGACTACATACAATTGCATTGGGTTACTTCTTCCGAAAAAAACAATGATTATTTTACAATTCAAAAATCATTAAATGGGCAAACATATTCTGATTTGGCAAGAGTAAGTGGTGCGGGAACAACAAACAATTACAGCATTTATTACCTCAATGATGAACACCCTGCTCCCGGAATCAACTACTATAAATTATTCCAAACAGATTTTGACGGAACCACAGTTGAAAAAGCAATGACAGCCGTGAGGTATAGCAATGACATAAAAGATTTTATTGTGATTCCCGACAGACAAAACCAACAAATCATTGTTCAGATGAATGCTGATGCAGTGACCAGCTATAACCTTAGACTTACGGATGCAAGTGGCAAGTTAATCAGACAGATACCTTTTAAATCCCAAACACTGAAAATTGATGCTTCCCTTCTTGCCAATGGGGTTTATTTCATCTCTGTTCAAACCGCTGATTCGGTGCTGAACAAACGTATTTATTACTAACAATTAGCCTTGTAAAGGCTCATGAAAATTTTATCGGAATATTACAACAGCAATCTGAATACGGTATTTAAACTGGGGATTCCTGAAACAAATGATGAATGGGATGCTTATTATAACCTGCGTTATGAAATTTTGCGCAAACCCTGGAATCAGCCCGCATCGAGCGTACGTGTGGATGATGATGCAACAGCGTTACACTATTGCCTGATACACGACTATGAAATGATTGGAATTTGCAGACTGCATTTTAACACCGAAACAGAAGCTCAAATCCGTTTTTTTGGAATTACAGAACAATGGCGAAATCACCGGCTTGGCGATATCATGTTAAAACATGCCGAAGATATCTGCACTCAAAATAATATTTCAAAGATTTTCCTGCAAGCTCGTGAAAATGCAGTCCCTTTTTATGAGCGAAACGGATATAAATTGATTGAAAAAACTCATCTTCTGTTTAACCTGATTCAACATTATGCCATGAGTAAAGTATTAGTTGGCTGATTTTTCTCAGTTGTTGAAATCTTAATTTTTGGTATTTTTTTTGCTTCGTAATAATTCATTGTGTAAAATTGCAACACTGAATCTATTATTTTATAATCCTATGTGAAGTAAATTATGCCGAAAACTATTTATCTTATACGCCATGGAAAAGCAAGTCGTGAATTTTCACGCATCAGTGATTTAGACAGACCCCTTCTTGAAAAAGGTTGTTTGGAAAGTGACAAAATGAGTAGTTTGCTCAAAGAGTATACTAAACAGATTGACTTGTTTATTTCCAGCCCTGCTGTACGTGCATATTCTACTGCAATAATTTTTGCCCGACAGATTAATTATTCATTAAACAATATCTTGCTGGAAAAAAAGATGTACATGGCCGGTTCTAATGACTTATTGCAAGTAATCAAAAACCTTTCTGAACAATATCAGTCTGTAGCCATGTTTACACACAATCCGGGTGCTGAACGATTGGTAAAACTTCTTACTTCTCAAAGCCACATTCATTTCAATACCAGCGCCTTTGCCATAATTGAAACCAACGCTCTCCATTGGAACGATATTGAACCTGAATCATGTAAACTACTCACCTACTGTCAGCCTAAAGAAATTACCTACACCTAATAAGTGGTTTTAACACCTCGTATAATTTTATTCCTGACTTTTTATAACTTTCCTTACACGATGATTGTTCATTAAGTCAAATTTATTAGGTTTGGCTGTTTAACAATTATTGATATTTTTCTTATGAAAAGAACCATTCAATCAGTAGCAGTATTAGGTTCCGGCATTATGGGCTCACGTATAGCATGCCACTTTGCAAATGCAGGATTTAAGGTGATGTTATTGGATATTGCTCCTAAAGAACTAAACGATGACGAGAAAAAAGCAGGACTTACACTGGACGATTTCAAAGTTCGAAACCGTATTGTTAATTCCTCCTTGCAGGCAACTTTAAAAAGTAATCCATCACCCATTTATCACAAGAGTTTTGTTTCTCGGATTAATACCGGAAACTTTACCGATAATCTGAAAGATATCAATCAATGCGACTGGGTAATAGAAGTAATTATTGAAAATCTTGAAATCAAGAAATCACTTTTTGCTCAGCTCGACCAACTCAGAAAACCGGGAACACTCATCACTTCTAACACATCAGGAATACCCATACATCTGATGACTGAAGGACGAAGTGATGATTTTAAAAAACATTTTTGTGGCACACACTTTTTTAACCCTCCTCGCTACCTTCCATTACTTGAGATAATTCCCGGCCCCGATACCGATGCTGATGTCTTGGATTTTCTGCAACATTTTGGAGATAGATATCTGGGTAAAACAACGGTATTGTGTAAAGACACTCCTGCATTTATAGCAAACCGTATTGGTGTTTTTGGTATCATGTCATTGTTTCATGCTATGAAACAAACAGGCTTAACAATTTCTGAAATTGACAAACTTACAGGTACTGTTATCGGGCGACCTAAATCAGCAACATTCCGAACCAGCGATGTGGTTGGTCTTGATACACTCGTGCATGTGGCCAACGATGCTTGGAAAAATCTGCCAAATGATGAACAACGCGATAAATTCAAATTACCTGAGTTTATCGAAAAAATGGTTGACAACAAATGGCTTGGCGATAAAACCAAACAAGGATTTTATAAGAAAGTAAAAAACAAAGATGGCAAATCTGAAATCCTGGAACTTGACCTTGACACTTTAGAATATAAAACAAGTGCTAAAAGTAAATTCCAAACACTGGAAGCCGCTAAACCCATTGACGACCTTAATGCACGACTCCCAATATTAATTCAGGGAAAAGACAAAGCCGGTGATTTTTACCGACTGATGTATTTCAGTTTGTTTTCCTATGTGTCGTTCCGTATTCCGGAAATTACTGACGACCTTTACAAAATTGATGAAGCTATGTGTGCAGGCTTCGGATGGGAACAAGGACCTTTTGAAACTTGGGATTGTCTGGGTGTGAAAAATGTTTCAGACATCATGCAAAAGAACGGATTTAAACTTGCCTCTTGGGTTGATGAAATGCTCAATAGTGGTGTTTCTTCTTTTTATAAAACAGAAAAAGGTGTGAAAAGCTACTACAGCACCACCGATAAGAAATACAAACCGGTACCCGGTAATGAAAATTTTATCATCCTGAAAAATTCAGACGCTTCTAAAATTGTATGGAAAAATTCAGGATGTGCAATTCATGACATTGGTGATGGTGTATTGAACCTGGAGTTTAAGACAAAAATGAACACCATTGGCAGCGAAGTTTTGCAGGGAATGAATACTGCCGTTGAATTAGCCGAAAAAAATTACAGAGGTCTGGTAATTGGAAATGAAGGAGCAAATTTTTCGGCAGGAGCAAATCTTGCTCTGATATTTATGCTCGCAGTAGAGCAGGAATATGATGAGTTGGATTATGCCATACGTGCATTTCAGAATACCAATATGAGATTGCGCTACTCATCTGTTCCGGTGGTAGTAGCTCCACATGGGCTCACACTTGGTGGCGGATGCGAAATGAGTTTACATGCCGACAAAGTATGTGCTGCTGCCGAAACTTATATCGGACTTGTTGAATTTGGAGTAGGATTAATTCCCGGTGGCGGAGGAACAAAAGAACTTACCGTACGTTTTGCTGATTCGCTAAAGGAAGGAGATATTGAAACCAATGCATTCAGAGATTATTTTCTAACTATAGGTCAGGCAAAAGTTTCTACATCTGCTTACGAAGCATTTGATTTACATATTCTGCGCAAAGGACATGATGAAATTACACTAAACAAGAAAAGATTGATTGCCGATGCCAAACGCGCTGTACTCGAAATGGCTGAGGCCGGATATGTAAAACCGATCATGCGAAATGATATTCGTGTGCTGGGGCGCGAAGGAATGGGGATTGTGCAGGTTGGAGCCAATGCAATGCAATGTGCAAATTATATCAGCGAATACGATGCACATATTTCACTTAAATTAGGATATATCATGTGTGGAGGAAATCTTAGTGCGCCTACAAAAGTTTCTGAACAATATTTACTCAATCTGGAGCGAGAAGCTTTTCTTTCATTATTAGGCGAAAAGAAAACTTTAGAACGCATTCAGTCTATCCTTACCACAGGCAAACCTTTAAGAAACTAAACTGATTTAAATTTCAGTTGATTATCTTAATCGTTAAGTTTTCAACAGCTTTTAAGCAAGATTTTTTGTTTCCTCTCTGAAATCAGGGGAAAACCTATTGTTACTTTTGCTGAATTGCATGTTATAAAAGTTCAAAATAGCATGGAATATTTTAGCGAAAAATAACCTATTTTAGCGCGATGTTTAAAAAAACACCAAGCATAAACATGAAAGTAGCTAAACAATTGTTCTGGTTGTGTATTCTTTTGCCATTTATGGGAGTTGCCCAGCGCGAAATAAAACCTCGATACGCACCAGGAAAAGAAAAACACCGAAACAAAACGGATGAATTAGGGCAGAAACAAGGCGTATGGAAATATTTCAATGAAGCAGGTGAACTGATGCAGGAAATTGAATTTCTGGATGATGTTCGAAACGGTGTCACCAAAAGATATTTCCCTTACGGTAAAATAATGGAAGAAATTGAATATGCCAACGGAATAAAAGACGGAGAATACAAACGCTATTATTATAACGGACAAACAAGAGTGGAGGGAGAATATGAGGACGGAAAAAAATCCGGTAAGTGGGTTAATTATTATAGCGATGGCGAAATAAGAAATGAAGGCAGCTATAAAAAGAATTTAAAAAATGGTACCTGGAAGACTTATAACAGAAAAGGTAAATTGATAAGTCAGGTTGAATATAAAATGGGAGAAGATGTAAAAGCCATTCAGGAAGCAAAAGCGGCTGCCGAAAAAGCAAAAAAAGCTGAAGATGCAAAAAAAGCTGAAGAAGCAAAGAAGAAATTACCTCCGGGAGCCAAATTAAAAAATGCTCCGGCACAAGCCCCTCCTCCTACCAAATGATGGATGTGAAAACTTTTTATTGCCGGTAGCATTATATTGATAAGTTACTATTTAATTACAAAAAAATCAATTCCATTATGAATGCGTATATCGTTGCCGGATTTCGAAGTGCTGTAGGCAAAGCTCCTCGTGGTAAATTCAAAAATCTTCGCCCCGATGATCTTGCTACTGCCGTTATCCGACACCTCACACAATCTGTACCCACTCTCGATAAAGAATGGATAGACGATGTGGTTGTAGGAAATGCCACCCCCGAAGCTGAACAAGGCTTGAATATTGGCAGAATGATTTCGCTCATGAGTCTTGACACTATAAAAGTTCCGGGTGTAACGGTAAACCGCTATTGCTCATCAGGACTTGAAACCATTGCTATTGCTGCTGCTAAAATTCACAGTGGTCTTGCCGATTGCATCATTGCAGGTGGCGTTGAATGCATGTCGCCCATTCCTTTCGGAGGATGGCGTATAGTTCCCAATTACGAAGTTGCTGCTGCTCACCCTGAATGGTATTGGAGCATGGGATTAACTGCTGAAGCTGTTGCACGTGAATATAAAGTTTCGCGTGAAGATCAGGATGCATTTGCTCTTTCATCTCATCAAAAAGCAATAGCTGCAATCAAAAACAATCTCTTCAAAGATCAAATAGTTCCTGTTGAACTGAAAGAAATTTACCTTGACGAAAAAGAAAAAAAAGCAGAACGCACAGTGATTGTAGATACCGATGAAGGTCCTCGTGCCGATACTACACTCGAAAAACTTGCTGCTTTAAAACCGGTGTTTGATGCTAAAGGAACCGTTACTGCAGGCAACTCTTCGCAAACAAGTGACGGTGCTTCTTTTGTACTGGTAGTATCTGAAGCAATGCTTAAAAAATTAAATGTAAAACCTATAGCCCGATTGGTATCGTATGCGGTGAGAGGTGTTGAACCACGTGTTATGGGAATTGGACCTATAGAAGCCATACCGGCAGTGCTCAAACGCGCAGGAATGAAACAGGACGATATACAACTGATAGAACTCAATGAAGCTTTTGCATCACAGTCAATGGCTGTTATACGTACATTGGGACTCACCCCTGAAATTGTAAACGTAAATGGCGGAGCAATTGCATTAGGGCATCCTCTTGGTTGCACAGGCTCTAAACTTACCGTACAGCTGATTAACGAAATGAGAAGACGAAAACTTAAATATGGTATGGTTACCATGTGTGTAGGCAACGGACAAGGTGCTGCCGGCATTCTCGAACTTCTTGATTAATTATTTTTCGTTTCTAACCTTTCTTTTACTTTCTGCTAAGAATGGATAACAACAAAGTAACTTATGACTTTTCAGAAGATATACGCTGCTGTATTGAAGTCTTAAAGAAAGGCGGATTGATCCTCTACCCTACGGACACCATTTGGGGCATAGGATGCGATGCTACCAATAGTGAGGCCATAAAAAAAATTTATCAGCTGAAAAAAAGAGATGCATCACAGAGTCTTATTTCATTGGTGTGCGATGAGCGTATGCTCAACAGAGTGGTGAAAGATGTACCTGCTGTAGCTTGGGATATTATAGAATATTCCGAAAAACCCATTACGATAATTTATGATGAAATACACTGGATAGCCCCTGAAGCAATAGCTGCTAATGGTTCAGCAGCCATCAGAATGATAAAGGATGAGTTTTGTAACAAGCTTATCTACAAATTCAACAAACCCTTAATTTCTACTTCTGCCAATATCAGTGGTGAGCCTGCCCCTTCCAATTTCAACGACATCAGTAAGGATATTAAGAACGGTGTAGATTATATTGTTGGATACCGCCAAAGAGAAAAAGTTAAACATACCGCTTCATCCATCATCCGCTTGAAAAATGATGGCGAAGTTGCAGTGATAAGAAAATAATTTTGGAAAGTTTTTTTATACAACATCCGTTATTCAGACAAATATCACAACTGGTCACCGAACAGAATAAGGAAGCCTACATCATAGGCGGTTATGTGCGTGATTATTTTCTGAAGCGACAGTCTAAGGATATTGATATAGTTGTTCTCGGTGATGGTATTCAACTTGCAAAGAAATTAGCTGAACAGCTGCCTGGATCTGATTTTGCTTACTTTAAAAATTTCGGAACAGCGATGGTAAAAACTGCTGACTACGAAATTGAATTTGTTGGTGCAAGAAAAGAATCCTACAATCATCATTCAAGAAAACCTAAAGTTGAACCGGGCACACTTGATGATGATTTGTTGAGAAGAGATTTTACCATCAATGCACTGGCAATAAATCTCAGTGCCGGACATTTTGGTGAATTGCTTGACCCTTTTAACGGACTTCATGACCTTCACAATAAAATTATCCGAACACCAGGCAATCCGGAAATCACCTACAGTGATGACCCCTTGCGTATGATGCGTGCCATCCGATTTGCAACTCAACTTAATTTCATCATAGAAGAACAATCACTCCTTGCCATAAAAACCGAAAAAGAACGTATAGGAATAGTTTCAAAAGAACGGATTACAGACGAACTCAATAAAATTATACTGTCGCCAAAACCTTCTGTTGGTTTCAAACTTTTATTCGATACCGGTTTGCTTGCATTGATTTTCCCTGAGTTGAATAAACTCTATGGAGTAGAAAATGTGAATGGAAAAAGTCATAAAGATAATTTCTATCATACACTGGAAGTGCTCGATAATATATCCGAACACACCGATAATTTGTGGTTGCGCTGGGCCGCTTTGCTCCACGACATTGCAAAACCTGCAACCAAACGTTATGATGTGGAACAAGGTTGGACATTTCATGGTCATGAAGACAAAGGCTCGCGAATGGTACCGCATATCTTCCGACAATTGAAACTTCCTCTGAATGAAAAAATGAAATATGTGCAGAAACTTGTCCTCCTGCACCTGAGGCCAATTGTACTTGCCAAGGAAACCGTAACCGATTCAGCAGTTCGAAGACTGTTGTTTGAAGCCGGTGACGACATTGATGATTTAATGATGCTTTGTCAGGCAGACATTACCACTAAAAATGAATACAAAAAAATACGCTATCGCAACAACTTCAATCTTGTTAAAACGAAGCTGAAAGAAGTTGAAGAAAAAGACCGTATTCGTAACTGGCAACCTCCGGTAACAGGAGAATTAATCATGAAAACATTTGGGATATCACCCGGAAAAAACGTAGGAATCATCAAAGATTTTGTGCGAGAATCTATTCTTGACGGGCATATTGGCAATAACTATGAAGAAGCATATCAGCTGATGCTGAGAAAAGGCCATGAACTGGGTCTTCACCCCTGTTGACCTTCTTCATTTCGGAAATACTTCATCTAATTAGCTGTTTGTTGGATTTTTATTCCGACTAGGGCGTTTTTTCTGCTGTAAAAACCCTACTTTTGCACCCCAAATAAAAAAAATCAATGCAGAATATCAGAAACGTTGCCATTATTGCCCACGTTGACCATGGAAAAACAACCCTTGTTGACAAAATTTTACATCAGACACAGGTATTTCGTCAGAATCAACAAGCAGGTGAACTAATACTCGATAACAATGACCTGGAACGCGAACGTGGTATCACCATCATCGCAAAAAATGTTTCTGTTCAGTATAAGGATGTAAAAATTAATATCATTGATACTCCCGGCCACGCTGATTTCGGAGGTGAAGTGGAACGCGTACTTACCATGGCAGATGGAGTTATTCTGCTGGTTGATGCATTTGAAGGCCCTATGCCGCAAACACGTTTTGTGCTTCAAAAAGCACTTGCACTCGGATTAAAACCCATTGTTGTAATCAACAAAGTAGATAAAGAAAATTGCCGCCCTGATGAAGTACACGAATCTGTATTCGATTTATTTTTCAATTTGGAAGCTACAGAAGAACAGCTCGATTTTCCAACACTTTACGGAAGCAGCAAACATGGCTGGATGAGTACCGACTGGAGACAGGAAACCAAAGACATCACCTCCTTGCTGGATGCCATTGTGGAAAAAATTCCTCCTGCCAAGCAATTGGAGGGCACACCTCAGATGCTCATCACATCTCTGGATTACAGCAGCTATGTAGGTCGTATTGCTATTGGTCGAATTTTCAGAGGCACTTTAAAAGAAAATATGCCTGTTACTTTAATGAAACGTGATGGCAGTTTTAAAAAATCACGCATCAAAGAACTTTTTGTTTTTGAAGGCTTGGGCAGAAAAAAAGTCAGCAGTGTGGACAGTGGCGATATTGCTGCAGTAGTAGGTGTTGATGATTTTGAAATTGGCGATACCATTGCTGATTTCGAAAATCCTGAAGCGCTAAAATCTATTGCTGTTGATGAGCCTACCATGAGCATGCTTTTCACCATTAACAACAGTCCGCTTTTTGGTAAGGAAGGAAAATTTGTTACCTCTCGACATTTGCGCGACAGACTCTATAAAGAAACTGAAAAAAATCTTGCTCTTCGTGTGGAAGAAACCAGTTCACCTGATGCTTATCTCGTGTATGGAAGAGGAATTCTTCACCTTTCTATATTAGTAGAAACCATGAGACGCGAAGGCTACGAATTGCAATTGGGCCAACCGCAAGTACTTTATAAAGAGATTGACGGAATACGTTGCGAGCCTATTGAGCATCTGGTAGTAGATACACCTTCTGAAGTTGCAGGTAAAGTGATTGAACTTGCTACACAACGTAAAGGTGAACTCACCAGCATGTTACCCAAAGGCGATTTGCAACGTCTTGAATTCAATATTCCTGCAAGAGGATTAATTGGTTTGAGAAATGCAGTGCTTACCGCTACTGCAGGCGAAGCCATTATGGCGCACCGTTTCAACTCGTACGAACCTGTAAAAGGTGCAATTCAAGGAAGAAACATGGGCGTACTTCTCGCAAAAGAAGCCGGTACTGCTACTGCATATTCCATTGATAAACTTCAGGAGCGTGGTGCATTTTTTATTGATCCGGGTGAGATTGTTTATGGTGGTCAGGTTATTGGCGAACACATCAGACCGGGTGATCTCGTTATTAATGTTTGTGAAACAAAAAAACTGACTAACATGCGTGCTTCAGGAAGCGATGAAAACGTGCGTATCACACCGAAAATAAAATTCTCACTTGAAGAAGCAATGGAATATATTGAGAAAGATGAGTATCTCGAAGTGACTCCGCAAAGCATAAGAATGCGAAAAATCTATCTGGATGAGAATGAACGCAAACGAATGAGCAAAAAAGTTGAAACCGTTTAATATCGTTTACTATCTTGCCATTTAAATAATATTTACTTATTATTGTAAAAATTAAGAGTTGAGAATGAAGGCAGTTAGAAAAAAGCAAAAATTTAAAATGGAGTTTCCTGTACGATCGTCACCAAAGATTTTATATGGATTTCTTTCCACGCCTTCAGGGCTGGCTGATTGGTTTGCCGATGATGTAACAGTGCGTGAAGGTGTTTATACATTTCACTGGGATGGCGATCAGCAACAGGCTAAAATGACTCATAAACGAGAAAATCAACTGGTACGTTTTAAATGGATTGATGAATCCGAAGATTCCTTTATTGAATTTGAGATTGCAACGGACGAACTCACATCAGATGTAGCACTGATGGTAACCGATTTTGCAGTGGATGATGATATTGAAGAAACACAACGACTTTGGGAATCTCAGATTCAAAACCTGAGACATATCATCGGCTCCTGATTTAACTCTCTCCTATTTTTCGATTCAGGGTCTAAGATTTTTATATATCTCATATTTTCGCTTCACATACATTATGAAATCATACTGTGAAGAATTTTTAAGAAACTCATCGCTGACGTTGATATAATCAATAAAAGCATCAAACTGGCTTTCATCCAGACTCATAATATCATTATCCACATACTTACGGAATAATTCTTTCAGCAATTTCCTTCTGTTATCATCATTAATCTTCTGAGCAATCACACGCTTATTCCTTTCTCTTCTGCTGAATTGCTGATACAAAAATGTAATTGGGTTTTGCAGTACATCAATCCCTGAAACCATATAATCCTCTTTCTTATAGCCTAACTTATCAATATCTTTTTGAATGACTTCAAGTTCGCGCGGTGGAATTATTGTTACAGGTTTAAGAGATACAAAAGGTTTTTCGACTATTACACTCACAAAAAAAGTATCACGCATGGCTGAATCCTTGAAACAGATTTTTTTTACCGAATATCCTGATGCAGTGACCATGATTGTATCAGATTTATCAGCACTGACCGAAAAAAACTGATCTTGTGGACTTACAAAACCCAAGCCTGTAGTTTTATTCACTACCATCAGCCCAACCATAGGCATTGCATCATCATTACCTCTCACATTAGCTTGAATAATTATTCGCTGTGCCTGAAGATGATTTATAATAAAAGTCGAAATAAAAATCAGCAGGACTTTCTTATACCGGTTGCTCATAGTGGGCAATATTAATAATTATCAGAATAAGTTTAATGAAATAAAATTGTATAGAAATTCCAATAAAAAAGGCTGCTCCATAATGGAGCAGCCTTTGCGAATGATGGGAAACTGAAACTATCTGTTGACCTGGAATCTTAAATGATTCTCCACTCCACCTTGCTTAATAATAATCAGATACAATCCCGGAGTAAACTGTCTTACATCAATATTACCTGAATTGATTCCAATTTGTCCTTCTTGTTTTTGTTTATACAATTCACGTCCTGACATATCACATACCCGAACTTCATACATGTGCTCTTTTTCTGTCTGAAATGCATAAGTAATATATTCGCTTGCAGGGTTAGGATATGCATTCAGTAACATTGCAGAACCCACATCTGCCAATCTTGCTACACCGGTAGTGAATATTATTTCGGAACTGTAAGCAGAGAAGGATGAAAAGCTACAAGCAGATCGCACCTGTACCACATATTGAGTTGAAGGCTCAAGGTTTGGAATTATTGCCCTTCCCTGCGAAGCATTCACAGTACGTGTTTTATAGCGTGTGGTACCCTTCACCGCATAGCGTATCATCACATAGGTAACAGATGATGTAGGTTCCCAGGTAACAACCGCTTTATTTGATTGTACGTCTATTACCGCTGGTGAATTAATCAATGGACAACCGCTTAATGTTGTGAAGTAATTATCGGTACTATAATTACTTGCAATATTACCACAGTTTGTCATTACGCTCCATTGATAAGTGGTGTTTTCTGATAAACCAGTGAGGCTATAGCCCCATGCAACTGAATTGTTGGTTGCAATGGTTTTGTAACTATATGAAGCAGCTCCGAGTTTTTTATAACGAATAGTAATGCTGCTTGCTGAAGTTCCATACCAGTTGAGTTGAGCTGAAGTATTGGTTACATTATTACTTGATGTGTTAAGTACTGTACTTCCACAACCGGTAGCACCGCCTAATGTAGTAAATTTTTCTGTTCCACTTACTACAGTTCCTCCTGCGCAAATGGTTGTTACATTCCATTCATATACAGTTGCCGGTATCAGCTCATTTATGTCCAGCGTATTTCCATTGCGAACATATTTTACAATTATATTACCTGAGCCTTTAACATTATAAGCCACCTTAAATGAATCAGCCTTAACTGCAGGATTCCACATCAGCGATGCTTTTTTATCCAGAATATTATAAGCAGTAAGCATATCAGGCTTTCCACAATTGGAGCTATTCAGCGAATTTACTTTTATTCCGTTCACCGCTGATTGACATCCATAAGCATTTACCGCCTTAACTGAATAGTATCCCGGAGTAGTTACAGTGATATTTGATGTGGTTTGTCCACCATTCCAAAGGTATGACACTGCACTTGACTCAAATGCTTTCAGCTGATAAGACAATGAAGTCTGATAAGTGTAAGTTATCTCCGGTATATGCGGTGATGGAGCCTGTGTAAGTGTGATGCTGGATGTAGAAGTTGAACCGTCAGCATTACGAATGTTAACTGTGTAAGTACCGGCTGATGATACAGTAATACTTTGAGTTGACTGTAATCCGGGTAACCAAACATACTGTAATCCTGCACTTGAAGTTAGAGTTACAGACTGGTCGGCACAAATGGTATTGTTTACAGCTGTAGAAGTAATACTTGCAGGTTGAGGAGCTGATGATGTAGTAACTGTGATAGCGGATGAAGTTGCTGAACATCCAAAAGCTGTGGTTACAGTTACAGAATAACTACCTGCTGTTGAAACGGTGATGGATTGTGTTGTTGCTCCGTTAGACCATAAGTAAGAACTTGCAGTACCTGAGGTAAGAGTAACGCTTTGTCCTTGTGCAAGGTTAGTGGATCCACTCGCTGTGATTGTTGCTGTTGGAATACTTCCTACAACAACTGTAGTTGGTGCCGAAGTTGCTGAACAACTTCCATTGCTTACAGTTACTGAATACGATCCTGCTGTTGATACGGTGATGGATTTTGTGGTTGCACCGTTAGACCATAAGTAAGAGCTTCCTGTGCTTGAAGTAAGTGTAACACTGCCTCCCGGGCAAAATGAGGTAGATCCACTTGCTGTAATGGTTGCTGTTGGATTATTTGTTACGCTCACCACTGTTGGTGCCGAAGTTGCTGAACAACTTCCATTGCTTACAGTTACTGAATACGACCCTGCTGTTGATACAGTGATGGATTTTGTGGTTGCACCATTTGACCATAAGTAAGAGCTTCCTGTGCTTGAAGTAAGTGTTACACTGCCACCTGAACAGAATGAGGTAGATCCACTTGCTGTGATAGTTGCTGTTGGATTA
>JAFDWZ010000049.1 GCA_018268195.1 Bacteroidota bacterium | reverse complement strand
GCGCCCCTTTAGGGGAAAGGGGTAGCATGTGCGAGGTAAACGAGAACCAAGGGGTAGCAAGTGCACAAGCCGTAGCACCTCACTTAATATTACAGACTCAACCTTTCATTTCTTAGTGCTTGATTTTAATTTCAGCCAGTCAGTAGAAATATTTAATTTATTTTCGCAGCTATGACTGAGAATATTACTAATGATAGAGCAGGAGAAGATTATTGGTCGCTTGTTTGGAAAAATACTCCTTTGCCAGAAAGTATAAATACTGACGATAAGAAGCTTTCTAATCATATTCTTCGAGCATTTGATAAAGTGTTCAAAAGTGTGTTAGGGAAATATGACTTAAAAGGTAAGCGAATTATTGAAGTAGGATGTGGAAACTCTGTTTGGTTACCACAATTTGCAAAGAGTTATAATTTAATTCCAACAGGTTTGGATTATTCAGAATTCGGTTGTGAGCAAGAAAGAAAAATTTTTCAAAGAGATGGAATTATTGGAGATGTGTATTGTGCTGATATGTTTAATCCGCCTGAAGAGTTAATTGGGAAGTTTGATATTGTTCTTTCAATGGGTGTAGTTGAACATTTTGATGATACTTCTGAAGCTATAAAAGCATTGAAGAAATATATCAAACCTGACGGATTAATTATTACCACAATCCCCAATAATACCGGCTTGTTAGGATGGCTTCAGAAAGTTATCAATAAACCTATTTATGATATTCATAACATTATTGATAAAAATGATCTTGAATCTGCACATTTGAAAAATGGATTTGAAATTATTTTTTCAAGATACGTAGTGAGTTTTGGATTGCATGTTAACTTGGATGAAAAGGAAAAGCCAGTTAAAAATTTAAAATTCAAAAAGATTATTGTAAAAGGTCTTTCATTAATAACATCAGTAGTTTGGATGTTTGAGTCCATGTTTTTTAACCTTCCTGTTTCAAAACTATTTTCTCCTGCTGTGATAATCATAGCAAAGGGAAAAGATAAGTAACTATTGTTTTTTAGATCCTTTCCTAATACATTAGCCAATAAATATATAAACCGATGAAAAATATTTTACTGATATTTATTTCATTTTCGCTAAATACTGTTGCACAACAATATGTTTGGACTCAAAAAGCAAATCTTCCTGCACCACCACGTTATGAATCAGTAGGGTTTTCAATTGGCAATAAAGGTTACTTCGGCACAGGCGCTAATTTTAATATCAATTCAGTTTATAATGATTTTTGGGAATATGACCCGGTTCAAAATTCATGGTCACAGCGAGCAAGTGTTCCAGGTAGTGGACGCTACGGAGCAGCCGGCTTTAGCATTAATGGCAAAGGGTATATTGGTACAGGTTGGACTATAAGCAGTAGTCAATTAGTTGATTTTTATGAATTTGATCCAGTAAATAATACTTGGACATCTAAAGCCAACTTTATTGGTTCGGCACGTTACGATGCAATTGGATTAAGTATTAACGGACTTGGTTACATTGGTTTTGGATACCAGCCATTAAAAAAAGATTTGTTTGAATACAACCCAAGCACTGATACTTGGTCACAAAAAGCAAATTTCCCCTTAGTAGCACGTCAAAGCTTAGCTGCATTTTCAATAGACGGATTAGGGTATTTTTGTGGAGGGGCTGCCGGCACTACAACTTATAATGATTTGTGGTCGTTTAATCCTACATTGAATCTGTGGACGCAACTTGCAAATATGCCTGGGGTTGGTAGGTATGGTAATGTGTCATTCGTGATGAATGGTCTTGGTTTTGTAGGAAGCGGTTCAGACGGAACAACACCGTTAAATGATTTTTTCTGTTATAATACCGCATCTAATACATGGTTGCCAATTACTAGTTTCCCAAGTTATGCTAGACACTCTAGTGATGCTTTTTCCATTAACAACAAAGGATATTTTGGTTTAGGAAGGGATCAGTTTGCAAATCACTACAACGACCTCTGGGAATTGTCTGACGTTACATCCGTTAATTCTCCTCTGCCACAATTAAGTATAAGCACTCAGTTTATCCCTTCTGAAAATGTTTTTAAAGTAATCAACCATGCTGCGTCAACCGTTACACTTTCCATCATCGGCACCTCAGGAAGTTTAATTGCTATGCAACACATTCCTCCTGCAAGTGATTATTCCTTCCCGCTGCATCTTGCCAAAGGCATTTATTTCTGCAAAGCCACTGACGGTAATTCACAACCTTTCGTTACTAAATTTTCTGTCAACTGAGAGTAATCATCACTCTGTTTTACGCCTAAAGCGTAGCTTTGGAAAAAAAACAAAATGAAAAAATGGATGCTGATTGCGTTGTTGGCAGTTGCAGCCTGTAGCAGTGACAAAAAAAATCAACAGCCGCAGGAACAAATTGCTCCGCTCAACAACATTTCCTATAAAACTTTTGCCAACGACTCTGCACCCGGAGGTTTCGGCTACGATATTTTTGTAGATGGCCGAATGATGGTACATCAACCCAACATTCCTGCCGTGATGGGAAACCGCGGCTTTACATCCGAAACCGATGCAGCAAAAACTGCAGAGCTGGTAATGCATAAACTCAAAAACAACATCATGCCCCCATCTGTTACTACTGCTGAACTGGATAGCCTCGGAATAAAATAATAAGCATTAAAAAATTAAATATTTATCTATGGACGAACTTGGAATAGGATCACGAATTCGCCACCCCGAATTTGGTGTAGGCGTAATCATCAACGTTAAACCAAAAACTTACATCACCGTTTTTACCGAACGCGGAAAAATAGAAGTTGCCAAAAGTTATCAGAATATAGAAGTGATAGATGCACAACCTGCATCCGATGATTTGATAAGCTATGCTGACGTGCACAAGATGTTTACCGATATCATCAAAAAATATTCCGACCTGCAGGAAACAGTGCCTTTGCATGGTCGCTGGATAGGAGGTAAGGTAGTCTTACATCCCGGAAACACTTCCATGAAACCTAAAGAAATTCCTATGGATGTATTCTTCAACAAAATCATCATGACGCGCGACCGGCTCAGAGTAATGGAGCAACGCATCAATGCACATGACAAACTTTCTGAAGAGGATAAAGTAAATCTGCAGCAATACCTCACTCGTATTTACGGCAGCCTTACTACATTCAATGTTTTGTTTAAAGAAGAGGAACATCATTTTGTAGGTGAGAAGGGAGCGAAGGAATAATGAGAAAGCAACTGTTGGTTTATTCCTCCATATCCGGCCTTTGCGCAGTAGCCTTAGGCGCCATGGGTGCACATCAGCTCAAAGGAATGCTTGCCCCCGAAATGATGGAAGCCTTCAGAACCGGAGTGTTGTATCAGTTTTTACACACACTGGTTGTCATGTTTATTGCAGTCATTAATGTGGACGATAAGTGGCTGAAAAGAAGCGCCCTTTCTTTTATTGCAGGCACCGTGTTATTCAGCGGTTCCATCTATGGGTTGGCATTGTCATCATTAAGTGGCAGCATCTGGAAATGGTTAGGCCCTATTACTCCTCTCGGAGGATTGTGTTTTATGGCAGGTTGGGTATTTTTACTTTTTTATGCATTAAAAAATAAATCATGACAGAAACATATCAGCAGTATGTAGAGTATTTGCAAAAAATTGCTGACGTGAATTACAGCAGTGCCGTGTTGCAATGGGATCAGGAAGTAAACATGCCACCTAAAGGAGCACATTTCCGCTCGCGGCAGCTGGCCACATTAGCAGCCTATGCGCATGAATTGATTACCGATAGTAAGTATGGCAATTTACTCGAATCGTTGCGCAGCAGTGCTACCGGATTAGGCCCCAAAGAATGTGCTAACGTGCTGGAGTCGTATCGCATTTATGCACAACAAAAAAAATACAGCACAGCCTTTGTAACCGAGCTTAACCTATGTGTCTCTGCAAGTTTTCATGCATGGCAGCAAGCACGTACGAAAAAGGATTACAGCATCTTCATGCCTCATTTGCAAAAACTCATTGACCTGAAAAGAAAAGAGGCCGACTTGCTGGGTTATGAGCAACATCCGTATGATGCACATCTCAACCTATATGAAACAGGATTGAAAACTTCCTTCGTAGATAAGCTATTTGAAGGAGTGCGCAATAAGTTGGTTCCATACATCACACAGTTGCTGCGGAAGCAGCAGCCTGAGGATAATTTTCTTTTTAAATTTTACGACAAAGACAAACAGTGGAATTTTGGTTTGTATCTGCTCAGGCAACTGAATTTTGATTTTGATGCAGGCCGGCAAGATATTTCTGCTCATCCTTTTACCACCAATTTTTCTGCTGACGATGTTCGCGTTACAACTCGTATCAGCGAAAATGATTTGTTTGAAATGATTGGAAGCTGCATTCACGAATGTGGTCATGCATTATATGAACAGGGGCTTCCTTCTGATGATTACGGTCTTCCTTCAGGTGAATATCTCAGTCTGAGTATTCATGAGTCGCAATCCCGATTATGGGAAAATCATGTAGGCAGGTCACGCGCTTTCTGGAATCATAATTACGGTTATCTGCAACAGCAATTCCCTTCTCAGCTTGGAAATATTTCAGCCGAACAATTTTATAAGGCAATAAACAGAATAAAACCATCATTCATCCGCACCAATGCCGATGAGCTAACGTATCATCTGCATGTGCTCATTCGTTTCGAAATAGAAAAAGAAATACTGGCAGGCAAACTCGATGCAAAAGCATTGCCCGAAGTGTGGAATGCAAAATACAAGGAGTATCTCGGCATTGATGTGCCTTCGGCAGATAAAGGGGTGTTGCAGGATGTGCACTGGAGCCACGGTAGTTTTGGTTATTTCCCCACTTACTCCATGGGTAGCTTTTATGCATCACAGTTTTTTCATTTTGCAAGTAAGGAAAACCCCGACTTAATGCATCATATCGAAAACGGTAATATGATGCCTTTGCTACTTTGGTTGCGACAAAACATACATCAGTACGGCAGAACCTTGCTTTCAGATGAGCTATGTAAAAATATTACAGGCGAAGTGCTTAACTTTGACTATTATTTCAACTATATAAAAACAAAATATGATGAACTTTATGCTTAACCGGATGAACAGTTTTGCCATAGTAATAATTGTGGCTATGGCAGGCTCTTGCAAATCTTCAAAAAACACCACCGCTGATTCAAAGGCAGATGGCAAACCCGCTACCCTTACCGAATCAAAAACTCCGCTCCCTGAAAATAATTATCGCGTTATTGTGTCCTTTATCAGTATTGGTGGAGGTACCGACAGCGAAGCTTATGCAAAATTGAAAGATTACATCAGCCGAAAAGACGAAGTGGGAGTTGCCATTTCAAAAGAAGAAATAAGGTGGGGACGTGAAGGAGAGGTGGATGTTTGTTTTAAACTGAAGGAAATGGATAGTAGTGATGCCGATGCTTTTGTGAATGGGCTGAAAAAAACTTTTGAAGGAAATAATCTGGTGCAGATTACTGAAAATACACCGGCATTGCATCAGTCACGACCTGCTTTACAGGGCGAGTAAACACACTTTATTGCAAACAGAAAAAGACGCTTTACGGAGCGTCTTTTTTATTGTTTATAGTTTTTATGTTTATGGATTATATAGCAGTTCGTCCAAATCCACAATCAGCTCAAGCTCGTGAAAATAATCTGCTATCTGGCTAATCATTTCTCGTTCTTTTGATGATATTTCTATCACCTTACTCTTATTCTCGTTCTGTCTTCCGGTGTTGTTTTTAAACGCTTCTCTGGTACGTGCATCGTCAGACAACACATAAGGTAACAACCCTCTGAAAAATTTTTTTCTCGATTCAGAATCGAGTTTTTCAACCATCTGCTGCAGCAGTTTTACACGTTCAGCTTTTTTAAGCTTCAGGTACTGGTCGAAATCAAAATCTTTAAGACTGTTTTTATTGATTACTTTTTTTGACTTATTCATCTCACTGCATTTTAAACTATATTACGATTGTTTAAAGAGCAGGTTTCATTCAAAATCTGATTTATCTTACACTTTAAGAATTTCTTCCTTAGATAATTTTCCTGTAATAATGGCAGGGTCAATACTGTTTTTGGGTGCTGTAAAACAAAATACAGAGCCTTTGCCGGGAGTTGAGTCAAGAGTGATGGTGCCACCGGCTTCTTCAATAATCTTTTTCACTATTGACAATCCTATGCCGGTTGATTCAAATTCATCTCTTGCTTTAAGTGTCTGAAAAATGACGAATATTTTTTCGTGATATTTTGGGTCTATGCCCGGTCCATTATCGGCAATGCAAAATTTCCAGAATTTATCCTGTTCGGAAATAGTAATGTTGACCTCTTTTTGAGGATTTGGATTATGTTTAATGGCATTGCTGATGAGGTTCATAAACACCTGTTGGTACTTTACCTTATCGCCATAGTATTCAGGGAAATTTCCGTTTAATGTAATTTTTGTATCAGCTGATGACGCAACTAAATCAACTGCATCCTCAATAATTTCTTTGAAAGAAAATAATTCCTGGGTTCCTTTTCTTTTGGAAGCTTTAGAGTATTCAAGTATGGCATTAATTAATTGTTCCATACGTTTCACCCTTCCTTGTATGATGTTAAGATTTTCCTTCGAATCTTCCGGTAATATATCACCACTCTCTTCAGCAATCCAATCCGACAGGTTGCCTATTGCACGCAAAGGTGCTTTCAGGTCATGCGAAACAATGTATGCAAACTTGTCAAGTTCAGCATTGGTTTTTTCAAGGTCATGAAGGTATGCTTCCATTTTAATTTCAGCATTCTTGCGCTCATGAATATCACGAATGATGAAAATGAATTTCTTTGAACTGCCATTATCATCAGTTATAGGCGTAATGCTGTGATGTGTCCAAAGAGGTATTTTGTTTTTATCGTAACTCAGCAATTCGCTTTCGCATGATTTAAATGCAGCAAGGTCATTCACCAATTTCTCGTATTCATTCGGGTCGGTTTCACTTCCTGTAATCAGCGGAAGCAATGGTTGTTCAAATGCTTCATTAAAGGTATATCCTGACATGCGTGTAAATCCGTCATTCAGCCATTCTATCTTCCCCGCAGCATCTGTAATCACAACGGCATTATCCGTTTTACTCGCCACCAGCGAAAGCTTTTTAAGTTCTTTGTTTATCAGAGCTAATTTGTTTCTTGATTCTGTGATGGTGGCAATCACCACATTCTTATTACTTTCAAGGTTATTAATCAGGCTACCTATCACAATCAGACTCACCAAACCCGTTAACAAGTAATCCTGATTAATCAGCGAGGATGAATAGCCAATGAAATCGTAATTTACCCAAGAGGTATATTCTGTTATAAAATAAAAATAAATCGTATTGAGAATACAGAGTAATGCAAACCATTTCCCTGACTTTGACCCCAGAAGCATGAAAGCTATAAGGATAAAGGCTACCTGGTAAAACATCCCTGAATTACGGACTCCACCTGCAAAATAGGAGTTATAATGAAGGGCTGCCAGACAGGCTAACAAACTTATCCATACGGCTATTTTTCTCCTCTTGTGAAAGTTAATGGATAGATAATTGATAATGATTATTGCTTCAAGGGCATACAGCACATTACTCAGTACAGGATTAATTTTGAAAACATAAATTGCCTGAAAAGCGATGGCTCCTATACCCAGTATAGCAACAATATTAAATATCCTGAAAAGATTGAATCGCTGCCTTGCAATGATATCGTCTTCAGGAATGTCTCGATAAATGTCTATTAAAAATAGCTTTCTGATTAGCCATTTTACAGCAGGTTTATTCATAGAAAGATGCTGATAAAATTGTGTTAAACATACTATGTTTTTACGGGAATTCCTAATAAAAGTTTTATTTTTGCATCAATTAATGCTTAAAAAAGACATGAAATGAGTAAGCAGTTGACAATATTACACGTTGAAGACGATAAGGTAGATAGCATGGTAATTAAAAGAGCTATTGGGAAACTTGATTCGCCTTATAAAATTGAAAGCGCACATAATGGCTTGGATGCACTGATGATGTTAAGGGGTTTGAGTGATATAAAAATAAAACGCCCTGACATTGTTTTGCTCGATATAAATATGCCTTTGATGAATGGTTTGGAGTTTCTGAAAGAACTCAGAGAAGACCCTGAACTTAAAGATTTACATGTTTGTGTGCTCACTACTTCAGAGGATGAAACCGATGTAAAAACAGCGTATGAATACAACGTTGCAGGATATTTTATCAAGCCATTAAACATAAGTGATTTCGATAACCGCTTTCATTATCTTGACGGTTATTGGCAGCGCAATTGTTTTCCAAGTTATAGTTGAGTTTAAGTTTGTTCTATACGAAAGGGTGACTTCAGGTCGCTCTTTTTTTATGGCTGTAATACTTCAGGTTATTGCCGATTTTCGTATGGGATTATTTCTGCTGCTTTTTTAACTGCCGGAGGTCCTTGTTTTGAATAGGCTTGCACATCTGAGCCTAATAATGCCAATAAAAATTAATCATTGAAACATCAGAAAAATGCGTTTACCAAAAAATAAATGAGTTTCATCAAATAACTTTCTCCTGATAAATGGAATCGTTCTTATTTGCGAACCGAAATTTTATAATGCTTAAACCCACCTTAAAGTATTTCCCTCATTTGGACGGTATAAGGCTCATTGCAGCACTTATGGTCGTGTTCAACCATTATTTAACTGAGTTGAATTTTGGTTTTAAATTCCCGACAGGATTTTATGGTGTGCAAATTTTCTTCGCAATATCAGGGTTTCTTATCACAGGTATTTTGCTGACTTTAAAAAATTTGCAACCTGCCGTTTCTTATGTGCTTATAATTAAGAATTTTTATATCAAACGATTCCTTAGGTTATTTCCGCCTTATTACATTTTGATTTTTTCTTATGTTGTTTTAGAATTTTTTGGGCTTTTCGTTGCACAACCGGGATGGAAACCTTTTTATATGCTTTACGTGCCAAATTGGTTTTTTTACTACTATGGCTGGCAGGGAACCATTGATAATCATTTGTGGTCGTTAGGTGTGGAAGAGCAGTTTTATCTGTTCTGGCCTATACTATTGCTTCTGTTACCCAAACGTTCAGAGCACAAATGGATTATTGCCATGATTGTCACCGGATATTTTCTTAAAGCCATCATTAACCAATTTTTTTTGCTGGAGGGCGATCCTTTCCTTTTGCCCATCTCTCAAATGGATACTATCGGAATAGGTGCTTTATTGGCATGTGCGTATCATTATCAGCTTAATTTTTTAACCACTGCAAAGCGTTGGCTGCCTTTTTTATTGCCCATAGCTATTCTGTTAACGCTTTATACATCTTATGACAAACCACGTAATGACCCATTCTTATGTATTAGCTTAGTCTTATTGTCCGGCTCAATAGTTCTGAAAGGAGTGGAAGGGTTTAGTGGCGTAATTAAAAAAGTGATGGAATGGAAATGGGTACAATACGGAGGAAAAATCAGTTATGGCATTTATTTATATCACAAAGTGATACCTACTTTGCTCGTAAGCTTTTCGCATAAATTGGGAATTTTACATCCTAACAAAACAGGGGTTCTGTTACTTTCCTTAATATTGACATTTGTTATTGCACATCTGTCATGGATATGGCTTGAAACTCCTTTTCTGCGAATGAAAAAGTATTTCGAAATCAGTGTCCCGCAAAAAATTCTCTGACCTCATCCATATTGGTGCCATGTTCTTTGAGTACCACAGGCAGGTATTCAGCAAGTGTTTCCAGCAAACGGTCTATATCTTCCAGCGTATTGTGGTTGGTAAGCGTTATGCGCAAACCGGTTTGTTTTATACTTACCGCAGGGAATACGGATAGGTTGAAGAAAAATCCGGCTTTCTGCATACGTAAAACAAGGTCGTAACCTACATCGGGCTTGCCGACACCTATAAAAAATACGGGCGATTGCGCTTTGCCTACCAACATTAGCCCCAGTGCTTCAGCCTTGTTGTTAAAGTAATCTATCTTACTTTTTAAAGCTGTTTGCAATCCTATTATTTCATCACTTAGGTGAATCTTGCAGGAAGCTATGGTGGCGGCAATAATTGCAGGAGGAAGCTGTACGGAGAAAATAAATCCTTTACCGCAGGTTTTTACCAGTTTAAAATATTCGTCATCAGGGAAGGTGAGAAGACCACCGGCAGTACCAAAAGCCTTGGTCATACCTGTGGAGAGAAAAAGTTTTCGGTGATAGTAGGGAGCTTCATTCATTATCATTCCGGTTCCGTGAGGCCCTGTCCAGCTCATTCCGTGAATGTCGTCCAGATAAAGATATAACTGCTCATATTTATCGGCCAGAGCATAAAGTTCTTTCACCGGAGTAAAATCTCCGTGCATGGAATAAACTCCGTCAGCCAGATACCAGATTTTCTTATGACGATTTTTCAGGAATTTAATTCGGTCTTCAAGAATATCCATACGGTTGTGACGAACCACTTCAACCTTGATGTTTCTGAGCTTGAGCATAGATGTTGCCGACTGAATACTGTCATGCGACTGAATATCCATTATCACCACATCATTATCACCCACCAAAAGCGGAAGTTGGGTAATGTGCCCAAGTGTAAGCGACTGCAGCACCAGCCCCGGACGGCCATACATCTTATGAAATAAATATTCTACTTCTTCGTAGTAACTGGAAGAAATGTAGGCTCTGGACGATGCAAATTGTGCCCCATGGGTATGCAATGCATCCACTGCGGCTTCAATAATTTTTGGATGTTTTTCAATACCCAAATAACCGCATGACCCGAAGTACAGTTTTTTGCTGCCACCAACCGTGACATGCCTGCCATCTAATTCCTTATCATCTGCTTTGCAGTGTACAATTCCAAGTTTTGTTGTAACTTCAGCAACCTTTGTTATGATTTCAATTGCTTCTTGAAATCTGCTCTTCGTTTCAGTTTTTTCCATTCTTTATCCCTTACCTCAACTTCTGCAAAAATAAAAACTTAAAACAGCATCTAAACGGGTAATTAGAAATTTATCACCTTGTTTTAAACAATGTTTTGTCTGCAACAACCTGCTTGAGCAAAGGTGACGGACGGTATCTGTCTTCGCCATACCACTCGAACAAATGTTCCAGCGTTGCGAGAATTTTCCCCGGCCCTATGTGGTTCGCCCATTGGAGTAGCCCGTTAGGGTAGTTCACACCCTTGGTCATTGCCAGTTCAATATCTTCTGCAGAGGCAATATGCATCATCAGGGCATCGGCAGCTTCATTCACCAGCATGGCAAAAATTCTATCAAAAACCGACTGAAGTAGTTTGCTATCCGTTGCTGGTTGAGCCGTAGATGGATTTACATAGTTGTAATATCCTTTTCCTGTTTTTCTTCCGTAAAGTTTACCTTCAAAAAGACGTTTTTGTGTGATGGACGGTTTGTAGCGCGGGTCGTAAAACATCTGTCCGAAAACGGTTTCGGTAACTTTGTAGTTAATGTCGTTGCCGATAAAATCCATCAGCTCGAAGGGTCCCATTTTAAAGCCTCCAATGGTCTTCATGGCATGGTCTATTGTTTCAAATGAAGCAAGGCCTTCTTCGTAAATGCGTAATGCTTCGCCATAG
Source organism: Bacteroidota bacterium (assembly GCA_018268195.1). Classification (GTDB taxonomy): domain Bacteria; phylum Bacteroidota; class Bacteroidia; order AKYH767-A; family OLB10; genus OLB10. Next base: position 56,161 of record JAFDWZ010000049.1, on the reverse strand, counting down.
TAGGGGCGGGCTATACGGTTGACTATAAATCCGGGAGTGTCTTTGGCTATCACCGGAATTTTACCCCAACTGCTCATCAGCGTTTTGCAAGTAACGGTAATGTTGCTTTGTGTATTAAAAGTAGGTATCACTTCTACCAACTGCATCAGTACCGGAGGGTTGAAGAAATGTAAACCTATGATTCGCTCCTGATGCTCACAGTTGCTTCCAATGGCTATTACCGGCAGTGACGAGGTGTTGGTGGCGAGAATACATGTTTCACTCACCAGTTTTTCTACTTCGGTAAACAGTTGTTGTTTGGCTTCCATCTGTTCAATGATAGCTTCAATAAACAAATTGCTTTCCGCAACATCTTTCAAATCGGATGTGAAACGTATGGAATGCATTATGGCATCAGCTTTATCAGCAGAGAGCTTTTTTTTTTCTACTGCTTTGTCAAGGCTTTTGCGAATGTTGATTTTTGCTTTATCAAGTGCCGCAACAAAACTGTCGAATAAAGTCACTTCATGTCCGTTGGTAGCTGCTACCTGTGCAATGCCTGAGCCCATTGATCCGGCTCCTGCAACAGAAATTTTAAGTTTGTTCATCGGCCTTTAAATTCTGGTTTTCTTTTTTCTAAAAATGCTTTTACACCTTCTTGGTAGTCGTAGCTTCCTGCAGCTTTTACCTGCTCCTGAAGTTCTCGTTCCAGCTGTTCTTCAAGCGTATTATTCATGCTATCGTTGAGCAACTTTTTGGTAAGCCATAAAGCCTGCGTTGGCATTTCGGCAAGTCGCTCAGCCAATGACAAACTGTTTTCGGCTAAAGTGATATCATCAGCTACTTTGTAAATCATTCCCATTGCACAAGCTTCGTTGGCCGAAATTTTTTCGCCTGTCATCATCAGCGCGCTTGCACGCTGCAATCCAATCAGTCTTGGAAGAAAAAAAGTTCCTGCACTATCAGGTATCAACCCGATTTTGCTGAATGCCTGAATGAAGGATGCCGAAGCGGCTGCCATTACCACATCACATGCCAGTGCTATATTGGCTCCTGCGCCTGCTGCAACTCCATTCACTGCGCAAATAACCGGTTTATGCAGATTTCTTATGCGAATGATAATTGGGTTGTAATGCTCACGGACAATCGTTTCAATACCGGGGCCGCTTTCATCAATAGCTTCCGATAAATCCTGACCCGCACAAAAGGCTTTGCCATTGCCGGTTAATAACACGGCACGAATATTTTCGTCATGGTTTGCTTTATCCAATTCAGATTGCAGCAGCAACGACATTTCTCTGTTAAAGCTGTTGAATTTATCAGGTCTGTTTAAGGTTATTACCAAAACAGAACCTTTTTTCTCTGTTAAAACCGATTTGCTCATAGTGGTGCAAAAGTAGATGATTACACTCAAAACAGAATACCCTTCCGTATTTCATTGTTACACTAAAGGAATATTCTGTTTCGTTACTGCATTTATTCTTTATGTCCGCCTTTTTTACAGCAATCAGGCAATTTATCATAAGCTTCCTGATTGGCTTTCAGTGAATCTGCATCATATCCTGCTTCGGTTATCGCATGCATAATTTTCTCAGGCGATGTTTTGGAGGTGTTGTATGACACTGTCAGAATTTGTGAGTTGATATCCTGATTGGCAAATTTTACTCCTTTCATATAGAGCACGGCATGCTCAATGCGCTTTTTGCAATCAGAACATTCTGCCGAGGTATGAATTTTCACTTCCTCCACTTTTGATTTTTGTGCAACGGATGCCAGCGGCATCAGCATGATGCAGATGAATAACAAACGATTGATCATATTTTAATTATTTAATTGTAAAACGAAATCCTCCATAAAACATTCTCCCTGTAAGCGGGCCCCATATCAGCGATGCATCAAAGTTTTCACTGAACGGTTTATCAGCAGCAATTATCGGATTTTTTTGTGTATATCCTGTGATGTTTTCACATCCTGCATAAACAGAAAAATTTTTAAAGTTTTTTGTCAACTGCCCATTCAGTGTTATAAAGCTTTTTGAATTTTTCGGAATAATATACCCATTGTCATTCACACCACCACCGGGAATTCTGCTGAGGCCTGTGTATTTTGCAGTGGCATCAATACTCCACGATTTTTTATTAAAAGAATATTCTGCATTTACCAGAGCTTTGTCTTTGGGAGTAAGTGCTTTGTCGGTAAGCTCATTGGCAACAGTAGTTTTCACCTGATTGTATTTGTACGACAGTCGAAGCAGTAAATTGTGTATCGGTTCTATGTCCATTTCAGCTTGTACATAATGGGAGTAGGAGCGTCCGTCTAAGTTATAAAACTGAATTTTATGAATGTTTTCAAGGTCAACAACTACCTGATTCATGAAAGTGGTGTAATAGTAATCGGCATTGAAAACTGCATCATGACCAAATAACTGAAACTTCTTGGTGAAGTTAATGCCGCTGTTCCATGCACGTTCAGGCTTTAGATTATCGGCAATAATTACCTGCCGCGATGAGGCAAATATCGAAGTGTTTTCAGCAAATATTCTTGCAGTGCGCCATCCCGTTCCTGTTGATAATCTTACCGATGTTAATTGGTTGAAATTATATTTGAAATGAAGTCGCGGAGTGATGAATAAACCATAAGTGTTGTGATAGTCGGCTCTTAACCCTGCTACCAGTGATGTTTGCTTTGTGTCAGAGTAAGAGTATTCAGTATAAGCACCCGGAATAATTTCATTGGTGTAGTACGCTTTGTCATTCGTTATCTCTGAATAATGATTGTATCTGAAGCTGAGTCCTGAACGGATATATTGTCGCGTGTCATGAATGATGGTCTGATAAATCGTGTTGGCATAAAAACTGCGCTGATCACCTTTATATGTTTTGAGTCCATAAAAATTATCCATTTGATGGATTCTCGAAGAGGTAAGCAAAGCCAAACTTCTATAAGGTTTCCCGGGGTTAATAGTTCCTGTTTTAGTCGAAACTTCAAACAACTTGTTTTCAATGCCTACCCCGTAAAAGGTTGTTTTGCCGTAATCGCTGTCATAATCAAAATCTTTTTGTCCACCAATGCGATTATCATACAGGGCATGAATTTTAAGCTGCGCTTCAAGTTTGCCGGGTACTGCCAGATGCCATGCATTATACAAGTTTATTTGTTTTGATAATGGTTGATTTAAGAAACCATCACCGTCATCATCAAGTTTCATGTTATTCATGCTGCCATGTGCCAGAAGTTCTGCGCTGATGTGATGTTTGAAATTATGAGCAGTCTGCAAGTTCAACTCCATGCGACCTTCGTTATTGCCATATCCGTTTATAAAAAATCGCTCTGCGTTTTGTGGTTTTTTTAACTCAATATTCAATTGCCCGGTGATGGATTCATATCCGTTGATTACTGATCCAACACCTTTGTTTATTTGAATGGATTCTATCCATGGTCCGGGTGTGAAACCTAAACCATAAGCCGAAGATAAACCATAAATCAACGGTAGATTTTCCGTCTGAATCTGAGAATATATTCCATCAAGTCCAAGCATGTGAATTTGTTTTGCACCGGTAACCGCATCGCTGTAATTTACATCCACTGTAGGGTTAGTTTCAAAACTCTCACTCAAATTGCAACAGGCTGCTTTGAGCAACTCTTGTTGAGTAATGGTTGTGGTGTTGATGGTGTTGATGGTGGAAATGGATGTGGACTCCCTTCTGCTTTTTATTTCTACTTGTTTTAAGTTGATGGATTTCGAAAGTTTAATGGTAAGCATCTGATCAGGCAAATCCGTCAATCTTAATGTGTCTGTCTGATAGCCTATGAAGGAAGTTATTATAGTAACAGGCATTGGCTCTTTGTTTTGAATTTCAAAACGGCCTTCTATGTCTGTAATCGCATTTTGTCCTGAAGGTTGTAGTATAACAGCTGCTCCGGGCAATGTTTCTGATGTTTGTTTATCCTTAACCACACCGCGTATGATTAACTGCGGCATGGCTGATGTGGATATACAAAAGAATATGATGGTTGTAATTATTTTATGTTTCATTATTTTTGGAATTATAGTAAATACAAGATTTTACCTTCAGTATGAAGGCGATGTACAAAATTCCAAAAATCAAATACTGAACTTGGAGATCAGAATAAGAAGATTTTCACCTGCCCGCGTTAATGGAGGGATGTAGTTATGTTGTTCGGTAAAAGCAGTGGCAATGTCATTAACCGGAAATGAACTGAAGGCGGGAAGAAAAAAACTAAACGGTGTTAAAGTGATTTTATGATTTTCATGCGTAAGTTGATTTGCCTTTATGGTTGCAGTGCTAAGCTCACAGCATTTTCTTTTAAATTCACTTTTGTTTTTTGAAGGGCAACAGTTTTTAAAAGATTCGAGTGTAACAACAGTTTTGTTCTTTTGTAAACACACCATCTTGAAAAAGGTAATTTCATTTGCTGATACCAGAACTGCCAGTGCCAGAAACAAACTGAAAGTAAAACGAAATACCTTTTTAAGCATGGCGGCAAATATAGAAATTGTACGTGAATTGATTCTGAAATGTTGGTTATGATAGTTTTGCAGAATAAAACATGTAAAATATGAACATGACAGATGAAAGAGTGGAAGAGTATTGCAAACTCCATACAACCGGTGAGTCTCCGTTGTTGCAAAAAATAAACCGCGATACACAGGCCAAGGTGCTCAATCCACGAATGTTGTCCGGACATTTACAGGGAAGGTTGTTAAGTATGATAAGTAAAATGATTCAGCCGCAGCATATTCTTGAAATTGGAACTTACACCGGCTATTCGGCACTGTGCCTTGCTGAAGGGCTTGCTGAAGAAGGGAAGTTGTTAACCATTGAAAAAAATGCGGAGTTGGAAGATCGTATTCGCAATAATTTTTCTCAATCGTTACATCCTCATAAAATTGAATTAATGATGGGAAATGCAACTGAAATTATTCCACAGTTGAAACAGAAGTTTCAGCTGGTGTTTATTGATGCCGATAAGGAAAATTACCTGCACTATTTCAATCTTGTTTTTGATAAGGTTGTAAGCGGAGGATATATTCTTGCCGATAATGTTTTATGGAGCGGAAAAGTGCTCGAGAAACCTGCACCGGATGATTTGGATACTCAAAGGATTACAGCTTTTAACGACTCCATCGTAAATGACGACAAAGTAGAGTGCATCATGTTACCAGTGAGAGATGGCTTAACATTGATCAGAAAAAAATAGTATTTAATTCGTCACCGGAGAAATTATCTCACCATTATTTTCTGAGAAATTACCCCGCTGTCACTTTGTATCATCAGCATGTAAGCGCCTTTTGCAAACTGTGATGCATCAAAGAATTTAAATTGGTGTCCTTCATTTAATGTTCCTTCAAAAATTGTTTTCACAAGTTTACCTGTAATATCATGAAGTGTAATGTTGACATTCTGCAACTGTGCAACATTCAGTGGTATGCAGGTGATGGCATTTGCCGGATTTGGGAATACCGGTTCTGCAGATAGCGATGGTGAATTTAATTCATTGATGCCGGTAGTTCCGAGTACTTTAAAAGTAAAATAAGCAACAGGTGCGGGCATAGGTCTCGATTGTTGTTTCCCGCTGACAGATTCAGCATGTATGTAATAGTAAACACGTGTTCCTGCGGGGTATGCAGGTATAAGCCCGCTGAAGTAATCATTCTGTCCGCTTACAGGAACAAGTGTTGTTGAAGAATAGGGCATGAGTGTATCGGTACGATAAAACAAAGTAGCATTCTGAATTCCGCTACGGTGTTTGATGTAGGCAGTAACGGTGTAGGGGTTTACGCTGTCATACGTATCATTAAGCTGCTGATGCGAAATGAGCAAAGGGTCATCCGTTCCAATATCCTTAGTGATGCAATGAAGTGCGCCCAGTGAGCCAATACTTGCATTGGAATTGATACCAACAATATGATACCCCGGCAACGCATCTCTATAAATGCGTAAAGCAGTTGTATCATCAGGTATATTGTAAGTAGGGACAATCACTGTATTGTTTATAAAAGAAGAATTGGTGTAGGTCAGATAATCACCTGTAGTATTCGGATAAGCTCCATTATCGGCAGGCATAGGTATGCGGATTATTTTATAAGGTGTGCCGAATACGGAATTAAAATTTGAAGTCACATACAATAAATTAGCTTCTATCTGTGGGCCGTCAGCAATACCTTGGGGATATTGTCCCATGAGCAAGGTTTCCTCATTGAGCAATTTCATATGCATGTCAATGTGATGTATTGCATCATAAGGCAACACAGGCATCTTGATATAACGGCTGATGCCCATATATTTTTTCATGATGGTGTCTATCTCTGCTATAGTATGATTTGGATTTTCATTCACAATAAGGTTGCTGGAAAATCCTGTACCAAACCCATCACACATAAAATTTCCTCCTGTATGAATCAGGTCATACGGTGCAGAAGTTGTTTGGTATAATGGTGTATTTATCAAACTCGCAATCGTTACAGGAACATTATCATCATCAGGTCGCGGACGGTTATAAATCCAGTCAATAGTCAAAAGAGAGTCAACATCATTGGTGTAGGCGCTCCATGGGCCGTAATCACGTGACCAAACCGAGTTAAAGGGAATATCTACGAACGTAATATTTGTCAGCGTATCAATGCCTGCATTGTTGAGCGTGTTGTACACTGAAATTCTGTTATTGGTAAGAATGTAAACCATACACTCTTTTTTTGCTTCACGAACAATTTCTGTTAGCATGGAAGAAAACTGTTTCCATCCAATTAATACTCCCTGTAGCTCTTCCCATTCGGCCATGGTGCGCACAGGTGATGCAGGTGGATTTACTGCTAAAGCATTTACTCTGCTTTGCAGGTATGCAGGCATCAACTGCTGCTCATCTGCTGTCATGCGATGAGGTAGATTATTTTGCGCCTGACTTTCAGTTAGTGATATAGTGAATAATAAAAAACCTAATAGTATCTTTTTCATTTTAATTGAAACTTTCACTCAAAGGTATTGGATTCGCAGACACAAATTATTGGTTAAAAAGAAATAATCTGCTTATTTTGCAAACAAAATATTTAATACATGAAATGGTCAGGACGCAGAGAAAGCGATAATGTAGAAGACCGCAGAAGACTTTCAGGCGGCAAAATTGCTATCGGTGGAGGTGCAATTGGAATTATCATTCTGCTAATAAATTTATTTATGGGGGGCGACCCCAATCAGTTGCTTCAGCAAATGCAACAAGTAAATAGCGGACAGGAACAGCCGGTAAACATCAGCCCTGAAGAAGATGAAATGGCAAAGTATGTCTCAGTTGCTTTGGCTGATAATGAAGATGTCTGGCATCAGATTTTTAAAGAATATGGTAAGGAATATCAGGAACCCAAAGTGGTTCTTTTCAGAGATGCTACACAGTCAGGATGTGGCAATGCCAGTTCGTCCACAGGACCATTTTATTGTCCCGCTGATGAAAAAGTTTATATAGATCTCACTTTTTTCGATGAATTAAAAAACAGGTTTGGTGCTGAAGGTGGCGACTTTGCCATAGCTTACGTACTGGCACATGAAGTTGGACATCACGTGCAACATTTATTAGGTACTTCTGATAAAGTACATGAGCAGCAACAACAAGTCTCCGAAAAACAGGCAAATAAACTCTCAGTAGCTCTCGAGCTGCAAGCTGATTTTTATGCAGGTGTTTGGGCTAACAGAAATAACAAAATGAAAAATGTATTGGAAGATGGGGATATTGAAGAAGCATTGAGTGCAGCAAGTGCTGTAGGCGATGACAAACTTCAGAAAAAAGCACAAGGCTATGTAGTTCCTGATGCATTTACACATGGAACTTCCGAACAAAGAATGTATTGGTTTAAGAAAGGTTTCACTACAGGCGACATCACTCAAGGTAACACCTTTGCTGAATTGGGTATCTAATTATTATACCGAGGATTGTATTAATCAGAAAAATGCAGAGTAAGTAAATATTGAAAATTATCAGAGTATTAATCATTTTAAAAAGATATAAATAATGAAAAAGTTAGCAACATTAATTTTAGCCACAGGAGTAGCTTTAACCTCGCAGGCGCAGTTGAAAACACCACAACCTAGTCCGTTTCAGTCAGTAACTCAGGCCTTCGGCTTGGGTGAAATCAAAATTGAATATTCCCGCCCTTCTGTGAAAGATCGTGTGATATTCGGTGACCTGGTTCCTTACAATAAAATATGGCGAACAGGGGCAAATGCATCTACTAAAATTACAATAGGTGATGATGTGAAAATAGATGGAAATTCATTGCCCGCTGGCACTTATGCTATCTATACAATGCCGGCTCAGAACGAGTGGCAGGTAATGTTTTATAAAGATCTCACTCTTGGAGGAAATACCGATGGGTACAAGAAAGAAGATGAGGTATTGAATGTTAAAGTGAAACCTGTTGCCATGAATGATAAAATGGAAACGTTCACCATCAATGTCAATAATGTTATGCCTACCTCATGTACTATTGATTTGATGTGGGATAAAACAAAAGTATCTGTACCTGTTACTACTGATATTGATGCTAAAATAATGAAGAGCATTGATAAAGAAATGTCAGATAACCGACCCTACTATCAGGCAGCTTCATATTATTACGATAACGGTAAAGACCTTAATAAGGCTTTGGAATGGGTAAATAAAGCTGCTGAAAAAACCCCTAATGCGTACTGGGTTTTGAACACTAAAGCAAAAATTCAGTATAAATTGAAAGATTATGCAGGTGCTATAAAATCAGCTGAAGCAAGCTTGGTAAAGGCAAAGGAGAGTGGAGATAACAGCTACATAAAGCAGAATGAAAAACTGATTGCTGACGCAAAGAAAATGGGAAAGTAAAAAGTTATTAACAATTTCATATGCATAAATGGAATAAATTACATTTGTGCAGGGTTTATTGTTTTTAGGTTAGAGGGGAACAACAGCAATGTTGTTTCCCTTTTTTCCTTTCAAACCCCTGATGTTTAATTAGGTTTTTTAGCAATCACTGTGTAAAATGTAGGATTGAACGCTTCAAATATCCCTATTCCCCCGGTAATATTCGTAGGTATTTCAGCTGTTGAACCAAAAGGTCCGCCACTTCCTGCTGATTGTGACTCAGCCTGCCTCCAGAATTTATAACTCTCCTGAGTAATTGTACAAAATTTCACCTCAATGGTATCACCTGTTTTAAAAAAACCTGCTTCATCATTGTTGTCATCTTTGGCAGTGCTATTTGGCACTTGCCCTCTGTTGAAAGCGAAATTGAAACCTTTGCCATTGATAAAACGATCATCAAAAACAGACCCCGGAGGCGGGATAAAAGATTTGTCTTTTCCTAACCGTTTGGCAAACCATCTGTAACAGTTTCCGAGCGTATCAGGGTCGTTGAGGTGTGCCCATACAAATCCAAGCGAGTCTTTACCCTCTTGAATTTTAAACCATACACTGTCTAATGGAATTGCTGGTAACATGTGAGTTTCTGCTGTGATGATTTTGTTTTCAGCAGTAATTATTTTCAATGAATAATCTTTTCCTGTTTGCCCGATTATATTTGGTGAATAGTAAAAATATCCGATATCAGGTGATGCCATTAGCAGTGTATCGGTAATGGTTCCATCAGATATAATTACGGTTGCATCCTTCACCATGTATTTCATTAATGAAGCGGAATCTACAGGGGCAAAGTAATCAGCAGTTTTTGAAAGCAGCACATAAGCAGGCATTCCGTTTTCTATATAACCTTCCACCACATATTTCTGTTCCTGCGTAGGTAAATTAACGGTTATGTCTTTTTCACATGAATAGAAAAGCACAATCACTGCCAGAAAGCTGAGACATACATATATTTTACTGGTTGTTTTTTTCATGTTATCAGAATTTGAAATTATAGGTGATGGATGGTATTACAGGGAAAAGAGAAACTTGCTTGGCTTGAATTTTATAAGTGCCTGTTTTCTGATCCACCTCATTGTTGAAATATATAAAATACGGATTCATTCTGTTGTAAACGTTGTAAACGCTAAAGTTCCAACTCGACTCAAATCGCTTGCGCTTGGGCCTGTTGTAGGTTGCCGAAATGTCGAGTCGGTGATAAGGTGCCATACGGAATGAATTTCGGTCGCCATAAATATCATAAATCTGTCCGCTGGTCATATTGGGCAATCCATTGTAAACAATCCCCTGCAAGTCGAGTGGGCCGAACATGAAATAACGCGATACCGGTAGAGTAGTAGCATTGCCTGTGGCATATACCCACGTAAGTCCAAATGTCCATTTCTTGTTCATGTTGTAAGCAATCACAACGGAAATATCATGTCGCCTGTCATATTTTGCCGGAAAAGTTTTCCCGTCCTTAATGTCAGGAAACTTTCTGTTGGTGTAAGCAAGCGTATATCCAATCCATCCATTTAGTTTTCCTTTAGCTTTTTTAATAAAAAATTCTGCACCATAACTCCATCCTTTTCCGAAAACAAAATTGTTGTCCGTGTTATTTTTTACATCGTCATCAGGCTGCGCACCATCCCGGTATTCAATCTGGTTTTTCATTGTTTTGTAATAAACTTCCACTGATGTTTCGAACATATTGTCTTTGAAATTCTGAAAATAACCTGCTGCATACATTTTGCCATCCTGTGGTTTCACGCGGTCATTACTCGGCACCCATACATCGGTAGGCAATGTTACGGATGTGAAGGAGGCTAAATGAACATACTGATAATTTTGGGTAAATGAAGCTTTGAAGGATGCATTGCGCGTAATGGAATATTTTGCCGAAATGCGAGGTTCAAGTCCATGATAAAAGGCTACTTTTTTATTGGTGCCGTATTTTACAGAATCCACCGTTTCAAAGTCTCCGTTCTTGATGTATCGAGTAAAAGGGCCAACAAAATCAAACATCGAATAACGCAGCCCGGGGCTTACAGAAAACTTATCACTTACCGTCCACTCATCATTGATATATACAGCACCTTCATGAGCATACAAATGATTGACACCGCCTAAATCAAATTGAGTGGAATCTTGTTTTGCTTCTACACTGGTAGGAGTGAAGCGGTGATAGATGTAGTTAACCCCAAATTTTACGTTATGGGTGATAATCGGAAACCAGGTGAAATCAGTTTTAACATTATAATCTCTCACTCCGGAAAAAATTTTGAGTTGCATGCTTTCCTGATTCGCACCGAAAGAAAATTTGTAATCTGAATAAATCAGCGAAGTGTTTACAAACAGCTTATCGCTGAACAAGTGATTCCAGCGCAGCGAAGTGGTCGCATTTCCCCATGGAATACGAAAGCGGAAACCGGTGTCGGCACTTTTAAAGTTAAACACATCGCGACCAAAATACCCACTCAGGAAAATACGATCTCGTTCCGAAATCTGATAATTAATTTTTGTGTTTAAGTCGTAAAAAAAGTAGGTGTTGTTAGCCGCATTGGAGCCTTTCTTTACAAACGGTGGACGTTGAAATAAATCAATAAATGTTCTGCGTCCGGAAATGATGAAAGACGATTTATCTTTTTGAATAGGTCCCTGCAAGGTGAGGCGTGATGCTATTGGCCCCAGCCCTCCTTCAGCTTTAAACTCTTTATTGTTCCCTTCTTTTAACGAAATGTCGAGTACAGATGCAAGTCTTCCACCATAATTAGCAGGCATACCACCTTTGATGAGGGTAATATTATTAATCGCATCAGAGTTGAAAACAGAAAAGAAGCCGAACAAATGGGAAGCATTGTAAACGACAGCTTCATCCAAAAGTATAAGATTTTGATCCGGACCGCCACCACGTACATAAAAACCTGTATTCCCTTCTCCGGCTGATTGTACTCCGGGTAAAAGTTGTATGGATTTTAAAACATCCACTTCGCCCATAAACGCAGGCAGTGATTTTAATTGTTCAATATCCAACTGCACTTTACCCATCTGCGGCTGACTCACATTCTGATCTTCTTTTTTTCCCGTAATCACTACTTCACGGGTTTCGATAAATTTATTTTGCATCCCGATGTTTATACGATAGTCTTTATCAGGAAGAAGTCGCTTGGTATAATCAACATAACCCATATAGGATGCCATCAGCGTTACGGAATCACTTCCTTCTACAGTAAAGGAATAATAACCATAGGTATTGGTTTGTACGCCTTTCATGGTTTCTTTTAAATACACGTTGGCGCCAATCAATGCCTCTCCTGAGGATGCATCCTTCACAAATCCACTTAGGGTATGACGGGTTGACTTTTCCTGAGCATAAAGTGTTAAAGAAAGTAATTGAAAAATAACTGCGATTGTTTTTCTGTACATAAATTAGGATGGAAAATTGGAGTGCAAACTTATCAAATGGGATGATGCATTTGGTAATTTCTTGTAGAATTAAAGAATGTTTTTAAATATTTTATGGATGTTGCTAAAAATGTTGATAATAAGTGCGGTTTTTAAAATGAGTATAAACACAATTTGGTTAAACTTGTTTGTTCAATCATAAAATAAAATGCAAAAACATAAATGGCTTTTGGGTTTAATTATTGCCCTGCCTTTAAAATTTTATGCTCAGGAGTTATCTAAAGCAAATTTCTCTCTCGTTAAAAAAATTTATAGTGATAATTCCCCCTCGAAACGAATAGCCATTTTCGCTCAGGGTGATAATGATGCAATACGTGCATATACGATTGAACATGGCGGAGTGGTTAAATTTGTTGCAGGTGATATTTCGTCATTAGTCTTACCACTTTCTGCAGTGAATGGTCTTGCTGCATTGAAAGAAGTAAGTGCTTTGGAAGATAATTCTATGAAACTGATTCCAATGGATGACTCTATGCGTGTAAGAAATAATATCAATCCTGTGCAGAATGGTGCAGCACCATTGCCTCAGGGCTATGATGGAACTGGTGTGGTCATGGGCATGATTGATTCAGGTATTGATTTTACACATCCTGATTTTAAAAATCCGAATGGCACTACGCGGGTGTTGTATATCTGGGATCAAAATATTTCAGCCGGAACAGCGCCTATGCCTTACAACTACGGAACGGAGTTTAACTCAGCAGACATTAACGCAGGCAATGCATCTGCACATGTTGACAACAGCAATGGGCATGGTACACATGTTACAGGGATGGCTGCAGGTAACGGAAGTGCTGTTAACGCTCATAAAGGCGTTGCTCCAAAAGCCGATATTATTTCCGTATGCCTCAACTGGAATTTGTCGGATAACGACTGGCTTACTACTGTTGCCGATGCAGTCAACTACATTTACAACAAAGCTCTTGCATTAAATAAACCATGTGTAATAAATATCAGTGCCGGCAGTTATTATGGTTCGCACGATGGAAAAGACCTGCAAGCACAAGCCATCTCAAATCTTATCGCTCAGCACAATGGACGTTCGCTGGTATGTGCAGCAGGTAATGCCGGACAAATCCCTTTTCATCTCAAACATAACCATACTTTTTCAGGTGATACCACTTTTACATGGTTTAATTATAATTCTTTTTATGGCAATGCCATTTATGTCGAAATGTGGAGTGATGTAAGCAATTTTTCTCAAATGAAATTTGCGATAGGTGCCGATAAGGTTTCACCGATTTATGAGTTGCAGACAATGGGCAATTATTATAATGTTTCACAAAATTTGGGTACACTTAAAACAGATACGCTTTATGGTATTTCAGGTAATCGGATTGCTCTTGTGCAACGTTTTGCCTCATTAGCCAATGGCCGTTACAGCATGATATTTAATATTATTCCCGACAGTACACAGTATCGTTTCAGGCTTTCAACTACCAATCCCGGAAGTTTTAATTTATGGAGCTTTCAGATGACACCTTCATCAGGTTTGCCCACTCCGTTGCAATTTCCCGATATTGTAAACTATATAGCACCCGATTTAAATCAAACTATCGTAAGTAGTTTTTCATGTAGTGATAAAGTCATCACTGTTGGCGAGCATAAAAACCGAATGACCTATATAGATTGTAGTAACAACCTTTTTGTATCCACAACTAATTATACTCCGTGTACGCTGGCACCACAAAGCAGTCATGGCCCCACACGCGATGGTCGCCTTAAACCGGAAATATGTGCCAGCGGTGGTATGTCAATTGCAGCAGGAGCTTACAATGTATTACCAAACCTACCTAATACTAACAAAGCACTTGGTTGTATGCACATCCGCGATGGAGGAACTTCTACAGCATCACCTGTTGTTGCCGGAATAGCAGCGCTTATTCTGCAACGCTTTCCCAATGCTACTTGGCAGCAAATTAAAGATTGTATTACACAAAATGCTATTGTTGATTCTCTTGTTTCAGGCACCATTCCCAACAACGCATGGGGCTATGGCCGCGCTGATGGTTTTGCTGCAATGCTCGGATGCAGCTATCTTTCTACATTCGAATCAAATGAAATGCACACCTTGAATATTTCACCCAACCCATTCTCGAATGAAATTAAAATCACCTCAGACTTAACAATAAACAGAGTTACGCTTCTTGATGCAACAGGACGAGTAATAACTGACCGGCATATTTCTGCAGTAAAAAGTAATGCGCCACAAACTTTCAGCCTTTCACTGCCTGATATTGCACCGGGTTTTTATTTAGTGAAGGTTTATAGTGGTGCACAAAGCTCAGTAGCAAGATTGGTAAAGAACTAACTGAATACAGTTTACATTGAAGTTATGATTAAGAAATGTAAAGATGTTAGCTGCACTATGACGGATAGCTGATGACTCTATAAAGCAATGCATCATTTTTTTTAAGTTTGCAAAGAAAAGTTTACTGCAACACAACGATGACATTAACTCCCGAACAAGCGGAAAAACGAATTCTTCAGCTTACTGAAGAAATTAATCATCATAATTTCCTTTATTACACCCAGACACAACCTGTCATCAGTGATTATGAGTTCGATAAACTTCTCGAAGAACTTATTCATATTGAAAAAGAGTTTCCGCAATTTGCACAACCCGATTCACCAACACAGAGGGTAGGAGGGCAGATCACAAAAGAATTTGAAACCGTTGAACATACTTATCCGATGATGTCGCTCAGCAACACCTATTCCGAACCTGAACTGCGGGAGTTTGATGAGCGTATTAAAAAAGCAATAGGCGAAAATTATGAATATGTATGCGAGTTGAAGTTTGATGGAGTAGCAATAGGACTTACTTATAAAGATGGAATACTTAATAGAGCAGTTACACGTGGCGATGGAGTAAGAGGCGATAACGTGACTGCCAACGTAAAAACCATCCGAACCATCCCACTAAAACTCAAAGGCAAAAACTATCCTCAGGAGTTTGAAATAAGAGGCGAAATTATCCTCGATAAAAAATCATTTGAAAGGATTAATGCAGAACGAATTGATATAGGAGAAACACCATTTGCCAATCCAAGAAATTCAGCAGCAGGCACACTTAAATTGCAAGACAGCAGCATTGTGTCACGTAGAAAGCTGGATTGTTACCTCTATGCGCTTTACGGAAATTTTGAATTCAGCAGTCATCAGGAAGCATTGCAGCATGCTGCATCATGGGGTTTTAAAATTTCATCACATTATCGCGTATGTAAAAACATGAATGAAGTATTGAAATTTATTCATGAATGGGATGATAAAAGAGAGGAACTGGAGTTTGCTATTGATGGAATTGTAATTAAAATAAATGATTTCAACCAGCAGCGTGAGTTGGGATTCACTGCCAAGTCTCCTCGTTGGGCAATAGCCTATAAATACAAAGCACAGTCTGCTGCTACATTGCTTAATTCTGTTGTGTATCAGGTAGGGCGCACAGGAGCTATCACACCGGTAGCGAACTTAGAACCCGTTCTTCTCGCAGGAACAGTAGTAAAAAGAGCTTCGTTGCATAATGCCGATCAAATTGAGAAACTCGATTTGAGGGTTGGCGATACTGTTTTTGTAGAGAAAGGTGGTGAGATTATTCCCAAAATCACAGCGGTAGATTTGGATAAGAGACCTGAAAATTCACATAAACTGAAATACATAACTCATTGCCCTGAATGTGGCACTTCGTTAATTCGCAAAGAGGGGGAAGCATTGCATTATTGTCCTAATGAAGAGGGTTGCCCTCCGCAGATCAAAGGAAGGATAGTGCATTTCACCTCTCGCAAAGCAATGAATATTGAAGGACTTGGCTCCGAAACAATTGATTTGCTGGTAAACGAAGGACTGTTGCATGATGTTGCCGGTATTTATCATCTGCAAAAGGAAAAACTCCTTCAGCTGGAGAGAATGGGAGAGAAGTCAGTAAATAATTTGCTTGAAGCAATTGAATTGTCAAAGGCCGTTCCATTTGAGCGTGTATTGTTTGCTATCGGTATCCGTTTTGTGGGCGATACAGTAGCAAAAAAAATAGCAAGATATTTTGGTTCCTACCAGAAATTGGAGATTGCTGAAATGGAAGAATTGCAGCAGGCTCCCGAAGTAGGCGAAGTAATTGCGCAAAGTGTGTTTAACTTTGTGCGCGATACCAAAAACAAAAAAATGATGACTCAACTGGCAGAAGCCGGATTGAAACTTGAAATAGATGCGAAAAAATATTCAGGTGTAAATAAGCTTGCAGGATTGAGTTTTGTTATCACAGGTGTATTTGAAAAGCACAGTCGCGATGAATTAAAGGACATGATTGAAGTTAATGGAGGGAAAAATGTTTCAGGAGTGAGTGCTAAAACCAGCTATCTTTTGGCCGGAAATGACGGAGGTACATCTAAACTCGAAAAGGCGGAAAAATTGAAAATAAAAATTATTTCTGAAGAAGAATTTTTAAAAATGATAGAATGAAATTAGGAAGAGCAATAAAGCAAAAAGCTGCAAATTATTTGTTTTATCGTGAGTTGCAAAAGCATCCTCATACTCCCCGAACCTTATCGTTCAACGATGCGCGTACAATAGGAATCCTTTATGATGCCACCATCGAACGCAATTACGAAACCGTGAAAGCATATGTAAAGCATTTGCGTGACGATTTTAAGAAAGATGTACTTGCACTTGGTTATTATGACGGTAAAGAATTGCCTCCTATGCGTTTTTCAAAACTTGGATTAGATTTTTTTACACAGAAAAATCTCAACTGGCATTTCAAACCTTCACATCCTATGGTTTCAAAGTTTGTAAATGTTGACTTTGATTATCTCATCTGTCTTAACATTGAACGGAATATACCGTTAAAGTATATATCTGCCGTTACCAAAGCCGGATTTAAAATTGGCAGGTACGAGAAAAGTTCTCAGGGACTTTATGATTTTATGATTAGTGTAAATGGCAATGTTTTGTTGCCTCAGTTTATTGATTTGGTAAATAATTATCTCAAACACATAGGAAAGGACAAATGAAAAGTTTAAAAGGAACCGGTGTAGCATTGGTAACCCCATTTTTAAAAAACGGGAAAATAGATTTTGATGCTTTAGAAAAAATTGTAAATCATGTTATAAAAGGCGGTGTAGACTATCTGGTGGTTATGGGTACTACCGGTGAATCTGTTGTACTGTCAGCCGAAGAAAAAAAGGAGGTACTTGATTTTATCATTAAGATAAATAAAAATCGTGTACCGCTGGTTTATGGAGTAGGAGGTAACAATACTACTGAAGTGATAAAGTATCTGCATGCTCTACCTGCCAATGGTGTAGACGCCATACTCTCGGTTTCTCCTTATTATAATAAACCCAACCAGTCTGGAATAATACAACATTTCAAAGCAATTGCTAAAGAATCACCTTGCCCTGTGATACTGTATAATGTACCCGGACGAACAGGAAGTAACATGACTGCAGAAACCACATTGCAGTTAGCTCAGGAAAAAAATATTGCAGGCATAAAGGAAGCCTCAGGTAATATGGAGCAGATTATGCAAATCATCCATCACCGACCTAAGGATTTTATGGTAATTTCAGGTGATGATGGCATCACCTTGCCACTGATAGCCTGCGGTGCTGACGGTGTCATTTCAGTTATTGCTAATGCATGGCCTGCACCATTCAGCAAAATGGTACGACTGGCACTAGAAAATAAAATTCCCGAAGCACGTAAGCTGCATTATCAGCTCTCCGATATTATTCCGTTGTTGTTTGCCGAAGGCAGCCCTTCCGGTATTAAATATATCATGTCCGAAAAAAAATTATGCCTGAATCAGTTTCGTTTACCTGTATATCCTATTAGCAAATCGTTGCAGGAGAAAATAAAAAAGGCAGCACAAGGACTTTTATAAAGCATGAGATATTTATTTTATATGGGGCATCCTGCCCATTTTCATTTGTTCAAAAACACCATCCCTGCACTTGCCGGTTTAGGTCATGAGGTAAAGGTATTGATAAAGAAGAAGGATATTCTTGAAAGCCTATTGCAGAATGCAGGCTGGAATTATCACAACATTAATCCTGAGGGCAGAGCGGATAACAAGTTTGCAATTGCTTTAAAATTGCTCAAGCGCGATATTCAGTTTGTAGCAATATGCCGTAAGTTTAAACCCGATTTGATGATTGGAACTTCAGCTGAAATATCACATGCCGGAAAATTGCTTGGTATAAAAAGCGTTGTGGTGAATGAAGATGATGCAGAAATTGTCCCCCTGTTTGCCAAACTGGCTTATCCTTTGGCAACAAAAATTTTAGCTCCGCATTGTTGTAGTGTGGGTCGGTGGCAGAATAAAAAAATCGGATATAAGGGTTACCATGAACTGGCATATCTGCATCCTGATAATTTTGTGCCTGATAAAACAAAACTGGTAGGTATTGATACCTCACGACCGTTTTATATTCTTCGTTTTGCAAAACTTACCGCACATCATGATGAAGGAAGGAAAGGAATAAACACAGAAGTTGCACAAAAACTCATTCAAATATTAGAACCCCACGGCAATGTGTATATCACGTCTGAACGTGAACTTGAACCGGAATTTGAAAAGTACCGAATTCAGATTAACCCGCTGCATATTCATGATGCATTGTATTATGCTGACATGTATATAGGCGATAGCCAAACCATGGCTGCCGAAGCCGCAGTGTTAGGAACACCTTCAATTCGATTCAATGATTTTGTGAACCAAATAAGTTATCTTAATGAACTTGAAGATGAATTTGGACTTACTTATGGATTTCGGACAAGCGATAGTGATAAAATGTATAGTAAAGTATATCAGCTTGTTAACGATGCCGATATAAAGTTAAACTGGAAGCATAAAAAGGAAGTCATGCTCAGTCAATGCATAAATTTAAATAAGTTTATGATTGATCTGTTTACCGATTTAGGTAGAATAGACAACCAATGATTTGTCGAACAAGTATGTAAAACTATTCCATTTTAAGCTTGATTTATTAAAAATTCATTCTTACTTTAGCGAACCGAATTCATTAAATATTTTTCTTAATAAACTTTTCATTATCATCTGACTTTGATTTTCAAGGGTGAAAATATAGACACCGCAGTACTGAGTTTAGAGGAACTGGTAGATTACGAAGAAGACGTAAAAGCCTTGAAGGCTAAATCTGATAGTCGTAATGAAAGATTTGTGTCAAATCTGATTGAAAAGTATGTTGATTCTTCAGGTAGTGACAGTGTAACATTTCCGGCTAACAGCTCAAATACTGCTGAAGACGTTCTGGGGCTACAAGACAATGCCTATAATTCAATCATTCATTTCAGAAGATTAAATACATTTCCCTACATCAATAAATTTTTTGAAGCCGTTAACTCAAAACTCCCTATCGGTGGGATTTTTATTACCAAGGTTGAAACTAATGACCTGAGGAAAATAAGGCTGATGGAGAAGTATCCTCCTGTTGTGAATAAAATGTATTATACCTCAGATTTTTTTCTGAAAAGGGTATTCCCAAAACTTCCGGTAACACAACAACTCTATTATTATTTCACTAAAGGTCGTAACCGTGTACTTTCCAAAACTGAGGTTTTGGGAAGATTGTATTCCTGTGGTTTCAAAATTATAGAAGAGCGTTATATCGGAAACCGACTATATATAGTTACCGAGAAATTTAAAGAACCTGTTTTTGATGATGATCCAAGTTATGGAGTAGTTTACCCGATGCGCAGAGTAGGTAAAGGAGGGAAAATCATCAACGTTTATAAATTCAGAACCATGTATGCTTATTCTGAATATCTTCAGGAATATGTGTATGAGAAAAATAGTTTGGATGCCGGAGGTAAATTCAAAGATGATTTCAGAGTAAGTCGTGTAGGTAAATTATTAAGAAGGTATTGGATTGATGAACTGCCTATGGTTATAAATGTACTGAAAGGCGATTTGAAAATCGTAGGTGTTCGCCCTTTAAGCCGTCATTACCTGAGTTTATATACCCCCGAACTTCAAACCCTCAGAAAGAAATTCAAACCCGGACTTATTCCTCCATATTATGTGGATCTTCCTAAAACTATGGAAGAAATTATGGACTCAGAAATGCGCTACCTGAAGTCGTATGAGAAAAGCCCACTATGGACCGATGTAAAATACTTTTTCCTGGTATTCTATACCATCCTCTTCAAAAGAGCCCGTAGTAAATAATTCGGCTTTACTGAGTCAATTTGTTTAAGTTTGCCACCTCTATTTCAAGTTTATGAAAAGGATTCTATTCCCATTTATTGCAAGTATTATTATGTCGTTCACAGCATCGGCACAGTATGTTCCTGAATCGGTATTCAATAAAGGTATTTATGATT
The DNA here is from genome assembly GCA_018268195.1 of Bacteroidota bacterium. Classification (GTDB taxonomy): domain Bacteria; phylum Bacteroidota; class Bacteroidia; order AKYH767-A; family OLB10; genus OLB10. The sequence continues at coordinate 35,497 of JAFDWZ010000049.1, read as the reverse complement.
TTCTGGATGATATGGCCAATCTGCATTATGTGGAGTTGAATGATGCAGTAAAACCTTACTCGCGTATGTTCATTGCCGAATCGCTGAGTAGGATTGACAGCCAGAAGGATAAACTTACTGCAGCGCAGAGAGATCAGTTAGCCTTCTATCTCAAAGATTACAACAAGGAACTGCTACCTTCAAAAACCTATAAAAAGCGTTTAGATCTCTTATATTATAAAGATTCACTTTTCAATATTACGGTTAACCCCGTTGGTGGATTCAGTTATTATATGAATGACAATGACAAGATGTATCGCCAGTATGCAGGAGCTGAATTCTGGGCGTACCTTGGAAAGCATCTCACCGTTTTTGGCAGTTATCGCGATTATACGGATAGCAGGGCTGTAGCAGATTACATGTATAGAAATGATGAAACAGGATACAATTATAAATACCTGGGTTCAGTAGGATCACCTAAACGTGGTGGAAGTTTTGACGAAACCCGTGGCGGAATAGTTTATGGATGGAAGTGGGGTTCTTTCGGAATTATCAAAGACAATTTTACATGGGGAACTAATTATCATGGCTCTAATATTATATCAACCAAAGCACCCTCTTTTGCACGTATTGAATTAAAACTTAATCCTGTTAAATGGCTTGACTTTACTTACTTTCACGGATGGCTTTATTCTGAAATTAAAGACGATTCGGCAGCGTATTATTCCGGTAATCCGCCTAATCACCGCGAAGTTTATTTTTCAAAATATTTTGCAGCAAACTTTTTTACAGTCAGACCATTTAAAAATCTCAATTTTTCTTTCGGCAATTCTATTGTTTACAGCGATCAGTTGGAAATTGCAATGTTTATTCCCGTAATGTTCTTTAAATCGTTAGACCATAGCAAAACAGGGCAGGGCAGCAATTACTCAGGTCAAAACTCTCAGCTGTTTTTCAATATCAGTTCTCGAAACATAAAATACGTTCATCTGTATGCAGGTTTGTTTGTGGATGAAATTGCAATGGGAAGAGCCTTCGACAAGAATGAACAGTCAAACTTTCTGAGCATAAAGGCAGGAACCGGTATTACATTACCTTTCTATCAGGACGCTACTCTTATTGCTGAGTACACCCGTACCAATCCTATTACCTATCGCCATTTTGTGAACACAACAACCTATGAATCCAACCGTTTTAATATGGGACATTACCTGATAGATAATGCACAGGAAATATATGTTGGTGTAAGATGCAGACCGATAAAAAGTTTAAACATTACGGCCGGTATAACGCATGGTGATGTGGGTCCGGAATATCCTTACACAGGAAAAGATAAATCAGGTTTGGGAATGCCGTTTCTCAAGACCAAGGAATATCAATTCACCAACATGGATTTAAAAATAAGCTACGAAGTGCTGAATGATTTATTTATAACTGCCGGGTGCAAATTAAGCGACAACAAAGGAATCATGGCATCAACTTATACAGCGCCATTTTATTATGGTAAAAACGGTAAAACTTCAACCGTATTTGCAGGTTTTAATATTGGATTTTAATCATACATATGAATTTTGACAGTTTCACTTCTGCATTAGTAATTATCGCTCCTGTGCTTATAGTAGCGGGAGGAATGTATCTGCTTATAAAAAATTTACTCGACCGCGATTACCGTCTCAAAATGTTGGATGCACGCAGACTGTTGCAGAAAGAAATGCTTCCGCTTAAATTACAGGCTATTGAAAGAATGGTAGTTTTTCTGGAACGAATGCGCCCCGAAAGTATCGTTTTCAGAATCATGCAACCCGGTATGCAGGTTCGCGAGTTACAATTGGATTTGCTTGCTGTTATCCGCTCTGAATACGAACATAACCTGAGCCAGCAAGTATATCTCACACCACAGAGTTGGGCTGCCATCAGGCAGGCTAAAGACGAAATGATTGCACTGGTAAATGTATCAGCAGATTCAGTGCAACAAGATGCAAAAGCCATTGATTTAAGCCAGAAAATTTTTCAGAATGCATCATCACAGGTAGCTACTATTGATAACGCAATAGCTTCATTGCGCAGTGAGGTATCGCAGATATTGGTTTGATGTATGCTTATGTATTCCGGCTTTCAAGGTGAAGGGCTTTTGTCATCCTGATTCTGTACTTTAGCAGGCAGTATAAGACTTATGTTCAGGAAAATAATTTTTAAAACCGCAGCAACTTTTCAGCTTGGAAATATCTTGGAACGTATCCATAAACCGGAACATAAAGTTACGGTGCTTTGCTTTCATCGTATATCATCAGAGTTTGATAGTTTCTGGCAACCTGTTTACCCTGAAACTTTTCGACTGTTACTTGATCAACTCAAAAAACAATATCGGTTTACCACATTTAGCCAAGCGCATAACGCCATTCATAAATCTGAACATCCATTAATCATCCTGAGTTTTGATGACGGCTATAAAGATTTTTTTGAAGAAGCATTTCCCATTTTAACCGATTTAGAAATTCCTTCTAATCATAACATTGTAACGGAATGTGCAGACGGAAACAGGATAATCTGGACACAAAAGTTGAATCATTTGTTCGGCAAATTAAAATATAGTGGCAATTACAGGCATGAGATACATTTGAATGATGAAATCGTTATCAGAATAAAACAACCCTTTAACAACTGGCAATCGCTGAATAGTAAAATTTTGTATCAATTATTTAATCTGGAAGTTGAAGATAGAAACAGATGCATTGAAAATTTTGAAGCATATTTCAGCAAAGATAAAATGGAGTATCCGTATAAGATGATGAACTGGGAGGAAATAAAAACCATTTCCGATAACAATGTTGAAATTGGTTCTCATACAATAACTCATGATATCTTACCTTCAGTTAAATCAGAATCCCGATTAACAAATGAGATTTTTGAATCAAAACGGATTTTGGAAAAAAATACAGGGAAGCCATGTAAAGTTTTTTCATTGCCAAACGGGCAAACCAATGAACGAATAAATAAACTAATCAGTAGTGCTGGATATGAACATATTCTTGAACTGCGAAGAGGAGGGAATAATATTTTCAGTAATGAAATTCCGCTGATGGTAAACCGATTGAATGTAAACCCGGAGCCTGTATCAATGATGATGTTCAGGATGGCATTATATAATAAAGGAATAAATTAATCATGTCTGAAATTACTATCAAGCGTGTCACCAGAGATGAATTACATCTGTTATTGCCGTTAATGAAGCATTGCTTCAACATGGAAGTTGATGTAGTATATATCAAATGGAAGTTTTTAGAGAACCCTGCCGGTGAGTTTGTTGGATTTGGTGCGTTTAAAGATGGAGAACTCTTGGGGTTCAACGGAATTTATCCTGAATTGTATTGTATCAATGGCAAAGAGCAGGTTATTTTTCAGTTGGGCGATGTAATGACACACTCATCAATCAGGCGCATGGGCATGTTTGAAAAACTGGCAACGGCATGTTATAATCATATCAGAGAGAGTCATCAACTTGTAGTCATTGGTTTCGGAGGCGAAATTTCAACACATGGACTTTTAAAGATGGGATGGAAGAAAATCAAAAACTTCAATTATTATTTCAAACATCATCTGCATTGTCGCTGGTCATCATTATGGATAAATACTAAAAGTGATTATATCGTTAACGAAGTAAGTAATTTAGATGACATCATTCAATTGCATTATAAGCATACTTACAGAAATGAAAAAATCTATCAGAAATTTACTGCTGAATATGTGCAATGGAAAATTTCAAATCCAAGACGTAAATACCATTCGTTTGTATGTTATCAGCAAAATGAGGCAGTAGGATATATAATTTTTTACAAGGAAGATGGCAAAATAGTCATATTTGATTTTGTGTACACAAATCGCAAGGTTTCAGCTCAGCTGTTGAAGAAAGCTTATGAATATTGTAAAAATCTTCATTGCTCCGGGGTAATCGGTATTGCGGCAGGCGACAGCCTGCTGGCAAAGCGTTTATTAAAGGCAGGGTTTCTTCATAATCCATTTTCGAAGGGGCCGTTACATGTTAAAGTGCCATTTATGCTATTAGCTGATAATCCATTGGTTAACGACATGTTAAATCCTCAAAACTGGCTTATAGAACCAAGCGGACATGATGCATTGTAACAGTATCGCTCTGTAACCTCAGTTACTCCTGATATTGTTATAGGTATTAATATTAGTGAATTCTTCATTTGGAAATAGTATCAATTCCCTTACTTTTACCACGAATTTTAAAATCAAATTTCATATAAAATGAAAAAAATCTCTACTCTCTTATTTTCAGCATTGCTGATATCTCAAATAAGCCAGGCTCAATCGCCACGTAAAGTGCTTGTTGAAGAATTTACAGGTGAAACATGTGGTCCATGTGCTTCACAAAATCCTGCATTTGATGCTAAACTGAATGCAAATTCAAGCGCTATTCCGTTGAAGTATCAAAATAATATTCCAACTACCGGGCCAAACTTATATACCTATAACACGGTAGATATAGGTAACAGAACTTCTTATTATGCAAACAACTATTCCCCACATGCATTTGTAGACGGCAATGTTTGGAATGATGTTGCAGGAAATTTTACCAACACCATTTTAAATAACCGCGCTGCAGTAACTTCACCGTTTACCATTACTGTTACACATTCTTTCTCTGCGGATCACACTATTATTTATACTCATTCTGTTATTCGTGCTACACAGGCTTACACGGGCACTACCCTTAAGGCAAGAGTAGCCGTTACTGAAAGAGATATTTATGGTTATACTGCTCCTAACGGTGAATCGCACTTTGAGTGGACTATGCGTAAAATGTTGCCTAATGGCAATGGTACTGCTTTACCAAGCACATGGAATGTGGGCGATTCAGCAGTTGTTGATTTACAATGGACTATTGTTGATAATCCTAATGTGTTTTTACCATATTGGCCGGTTTTACAGGCGGTAACATTTGTTCAGGATGATGCAACCAAAGAAGTTCTTCAGGCAGGTGTAAGCGAAAGTGCTGCTCAGGTTCCATTTGGTGCGGTCACAGCTCTAAGTTCAGGATTGGCTTGTGTTAACCCATTAACTCCTTCAGTTACTTTAAAAAATTATGGTGGCATACCTCTTACTTCTGCAACAATAGAATATGGAATTGAAGGTCAAACCATGCAACAATACAACTGGAGCGGATCTTTAGCTGCCGGTGCAACTACTCCATTATCATTGGGAAATGTTACTATTCCAAGCGGAGGTAATCAGTATTTTGTAGCAAAACTTGTTTCAGTAAACGGGAATCCTGATTTCTATAATCGAAACTTCAATTTCAGAAAACCTGTATCGTTAACAAGTACACCTTCTCAATCACTGAGCCAAGGATTTACATCAACAACTTTCCCTCCTGCTGACTGGATGGTGAATAGTACTGGTGCATCAGCTACCTGGGCAAGAAACAGTGTCGGAGGTTTCGGTCAGACTCCCGGAGGTTCTGCTAAAATGGATTTTTATTCTATTCCTTCCGGTGTAATCGGAGAACTGCTTCCTGTTACACCTGTTGACTTATCTACAGCTACTAATCCTTTCATTTCGTTTAGTGTAGCATATTGCCAATATTCAACACAAAATGACAGACTTCAAGTGTTGGCCTCAACCGATTGTGGTGCTACTTGGACTTCACTTTATAATAAAGCCGGAGCTACATTAGCAACAAAAGCGGCCCAGACAGCTGTATTTACTCCAACAGCTACTCAATGGCGTTCTGATACTGTATCATTGGCAAATTTCATAGGTCAGTCTTCTGTTTTGATTGATTTTAAAGCAACTTCTGATTATGGAAACAATCTTTATGTAGATGATATTAATTTATCAGGAGTAACTGCTGTTCATAATCTTGAAGGAGTAACCTCATTTAATGTTTATCCAAATCCTGCAAATGAGTTCGTTAAAGTATCAGCTACATTTGAAAAGGCAATGCCTGTAACAATTGAACTTGCAGACATTACAGGAAGAATAGCTTATACAAATAACTTAGGTGTAGTTTCAAATTTGAATGAAACGATTGAAGTTAAGAATCTTGCTTCAGGTATTTATACACTTGCAATCCGCTCAGGAAATTCAGTGAATTACCAGAAAATATCAATTCAATAATTAAATTAATTATTCAGCGTAACAGTAATTTTACTGTTACGCTGAATTTTAAAATAAATAGAAATGAAAAAATTTTTTACCGCAGTTTTACTTAGTGCCGGGGCGTTATTTGCCAATGGTCAGAACTTGAATTATACAAACCTTACATCTGATGTTTATGGTTCAATAGAAGATAGCGTTATTCAGGCAACAGTGTTGGTGGCTAATGTAGGTACACATACTATTGATGCTTCTCTAAAAGTTTATAATACCAATTTATATCCATTAGCAGAACATAGTTTCTGTTGGGGTATTTTATGTAATGGAGTTGGCACTATGGTTTCTCCTGTTACTTCTACAATCAATGCCGGTGCATCCGATAACACTTTCAGAGGTGATTATTTTGGTCATGGTTATATTGGATCAAGCACCATTGCCTACACTGTTTTTGATAATAACAATCCTAATGACTCAGTACAGTTTATGGTGCATTACCATATTACACCTGTAGGTATCAATCAGCCTGCACAAAGTAACTTATTGAGTAAACTTTATCCTAATCCGGCTAAATCTATGACTGCACTGAACTACCAACTTAATAAAGGGGTGAAGGCAGAAATTAAAATTATAAATATGCTTGGTAAAACCATCAACACAATTCCGGTAAGTGATACCAATGGTAATGTGGTACTATCCACTACAAATTATCCTAATGGAATTTATATGGTGGCACTTGCAGTGGATGGAAAAAATGTTTCCGTTCAGAGATTGGTAGTGAATCGTTAATAATAGTAAGATAAAATCAGTTACATGCTAAAGAAAATATTTCCTGTTTTAACATTGGTAATTGCTACCACCACAGTTCAGGCTCAGGTGTTTCAACCACGGCCTATACCTGTTGTGGATGTGAAAGATATTGACGGAAAAACAGTGAGCACTTCTACGTTTAACAATAATGGTAAGCCTATGGTGCTTGATTTCTGGGCTACCTGGTGTAAGCCTTGTGTAAATGAGCTTACAACTATAAGTGATTTGTACAGCGACTGGCAGAAAGAGACAGGTGTAAAAATTTTAGCTATTAGTGTTGATGATGCCCGTACAATGAGCAATGTGAAGCCTTTTGTTAACGGCAAAGACTGGGACTATGAAGTTTATGTTGACCCTAATGGTGATTTAAAAAGAGCACTCAACATCGGTGCTGTGCCCTATGTATTCCTGGTGAATGGTAAGGGTGAGATTGTATCGGTACATACAGGCTATGCTCCGGGTGATGAAAATAAATTATATGAGGAAATAAAAAAGTTGAGTTCAGAAAAGGCTAATTAATAACGAAATATATTCGAACAACAATTATATATTACATGGTAAATAAATGTATTTCTATAGCCGGTAAACTCCTACCGGTTATTTTTTTTATGGGACTATCACTTAGTTCTTTTTCGCAAAGCGCACCTGCAGAAATTCATGGCAGTTTTCAGATTGACGGACAATACTACATCCCGGATTCTGTGATAAGTGCGCCAGAAGTGGATGAAAAGTTTTTGTTAAACAGTTTTGGTGACCTGGTGTTTACAAAAGGGAATTTCAAAGCGGGTTTACGTTATGAAACTTATCAGAATGTTTTGTTGGGTTATGACAAACGTTTTACCGGAAGTGGTATAGCAAGTCGCTATGCAGAATATAATAATGATTTTCTTTCTATTACCGTGGGGAACTTTTATGAGCAGTTTGGCAGCGGCCTTATTCTTCGTTCTTACTGGGAGCCTACATTAGGTTATGATAATTCAATTGATGGAGTGCGTGTAAAGGTAAAACCCTATTCAGGTATCAGTATTAAAGGGTTGATTGGCCGCCAGCGTTATTATTTCAAAACCGGTGAAGGGATAGTAAGAGGAGTAGATGCAGAAGTTTCATGGAATGACCTGATAAAAAAATTTAATGAATCCAAAACACATATCACAACAGGATTTGGGTTTGTAAGTAAATTTCAAAAGGACGATGACCCTGTTTATATACTGCCTGAAAATGTAGCTGCCTATTCAGGCAGGCTGGATGTTACAAGAGGAAAAGTTACTGTGAATGCAGAGTATGCCTATAAATACAACGACCCTTCATCACTGAATAATTATAGTTATAAATTTGGTGATGCTGCATTACTGAAAGCTACTTACTCACAAAAAGGACTGGGTGTGTTCCTTGCTGCAAAAAGAATTGATAACATGAACTTCAGAAGTGAACGTAATGCCAACCTTAATGACCTGATGATAAATTATCTCCCTGCATTAACAAAGTATCACATTTATTCACTTGCTACCATTTATCCTTATGCAACACAGCCCAATGGTGAAATGGGTTATGAAGGAGAGGTCAATTATACCATTAAAAAGGGAACAAGAATAGGAGGAGAGTACGGCACAAATATTATAGTAAATGTTTCAGGAGCTAACGCTTTAAGTACAAAGCCTGTTGACGGAAAAGACCTTTACGAAAGTGACTGGGGCAAAACGGGTAAAGAAGTATATTACAAAGAATTCAGTGTGGAGTTGTCAAGGAAATTCTCTCCTAAGTATAAAATGTCTTTGGTTTACATCAATCAGACATACAATAAAGACAAGGTGCAATTTCAGGGATCCACACAGTACGGAATTATTTATGACAACATAGTGGTTGCCGATATGACTTATAAACTCAATCCAAAAAATGCATTACGTTTAGAGTTGCAGACATTGCAAACCAAGCAGGATTACAAATCTTGGATGGCCGGACTGTTGGAATACTCTTACTCCCCACATTGGTTTGTGGCAGTGTCCGATCAGTACAATTATGGAAATTCAAAACCTGATTTACGTGTACATTACTTCAATTTCTATGTAGGATATACCAAAAATTCAAGCAGAATTTCATTGAGTTACGGCAGACAACGTGAGGGTCTATTTTGCGTAGGAGGCGTGTGCCGGCAGGTGCCTGCAAGCAACGGACTTGCAGTTTCAGTTTCAACAAGTTTTTAATTTTATACAACATATATCATGAACAGACTTTTGATAATTTGTGCTTTCATTACAGGAACATGGTTGTTTACCTCTTGCGATAAAATTGAAGGCCCTTATAGAGTGGAAAATAATTCGTCAATAGGAACCTTGCCAGGAACACTTACTGACATCAGAGTGCTCAATGCAACCACAACATCTGACGATGTAGCTAACCTGAAAGCAACATTCAGTATTACACAATCTGATCCTAAAACTATTTCTGTGCAGTTTGAGTGGCATGGAGCTTTATCACATCCAATTGAGCACACGGCAACAGGAAACGATGTAACTTTCAATAATGACTCTATTTCTATTGCTGCACCTGCACCGTATGGCACGCTCACTTTTAAGTATTCAGCTACCGTTAGTGATAACCTTGTTGGTGAGGCAGATTTCGCAGTGCCTTTTACTCCTTCAAGTCCGATTAAAAAAGTTTTACTCGAAGATTATACAGGAAGATTATGTGGTAACTGCCCCAAAGCGCAGCGCTTAATTGCCGATTCGCTTGAACCACTTTATCACGAACAATTGGTAGTGGCTACTAACCATGCAGGACACTATGCAATTCCCAATCCTTCAAATTGTTTTTCTGAAGATTTCAGAAATCCCGCATCTACTGAGTTGAATAGCTTTTTTGGTTTAACTGCTTATCCGTCAAGTATGATTAACAGGGTAGGGTATCCTACAAACCACGTCAAGTTTTTCAATAGCTGGCAGAATGTAATTAATCAGGAACTCGGCAAACCTAATAATGCCTATGTGGGAATTTATACTTCCTATGATCAAAGTACAAGAACTGCAAATGTGGTAGTAAGTTCGGAATTTCTGAATACATTGTCTGATGATTATAAACTGGTAGTGTATTTGCTGGAAGACAGTATTCATGCCTGTCAACTTGATTATGATTTAACCACTCCGTCACAAATTGATTCCGCTTACATACACAAACATGTAGTGAGAGGATCAATCAATTCCACATTCGGTGAAAATTTAACTTCAAATCCTTCTACTCAAACCAAATTTTTGAGAATATACAATTATCAGATTCCTTCCAATTTCAACGATGACCAATGTTATATTCTGGCATACGTTTACAAGTCATCCGATTATTATGTGCTGCAATCCGAAGTGAAGAAAATAAAGCATTAGACATCTTCCTGTGTAGAGTTTGTCGGATTTTATGAAACCACTTACTTCATTTATCAAAACACCGTTAGGTATTATTGAAATGGTAAGTGAAGGTGATGATCTCGTTAAAGCAGAATTTAACGACAAATACAAGGGAGCAGATGTTGTTGAAGGCAAAATAGCCGAAAAAGTTTGTGAAGAGCTGAGAGAATATTTCGAAGGAAAGCGAAAGAAATTTACAGTAAAACTCAAACCTGCCGGAACTGATTTTCAAACGCAGGTATGGAATGATTTGTTATTGATTCCCTATGGTAAAACTATTACCTACAGAGAGCAAGCCAAAAGGCTTGGTGGTGTTGAGAAAATTAGAGCTACAGCATCAGCAAATGGAAAAAATCCAATAGTTATAATTATTCCATGCCATAGAGTAATTGGCTCTGATGGCTCACTAACCGGCTATGGAGGTGGCTTGTGGAGGAAAGAAAAACTTCTGATGCTGGAGAAGGGAATGTTGCAGCAAGAGTTGTTTTGAATTAGTGTATGAATACTTATATTTAAAAAGTCCTACCTATACCAACCACATACCGCAGTTTGAAATAATCTCCTTCAGCAGCAGGAACACTGTTAACCAGAATTGGTAAGTCACATCTGAGTGTGATTGGTTTCACTGCATTAAATCTTCCGGTTTTTCTTAATGTAAGTGCAACACCTATACCTCCATCGGCTTTCAGATTGGTCCATTGCATCGTTTCTTTTGAATTGGTGGTAACCATTGAGCCCGCATCGGCAAATAAATAAATGTCACACTTTAACCAGTTGCGTGTAAATGCAGGGCTGAAATTTATCAGACGGTCTAAGTCCATTTCTGCCGACACCGATGCTCCTGAAATTCCTTTATAAAAATATTTCTGTTCTCCGTCTTTATTGATGGGCATCAGGTAACCTGCATAACCTCTCAGATTTAGTCCGCCACCCTGTTGGAAATGATTTGTTCTGTCGCCATATCCCAGCCAACTGTATGGCACAAATGCACGCGAACGAATCCATTCATTGTCCATCATTTCCTCGCCATTGGCACCTGCCATATACAAAGCACTTTCACTGGGAACAGCACTGCCGTAACCATATTGTGCAAACACACGCATTCTCCAGTCTATTTTTCCGGTAGTTAGATATTCAATATTGGTAAGACTTATTTTAGAATAAGAATAATCACTCAGGAAGGATGATGATGTGAGTTGAAGAACGGTATTGCCATTGAAATGTTCATGTGAGTAAAATTTCTGTACACCAACAGATAGAGAAGTATTATAAAGTGCAGTCTGCCATTCATTCGGATAAAGCAGATATTCAGAGGTATTGGTGTTTCTTCGGTATAGAAATTCATACTCAGTAAAAAATCTTAAGTCATAATTGGGAACTGTTAGGTCCGAACCTGTTTTAAAAAAAGTCAGCCCGTCCAACATTCCTCCGCCAATCCAAGCGTTTATATTTTTTGAAATAAAATTCAAGGGTGTTTTATAGTTTAACCTGAAGGATGCTGGATCATTTTTATTGATATCAGCATTTTGAGAAAGGCTGTTTTGACCAACGGTAGTATTTATCCACATATCGCCTGAAAAAATATGACGAATATTAAGGTAACTGCTTTCTGTATGAATGCCGATTTTTAAGCCGTCATAATTATTGAACCAGAGTGCAGGTCGAACATAAAACACATAATTTTTCCAGTCGGAATAGCGTGGTTTTTGCCATTTGTCAAAAACTAATTTATATGGTCGTGGCAGGGTATTGTCAATTCGGTAACAGTCACCAAGCCTGTCGGTAGTATCAATGGTTACACTCTTAATTCCGCAAGGAATGGTTACATGGGCAACATATTTGTCACGTAGTTTATCCCATCCTTCCCATTTGGGGAGTATGGTAGCATCCGTTTGTTTCTGAAACCAATTGTTCGGAATATGATAATCATACTTAGCTCCGCAATTAGAAACCACTGTAAAATCAATGGACGATTGCATGCGTTGCTTGCGTTTAAATGTGATGTCATATCCGTTTTCGGTAGAAGAATTTTTAATACGACAAATTTTATAATCTAATTTTTTATCAGTTTCTATCCATTGATCGAAGAACCAACTCAAATCTACTTTTGCTACTTGTGTAATACTGTTACGGAAATCTTCAGGATAAGGATGGCAAAATTTCCACTGATGAAAATAGTGCTGCATGGCTTTACTGAACAGGCTATCGCCTAATATCAACTGCAGATTATAAAGCATGGTTGCCGTTTTGCGATACACCATACTATAACCACCTCCGTGACCAAGTGCGCTGTTAAACATATCACTGTGCGTATTGATATACCCGTCATTGTCTGACAATGCTGCGCGAAGATAAGGGCCGTAAACGGTTACATATTGTTGATTTAATGGAGTTGTAATTTTCTGATCGAGCCATGTAGATTCTTTTTGTCGCAAAGTATATCCTTCGAGGCGCTCTAATGCCCATGCATTGATAAACTGAGTAAATCCTTCGTCCATAAAAGCTCTGTAGGTTTCATTATTTCCTACCATTGCATAAAACCAGTTGTGACCTATTTCATGGCACAATAAACTTCTGTAGCCGGGATCAGAACCGCCATCCATCGTTAGCATCGGATATTCCATGCCATCGTTAGCATCGGCAACAACAATTTTTGGGTAAGCATACATACCAAAATCATTTGAATACACTTCGATAATGCGTGCTGCGTAGGAGGCTGCATTTTGCCAACCCCGGCAGTGAGGCTCCTGTGCTATGGCAATACATTTTATTCCTTGCCATGTTACTTCGTCAATGCGGTAGGTGGGGTCGGCCGTAAAAGCAAAATCATGTACATTCTCGGCATGATATTTCCATGTTTTTTTAGTGCCGTCAGCAGGTATTATAATTCCGGGAGGTTCGTTAAATGGTTTGTCTTTAAAATTTTTAATGCTCAGTTTATTTTTTAATTCATCAGGCAACACTTCTTTTTCATTGGTCAGAATACCTGTAGCTTCCATAACGTAGTTGTTGGGAAAGGTAAGTTCTACATCAAAGTCACCAAAATCACCATAAAACTCACGCCCCAGATGCTGATTGGTATCCCACCCGTTACGTGCATCATAAACACTGATTTTAGGATACCATTGGCAGCCGTTATAATGTTTAAAACCCCAGGCGTCATACATTTGCATTCGTCTGCGCTGACTGCCATTGTCATAATATGTTTTAAAATCCATCTTAAAAACAATTTCATTGCCGGGAAGTAATGGCTCTGGCAACATCACTTTCATGATGGAGTAATCAATATTTTTTTCCAAACTCGCCTCAAAGGTGCGCCCATTTATTGAAGTAGATTCCAACGAGAGGATTTCAATACCAAGACCTTTAGATTCATAAGAACCATATTTGTTTTTTTTGCCATTTGCCAGCGACAAATCATCGAGATAGCTCCCCGGTGTAAATGAGTTTTGATAGAGATGGAAAAATACGTAATGTAAGGTGTCGGGCGAATTATTACGATAGGTTAATTCTTCCGTTCCGGTGATTATATTCGTTTGGTCATTCAGCTCTGCTTGTATGCGGTAATACACATCCTGTTGCCAGTATGCAGCGGTAGGTTTTCTGTTTTTCCAATAATAACTGTTGTCTGTGGATGTATAACGATTCATCTGAGCCATACCCGTTGAGTAACAAATGAGTACGGAGGCAATTATTAGTAATCTTTTACTCATAAATTAAACTTAATCTGCAAATTTAACTTTCTGCTCTCAAACAAAGTGCTATAGAAGTAACGAATGCGTTATTTTCGCGCCTGATAAAATAATAACAGTGAAGTTAAATTATTCGGATAGTGATTATATCACTTTGATAACGGAGAAGAACGCATCAGCATTCGTTTCTTTGTACGATCAGTACGCGGCAATTTTGTATGGTATTTTACTTAAAATGACAGAGGATAAAACTCAGGCTGAGGAGTTGCTGATACAGGCATTTGTAAATATCCGCAAAAATATTCTCAATTACGATTTAAAGAAAAAACAGCTAATTGGTTACATGCTTTCAGAAGCGCGCACACTGGCATTAAATGCTATATCAAGTGGGCAAAGTAAAACTGATTATAAAAATTTACTTACGAATTCTGTTTTAAAGGAAGTATCAGCTGTTTCTGATATTCCGTTACAGTTCGACCAATCAGAATTGAAAGAGGTGAACACCAAACTGAAGCAGGAGCATTTCCAATTAATTTCATTGGCCTATTTCAAAGGGTGTTCCCGAAAGGAAATGGCATCAATTCTTGATATTCCTGAGGATGATGTAAACAAACGGTTAAAAATAGCCATTCAGCAGTTGCACGATTTAATCAAGGGGAAATAGGTATGGATATTCAGGCGTATATATCATCAGGGATATTGGAAAGTTATGTACTTGGGCAGACTTCTGTTGAAGAAGGCCGGGAGGTGATTGCTTTAGCAGATAAATTCCCTGCAATAAGAATTGAACTGGAACGAATTGAACTAACGCTGCAAAAGTATGCTAGGTTAAATCGTAAGGAGCCATCTGAGGAAGTCAGAAAAACTCTTTTCGCTCGACTTGATGAATCAGAAAAAGAATCGCAGATAAAATGGAGTGCAGAAGCAAACAAAAGATATCAACCTAAGAATAGTGGAAAAATATGGCAACTGCTTACCTTGCTTCTGATTATTTCTCTTTCAGGAGCAGTTGGATATATTATTTGGCAAAATAATATGCTAAAAGTTTCGCAAAAAAACTCAACTGCTTATCACGATTATATTAGCCATCTGAAAGATTCAATTGTGGAACTTTCAAACCAAGAGAAGAATATCAGGTCATCTGTTGAAGTGTTGATGACTGGAGGAAATAAAATAGTGACACTGCAGGGCACTGAAAAAAAGCCTGAAGCTAAGGCTACTGTGATATATAATCAACAAGCAAAAAAAATATTAATTAATATTGGGCAGCTGACACCTCCAACAGATATCACGCAATATCAGTTGTGGGGCATTGTTAACGGCAAACCGGTAGATCTTGGACTACTTACACTTCAGCCGGCAGTATATGAGTTTTATGAAATGAAGCCGACTGAAAATTGCCAGGCTTTTGTAGTTACTGTTGAACCGATGGGAGGAAGTACTATTCCTACTTTGGAACAAATGGTAATGTCGGGTAAGGTGAATTAGATATATTTTTTCTTTATCTCACATCTTTTAAGTGCAGCTTCAGCCTCCTCAAGTAATGCGTTGGAAAGGGTAGTGGTGAGACATTTTTTATAATATCCTGCTGCATCATTTATCTTACCTTGCATCTCATACAAATTTCCATAAAGCATATAGGACTGGTCTTTGCGAGCCTCATTCATTTCCATAGCACGGTTGAGGATTGACAGCGCTTCTGCAAATCGTTCTTGATTTAATAGTAGCCGGGCATAAACATAAAGTCCATCAGCAGGAGTATCCGTTAGAGTAATAGCTTTTTTAAAATTCTCTTCGGCAGTGTCGGAGTTTTTTAGCTTTTCAAAAAATATTTCAGCCTTGAGGATATATGCTTTGCTGAAATCAGGGAACACCTTTATTAATTCCTCAATAGTATCCAGGGCCTCAGGTAATTTACCTTCAGCAAGTAATTGCTTGGCAGCAAACAATATCTTTTCAGCTTCAGCATTTGCTGATATATTCATAAACCGGACACTATTAAATACATTTTTACGGTAAATCCTCTGTCAGGTTACACCTGATTCAGGGCAATATACATGTAAAATAACGCGGTTGTCAAGAATTGTTTTCAAGGGCATCCAATACTTTTTCCATTTTGGAACCCCTGCTGCCTTTAATAAGGATGGTGGTATTTTTAAGTGGATGTTTTGATAGATAGTCTTTTGCGTCATCAGAACCGGAAAAACGCAATGCCGTTTCCTGTAAAGTGGTGTGAAGAAAATTTTTCCCTACTAAAATCAGAAGGTCTTTTTCCATATTGGCGATGACATCAATAATACGCTGGTGTTCCTGAGCCGAATTTTCACCCAACTCCAGCATTTCTCCAAGTATAATGGCTTTTGGACCATGATAGTTTTCATCAAAATTTAGAAGTGCAGCTTCCATGCTGGTGGGATTGGCGTTGTAAGCATCCAGAATGATGGTGTTGCTGCCTTTTTTCATTACCTGCGACCTTTGATTATCCGGTGAATATGCTTCAATGGCTTCTTTAATCTGATGTGCTGATACACCGAAATACGTCCCTATACAAACTGCTGCCAAAAGATTTTCGAGATTATATTCACCTGTAAGTTGCGTATGTATTTCATTCTGCAGCACACCCTCTTTATGCCAGTTAAAAGTAAGAAACGGTTGTGTTGAAGTTAGTTCGCCATAAATATGTTTGGCAGGTGAGGTGCCATAATAAATTACATTTTCGTAGTCATTGCATTTCGACTTCAGTATTTCATTCTCATAACGACAAAATATCAATCCTTTGTGGGATTTAAGATGGTCATACATCTCCGTTTTGCCTTTAATCACGCCTTCAATACCACCAAAGCCTTCGAGATGTGCTTTACCTATGTTGGTTATCATACCCATATCGGGCAATGCAATGCTACATAACTCAGCAATTTCACGCTGATGATTGGCTCCCATTTCAATAACGGCCATCTGATGTTTTTCGGTAAGTCGGAGGAGTGTCAGCGGTACTCCAATGTGATTGTTCAGGTTGCCTTGAGTAAACAAGGTGTTGTATTTTTTATTCAGAACTGCACTTATCAGTTCCTTGGTGGTTGTTTTTCCGTTGCTGCCTGTAAGGGCTATCACCGGAATTTTATGTTGCAATCGGTGGTAGGTAGATAGTTCCTGAAGTGTTTGTAAAACATTTTTGACTTTAAAAATTTTATCGTTGCCTTCAATTTTATCATCATCGGCAACACAGGCAAGAGCTCCGTTTTCCAATGCGGATTTTACAAACAGGTTCCCGTCAAATGATGGACCTTTAAGAGCAAAAAACAAATTTCCGTGTTGCAATTTTCTGGTATCGGTACAAACCCCCGTTGATTTTAGAAAAGTGGTGTAGAGTTTTTCAATCATAACTTAGTTACAAAAAATAAAGCCCCAAAACGAGGGGCTTTAAGTGTGGTTAAATATGTATAATTATCCTTTACCGTTTTTTTTCTGGTTAAATCCTACAGGACTTCCAACACGCACCATTGAACAACGGAAACCTATCCAGTCAGTTGACTGTTTCTGATCTAAGAAACGTCTTGTTCCCGGTGATAACCAGTAAGCACGATCTTTCCATGATCCTCCTTTTATAACGTGTACGTTGTCGTCAACTAAAGAAGTTACGCCTATTTTATATTCAATATTATCAGGTTCATCACCATCCAAATCATTGATGTAATCGGCTTTGGTGTAGTTTCTCCTACCTTCATTTTCCTTTTCATCTACTTCACGCCATATCAATCGGCCAAGGCTGTCTTTTTCAGCAGTCTGACCTTCTTCGTCAAGTAATTGTGTAACAAAAACGTTGCCTCTGTAAGGATTAAAATCATCCATATCTTCTGGCGATAAGGGACGATAAACGTCTTTTACCCATTCGGAAACGTTACCTGCCATATTATATAAACCATAATCATTAGGAAGATAGGAGAAGATAGGAGCAGGACGGTCAGCATTGTCGTTCAATGCTCCGGCAGTACCCATCATGTCACCTCTTCCACGTTTGAAGTTGGCCAACATTTCACCTTTGTATTTCTCAGCAGAGTTACGCACTACGTGACCTGTCCAAGGATAAATTTTACGGTCGGTAACACGCTCATATACGGTGTTTCCTATAAGACCAAGCGCAGCATATTCCCATTCAGCTTCGGTAGGAAGTTCGTAGCGTGGCAATAAAATTCCATCTTCAGTACGCACATTTCTAACATCGCGGTTTGGGTTAAGATCTCTGAGCTTACTTTTTACAAGACCTTCGTATTGTCCGGCTAAGTAAGCATCTGTATTAAAGTTATCCTCGTTTACCTGTGCAGGGTTTACACGCAGGATACCTTCGCGGATAAGAATTTGTTCGTTAACCCTGTCTGTACGCCAGCTTGCAAAGTCATTTGCCTGAAGCCAGTTTACACCCACAACCGGATAATACTGGTATGCAGGGTGACGTAAGTAAAGTTCAACCATTGGTTCGTTATATCCTAATTTGCTTCTCCAAACTAATGTGTCAGGAAGAGCTTTTTTATAAACCTCAGGATAATCTGTTCCGTAAACGCGGTCGAGCCAGTATAGATATTCCAGATAATGAACGTTGGCAATTTCTGTTTCGTCCATATAGAATGAGGAAACAGTTACTCGTCTTGGTATATTATCCCAATTGTAATTAATTTCCTGCTCTGTACGGCCCATTGCAAAAGTACCGCCTTCTATAAGAATAAGGCCGGGACCTGTTTCCTGCTCTGTATAAGGAGTTACCTCAAAGCCACCGTTTTTTTCGTCATTGTACTTCCATCCGGTGGTTGCTGATTTTTCCTTCTGTTTGCAGGCATTTAAGGCAAATATGGCAAAGGCTGCCAGTGCCAGGGTTTTTGCATTTTTACAGAAATTCATGTTTGTATATTTAAATACTTGTGGTTATTGACTCTATTAAACTAAAATGTAGGACAACTTATTGCTTTAAATCGTTTTTTCTTTGGACGACATTCAAACTGCAAACCTAAAGAAATTTCATGAGATCCGGCTGTAACATTGTTATTTAATTTAGAAACGGTCACATCGTAGGAATAACCGAACTTAAACAGGTCTTTTTGTATCCCGATGAGGGCAATGAAGCTGTCGCTCGAAAGGAATTTTTTGCCGGTATAACCCCTGTACCATAATCCGCCTACTATAGGCGACTTAATGATATACATACCAAAATTCAATTGATTAAACCCTTGTTGTTGCTGATAAAGGAAGTTAGGGGAGATAAAAGTACCTTCTAGTTTACCTTTGTAAGTAGATGCTCCTCTGAGAGGTAATAATGCCCCAACGTGAGCGGTATATTTTCTAGGCAACGGGCTCGAGCCTTCTACTATAAAAGCCTGGTCAGGCTCGGTGATGTGATGTACAGCAAAACCTCCGTAAACCTTTGAGCTATATCCAATAATTCCTGCAGAAAAATCTGCAAAACCTCTTTTTTCGGCAGGACGTACTTCCTGGGTAGGGAATACATATCCGTAGCGGGGGTCAATCATGTCGCCAAAGGTTAGTTTGTCCCAATCTAACTTTTCTTGAACATAGGTAGCCTGCAAACCTGTACGAATAGAGAAATTTCTGCTAATGTTAAGATTGTAAGAGTAAATTCCGGAGAAATTAGTGGTATTTAAAGTACCATTTCCTGCCTTGTCGTTCATAATCATCAACCCCAAACCACCTGACAATGCTTCTACATGTTGATCGTAGGATGCACTAAGGGTGATGAAGGTTTTGTTTAACCCGGGCCACTGATTTCTATAGTTGAGTGCCAAGCGTGGACAACGAACCGAGCCCGCAAATGCAGGGTTCAGATAGATGGGATTGGCATAAAATTGCGAAAATTGTGGATCCTGGCCATAAGAACAAACCGCTTCCATGCATAGAAATAAGCCTAATATCAGACGCTTTATCATAGTTTATATGGATTTAAACTATAATTTATACGCATTTTGTAAAAATGGTTACGAATCAATGTATATTTTTTGATGGTTTTCAAACTTAGCGGTAACAAAAATAAGAATTAATTATTTCAAATTCAAAACAAAATAAAAATCATTATTACAAGTTACTTACATCGTTATTCACTTTCAAAAACATATTTTTGAGCCCCATTGCCATATCATGAAGAGGAGAACTACACTGTTTATTCTGTTACTTTCGGTTGTATGCTACGCTAATGCACAGTCCGGTGCCAAAGCTAAACAGAATGATAGTTATACTATTACGTGGAAACAAGACATGAAAATGAATGGAAGCAATCGTCTTTCTTTCGAGAATTGTTTTTATAAATCCAATCAGCCATTTCCTTACTTTTCTGTTTCTGTTCCGGTATCAGGGAATCCTGAAAATTACCATGCTGAAATTGTAAATCCGCAATACGAGTCGGTTGATTATTCCGGAGATCAGATTACAGAAAATATTACACCTGTTGTAGTACCTTCCTATTATAAAGGGAAAGCATCGGCATATATCGAATTTATTCCTGTTAAAAAAAGCGCTATTACAGGTAAGGTTGACAGGCTGGTTTCGTTTGAATTAAAACTCATTCAGAATATAGCTGCTTCCAACAGGAATGCGGCATCGGCACAACGTACGTATGCTGCCAATTCGGTATTGTCTTCGGGCGACTGGTATAAAATTTCTGTGACTGACGAAGGAGTGTATAAACTCTCCTATGATTTTCTGAAGAACAGATTGAATATGGACTTGTCGTCATCATCACCTTCTAATTTCAGATTGTATGGTAACGGTGGCGGAATTTTACCTTTACTGAATTCTGATTTTCGTTATGACGATTTACAGGAAAATGCAATATTTGTTTACGATGGAGGTACTGCCGGCAAATGGGATGACCAGGATTATGTGCTTTTTTACGGACAATCACCGGTGCAATGGAGTTATAACTCATCACAAAACAGATTCACACATCAGGCAAACTATTACTCTGATTCAACCTTTTATTTTGTTACTACCAATGGTGGTTCAGGAGTACCCAAACGAATTCAGCAAACGGCATCCTTAAATATCAGTCCTGATTTTGTAGTGAACTCTTTTGATGATTATCAGTTTCACGAATTGGATAAGATAAATTTTGTTAAGTCAGGAAGAAATTTCTATGGTGAAGCATTTGACATAAACCCCAGCCAGACTTTTAATTTCTCTTTCCCCAATATCTTACAGCAAAACGTGCTTTTTAAAACCGTTTATGCTGCACATTCTCCGGGGGTGACTAGTTCTGTTGGGGCACGTTATCAGAGTCAGACTTTATTTTCGGGAACCTACAACACAGGAGTAGTTTACACCGATGATTATGCAGCAGAACGAACAGGGACTACTACCTTTATTCCATCTGCAGGAGATAATATTGCCATCGCTTACACTTTCACGGCAGGTAATTCAAGTTGTATAGGTTATCTTGATTATATTGAGTTGCAGGCTCGAAGAGCTTTGACATTTGCCTCGACCGGCAATAATGACCAGATGTTTTTCAGAGATTTGAACTCTACAGGAACTGGTAAGACAGCACAATTTAATATT
Source organism: Bacteroidota bacterium (assembly GCA_018268195.1). GTDB lineage: Bacteria > Bacteroidota > Bacteroidia > AKYH767-A > OLB10 > OLB10. The sequence continues at coordinate 13,950 of JAFDWZ010000049.1, read as the reverse complement.
TCATCGGCACCTCAGAACATGGTGGTGTGGAATATAACTGACAGAATTAATGTAAGACAACAACAACTGAATAACGGAACTTTTATAGCTGCGGCTGACTCTTTGCAGCAATATGTAGCTTTTGGTGGAAACAGTTTTTATTCGGCAGGTGCCATAGGGAGAATAGACAATCAAAATCTGCATGCACTTCCACAAGCTGATATGATTATTGTAACTCATCCGCTGTTTGAAAGCGAAGCTAACCGTCTTGCAGATATGCATCGTACGCAGGATAATTTTACGGTTCATGTGGTTCGGACTGATGTTATTTACAATGAGTATTCTTCAGGGGCTCAGGATATTGCCGGCATACGCGATTTTGTAAAAATGTTTTATGACAGAGGTATTGGTAACGGAACAGATCCCAAGTATCTCCTGCTGTTTGGCGATGGTTCTTATGATAATAAGTACAGAAGCGCCAACAACACCAATTTTATTCCCACCTTCGAGTCGGAGAATTCTTATTCTTACCTGAGTTCATTCGTTGCCGATGATTTTTATGGACTGATGGATGATAACGAAGGACTATGTAATGCATCTGAAAAAATAGATATCGGTGTGGGGCGCTTTGTAGCCCAGACAACGGCAGATGCAAAAACAATGGTTGATAAAACAATTTCGTATACTTCATTGCCACAACAGGGAAACTGCTGCGATGGCAGCGGAGGTACACTTGGCGACTGGCGAAATGTGTTGACTTTTGTAGCAGATGATGAGGATGGTATGATGCATGTAGGACCTGCTGAATCATTTGCAAATTACATCAGAGACAATCATCGCATTTATAATATTGATAAAATTTACTTGGATGCCTATCGTCAGGTATCAACTCCTGCCGGACAACGTTATCCCGATGTGAATGATGCCATTGATAAGCGCGTAAATAAAGGAACATTGATAATGAATTATGTTGGTCATGGTGGCGAAACAGGCTGGGCAGAAGAGCGTGTGCTTACCAATGACGATATCAACTCATGGACAAATATCAATAAACTCGCTGTCTTTATAACAGCTACCTGCGAATTCAGCCGCTGGGATGACCCTGCAAGAATTTCATCAGGAGAAAAAATATTACTGAGTTCAACCGGTGGAGGAGTAGCATTGTTTTCGACTACCCGCCTGGTGTTTGCCAGCAGCAATGCAGTACTCAATATGTCGCTTATAAAACACATGTTTGACGACCCTCAACCTCGACTTGGAGATGTTATGGTGGCCAGTAAAAACGACCCCGGAAATCTCAACCTCAATACCAGAAATTTCAGTTTGTTGGGCGACCCTGCCATACGTCTGCATTATCCTAAATTTAATATTCAGGCAACCACTGTAAATGCACAACCACTTACGGCATTAAATGATACATTGAGTGCATTGAGTAAGGTTACAATAGGAGGAATAATAACAAAAGGAGGGCAACTACAATCGGATTTCAATGGTTTTATTTATCCGACAGTTTACGATAAAGTATCCAACATTCCAATGTTGCGCAACGATGCGGCAAGCCCCAGTTACACCTTTCAGTTGCAGAAAAATATACTGTATAAAGGAAAAGCAACAGTTAAAAATGGCCAGTGGTCATTTACTTTTATTGTTCCAAAGGATATTTCTTATCAATACGGACTTGGTAAGTTAAGTTTTTATGCTGAGAACAGCGTTGAAGATGGTGCAGGATATTATGATAGTATTGTTGTAGGTGGCTCTTCTGGAAATATCATTAGTGATGTTGATGGTCCAACCTTAAAGCTTTACCTCAATGATGACCGTTTTGTATTTGGCGGAACTACCAATGACAAACCGGTAATTGTTTGTTATTTGTCTGATTCCACAGGCATCAACACCGTAGGTAATGGAGTAGGGCATGATATTACTGCTGTTTTAGACAGTAAGACTGATCCTGTTTATGTGCTTAACGATTATTACGAAGGCGACCTTGACAGTTACAGCAGTGGCAAAATATCCTATCCTCTTTCGAAACTCAGTGAAGGACGACACACGCTCAAAGTAAAAGCCTGGGATATTCTCAATAATTCGTCTGAATCTTATACAGAGTTTGTTGTGGCTTCCGATGCATCATTGGCACTGAAACATGTATTGAATTATCCGAATCCTTTTACCACTCATACGGAGTTTTCATTCGAATACAATAAGCCTTGCGAAAATCTGGATGTGCAGATACAGATATTTACAATTTCAGGGAAACTGGTGAAAACAATAACGCGCAAAGTGCTCACTCCCGGCACACGCATTGACGACATTGCCTGGGATGGAAGAGATGATTTTGGAGACCGAATTGGCAGGGGTGTTTATGTGTACAGAGTCAAACTAAAAACACCTGATGAAACCGCTTCATTAACAGAGAAGTTAGTGATTCTCAAATAGAAACCTTTTTTATGGATTTATCGTATATTTGCAGCCTGCTTTTTTTAAGTAGATTTAAAATAAAAACCACCAAAAGTCGTTTTACTTTCTTCTTTGCTAAATTAACACTGAATTATATTTATAAATGAACTTTAAGAATATCATAGGAGTGTGTTTAACAATTACGTTAATACCCTCCTTAATTTTTGCACAAAGTACTGACAAAACCAACTTGTTAGGTCAGATAAATACAATTACTACAGCCGTTCCTTTTCTGATGATTTCACCAGATGCGCGGGCAGGAGGTATGGGCGATGCGGGTGCAGCATCATCACCTGATGTAAATAGTATTCATTGGAATCCGGCTAAATTGGTGTTTACGGATAAGAAAATGGGTGTTGGAATTTCTTATACTCCATGGTTGCGTAAACTTGTTCCTGATATTAATCTGGCGTATGTGAGTTTCTATACCAAGCCTAATACAAATTCAGCTATTGGTGCATCATTACGATATTTTTCATTGGGAAATATTGATTTTACCAGCGAAAACGGTGAACCAATGGGGTCTTATAAACCTAATGAGTTTGCAGTAGATGTGGCTTACTCCAGAAAATTGGGCGAAGAATTCAGTGGAGGTATTGCTTTACGTTATATCCATTCAAGCCTCACAGGCGGAATTACCGTTGGAGGTAACGCTACAAAAGCAGGTAATTCTGTAGCTGCCGACATTTCATTCTATTATAATACCAACACAGAAGTTTCAGGAAAGGATGCAGTTTTTGCAGCCGGCCTTGCCATTACTAATATCGGATCTAAAATATCGTACACTGATAAAGGCACCAAGGATTTTATTCCAATCAACCTTCGTCTTGGCCCTTCTTTGAAATTAAAACTCAACGAATTTAATGACCTTTCATTCCTTGTTGACTTTAATAAATTATTGGTTCCTACTCCTCCGATTTATTCTGACTCGGTAAGTAATAATGAATATCTCATTCTTGCAGGAAAGGATCCTAATGTAGGTGTAGCACAAGGAATATTTCAATCATTTGGCGATGCGCCAGGAGGATTTAAAGAGGAGTTGCGCGAGATAAACATTGGAGGAGGTATGGAGTACTGGTACGACAAACAGTTTGCTCTCCGTGCAGGTTATTTTTATGAGCATAAGACCAAAGGCAACAGAAAGTATTTCACTGTAGGCGCCAGTTTACGTTATAATATTTTCGGATTGGACTTTGCATACCTTATTCCTACAGAGCAGCGCAATCCGCTTGAAAACACCCTGCGTTTTACGTTGTCATTCAACTTCGACTCCATTAAAGGAAGCGATAACCACGAATAGTATTTCTTGAATATCAGGGTAGGTTTTGGATTTGATGTTCATTCCTTAGAGGAAGGAATTCCATTTTATCTTGGAGGTATATTAATACCGCATTCCAAAGGTGCTAAAGGACACAGCGATGCCGATGTGGTACTACATGCAATTTGCGATGCATTACTTGGCGCTGCAGCATTAGGCGATATAGGCAAACATTTTCCCGATACATCCAACGAGTTTAAGGGAATTGACTCCAAAATTCTGCTCAGGAGAGTGGTGGAATTGTTGGCTTCAAAAGGATATCAAGCAGGAAATGTGGATGTGAGCCTGGTATTGGAAAAACCCAAAATAGCTCCATACATAACTCAAATGCAACATTCTATTGCAGAGGTGATGAACACCGATGCCGGAAATATTTCAGTAAAAGCAACTACCAATGAGCGAATGGGATTTGTTGGTCGCGAAGAAGGTGTGGCTGCTTATGCTGTAGCACTCATCAGCAAAATTTAAATAGTAAAGACTTTCATTTATTCAGCTCAACGGTTGAATCCTTGCATATTTTTTTCTTTTCAGAAATGAGTCGAAAAAGACAGAGGCAGTGGTATAGGAGTTGAGTAAGGTCAAGTGAGAAATAATTTCTTCAGTATGTGGAATATTTTTTTTAGGAACAAATGTGTAACCTATTGTTTTTCTATAGCGAACCAACGCTACATATTCCTCAGAAGAAAAATCATTTTCAAATAACAACATAATGTCATCTTCACTGGTTTGCAGTGCTGAAACACTTTCATTGAAACGTGTCAGATACTCCTGCTCACTTTCCTTTTTCTGAATCACACCATTACATTTTTTTATCTGCGTATAAAAACAACTTTCGCTGAATTTGTCGAGGCCATTGAGGCATCGGCAAAGATTGAATTTATCAGTATGATATTCCAGAAACTCTTCTGCTGCATTTTGTGAGCGGAATAATTTAAAGACTTGAGTTGTGCAGGAATCAATATCTGTTATCTGATAGGAAGGAAGATTTTTTTTAATCGAGGTCGTCAGGCAGAAACTGTTTTCGTTTTTACCGGCACGGTTAAAATATGGTTTGTATTTTTTTATTTCTTCGGATTCAATCATACAAGCCAGCAATTCACATCCTGTCTGAAAGTAGCAGATATCATCCAACATCAGTTGCATTTTTTTTGATTTTCCTGTTTTGCTGAGAGATAAATGGCGGGAAACTCTTTTTCTGATATTTTTTGACATACCTACATAAAATATTTCCTTATTGGAATCAATAAAAAAATACACACCGGCAGTTTCGGGAAGTTTATTGAGTAATTCAGCAGCTTTATAATTTTTCTTTTCATGAGGAGTACGATGCATCAGCACTTCGGACAATCCCTGATGATGAACCAATAATTTCAGAATTTCGCTTGCAGCCCTGGCGTCATTGAGTGCACGGTGATGACCATTAAGGGCGATGCCCAGATTTTTAGTCAGTGCGCTGAGGGAGTAAGAGCCGAATCCTTTAAAAACAGCACGGCTTGCCTGATAGGTGCAAAGTTTGTCAGCAGTAAAATCAATTCCGCAACGCGAAAACTCAGAGCATACATGACTGAAATCGAAAGAAACATTATGTGCTACAAAAATTGTTTCGTTGAATAATGCCGACAGTTGCTGAGCAATTTCGTGAAAGGCAGGAGCTGTTGCAACCATCTCATCGGTAATGCCTGTAAGCTTAGAGATAAAAGGGGGAATTGGAATACCGGGATTTACAAGTGAAGAAAATGTTTCGTGAATAGTGTAACCATCATGAATAACTACAGCTATTTCTGTTATCCTGCTGCCTTGCTCCAGACTTCCTCCGGTAGTTTCAACATCTACAACAGCAAAACGATTCATGGTAATACTTTCCCTGCAAAGATATGAATGCTGTCAGATTTTGATTTGGTATCCGCACCTGAAATTACCTCGGGGGCATTGGCGGTAGCCGTGCAGCCCACATGGGCGACAGTCGAGGTGTGAAACTTGTTTGATGATGGCCACATCGGAAAGAGGCCCAAATCCGAATTCAGGAATGGTAGAACAAAAGAATGCAGTAACCGGAGCATTTACTGCTGTAGCAAGATGCAAGGGTGCTGAGTCATTTACATAATTCATCACGGCATCCTGCATCAGTGCTGCCGAAGCAGTCAGCGATAATTTACCACATAAATTTTCTGTAGCGCCATGTTCGGCAAGCAATGAAATTTCATTGCAAAGACTGCTGTCGGAAGGGGCACCTAGTAAATATATTTTTTTATCAGGCGAAATGGTTTTAATCAGTTCCACCCATTTGGCAAGAGGCAACTGCTTGGTGAACCATACCGATGCAGGTGCCATGCACACATAAGGTTTGGTTTTATATGATTTTGTTTTCTCGAAGTCTGCAGCAGTAGGATAAAGTTTGGGTTTAGCATATATTACTTTATCAAGCCCTTTCAGCAATGAAAAATTACGTTCTGTTTCATGATTTTTCCCTATCTCATGTTTTCCTTTTAAGTCGTAGGAAAAAGAAAACGGATTTTTATCATAACCTCTTTTGTCTTTGGCATGAGCAAGCCAGCTTATGAAACCAGAACTGAAAAAACGTTGCATGTTGATGAGCAAGTCATAATTGTCTTTGCGGAGCTCACGAATAATATTTAGCAATGATTTAATTTTCCCCGATTGCTTTTCCCATACTATTACGCGGTGAATGTGAGGATGCTCTTTAAGTAATGCCTCATTGCCTCTGCGAAGCAGAAAATCAATTTTAGCATCAGGATAAGCGTGGTGCAATGACTCCACAATTCCTGTAGCAAGTATTACATCGCCAATGAAAGCAGTCTGTATGATGAGAATTTTTTTCACCCCAAAAACTTTAAACTGCTACACTAAAATCGCGCAAGGCATCATTCAGAGAAGTTTTAGTATCGGTAGAAGCTTTTCTTTTTCCGATAATCAAGGCGCAAGGAACCTGATAATTTCCTGCAGGAAATTCTTTTGCAACACTTCCCGGAATCACTACGGAGCGTGGAGGAACTATACCCCTATATTCAACCGGTTTGTTGCCTGTAACGTCAATAATTTTTGTTGACATAGTGAGTACTACATTAGCTCCGAGAACGGCTTCCTTTTGCACACGCACACCTTCCACAACAATACAGCGTGAGCCGATGAAACAATTATCTTCAATAATAACGGGAGCTGCCTGCACGGGTTCCAGCACACCGCCAATACCTACACCACCACTCAGGTGAACATTTTTTCCAATCTGAGCACATGAACCTACCGTAGCCCAAGTGTCAACCATGGTACCACTATCCACATACGCTCCTATGTTTACATACGAAGGCATCATTATAACTCCCGGAGAAAGATAGCTGCCATAGCGTGCAACAGCATGAGGAACCACCCGCACACCTAACTTTTCATATCCTGTTTTCAGAAGCATTTTATCATGAAATTCCATGGGGCCTGCATGCATGGTTTCCATTTTCTGAATGGGAAAATACAGAATGACGGCTTTTTTTACCCAGTCATTTACTTTCCACCCGTCACCATCAGGTTCAGCAACTCGTAAGGTGCCTTTGTCTAACTGTTCAATGGTATCCCGAATAATTTGCTGTGAGGAAGGCTCGTTAAGCAGGCTACGGTCTTCCCAGATTTGATGGATTATAGATTCGTTTTTCGACATAACTGATTTTACCTTGCAAATATACATGACTATGGTAAGATGAGCACTATTCCTTATTTTTGCATTCGGAAGGAAAAAATTAATGTCGAGAATAATTGCTGTTGATTACGGAACCAAACGTGTAGGCATTGCTGTAACAGACCCGTTACAGATGATAGCTACACCGTTAACATCGGTGCATGCGCGCGATGCTGTAAAGTTTATTCTTGAATATATGGAGAGCGAAAAAACTGAATGTATTGTAATAGGCAAACCCATGCAGATGAACAATACCGAATCAGAAAGCGAAAAACAAATCCGTGTATTCATTCAAACGTTAAAAAATCAAAAGCCTGACATAAAAATTGAACGCTATGACGAGCGATTTACATCCGTGATGGCGCAACAGGCATTGCACACGGCAGGAGAATCCAAGCGTATGCGCAAGGACAAATCGGTGATTGACCGTACCAGTGCAGTTATCATATTACAATCGTATTTACTATATCGAAATAATCAAATCAAGCATTCATGATATTACCAATTACCTCTTATGGTAACCCTATACTGAAAAAGAAGGCAATGGCCATTGACAAAAACTATCCAAACTTGGAGCAGCTTATTGCCAATATGTTTGAAACCATGTATGCGGCTTCGGGTGTGGGGCTTGCGGCTCCGCAGATAGGCTTAGGAATAAGACTTTTTGTGATAGATGCCAAACCATTTGCAGATGATGAGAAAGAACTTGAAAACTTTAAACGTGTTTTTATCAATGCACAGATGTTGGATGAAGATGGCAATGAATGGAAATTTAACGAAGGATGTCTGAGTATTCCCGGTATAAGAGAAGATATTTCACGCAGAAAAATTATCAGAATAAGATATCAGGATGAGAATTTCGAAACGCATGAAGAAATATTTAGCGGACTGGCAGCGCGTGTCATCCAGCATGAATATGACCACATAGAAGGGGTATTGTTTGTAGATAAACTTTCGCCACTGAAAAAACAATTGCTCAAAGGGAAACTCCGTGATATTACCATCGGAAGAGTGGATGTGGATTACCGGATGAAATTTCCTGTAAAGAAATAAAGTAAATGCTGATTTTTCTTGTTGGATTTATGGGTAGCGGCAAAAGTACCGTAGGTAAAAAGCTTGCTGCACGGTTGAAGTATGGATTTGTGGATACCGATAAATCCATTGAATGTGTTGCAGGGAAATCTATACCAGAAATTTTTGACAGTGATGGTGAGCCTTATTTCAGACAGAAAGAAACAGAAATTCTTCGGTCGTTGGAAGGAAGAAAAAACCTGGTAGTAGCAACAGGTGGAGGCGCACCATGCCATGCAGATAATATGCAATGGATGAACGAACAGGGCATTACCATCTATCTTGAAATGCATCCGGGAAGTATTTTTCATCGCATTGCACCTCGAAAAAGTGAAAGACCCTTACTCAAAAATTTAGCTGATGTTGACCTGATGGAATTTATCATCAATGAATTGGACAGACGCAAACCGATATATAAAAAAGCACGGATAGTGATTAAAGGTGAAAACCTGAAGTTTGAAGAATTGGAACAGAAGTTAAATCAGATTGTGGGAGAGTAGGGGAGTGGATTAAGTCTCTGTTACAACAACCATCATTCATCACAACACTACGAAGAATAGACGCAAGGAGACCTAAGGATTTATGAACCATAGTACCTGCAAAATACTTGGAGTAATACTCCGCATGCAAAGTTAAATCGGAGAATATATATATCATCTTCACCAATCAATTCTTATTTTTACTGCCAATAAATTTATAAGATTATGAAAACCATACTTTGTTTGTTGATGCTGCCATTGTTTAGCATTGGGCAGGACTATATCAGAAAAGACGGTGAGTCGGCTGAAGATTTTGTAAATCGTATTGCTCCTTCTGAATCGCATACTGTTAAATTTCTGCTTACCGATAAGTTTAATACAGAAAGCGAAAAAATTGCTTACGCCTATACCATTTTTGAAGCGGGCAATATTGTTAATAATGCAGACAGCACATTGACATTTTATGCCTGTATTCTTGTTCCTGACTCGATAAATGCATTACATTATTCAGAACAAAAATTCAAAATGGTAGCAAGCTACAAAAAGCGCGCACGTATTGAAAGCGCAGAAGTAGTGAAAACCGGAAAAGGGAAATGTTTGCAGGTTTATGTTTCAGAACTGGTGCGTGGTCCCGGTGGTGTGCCGCGTGATGTAAAACGTACCTACGTTTATGGTCAACAAAATTACAACCGACAATTTACAGAACAGTTTAAGCAAGTAGTCACTGATTAGTTTCTGCTTGAAGTGGCATTGCCTATCACAATGCCTACATTGAGGTAAAAAGTTCCATAACGTGCATTGGATTTGTAGTAATCCAAATCTTTCCATGCATCAGTAATGCTCAGGCTATATCCGGCTTCAACTGTGAGCAGCCAGAAATCAATTCCCAGAGCAGCATCTAAATTAAACATGCCGTTGTTGAAATTCTTTTTAAGATCATTCAGGGTAGTATTGCCAATGTCATCATTCGATACGCTTTTCGAAAGCAGAATGTTGTAGCTGGGCCCTACGCTCAGTCGAAATTTGGCATTTTCATCATCTAAAAGATTTACTCCTATGTGTCCATTGATTTTAATATCGGAGCGCTGAAGGCGTGAATCAATCTGCAGCGAGTCGTTAATAAACGCTGTTGAAGTGTTCCAGTAAAAAATTCCCGGTTGAATATAAAAACGTTTTCCTATTCTGAAATCGGCACCTGCAAGCCAGCCTACACGTGCTTTGGTATTTTCAGTACTTTCCAAACTATGGAGACGTGCTACAGACAATCCAACCTGTGGATTGAAGGCAAACTGCGCCATTGAAGGCAAGTAGCTAATGATTGCTGCAATAAGGATGATGGTTCTTTTCATTGTCGTAAAAATGAAGAACCAAAGTTAAAAAAATAATCAGTTCTCCAAAACGCGTCCTGTTTCAAGACGGATAATACGTGCAGGAAATTTTTCGATAAGGGAATAGTTGTGTGTAGCCATAATCACCGAACAGCGAGTTTTACTAAGTTCAAAAAACAGACTCATGATTTCGTTGCTTGTTTCAGGGTCCAGATTTCCTGATGGCTCATCAGCAAGAATAAGTTCGGGTTCATTCAGCAAAGCACGTGCAATGGCCAGACGTTGTTGTTCTCCGCCTGAAAGCTCATGAGGCATTTTGAAACCTTTGGTGCTAAGACCAACTTTCTGAAGCACTTCGTTAATACGTTCGTCAATTTTATTCTTGTCCTGCCATCCGGTAGCTTTCAGTACAAACAAAAGATTGTCTTTGGCGGTGCGGTCGCTCAGGAGCTGAAAATCCTGAAATACGATACCGAGTTTTCTGCGCAAAAAAGGAATATCGCGCTGACGAAGTTTTACCAGATTATAACCTGCCACAATGCCTTCGCCCTGACTGAGCCGTATATCACCAAACAGAACACGCAATAATGAACTTTTCCCGCTTCCTGTTCTGCCAATTAGATACACAAATTCATTCTTGCTCACGTGAAGGTTAACACCTGTAAGAATCAGGTTTTTCTTTACATAGATGTTTGCTTCGTGCAAGTTTACAATCGGTTGTTCTGCAGTAGTCATAAGTCAATTTTTTGAATTTTGCCGAAAGGCATTTCATTAATAATTTCAAGAATCATAGCTTCTTTATCGCCATATCCTGCTTTTGCAAGTGCCTTTTCCGGGCGGTCGGCTCTGAAATAAGCAATGAGATTAAATTTGTCATCACGCATCTGAACATAGTCAGGAATTTTTGCTGTGCCTTTAATTTTCAGAAGATACATCAAAGCAAAAGTAAAAGGAAGTAAGGAAGGTTTTCACATTTCGCAGGAGTAGTTTTAAACGCTGCAGTGTTTAAGAAAAATGTGGAGCCGGTGAGATTTGAACTCACGTCCAGAGCTGGAATCAATACGCTTTCTACATGCTTATCTTTCGCTTGATTGTAGGGAAAAGACGAGGCGGAAAGCTTACCATCCTTTTCCTTAGCTCTTTTATCTCATTGCCGTATCAGAGCATTACGGCAACCAGTTCATATTTATGATGCCCCTGGCCTGAACTCTATGAACGTAAGTTCAGCAGGGACAGCTTGTCGTGCCACCTGGTGACACGATTAGGCAATTCTTCTCTGAAGAATTAAGCCGCAAGCGCGTAGTTTGTTTCGCCATTTAAGCGAGTTGTGAATCGGGATTTACGGGTCGTGTTCACAGCACCCGGCATGCTTACGCACCTATTGCGCAACCTGTCGAAACCTTTCGGCCCCATAGTATGTGAAAGAACTGTTTTAATGTGTGCAAAAATAGTGCAAATTACCGAATGCTTGTCAACTTGTCTGAATTGTTATTTTTGCAGTCAGTATTTATCAGTAAAAAAAATTATGGGACGCGTATTTGAAAAGAGAAAACATAAAATGTTTGCCCGCTATGCCAAGATGGCAAAAGCATTTACCCGCATCGGAAAAGAAATTGCTATCGCTGTAAAAAGCGGTGGCCCTGACCCGCATTATAACCCCAAACTCAGACAAGTAATACAAAATGCCAAAGGCCTCAACATGCCTAAAGACCGAGTGGAAGCAGCAATAAAGCGTGCTACCAGCAAGGACATGAAAGACTATGAGGAAATAACTTACGAAGGATATGCACCATTTGGTGTAGCGATTCTGGTAGAAACCGCAACCGATAATTCAACGCGCACTGTTGCCAATATACGTATGCACTTTAACAGGGAAGAAGGCAGCCTTGGAACATCAGGCTCGGTGGCATTTATGTTTGATCGCAAAGGTTTGTTCAAATTTTCGGCTGAAGGAAAAGACCTTGAAATGTTGGAACTGGAGTTGATAGATTTCGGTTTGCAGGAAATATGGGAAGAAGATGGTTTTGTGTACCTATATAGCGGCTATGAGGATTTTGGAGGAATGACTAAGGCGCTTGAAGACAGAAACATTGAAATTGTAAGCAGCGAACTTACACGAGTTCCTCAGAATACGGTAGAACTTACCGAAGAGCAAGAGCAGAAAGTGATGGCACTGATTGACCGTCTGGAAGATGATGATGACGTGCAGAGTGTTTATCACAACATGAAATAATTTATTTGCATTTTGCAAACCGAACATCATGCAGATGTGGCTATTGTAGGTGCCGGGCCGGCAGGTTCAGCATGTGTGATGGCACTTAAAGAATCCGGATTACGTATAGCATGGATTGATAAATCGACATTCCCACGCGACAAGGTTTGTGGTGATGCTATTCCCTCCAATGTGCAGCGTGTGTTGAAACAGATTGACCCGCTGTTGAACGAAAGATTTTTAAATCAATTTACTGAAAAACTGACTATAGAAGGATGCCGCTTTGTTTCACCTGATTTATCGTCATTTGATTTGACTTTTACAACCAAGGGTCATGCTTCAAAGAGGATAGATTTCGACCATTTTTTATTCGATATGGCGAATGAAGTAAACTCATCGGTGACTCATTTTTTAAAAGCTGAAATAAAAACTTTAGCCGTTTCATCATCAGGTGCTAAAATTGAATTGCATGATGGCAACATCATTCATGCTAAAATGATAGTGGGATGTGACGGAACCAATTCTTTTGTGCGTAAAAAACTTGCAAAACCTTTTGTGCAGAAGCATGAAAACATCGCTGCCGTAAGAGCTTATTACTCCAATGTGGCCGACCTCAGCCATAACCTTCTCGAAATACATATTGTAAAAAATTATATGCCCGGTTATTTCTGGATTTTTCCTATGAAAAACAATGCTGCTAATGTGGGCTTTGGGATGGTAAATAAATATATTGCACAGTCGTCAACTGATTTAAAAATTGCTCTGAAAGAGATTGTTTCAAGTGAGCGGTTTTCGCAACGCTTTAAAGATGCTACCACTGATGGGGTCATTTCAGGATACGGACTGGCATGTGGCGGAAGAAAAAATCCCATATCAGGAGAACGGTTTTTGTTGTGCGGAGATGCAGCTTCACTGATAAATCCTGCAACAGGAGAGGGCATAGGTAATGCCATGATAAGCGGAAGAATTGCAGCGCAACATCTGATTTCGTGTTTTGAGAAGCAGCAGTTTAATGCATCCTTTAACCACTCCTACGACAAGATGGTTTACAAAAAACTTTTAAAAGATTTGCGCATACAGCGATTCTTGCAAAAACTTACTGCTGACAGAGAGTGGCTGATAAATTTTGCGCTGAAAAAAGTCAGCAGGCATGAGTTTGTTCGCGAACAGGTAAGGAAATTTTTTTAAAAATTACGAGGCCACTTCAGGGTCATTTATTTTTATCACCTTGGCAAGGGTAGGTACCAGTGTCTTGTGTTTTTTTACCACAGGATTATTTTCGTCCCACACATATCCGGCAAGTACTGAGCAAATTTCACGTTTTAATTCAGGCTGCATAGTTTTGGAGTAAATAATGGTTTGCATATCGCCATTGTACCATCCAAGCACAAAGGTTCTGAAAACGTCAATTCCTTTGCGGA
>JAFDWZ010000048.1 GCA_018268195.1 Bacteroidota bacterium | reverse complement strand
TTACCGGAGTAAACTTTTTATCTGCCGATGGCAGCAGCACCATGGATGTAGAATTCGGAGCAACAGCCAATTCAACCTATGTAATCAGAGTAGAAGCCAGCAATGCCTGCGGAACAAGTGCCTATCGCTCAGTAATGATTCGCAGAAGCGTATCAACTCCTGCCACAGTTATAGGAAATGCAGTAGCTTGTGCAAATACCAATAACGTAGCGTATAGCTGTACACCGGTATCGGGAGCCGACTCTTATGAGTGGACCATCACCGGAGATGCTACCGTAACAGGAACTACAGAAAATGCTACCGTAAACTTTGGCCCGGCATGGACAGGCGGCACACTTTGCGTAGCATCCAAGGTAGGATGCTTTACAAGCCCAACAAAATGTATGAATATATCATCATCAGTTACTGCAGCTACCATTGGAGCTATCACAGGAACCTTTACTGCCTGCCCCAATGCTGTATTAACCTACAGCGTGGCACAGGTATCAGGAGTGACTTATGCATGGACAACACCATCCAACTCCAGCGTAACGCAGGGAGCAGGAACCAACAGCGTGCAGGTAACTTTCCAAAATAATTACAACAACGTGGGCAACATTTGTGTAACTGCAACCAGCAGTTGTGGAGTATCTACCGCTCCTAAATGTAAAACTATAACACCTTCTGCTCCTAAGCGCCCGGCAAGCATTACAGGTGCAACAAGCGGATTGTGTAACAACAGTGCAACCTACAGTGTAGCACCACAGGCAGGAATGAAGTTTCAATGGACCACACCGGGAACTATCATAGGCTCTGACAGCACAGAGACCGTTAACGTGCAATACGGAGCGTTCACAACAGGGCAGGTATGCGTATCGGCCTATAACAGTTGTGGCAGCAGTGCAACACGTTGTGTGCCGGTGAAAGGCGCACCTGTAGCAGCAGCATCCATCACACCCGGATTGGCTTGTGCAGGACAGAATGTGACCTTTACTGCAGATACTACCAACATACAGGGGAACTTTACACTTTCATGGGTATATCCTTCAGCAGCTACGTATGTAAGCGGAGGCGGCAACACGAATGATGTAACCGTAACATGGGGACCAACAGCAGGCAATGTGATTCTGATGTCGGCCAATGCATGCGGAAGTGCATCCAAAGTAAATGCAGTAGCACTTGGCGGCTGCCGCTTGGGAGAAACAGACAATCAGCAAGCTGCAAGCTTTAATGTATATCCAAATCCTGCAAATGATTATATCATCATAGAGTGGACGGCTGCTACACAAGGCAACACCCACATTGTGCTGACAGACATCAGCGGAAAAACAGTGAAAGAAAATACGGTGAACAACACCACCGGAAGCAACTCCGTAAGCATGGATGTAAAGATGCTGCCTAAAGGCATCTACCTGCTTTCAGCCATCAACAACAATGGCGTAATGAACAAGAGAGTTGTAATACAATAATAGTTGTATCAAACAACAGAAAGAAGCTGCCTCAAAAGGGCAGCTTCTTTTTTTTGATGTTCGGAAGTTTGAATAAAAAAGACTTTCCTAAGAGGAAAGCCTTTTTGTATGGGAAGATGAGTCAGATGCTATTTACTCACAGGGCCGATAACTACCGGAGTAGATCCATTGCGTTTACCGGGATTGAAATGTGGAATGGTAGTTTCTGTCTGCAGATTGTGCAGCTGCGTTTGCGCCTGTTGAATTTCGCTGGCATGCTTATAGCGCCAGTCTTTGTTTGAAATGTCTTGTGGGGTTACGTTTACGCCCATTGAAATTAAAATTGCAAGTAGTAAGTCCATAATTTTATTTGTTTTGAATTTGACATACACCTTGCAAAGCCATTGCCGCAATTCCGGTTTTTGAAACCATCAAAAGTATAATGCTGACGTTTGTAAGACTTGTTAAGAAATATGAAAAAATTAGAGTTGTAATAAGAAGGAGAATGGATTTTTAGACCACAAGAAGCGGTAAAACCCTTTTGTAAGAAACCACATGATGTGGTTATTTTTCCAACCTGATTCTCACATCTGCAACAATGGTTTGGATTTCATTTGCAATAATGGGGTTCAAATCCAGTTCCACAATTTCGGGAGCAATGTGTACCAAAGCTCCTGCGCGCATAACAATGTCAATGAATTTATCTTTATTCAGTCCCTTTCGGTTGCGGTAACCTTCAATCAGTTTATATCCTTTGAGTGACTCTACCATAGTTATCACTTCCTGTCGCGACATAGGAGCGAGAGCAGCGGAAGTATCATTCAGCAATTCAAGAAAAATGCCACCAAGTCCGCAAAGCACTACATGCCCGAAATCACCTTGCTTAACTGCACCGCAATAAAGTTCTTCGCCTTTAATCATTTCCTGAACCAGCACGTTGCGTGCACCTTTTATCTGCATCAACTGCGTAAATGCCTCGGCCGCTTGTTGCTCATCAGTTATATTCAGTATCACACCACCCACTTCTGTTTTGTGTACAGGGCCAACTACTTTCATCACCACCGGAAAATTTATTTGTCTGTGGATATCTGTAATTCTGCTCACGTCAGTGAGTATGGTTTGCTTTGCAGGAGTTATGCGTGCGGCTTCAAGCAACTCCCTGCAACCTTCAGGATTGAGAAAGCCATCAGGCGAAGCATTGATAATTGCCCTGATGGCAACAATATCCATCTCAGGCAACATGGCTTTTTCAAACAATACCAACTCTGATTTAAAAACATGTGCCAGCGCTTTTCCAAGGTTGACTTCATCAGGAAAATTTACTCGCCCTTTAGAAAGAAACTCTTTAATTTCTTTTTCGGCATTTATCAGTGAAGGCAGAACAGGGAAAACAGGTTTGGTACAAGTGTTTATTTTTTTGTCTAATATTTCGTAAACATCTTTTACGTTAAACAAACCAGGACTTCCAAATACTACTACCATTCCGTCTATGGCATTGTAATGTTCGCAGAAGTCAATGATAATTCCCAGTTGTTCGGCTGTTCCTGTTGCCAGAAAATCAATAGGGTTGGCCACCGAAGCACCGGCATTCAGTTTCGACAGAAGCTCTACCGTATCTTCAGAAGGAATAGGTGGCACATTCATACCATTGGAGGTGAGTGCATCCGTTAGCATAACTGCCGACCCTCCTGCATGCGTAATAATAGCAATGTTTTTACCTCTTAATTCTTTAGTCTGAAACACACTTGCTACTGCAATAAGCTCATCGCGGCTGCTGCAATACACTATACCACATTTTGTAAACAGAGCTCGTATGACGGTATCGGAAGTTGCAAGCGCACCGGTGTGTGAGGAAGCAGCACGCCCTCCCGCTTCGGAATAACCTGATTTTATGGCAGCAATACGGCATCCTTTCTGACGTAAGGATGTAGCATGTTTAATAAACTTAAACGGGTTTTTTATCTGTTCCAAGTACAGAAGTTTCACAGCAGGACTTTTGCCCGGGATATAATGGTTGTCCATATATTCCAGAATATCTTCCACTCCGGTTTGTGCAGCATTTCCTATGGAATAAATATTGGAAAATTTTAATCCGGTAAGCAGTGCCGATTCCATAATAAATACAGCAGTAGCACCTGAACTTGAAATCAACTCACACCCCAAAGGATGATACTCAGGAACAGGAGTGGTGAAAACGCCTTTATAATTTCCATTGATTACTCCTATACAATTAGGCCCAATCAAAGTAGCATTGGCATTGTTTATGATTTCAACAAGTTCGTTTTCGAGAGCAGTACCGGAAGTTCCTGCCTCAGAGAATCCTGCTGAAAACATAACAAAAGCACGTGCACCTATATCAATAAGTTGCTTCACGGCAACAATACATTCCTGAGCCGGTATTGCCAAAATAGCTAAATCAACAGTATTTATTTTGCTGATTTCTGAAACATAAACAGCGCCATCTATCTGTAAAGGTTTCCTGTTTACTGCATAAATGGTTCCGGCAAATTTTGAGTCAATAAGATTTTGTAAAACCTTACCTCCGGGTTTGCTTCTGTTTTCGGAAGCACCAATCACAGCAATACTTTTAGGAGAAATAAGTTGTGACGTTATCATTTACGTCTGTAATATTTTAATTTTTTCGCCAGCGAAGATAGAGTGTTTGAAATGCAGAAAAACTGCTTTTTATCAGTTGGAATTATCTTTATCTTTATTTGAAAGGAGGAGTATCTGTCAGAAAAATAAATTTCATTCATAAATACAGGGATAGTCATAAATCCGTTTTATTTTCGCATCGTAATTTTATTTTGAAATTTATGGAGCATCATTTTAATCCTTTTGAGCCATTATCATTCAAACCGGATATCTGTTTTCTTACGGGAGAAAATCTTGAGATTAAACAATTTGTACCGGTATTTCCTGCATGGTTGGTGGTGCGTTACGGGCTTCAGGAGGCAGGAATTACTTTGCTCGATGGCATACGAATGAAATATGTTGAAATGGTTTTGCCTGCTTCGGAGCAAACTGTTCGGGCAATAAAAAAATTAGATGAAGTAACACAGCATGCTTTTGAAAAAGGATATGATGCAGTAATCAAACTCCCCGAAGAAATCTTATTTCAGTGGATGGCGAGAATCCTTTATGGTGTGTTGTATCAGGATTTTGTTTATGTAATTCGTCAGCATGCGCAGGGAGGCAAATCGCTTGAAATTTCGGCCTTGCTAAAGCAACGATTGAAAAACCTTGTGCTGATGATGCAGTCATTGGTGAGGCCTGTGGAGTACAAAAACTTTAAACCATGGTCTATTCAATGTTATAAAGTAAATATTTCAAAAGATATTTTTAATTATAAAGACGAAACACAGGATCTTAATTTCTGCCTGAGCATGAACGATTTTGGAATTGTAGCTTGCTTGCAGGACAATGGCGAAGTTGCAACATATAATAAAGAAGTGCTGCAGTGTGTAGGAAATGCCACCTTGCATCCTGTGCAGTTTGAAGAGATGTACGGAAGATTTATTTATGCAAACTATCTGCTTTGCAAATTGCCGGATTATAAAATTTCAGAAACCGATGGAGTGTTGGTGTTTGAACTTCCTGACGTTGTGTTGAAGCGTGATAAAATGTTTGCACCCTGGCAAGACGAAATATTTGCTCAGGTGCTTACTAATTTATGGAAACCCTGGGGCATCACCATGAACATGATTTACACATTTCCTAATTCACCGCTGAGTTATCTTATCAATGAGAGGACGGATAAGTTTATTCCTTCGGAATATATTGGCTTGCCTTATTGAAGTTGTTGAGTGATGATTAAACTATCAACGACTGTGGTTTTACTCCCAAACTGATAAGGTCAGCGGCAATTTCTTCGGTAAAACTTTTAGGTCCGCAGATGTAAAAGTTGGTATCAAAATTTCGAATCGTTTCTATAAGAAAATTTTTATCAATACGGTTTTCGCGAAAACCTATCACACCTTGTCGGGTAAATACATTCAAATAAGCAGGCCCTAACATTTTAAATAATTCATCACCCAAAATAATATCATCCTGTGTGTGGTTGGAGTATATCAATCCTATCTGGCGCATATTGCCACTGTAATACAAGGCTCTGAAAATAGAGATGAAAGGAGTAATACCTGTGCCTCCGGCAAGAAAAATTCCCGGCCCCTTATATTCAATAGAGCCAAATACATCATGCAATATCAACTGCGAGCTGCTGATGAGTTTTCCCATCTGTTGGGTTACGCCTTCATGGTCGTCATAAATTTTTACAATCAGTTCAAGGTAATTCCAATCATTTAGAGAAGTAAAAGTAAAAGGTCTGATTTTATCTTCCCATCCGGGTAAGTTTAAAGAGAAATGACCTGATTGGCCCGGGCGATAAATAAACCCTGCCGGTTTTTCAAGAATAAATTGTTTTACATCATGAGTAAGATAGTTGGTGCTTAGCACCCGAAGAGTATTCATATATTTTTCCTGAATAAAAAACGGTAAAGTTATAAAGATGAACGACCCAATCAAGAAGTGGTTCTAAATATTGGCTGAATAAAAAATGTACAACACAACATCGTGTTATAATTGTTGCATTGACGAAAAAAATATCAGCAATAATTACGCAGGCACTTCAATGGTGACACCCCATCTGTTCATATTGGAATGAGCAAAATCCCATTTGTATTTTTCGGGAATGTCGCCATGCAGCATGGCCCCCGGTTTTACAGAGGGGAAAATCTCTTCGTAAGTGAGCATTTCATTCAGCGAAACTCTTCTGTAAATATGACTGCGCGTAATGTTTTTCATTTCGTCAAGTCCGGAAGCCCCCAACATTTCTACAAAATTTTTCACGGTGCCTGCATGATAATTGGCAAGCCGCACTTTTTTATCATCCACATCCAATCCTACAGTAAGGCTGGGATCCTGTGTGGCAATGCCTGTGGGGCAACGGTTGGTGTTGCACAATAAAGCCTGAATGCAACCGATGGCCATCATCATGGCGCGCGCAGAGTTGCAAGTGTCGGCACCCAAAGCCATTGCACGTGCAATGTGAAATGCTGATGTTACTTTTCCTGCAGCAATAATTCTAATATGTTTACGTATGTCGAGACCATTGAGTATGTTATGTACAAACGCCAATCCGTCAATCATTGGTGCACCAATGTAGTTGGAAAACTCCTGTGGTGCAGCGCCTGTACCTCCTTCGCCACCGTCAACAGTTATAAAATCAGGATAAATGTCCAGATGAATCATGGCTTTGCAGATAGAAATAAATTCAGCTTTATGTCCTATACACAATTTAAAACCTACAGGTTTACCTCCTGAATACTCACGCAGTTTTTGAATGAACTGAATCATCTCAAGCGGTGTGTTGAAAGCAGAATGGTAGGGCGGTGATGCCACCTTGGTATGTGGTTTCACATGACGTATTCTTGCAATCTCTTCTGTGTTTTTTGATGCCGGCAATATTCCTCCATGTCCGGGTTTTGCACCTTGCGAAATTTTAAGCTCAATCATTTTCACATGCGGATGTTGTGATTTTTCAGTAAAAAGTTTTGCATCAAAATTTCCATGCTCATCTCTGCAACCAAAATATCCTGTACCTATCTGCCATATTAAATCACCACCATGTTTCAGGTGATAATCACTCAAACCTCCTTCACCGGTATTGTGAGCAAAGCCTCCGATTTTGGCACCGGCATTCATCGCTTCCACAGCCTGCGAACTCAATGAACCATAACTCATGGCTGAAATATTAAAGATGCTTGCAGAGTAAGGTTGTTTACAATCTTTATTGCCGAATACCACACGCGGATCCTGATTTAATGTTTCGAAAGCTTTGGGAGAAACAGAATGGCACATCCACTCATAACCTTCAGCATACACATCTAACTGGGTGCCGAATGGAATAGTTTCCAGTTCTTTTTTTGCACGTTGATAAATTGTGGATCTGTCCACACGGTTGATGGGTTTGCCATCAATATCTGATTCAACAAAATACTGGTACATTTTTGGTCTTAACTCTTCCAATACGTAACGCAATCGCCCCAGCAGTGGAAAAATTCTTCTGATGGTATGTTTTTTCTGTATCATATCCTGATAGCCCATCAGTGTAAGAATAAGCAGTATAACAAAAAACACACTCCAGTTTTTATTCATAAAAACAGAAAGCGCAAGTGAAACGGCTAAAAGCAGGGTGGTGATAATGACAAACTGTTTACGCATGATTGAAATAGTTTTTTATAAAATTGTGTAGTAATTTTACTTTGTTAAAAAAAATGATGTTTGATTGAAAATGATTTTGAAACAATACCTGATGTAAAAGCAAACCACTATGGAGGAATGGCTATGGCACAAAAATTTATTCGGGAGCCAGAGGTGTTTCTTTTTTCTGAGTTAATTCTTTTTGCATTGTAACAGCCCAATCCATCACATCTTTATAATCCTGATCACTATAGCGGGCATCCTTATGGGTGAGGGTGTATGATTTGAGAGGCATGCTTTTTTTCTGCATCTCTTCTTCTATTTCTTTGAATTTTTTCAAAGCTCTTGTAGGAGAATAAGTAGCAAATTCAGAAAAATTCAATTCTTTTTTAGCATTGCGAATGTGCGAAGCCATCCACCAGCTTACGGGTTGTATGTTTGAGTACCAGAAATATTTTTCAGTGTAATTGGAATGACAACTGTAGCAACCGTCATATAAAAGCATCTGAATATCCATAGGTACATCATAAGCTTTTGATATGTCATTCACAGGTTCGGCATCCGTAAAATTTTTTGCAGGACGAAATACAGGAAGTTGTATAACCAAAAAAATGGCAATAATTACTAAGAGTATTTTGTTGCGAAGTTTCAAAACCAAATGCTGAAAAAAATTTTGTTAAAAGTAATAAAAACATTTCTGTTTTCAAACATTACGTCCATCGAGATATGTTTTATTTGTTTGGCTACCAGATAGGAGCGTGACATTTCATAGAGAAAAACAGTATTTATGAACCACACTTGCTAACAATAATCAAAATTTCATGTTATTCAGTATAGCTTTGTAATGGCTGATTGAAGTTTAATCTCTAAAAAATATAAAAATGAAAAGCGTTAAATCAAAAAAATCAATACTGTTGGGATCACTTTTAACCGGAGGTTTGGTGATTTTCTCAATGACAACATTCGGACAAACTGCTAAAACAGTAAAAGGTGAAATTCTTGATATGTCGTGCTATATGACACATGATGCACAGGGTAAAGGACATAAAACATGTGCTCAGGGATGTCTGGACAAAGGATTGCCGGCAGGAATTCTGAGCAAGGATGATGGTCAGGTTTATTTGTTGGTAGAAGACCATAAACTTTCAGATGCTTACAAAGAAGCGGTAAAACATGCTTCTGAAACTGTTGAAATAACCGGTAAGGTGGTTAAGAAAAACGGAGTACAAAGTTTGATAGTAGAGAAAGTTAAAGTAGAGGGATAAGAAAATTTGTTGTTCATATTATACCAGAAGCTGCCCGGGGGTTTGGGCAGCTTCTTTTTTTTGTATAAACATCAAGTACATAAATCACAGAAACAGAATTTATTTAAGCCGGAACAATTGTTGAGTTGTTGCGGTGTGTAATGATTCTGTTTTTTATATTTTCGTTCAATGAGCCGGGAAAAAATGTTTTCTGAAAGAGTTATTGAATTTAATCGCAAGCTAAGTTATAAAGGAAAGCTGCCCGAAGGTTTTCAGGTGTTAAACCCCTATATGGACAATCCGGAGACCATGAAGGTCATGCAGCAATTTTATGCTAAGTTTTATAACGATAACAAAAAACGAAAATTTATTATAGGCATTAACCCAAGCCGCCATGGTGCAGGTGTAACGGGAGTACCTTTTACCGACACAAAAAGACTTGAGACAGCCTGTGGCATAAAAATGCACTCTGCTCATACGCATGAGGTGTCATCCGTATTTGTGTATGACATGATTGAAAGTTATGGAGGTGTAAAAAAATTTTACAAAAGATTTTATATCAACTCACCCTTTCCGCTGGCAATAGTGAGAAAAGCAAAATCAGGTCAGTGGCTTAATGCCAATTATTATGACGACAAGAACCTGTTTGAATGTGTAAGTGAATTTATGATTGTATCGTTGCTGAAACATATCAGCATGGGGCTTGACACTTCGGAAGTTTTTATTCTCGGAAAAAAGAATGCAGATTTTATCGGCAAGCTGAATGCTGAACATAAAATGTTCGGTAAGCTTACCATATTGGAGCACCCAAGGTTTATACAACAATACAAATCCAAAGACAAACAGTTGTATATTGATAAATATATTCTAGCCCTCAGTGGAATAGATCAGGAAGAATAAGATTATGTAAAAGCAAATGGCAACAACGTTCATCAACACGATTTTTACAATTGGTCACTCCACACACACCATGGAAGAATTCCTACACATGCTCCATTCGTTTTCTGTACAACACGTTGCGGATATACGCAGTTACCCCGGTTCACGAAAATGTCCTCAGTTTAACAAAGAAACACTTGAAACAGTGCTTCCTGAAAATGGGATAGATTATAGCCATCTGAAAGAGTTGGGAGGAAGAAGAAGTGTAAAAAAAGATTCAAGAAATAACCGGTGGCATAATGCAGCTTTTCGCGGATATGCTGATTATATGGAAACAGAAAGTTTCGTAAAAGGAATAGCTCTGCTGACGGCAATTGCACAAAAACAGGTCACTGCTTTTATGTGTTCAGAGGCAGTGTGGTGGCGTTGTCATCGTTCTATGGTATCGGATTATCTGAAAGTCAATGGATGGAATGTAATGCATATTATGTCTGCAACAAAGGCCGATCCGCATCCTTATACTGCTCCTGCACGCATTGTAGGTAACCAAGTTTTTTATTGGGATGAAGCAGAAAACAAGGAATGAAAAAACTGAGTTAGATTTATTGGTTTAACTCAACCTGCAAGTATCATTTATTTTCTTTTTTAATCATTTTGTAACTTAAAAATGTCATCACCAGCGTAAAAACAGTTCGGAAAGTCATAGCATTCACGGTTTTTGTTTCGTGAATACCTCCATTGCTGATGTACATACCCAAAAAAATAAATACAACAATTAATAGCAGTGAAGCAACTACTAAGCTGTAAAAACTATAGGCGAGATTTATCCAATTGTTAATAGCAGCAAACAAATAAAGCACGCCACATATTAAATTGGCAACTACAATAAACATCACATAATTTCCTTCCTTTTCTCTGATTCCGAATACATCAAAGATTATTGACAGGGTCATAAAAACAGAAATGGCTCCGATTAAAATAAGAAGTATGGTGTGAGTGATTTTCAGTTTCATACTCGCGAAATTAAATCATAAGGTATTCTGAAAAAGTAAAAATGTTTTTTATCACGTTTTAATTTATTTTTGTGTCATATCACCCGAAGTGTCGCCTTCGCGATGCAGAGAATAACCACACGATTTGCAGAATAATGATCCATCCATGTGGTTATCATCATAACAATGGCGACACACCTGAGTGTTTTTACCGGGTTCGCGTAATCGTGTGCCGCGAAGCGTTTCTGTAGCAATAATGGTAGGCACAAGAATTACACCGTAACCTATCAGCATAAGTATGGAAGCCAAAAACCTTCCCATACCCGTAACGGGTGTAATATCTCCAAAACCTACAGTAGTTACTGTAACCACAGCCCAATAAATACTTGTAGGAATACTTTTCATGGGTGATTCGGGGTGACCACCTTCAATCACATAAATAAGCGAACCGATAACCACCACTATTAAAGTTACGAAGGAAAGAAACACAACAATTTCTGAACGGCTTCTGCGAAGCGCAATCAATATCAGGTTGCCACTGCGCATAAATTTTGTTAGCCTGAAAATGCGGAAGATTCGCAGTAACCGAAGAATTCGGATACTTGATAAATATTTGGTGGCAGGATAAATAATACCCAGAAATGTTGGAACAATACTCAGTAAATCAACGATGCCATAGAAACTGAAAATATACCCCAGGGGTTTGCGTACACAATAAATTCGAAGCATATATTCAATGGTAAAAAACACGGTGATTATCCATTCAAAAATTATCAACACCTGATGATATTGCGCATTAATCGAAGCTACCGATTCAAGCATAACAAGGGCTACACTTAAAAGAATCAATATCAGTAAAACGACATCAAATAATTTTCCGTAAAAGGTATCGGCCTCGAAAATGATTTCAAAAATCTTTTCTTTCCTCTTACTTAATTTTGATTTTTCCATTTCAGGAAACATCAAATCGTCTTCAATATTCATTGTGATGGGATGTTGTTGCAGTGCGAAATTAACTATTTGTTTATAAGCAGTAAATCTTACAGAATTCCAACAAACAAATACATATAGGAATCTGTTTTAAGTTAAGTTTTAAATTGTAATGCAATCTTTACGGAAATAACCATATAAATACCCTTTAATTTCAATGTTATGAAACTTGCAGCTCAACAAAAAAAGAAAGTAATAGTGGTAGGTGGCGGCTTTGCAGGTGTACAGTTGGTTCGGTCGTTGGATGAAAAAATGTTTGATGTATTACTTATTGACAAAGTAAATCATCATCAATTTCAGCCCTTATTTTATCAGGTAGCTTCATCACAGATTGAACCTTCCAGCATTTCCTTTCCTTTCAGAAATGTTTTTCGCAAAAAAAATAATGTACAGATAAGGTTGGCAGAAGTTCAGCGAGTGTTTCAGAATGAGAATAAAATAGCTACGGATATTGGAGTATTTGAGTACGATTATCTGATATTGGCTATTGGATGTCAAACCAACTTTTTTGGAAACGAAAACATTGCTAAAAATGTTTTTCCTCTTAAAACAACCTATGATGCAATAAATATACGCAACCACATCTTACTCACATTCGAAAAAATTATTTCTGCGGCTGATGAAGAACGCGAAGCATTATTTAATCTGGTGATAGTAGGTGCAGGTCCCACAGGAGTGGAGCTGAGTGGAGCTTTTGCAGAAATAAAAAAACAAGTGCTGCCTAAAGATTATCGCGGAATAGATTTTTCGAAATTTAATATTTTGCTGATAGAAGGGACTAAGAATACACTCAATACCATGAGTGTTGCGTCCAAAGTTGAATCGAAAAAATATCTGGAGCAAATGGGAGTGACTGTGATAACAGAAACTTTTGTTAAAGATTACGATGGAGAAACAATGCTGCTGAGTAATGGCAAAGAGATAAAAACCAAAACTGTAATATGGTCAGCAGGCGTTATAGGAAATAATTTACAGGGCTTTACTTCCGATGCCTATGCCCGCGGTAACCGCATCATAGTGGACCGTTACAACAGAGTTACAGGAAGTGAAAACATTTATGCTGTTGGCGACATTGCCTATATGACCACAACACTTTATCCTAATGGTCATCCGCAGTTGGCAAATGTGGCAATTAATCAGGCAAAAAACGTAGCAAAAAATCTTTTCAGATTACAGTCGAAAAAAAAGTTGACGGAGTTTGAATATAAAGACCTTGGCTCCATGGCCACCATTGGCAAAAACAAAGCCGTGGTTGATTTACCATTCATACATTTCAAAGGTTACTTTGCCTGGTTGGTATGGATGTTTTTACATCTGATGCTGATACTTACTGTTAGAAACAAACTTATTATTTTTATCAACTGGGCATGGACGTACTTTAGCAAAGACAGCTCACTCAGACTTATTCTCACTCCCGAAAGCAAAAAGAATAAACAAAAGAGCAATTTATATCAGGAAGAACACGTGCTTTCCTGAAATTCAAATTCAATATTGCTCCCAGGAAAAAATCCGAATATCATAAGTTGAATTTTTACAGCGGATTAAAATATTCCGGATTATTGATAAAAGAAGTATCGGTAAATGTTTTCAGAAAGTTCAGCAAATCGGCTTTTTCCATTGGCGTTAGTCCAAGCCCGTATTCTTTGCCGGGTTTGGTCATAATAGGATCAATGTTTGGTGAAGTGTTGTGAACACCTGAATTGTAAAATTCAATTACTTCTTCCAGAGTTTGAAAACGACCATCATGCATATAAGGTGCTGTAAGTTCAATATTAATTAAAGTAGGTGTGCTGAATTTTCCGATGTCATTAGGATTACCTGTGTAATTATAACGCCCCATGTTAAAACTTGTAGGATTGGCATCCAGCCCGGTGTTGTGAAAACTGTTATCGGTAGTGAGGTCGCCACCATGGCAGTGAAAACAATCTCCTTTTTCTGTAAAGAAAATATTGAATCCTCTGATTTCGGAAGGAGTCATCATAGCGGTGTGATGTATAAAATTATTATACTTTGAGTTTCCCGAAACCATTGAACGCATAAACTGTGATATGGCATAAACTATTTTTTGTTTAAGCTCATCGTAACTTAGTTGGTTGATGTCTTTTATACCGAAAGCTTTATAAAATTTTTCAGGATACATGGTGCTTTTTGAAAGACGATAAAACAGAGAGTCTTTATTGGTATTAAAAAACTCCGGTTCAAAATCGCCAAGACATAAATTGTCAAGCACTGGCTCAGAGCCTGTCCAGTTAAAATCAGGATTCCATGCAAGATTTACATGAGGAGGAATACTTTTGGTTTCACCGGCAAGCGTCACAAAAAGTTGCTTTGAAAAAGACAACGAACGTATGTGACATGAATTGCAGGAAAGACCATTGCTCGACAAGATGGGGTCATAATACAAATACCTTCCGAGCGAAACTCCTTCCACCGTCATTTTATTAAACTCAGGAATTACAGGCTCAGGAAATCCTACGGGTACATTTATCTGATAGGGCGTGGGTTTGTAAGGTCCCCAGTCGTTTCCCTGCGGGTCACTGTCTTTTTTCTTACAGGCAAACAGTAATACAATAAGTGCAACAAAGACACTCATTACATACAGGTAATTGTTTTTTATTTTCATGATACCTATTGATTAAAAACATCAGAGCCATTTCTTACAATTTTCATCATCGCCATCATATTTCCCATTGAGTAACCTCCATCCGTATTGAAGTCATAAGTCTCCGGATTTTTATACCATTCATTAATATTCATTGTAAGGGTCAGATTGTTGTCATTTCCTTTCACTGAAAAATTTTCAGGATGATTAATATTTACCAGACAATGGTTGGTACCTATGTGTGTAGCAAATCCCGGAGTGCTACCGGCATCTTCAAAATATCCTTCCAGTTTCATAAAGTGATAGCCGCCACCCATTGGTTCGGGCCATAACATATTGTTGTTTTCGGTAGTGGTCGGCAAACTGTAAGTGTAGTTATGTGCTGAGTCTATACCTATGTTGAAAGTAATTCCGGTGTAATTGCCATTCGGAATATCATTAAACACCATTTGATTGGTTGAGGAAGTTCGTGCATTGACATATTGTATAAGGTCTGTTTTGAAAAAGCTACCATCACTTTTATAAAAGGTGATGTTGGAGAGGTAATACTCCAATCGCGTTACACTATAGTGATTGCCGGCCTGGTTGTTATACTTCATGGTATCAAACTCCAATAGAACTCCATCTACAGAATATTTGAGATTGATAGTTACCGTGCCTGAATCTTTTTCTTTTTTGCAACCTGCAAACACACTAGCTGCAATGATTAAAATTAAAAGTGCCTTTGTTTTCATATCTTATTGTTTTTATACAAAATTAAATCAGTATTTTGAGAGGGTAAATGACATTTGTCACATTTGCTCTCCACAAGCGGAAAGTTTTCATCTAATACATTTTTCGCTGCGGGCGAAGAAGCTGTATTCTATTCATAAGCAAACTTCTACTCGATGTGCACGTGGCATTACGTTTTTTTCAGAGGAGAAATCATTATATTTTATTCTGAAATAATAAGAATGGTAAAATCATCAATAAATCCGCCAAAAAAAATGACCGTGAGGCTGCCCAAAACTTTTATATGCCTGTGCCGAAAAAAGGAGAATTAACATCAGAAAAACGAATTGTGAAATCTGCAAAGACTGATTTGGCAAAATCCTGAAAAGGCCCAAAGCTTAAATGTATGGTTTTTAGCAGAATAATTTCAGGCAATTTGATTTTTGTAATTTTTAACATGTGTTGAAAAAAATTGTTATCAACATTATTTTTGTTATTAATTAAATAAAAATAGCAGCTAAAAAGGATGTTTTAAAAAAATATGATTTCCATTTTTGTAGGGCTTTCAGCAAAACAAGGTTCCCCAACCATCATTACTGAAGGAAACAACAAGAAAACTTCTATATATTATATTACTTAAAAAATTCAATACGGATGAAAAATCAGTCAACCAACAAAAAAAACAACAAACCTGAGAGTGCAGGTCTCACATTCGAGAGGCGGTTTACCAAAGACAATCAAAGCCCCTACGATCAGTTTACCTATGAAAAGCGATCATCTGTAATAAGAAACCCTACTGGTGATGTGGTTTTTGAAATGAAAGATGTGGAGGTTCCCGAAGCATGGTCACAAGTAGCAACCGATATTCTTGCGCAAAAATATTTTCGCAGAACCGGAGTGCCTCAGCCGGATGGAACTTTAGGCCGTGAGCAATCTGTTAAGCAAGTAGTGCATCGTCTTGCAGACTGCTGGATGCAGTGGGGTAAGAAAGCAAACTATTTTGCTTCTGACAAAGATGCTCAGATATTTTACGATGAGGCTGTGTACATGTTGCTTGGACAGCATGCTGCACCAAACTCTCCTCAATGGTTCAACACCGGACTTTATTCTGCTTATAATATTAAAGGCACAGGTAAAGGTCATTGGTTTGTAAATCCTGAAACAGGACAACTGGAAGAAACACAATCTTCGTATGAACGTCCGCAACCACATGCATGCTTTATACTTTCAGTGAAAGATGATTTGCTGAACGAAGGTGGTATTATGGATTTGCTCGTTCGCGAAGCTAAAGTGTTTAAATATGGTTCAGGCGTAGGTACCAATTTCTCTGCGCTGCGTGCCGAAGGCGAAAAACTTTCTGGCGGTGGACAATCATCAGGATTGATGTCATTCCTGAAAATTTTGGATCGTGCTGCAGGAGCTATCAAATCAGGAGGTACTACCAGAAGAGCTGCAAAGATGGTTTGTCTGGATCTCGACCATCCGGAAATTGAATCATTCATCAACTGGAAAGCTGACGAAGAGAAAAAAGTTGCTGCACTTATTGCTGCAGGTTATCCTTCCGATTACGAAGGAGAAGCTTATCGCACCGTATCCGGACAAAACTCCAACAACTCTGTGCGCATTCCGAATACTTTCTTCAAGGCACTTGAAAATAATGGAAACTGGAATCTTACTGCCCGCACTGACGGACATGTGATGAAAACAGTTCCTGCACAAAAACTGTGGGACAATATTGCAAGTGCAGCATGGAAATGTGCTGACCCCGGTGTGCAGTTTGACACCACCGTAAACGAATGGCATACCTGCCCTGAAGGAGGAAGAATAAACTCTTCCAACCCTTGCAGTGAATATATGTTCCTCGACAACACAGCTTGTAATCTTGCATCTATAAACCTCAGAAAATTTTATGATGACAACACACTGATGTTTGATGTGGATTCATTCCAGTATGCTTGTCGTTTGTGGAATGTTGTTCTTGAAATTTCAGTACTCATGGCTCAGTTCCCTTCTAAAGAAGTGGCTCAGCTTTCTTATGAATACCGCACACTTGGATTAGGTTATGCCAACCTGGGTTCATTGCTGATGATTTCAGGAATTCCTTATGACAGCGATCAGGCAAGAGCAGTAGCAGCATCTATCAGCGCCATCATGACGGGAACAGCTTTTAAAGCTTCTGCTGAAATGGCAAGAGTTCTCGGACCTTTCAAACAATATGAGAAAAACAAAGAACACATGCTGCGTGTAATCCGCAACCACCGTTATGCGGCTTATCATGCTGATGATGCTTATGAAAATCTTGAAATAAAACCTGAAGGAATTGATGCAGGCACTTGTCCTAAATATTTAATGCAGGCTGCATGCAAAGCATGGGATGATGCATTGTTGCTTGGCGAAAAATACGGATATCGCAACGCACAGGTAAGCGCTATTGCTCCTACAGGAACCATTGGTTTGCTGATGGACTGCGACACTACCGGTGTGGAACCTGATTTCGCATTGGTGAAATTTAAAAAACTTTCAGGAGGAGGATATTTCAAAATCGTTAACGACAGCATTCCTGTTACACTTAGAAATTTGGGATATACCAACACTCAGACAAATGACATTGTAGATTACATCAAAGGAACAGGAAGTTTTAAAAACGCTCCTTATATCAATCATGAAACCCTTAAAGCTATCGGGTTTATAAAATCAGATATCGAAAAACTGGAAAAGGCTGCTATGTCAGCATTCGACATCAGATTCCTGTTTAATGTATTCACATTAGGCGAAGATTGCATGCAACGTATTGGCATAAACAGAAACAGTTATACATCTGTTGACTTTAATTTACTTGGAGAAATTGGATTTACTGCCGATCAGATTGAAGAAGCAAACCTGTTTGTGTGCGGACGTATGACCATTGAAGGCGCACCGCATCTGAAAGAAGAACATCTGCCAATATTTGACTGCGCCAACAAATGCGGAAAATACGGTGAGCGTTTTATTCATCCTCACGGACACATTCGTATGATGGCAGCAGTACAACCTTTTATCTGCGGAGCTATTTCTAAAACCATCAACCTTCCTAACGAAACAACAGAGAAAGACATTGAAGAATGTTATATGATGGGATGGCAACTCGGATTGAAAGCGATTTCAATTTATCGTGACGGAAGTAAATTCTCACAACCTTTATCTGCATCATCAAAAGATAAAAAATCAGACAGCAGCAGCACTGAAGAAGCAGTTGACTATGAAAAACTCACTGCCGATGATGTGTTGAATGCAGCCAAACGTATCATTCAACTTTCGCCTGATACCAAATTCAAACAACAACTCTCCAACATTGTACAACGTAAAAAACTTCCTGAAAAGAGAGATGGATTTACGCAGAAAGCAAAAGTTGGCGGACATACCATCTTTGTGCGCACAGGTGAATACAGTGATGGTACTTTAGGTGAAGTGTTTATTGATATGCATAAGGAAGGCGCTTCTTTCCGTTCGTTGCTCAATTGCTTTGCCATTTCGGTGTCTATTGGCTTGCAGTATGGCGTTCCGTTGGATGAGTTTGCTGAGAAATTTATTTTCACACGCTTTGAGCCATCAGGTGTAGTGCAGCATCCTAATATCAAGAATGCAACTTCGGTAATTGATTATATCTTCCGCTTGCTCTCATTTGAATATTTAGGAAGAGAAGATCTGGTTCAGGTAAAACCAAGTGAGCAGCCTGTTACAGAAAATGTGGTTGTTCCTGAGAAAACCAAAGCTGTAAAAAAACAAAGTGTTGCTAATGTTGTTGGTAGCGAGCAGGAACAGTTTTTGGGAAGCATGATGGGCGATGCTCCTGTATGCAACACCTGCGGACATATTACCATTCGCAGTGGCTCATGTTACAAATGCCTGAACTGTGGTACCAGTATGGGTTGCAGTTAATCAATTGGAAATTTAATTACTAAGAGGCTGCCTCAACATTTGAGGCAGCCTCTTTTTTTATGCGTATATTCCGTGTTTATGCAGGAGGTATTTAACATCATAAATCTGTTTTGAAAAAATCAGCAGTAATACCTGATTCATCAATCATGAATTATTTTTCAGGAGATAAAAAATTAATTTATATGAACGGCAAAGGATGAATAATATCCAATTAGAAAAAGAATAAATGCTGTTATTCGTTTACAATAATTTTTTAGTCCTGACATTTTTCCCATCTTTGCATAACAATGAGTAATAAAAATCTCGATCCCTCAGCAGAACATTTTTCTCCGGCAGAAAAAGAAATTGAGCGTGTCTTACGACCACTGAATTTTGATGATTTTGCAGGGCAACAGAAGGTTACCGAAAATCTTAAAGTGTTTGTAAAAGCAGCTTTGCAACGTGGCGAAGCACTGGATCATGTATTGCTTCACGGACCTCCCGGATTGGGCAAAACAACTCTTGCAAATATTATTGCCAACGAACTCAACGTAAAAATAAAAGTTACCTCAGGACCTGTGCTCGACAAACCCGGAGACCTTGCAGGACTACTCACCAACTTGGAGCCTAATGATGTTTTGTTTATTGACGAAATACACCGTCTCAGCCCCGTAGTGGAAGAATATCTCTATTCGGCTATGGAGGATTATAAAATTGACATCATGATAGAAAGCGGACCTCATGCTCGTTCGGTTCAGCTTAAAATAAATCCGTTTACACTCATTGGTGCTACCACACGTTCGGGTTTACTTACTTCGCCATTGCGTGCCCGGTTTGGCATCAACTCTCGATTAGAATATTATGATGCCAAACTGCTTCAGACTATTGTGATGCGCTCGGCAGAAATTTTGAAAACCACTATTGACGAAACAGCAGCTTATGAAATAGCACGCAGAAGTCGCGGAACACCACGTATAGCAAATGCATTGCTGAGGCGCATTCGCGATTTTGCACAGATAAAAGGTGACGGTGTGGTGAATCTGAATATTGCACAGTACGGCCTCACAGCACTTAATGTGGACATTGACGGGCTTGATGAAATGGATAACCGCATTCTGCATGTCATCATTGATAAATTTAAAGGAGGACCTGTAGGCATTAACACCATTGCAACCGCTGTTGGCGAAGAAGCAGGCACGCTGGAAGAAGTTTACGAACCGTTTCTGATTATGGAAGGTTTTCTGATGCGCACTCCACGCGGTCGCGAAGCCACTGAAAAAGCATTCAGACACATTGGTAAAACACCTCCCCATTTGAAAGGAACCCTGTTCGGGCAGGAGTGAGCCTACCATGAATAAAAGTCAACTTACGGCAATCATTAAAGAAGAAGCTTACAGGCTGGGCTTTACGCATTGTGGTATTTCCAAAGCTGATTTTCTAGAAGAAGATGCACGTTACTTTGAGCAATGGCTCAGCAAAGGCATGCAGGGAAAAATGAGTTATATGGAGCGCAACATTGATAAACGCCTCGACCCACGCAAACTGGTGGAAGGTGCACAGTCGGTAATTTCATTGTTGTACAATTATTATCCCTCGGAAAAACAAAATTCCGATAGTCCGAAAATTTCAAAATATGCTTACGGCAGAGATTATCACCTGGTGATTAAAGAAAAACTTTTTGCCTTGTTTAATTTCATCCGCGAAAAAGCAGGTCATGTTTCAGGGCGCGTATTTACCGATTCGGCACCCGTACTCGACAGAGCTTGGGCAAAGAAAAGCGGACTTGGATGGATTGGTAAAAATGCCAATTTGATAAACCCCAGAGCAGGCTCGTTTTTTTTTATTGCTGAATTGATTCTCGATATGCAGTTAGACACTGACGCGCCCATAAAAGATTATTGCGGAAGCTGTACGCGATGTATGGATGCCTGCCCTACTGAAGCCATTGTGCAACCTTTTGTAGTTGATGGCAGCAAATGTATTTCGTATTTCACCATTGAGCTGCGCGACAGTATTCCGGTTTCGTTTAAAAATAAATTCAACAACTGGATGTTTGGTTGCGACATCTGTCAGGATGTTTGCCCCTGGAATCGTTTTTCGAAACCGATTGATACCGATGAACTGAAACCCTACAAAGAAATTCTTTCAATGACTTCGGGAGAGTGGCAAGAAATTACAGAAGATGTTTTTAAAGAAATATTTAAAGAGTCGCCACTGTCGCGTGCCGGCTTTGATGGAATAAAAAGAAACCTGCAGTTCTTAAAACCCCAAAGCGATTAACCCTGACGGGTAATTTTTTTGAAAACTTCAGTAAGCACATCAGAGTATTTATGCCCGAATGTTGCAAGACACCATACCATCAGCATCTTTCGTTCATCACTCTTTAGCCACTTGAGGCCTTTAACCAATTCTTTCTTGAAAAGCTTTTTGTCGAAACTTACCTTGGTAAGTATTTCTTTGGTATATTCAAACATTGGTTTATTCATTATTTAGTGCTAAATTAATTTTTTTAATTAATACTATAACTCCTTTTTTGGCGAATTATTCCTTTTTTAAGGTGAAAAAAATAAATCTATAATTATCAGCAAATTAAATTTTAGATATAGTTAAAACACTGCAAATTTTAAATTTTGGCACACTCGGTTGTGAAACAAATCAACTCGGTAATTCCTTAACACACAAACACCCTTCATTAATATAGAGGTGTCAGAACAAGTAATCCGTATTTCGTGAGCATCTTTACCTGAAACACAACTGAAGCAAAAAGGTTCAGAAAAAATATGGAGCTAACGAAATCTTTCCTTAACCACTGAAGCATTTTATTTAGCACCGTATTAAAATGCCGTGTTGCGAGAGATGTTTCAATGAGTATTTTTTCTGCGCGAGGAATTATACCTTTGTCTTAAGAATAACCGCATGAACAGGAAGAAACCACCTTTTCAAAACCTGAGGAATTTCTTAAAGCAGTATAATATTTTCACTGCTTCCGAACGAAAAGGTATTGTTATATTATCAGCAGTGTTGCTGTTGCTGATGTTTGTTCTTGCCGCTTTGAAATATTATGAACCGCAGGAGAAAGTTGTTTTTTCGGAATTGGATAAGACGATAAAACAGTTTCAGGAATTGAAAAGAGCAGATAGTATAGCCATTTATTCAGGAAAGAAAACAGACACTGCCATCAGCAAGCCGGTAGTAGCAGAAGTTTTTCGGTTTAATCCCAACACCCTCACCGATTCGCTGTGGCTTACCTTAGGAATCAGCGAAAAACAATTGGCCGTAATCAGAAAATATCAGTCCAAAGGAGGTGTTTTCCGCACACGAGGGGATTTTAAAAAACTTTACACCATCAGTACTGAGCAGTACGAACGTTTGCATCCCTTTATTGATTTACCTGACAGCATCAGTTATGTAAAAAAAGTTACAGCACATCAACAACCGGTTAACCGTGAAAAAAGCATTGCACCGGTTTATATGAATGCGGCACTGGAATTGGAGTGGCAGCAACTGCCTCAAATAGGCGAAGGAAGAGCGGCAGCCATTGTGGCTTATCGCGAAAAATTAGGAGGATATTTTCACATTGAACAGCTTCTGGATATAAAGATTATTAATGATACGGTATTGGATGTGATTAAACCTTATCTGATAGTTGATGCATTTCGCGTAAGAAAAATAAATATTAACACAGCAGGTGTTTTTGAGTTAAGACATCCATATCTGGAACCATCACTGGCAAAGGTGATTGTAAATTACAGAAAGATGCATGGCAATTACACATCGGTAGAAGATATTAAAACATTAGGCATAATGCGAGATGAAGATTATGAGAGGCTGCGGCCATATCTGAAGGTGGAGTAGGTGGAGCTTTTTCTTCCAACTCAAGATA